>NZ_JAWHPN010000175.1:0-244 GCF_032584215.1 Collinsella aerofaciens | reverse complement strand
CCCGGGTTGTCCCCGGCCGCGACCGCGAGCTTGGCCGCGCTCACGGGCCCGCACCCGTACATCGCCAGCAGGGCGGGGCAGTTCTCCTCCAGGGACGCCTCGATCGCGCGCTCCATGTCGAGCGCCGCGTCGCGCGCCGCCGCCCACAGGTCCGCCAGCGCGCCGAGCGCGGCGCCCAGCGCGCCCTCGGCGCGCACGGAGGGGAGCTCCTCCATCAGCCTCGGCCCCGCCATCCCGCGGAACC
>NZ_JAWHPN010000174.1:0-247 GCF_032584215.1 Collinsella aerofaciens | reverse complement strand
ATGTGCGTCTTGCCGGTGCTGACGTCCCCCACCAGCACGAGGTCCTCGCAGAAACCAGTTTCATGGAGCGTTTCATTGAAAATCCCCCTAATCTAGCAACGGTTTAAAGTCTACTAGATTGGGGGGGACGCGAGCCAAGTCGACAAAGGCAGTTAACCGGCGGCTATTCATGCCTCGATTTAGAACCGCTCGAGAATCTCCGCAGCATTCTCTCGCAGATAGATATCTAGGTCCGGCACGGCAAACT
>NZ_JAWHPN010000173.1:0-249 GCF_032584215.1 Collinsella aerofaciens | reverse complement strand
CGATGGCCGCTAGCGAGGAGCTGGCCCGCAGGGTCGTGGAGGCCGGGCGGTCATGTTCGCTCACCACCGCCGTCCTGGAGGAGTGGTCGAGGCTCGGCACCCCGAAACAGGTGGAGTACCTGGCGGGCTACCTCGAGGCGGAGAGGTCCAGCCGCGAGGCCTCGAAGCGCGCGACGCTGCTCAGGCGCTGCGCGCTGCCGGCGCCCAAGACCTTCGACGGCTACGACTGGTCGGCCGTGTCGTGGCCGG
>NZ_JAWHPN010000172.1:0-250 GCF_032584215.1 Collinsella aerofaciens | reverse complement strand
GGACGGCCCCGTCAAGCCGTGACCGGAATCGGTGAAAATACGTTAGCGCAACCGGTGAAACCGCCTTTGCGCGAACGGCGCGCCTGTTTAGCGAAACTGGTGAAAAATAGATTGACGCTAACACCCGCCAGGTACTCCACCTGTTTCGGGGTGCCGAGCCTCGACCACTCCTCCAGGACGGCGGTGGTGAGCGAACATGACCGCCCGGCCTCCACGACCCTGCGGGCCAGCTCCTCGCTAGCGGCCATCG
>NZ_JAWHPN010000171.1:0-251 GCF_032584215.1 Collinsella aerofaciens | reverse complement strand
TTCTTGACGGCCTGAACAATCGTCAATATCGGTCGGAGGGGTGGCTTTGTAAAGCCGTTTGTCTCCACCCGCGTAGCGGGTGGTTTAAAGCTGGCCGCTGCGCGGCCAGCGGACTAAAGTCTTGAAAAAAAGGGGGAGGCCGCGAGGCCTCCCCCCTTCTCCATGTCATCCGACGGCTCGGTGCCGTCCACCGGTCAGCGGCGCCCTGGCCTCCCACGGGCTGACCCCGCAGTACTCTCGGCGCGATGGGG
>NZ_JAWHPN010000170.1:0-253 GCF_032584215.1 Collinsella aerofaciens | reverse complement strand
CGAGGCGGACGCGGAGAGGGCCGCCCGCGCGGCGATGTCCGGCTCGAAGCTCGGGACCCCCAAGAGCCAGGACGGGTGGGTCGACGGGGTGCGCTGCATGCTCGCGGCGCGCTCCGGGGCGGTGAAGTGTTAGCGTCAATCTATTTTTCACCAGTTTCGCTAAACAGGCGCGCCGTTCGCGCAAAGGCGGTTTCACCGGTTGCGCTAACGTATTTTCACCGATTCCGGTCACGGCTTGACGGGGCCGTCCCTC
>NZ_JAWHPN010000169.1:0-253 GCF_032584215.1 Collinsella aerofaciens | reverse complement strand
GCGCGCACGGAGGGGAGCTCCTCCATCAGCCTCGGCCCCGCCATCCCGCGGAACCTCGACCTGAGCCCCTCCGGCGCGGTGGTGAGCAGGGACCTCGCGGTGTTGATCGCCGAGGTCCGCGCCTTCATGTTAGCGCTAATCTAAAAATGACCACTTTCGCAAACGTATCTCGCCGAATGCGCTAATGCGCTTTCGCCGACCCCGCTAACGTACTTTCACCAACTGCGCTAACGGAACTATGCTCCGATCGGGT
>NZ_JAWHPN010000168.1:0-253 GCF_032584215.1 Collinsella aerofaciens | reverse complement strand
CCCGGGTTGTCCCCGGCCGCGACCGCGAGCTTGGCCGCGCTCACGGGCCCGCACCCGTACATCGCCAGCAGGGCGGGGCAGTTCTCCTCCAGGGACGCCTCGATCGCGCGCTCCATGTCGAGCGCCGTGTTAGCGCTAATCTAAAAATGACCACTTTCGCAAACGTATCTCGCCGAATGCGCTAATGCGCTTTCGCCGACCCCGCTAACGTACTTTCACCAACTGCGCTAACGGAACTATGCTCCGATCGGGT
>NZ_JAWHPN010000167.1:0-253 GCF_032584215.1 Collinsella aerofaciens | reverse complement strand
GGCAGGAGATATACCGCGCATTCGGGAGCGAGGTGCTGCTGCGCATGGACGGAAAGCAGGGCAGGTACACATACGAGCAGAAGGTCGCCGCCGCCTCCGCCGTCGTCGACGGCGGCATGACGAAGACTGTTAGCGCTAATCTAAAAATGACCACTTTCGCAAACGTATCTCGCCGAATGCGCTAATGCGCTTTCGCCGACCCCGCTAACGTACTTTCACCAACTGCGCTAACGGAACTATGCTCCGATCGGGT
>NZ_JAWHPN010000166.1:0-253 GCF_032584215.1 Collinsella aerofaciens | reverse complement strand
TGGAACCGCTCGGCCGGCCCTTGGGCCTCGGGCGCAGGGCCTCCGCGCCGCCCCGGCGGTATAGCGCGCACCACTTCTTGAGCGGCGACATCGACATTATGCCGAACGCCGCCATCGCCTCGGTCTTTGTTAGCGTCAATCTATTTTTCACCAGTTTCGCTAAACAGGCGCGCCGTTCGCGCAAAGGCGGTTTCACCGGTTGCGCTAACGTATTTTCACCGATTCCGGTCACGGCTTGACGGGGCCGTCCCTC
>NZ_JAWHPN010000165.1:0-253 GCF_032584215.1 Collinsella aerofaciens | reverse complement strand
GCTTCCGCGGGAAGCGAAAGGGCAATCGCGGCAGATTTATACCCGTGCCCGAGCTCGAAGAGCCCTATGGCCGCCTTCCTGGCCTCGATATCATGCTTCACCCTCAAATCAACGCGCATAAAGAAAGTGGAGTGGGTATGATGAATTGGACACCTAGTTAAGAGCGAAAGGTGTTCAAGATGACCCAAAGAAGAAAGCGATACGACAGGCAGTTCAAGGTCTCGGCGGCAAAGGTGGTCCTGTCCGGGGAAAT
>NZ_JAWHPN010000164.1:0-253 GCF_032584215.1 Collinsella aerofaciens | reverse complement strand
ACCCGATCGGAGCATAGTTCCGTTAGCGCAGTTGGTGAAAGTACGTTAGCGGGGTCGGCGAAAGCGCATTAGCGCATTCGGCGAGATACGTTTGCGAAAGTGGTCATTTTTAGATTAGCGCTAACAGCGGGCTACCTCGAGGCGGAGAGGTCCAGCCGCGAGGCCTCGAAGCGCGCGACGCTGCTCAGGCGCTGCGCGCTGCCGGCGCCCAAGACCTTCGACGGCTACGACTGGTCGGCCGTGTCGTGGCCGG
>NZ_JAWHPN010000163.1:0-254 GCF_032584215.1 Collinsella aerofaciens | reverse complement strand
CCATGCCCTTCTTGAAGTTGAGGACCAGGTCTTCGGCGTTCATGCTGCCCCCATCATCGCGGTCTATGGGGTCAACGATATGGCACCGTGGGGACACATGTATGTCAATCCTGGTCTAACAGAGCCTAATCAGAACCACCCTTAAAAAGGGTGGTTTGCTCTTAGGGTATAACCCACGGGCCCCGGGCTCGCGTCTAAAGGCGCGGGCCCGGACTTCGTCCAGGCCTAGTGCATCTTGACCCGTGGCGCGCCGG
>NZ_JAWHPN010000162.1:0-254 GCF_032584215.1 Collinsella aerofaciens | reverse complement strand
TACCCGATCGGAGCATAGTTCCGTTAGCGCAGTTGGTGAAAGTACGTTAGCGGGGTCGGCGAAAGCGCATTAGCGCATTCGGCGAGATACGTTTGCGAAAGTGGTCATTTTTAGATTAGCGCTAACACCCGGGCATGCCTGAGCTCGCGGACGAACCTCTGCACGGTGGAGTACGAGCCGGCGTAGCCGCGCTCGGCGACGAGCCTGTCGTAGATCCGCCTGGCGGTGTGGCGCTGCTTCCTCGGGGCCCCGAG
>NZ_JAWHPN010000161.1:0-255 GCF_032584215.1 Collinsella aerofaciens | reverse complement strand
CTACGAACATCTCGACAAAGTCGGAACCCGAGATGCTAAAGAACGGCACGCCCGCCTCGCCGGCAACGGCCTTGGCCAGCAGCGTTTTACCGGTGCCCGGAGGGCCAACCAGCAACACGCCACGCGGGATCTTGGCGCCCAGCTTGCGATAGCGATCCGGATCGCTCAAAAAGTCACGGATCTCCTCGAGCTCCTCGACTGCCTCGTCCACGCCGGCAACGTCTTCAAACTTGACCTTGGGGCGTGTGGCCTCGT
>NZ_JAWHPN010000160.1:0-255 GCF_032584215.1 Collinsella aerofaciens | reverse complement strand
GAACTCTCCGTCCAAAATATCTGGGCTTCGAGCCCGTCCGGTCCTCACAACTATTAGCTGATCGGTTCCGTTCGATTCATATGGTTCTAGTATAGGAAAAGGAATTTCTCGGGGCCGCCTCTCGGCGACCTTGCGAAAAACAAATCCAAGTTAGACCATTTCAAATGGTTCGATGTCTGCCCGGATGCGACACTTGAAGTGTCCATCCTCGCAGTATCCGGTTCTCAAGGTGCACGCCTGCGCTGGTTCCCGGTT
>NZ_JAWHPN010000159.1:0-256 GCF_032584215.1 Collinsella aerofaciens | reverse complement strand
CGAGGGACGGCCCCGTCAAGCCGTGACCGGAATCGGTGAAAATACGTTAGCGCAACCGGTGAAACCGCCTTTGCGCGAACGGCGCGCCTGTTTAGCGAAACTGGTGAAAAATAGATTGACGCTAACAACAAAAGGCTCTGTTAGACCAGGATTGACATTCCGCCCCGTCATCTTCTTGCGATTGCACAATGGTCGCCCCTTGTCGAATCTGAATCCGGCAAGGGGCGATGCGCCCGAGACCGGACGAGTTGCTCGC
>NZ_JAWHPN010000158.1:0-256 GCF_032584215.1 Collinsella aerofaciens | reverse complement strand
TAATCGCCCGAGCTCTTCCGGAACCGCACCTCGCGGCCCGCGGGACATGCGCTCATGCGCGGTCCGGGCACGAGGATGCCCCCGAGTCATCTTTCCTATGCGCCATGCGGCCCCCAGGGCACGTGAGAGAGACACCCGGACACCGTAACGGTGGGCGCCGCCCACCGGTCAGCGGCCAGAGCATGGGGGGCACGCCCGGTCCCGTTCCGAACCCGGAAGCTAAGCCCCATCGCGCCGAGAGTACTGCGGGGTCAGC
>NZ_JAWHPN010000157.1:0-257 GCF_032584215.1 Collinsella aerofaciens | reverse complement strand
CGCGGTGGTGAGCAGGGACCTCGCGGTGTTGATCGCCGAGGTCCGCGCCTTCACCGCCCCGGAGCGCGCCGCGAGCATGCAGCGCACCCCGTCGACCCACCCGTCCTGGCTCTTGGGGGTCCCGAGCCTTTGTTAGCGCTAATCTAAAAATGACCACTTTCGCAAACGTATCTCGCCGAATGCGCTAATGCGCTTTCGCCGACCCCGCTAACGTACTTTCACCAACTGCGCTAACGGAACTATGCTCCGATCGGGTA
>NZ_JAWHPN010000156.1:0-259 GCF_032584215.1 Collinsella aerofaciens | reverse complement strand
CGAGGGACGGCCCCGTCAAGCCGTGACCGGAATCGGTGAAAATACGTTAGCGCAACCGGTGAAACCGCCTTTGCGCGAACGGCGCGCCTGTTTAGCGAAACTGGTGAAAAATAGATTGACGCTAACAGCCTTGAGCCGGACATCGCCGCGCGGGCGGCCCTCTCCGCGTCCGCCTCGTCGCACTTTCCCTGCCCCGGGCGCCTCCTCTGCGTCCCCGCCGGGGAGAGCGCCTCGCGCACGGGCATCCCCAGCGACGCGA
>NZ_JAWHPN010000155.1:0-264 GCF_032584215.1 Collinsella aerofaciens | reverse complement strand
GCCGGGTAGCCGCGTGCGGCGCGGATAACCGCTGAAGGCATCTAAGCGGGAAGCCGTTCCAGGGATTAGTTCTCCTTCCGGTAAGGGCCCAGGTAGACTACCTGGTCGATAGACGGCAGGTGCAAGGGCGGCGACGTCCTCAGCCGAGCCGCACTAATCGCCCGAGCTCTTCCGGAACCGCACCTCGCGGCCCGCGGGACATGCGCTCATGCGCGGTCCGGGCACGAGGATGCCCCCGAGTCATCTTTCCTATGCGCCATGCGG
>NZ_JAWHPN010000154.1:0-267 GCF_032584215.1 Collinsella aerofaciens | reverse complement strand
GATCGGAGCATAGTTCCGTTAGCGCAGTTGGTGAAAGTACGTTAGCGGGGTCGGCGAAAGCGCATTAGCGCATTCGGCGAGATACGTTTGCGAAAGTGGTCATTTTTAGATTAGCGCTAACAGAGGAGAACTGCCCCGCGCTGCTGGCGATGTACGGGTGCGGGCCCGTGAGCGCGGCCAAGCTCGCGGTCGCGGCCGGGGACAACCCGGGCAGGCTGCGCTCCGAGGCGTCGTTCGCGGCGATATGCGGGGCCTGCCCCATCCCCG
>NZ_JAWHPN010000153.1:0-284 GCF_032584215.1 Collinsella aerofaciens | reverse complement strand
GGTTCCGCGGGATGGCGGGGCCGAGGCTGATGGAGGAGCTCCCCTCCGTGCGCGCCGAGGGCGCGCTGGGCGCCGCGCTCGGCGCGCTGGCGGACCTGTGGGCGGCGGCGCGCGACGCGGCGCTCGATATGGAGCTCGCGATCGAGGCGTCCCTGGAGGATGTTAGCGTCAATCTATTTTTCACCAGTTTCGCTAAACAGGCGCGCCGTTCGCGCAAAGGCGGTTTCACCGGTTGCGCTAACGTATTTTCACCGATTCCGGTCACGGCTTGACGGGGCCGTCCC
>NZ_JAWHPN010000152.1:0-330 GCF_032584215.1 Collinsella aerofaciens | reverse complement strand
GTGTTCTCGCTGTCCGAGATGGAGGTGTACGGCTGCCCGGTGTGGGGCACCAAGGGCTACAGCGTCGGCTTTGACTGCCAGTGGGACCTGTTCAGGGACACCGCGCACCGAATCAACGGAACTCGGTACAATTGGTGGCTGCGTTCCGTCATGGGTGGCTCCTCGTCCTACGTGTGCTACGTCAACTACTACGGCTCTGCCACCTACACCTCGGCGGCGAACGTCTGGGTTCGCCCCCGCCCCGGCTTCCTCTTCGGCTAACCAGCCGAGTGCTCTATACTCTGCTTTTAGGCGACCGCCTTGCGCGGTCGCCTCTCGCCCGCGAAGCGG
>NZ_JAWHPN010000151.1:0-348 GCF_032584215.1 Collinsella aerofaciens | reverse complement strand
GCCCCAACGGCGGAAGATCTCGAGCAGCCCGGCGCACAGGCACTCCGACCTCTGCGACATGAGGGCGACGCATTGCCGGTCGTTCGAGTGCGGGAGCGTCGCGACCAGCAGCTTGAGGTCGAGGGGCCTCCCGCCGACTGCGGCGCGGAAGTTCCCGAAATCGACCTGGCAGGTGCCCGGCGCCCACTCGAGCTCGAGGTACCCCTCTCCGCCCGCCGCGGCCCGGGCATGCCTGAGCTCGCGGACGAACCTCTGCACGGTGGAGTACGAGCCGGCGTAGCCGCGCTCGGCGACGAGCCTGTCGTAGATCCGCCTGGCGGTGTGGCGCTGCTTCCTCGGGGCCCCGAG
>NZ_JAWHPN010000150.1:0-352 GCF_032584215.1 Collinsella aerofaciens | reverse complement strand
GCACTAGGCCTGGACGAAGTCCGGGCCCGCGCCTTTAGACGCGAGCCCGGGGCCCGTGGGTTATACCCTAAGAGCAAACCACCCTTTTTAAGGGTGGTTCTGATTGCACAAAAAGGTACAGGTTTTTGTATCTTTCGACAGATGACATTATACGAGCAATTAATCAGCGTTTGCCCAGATTGCGCAAAATATACTGCTAGTAGGTGCATCTCCATACCCCTCTATAAAAACCTGTACTTTTGCGACTGCGCCTAGCTGCGAGCGAGAAGCCTGTTCTAAACGCCCCTGCATTTGCGTGCATCGCAAAACCAAAAGAGGGGGCGAAAACATGGAACAGACGGCACGGCGCCAA
>NZ_JAWHPN010000149.1:0-353 GCF_032584215.1 Collinsella aerofaciens | reverse complement strand
GCCCCAACGGCGGAAGATCTCGAGCAGCCCGGCGCACAGGCACTCCGACCTCTGCGACATGAGGGCGACGCATTGCCGGTCGTTCGAGTGCGGGAGCGTCGCGACCAGCAGCTTGAGGTCGAGGGGCTCCCGCCGACTGCGGCGCGGAAGTTCCCGAAATCGACCTGGCAGGTGCCCGGCGCCCACTCGAGCTCGAGGTACCCCTCTCCGCCCGCCGCGGCCCGGGTGTTAGCGTCAATCTATTTTTCACCAGTTTCGCTAAACAGGCGCGCCGTTCGCGCAAAGGCGGTTTCACCGGTTGCGCTAACGTATTTTCACCGATTCCGGTCACGGCTTGACGGGGCCGTCCCTCG
>NZ_JAWHPN010000148.1:0-385 GCF_032584215.1 Collinsella aerofaciens | reverse complement strand
CCGATGAGGTAGGTCTCCCCCGTGCGGCCCTTGGTGAGGATGTCCCAGACGGCCGAGGAGTGGTCCTCGGTGTGGATCCAGTCGCGCACGTTCTCGCCGCGGCCGTAGAGCTTGGGGCGCACGCCGTCGACGATGTTGGTGATCTGCCTGGGGATGAACTTCTCCACGTGCTGGTAGGGGCCGTAGTTGTTGGAGCAGTTGGAGATGGTGGTTCGCAGCCCGTAGGTGCGGGTCCAGGCGCGCACGAGCATGTCGGAGCTGGCCTTGGTCGAGCTGTAGGGGCTCGACGGGTGGTACGGCGTCTCCTCGGTGAACTTGGCCGGGTCGTCGAGCGCCAGGTCGCCGTAGACCTCGTCGGTGGAGACGTGGTGGTAGCGGACGCCGT
>NZ_JAWHPN010000147.1:0-405 GCF_032584215.1 Collinsella aerofaciens | reverse complement strand
CGAGGGACGGCCCCGTCAAGCCGTGACCGGAATCGGTGAAAATACGTTAGCGCAACCGGTGAAACCGCCTTTGCGCGAACGGCGCGCCTGTTTAGCGAAACTGGTGAAAAATAGATTGACGCTAACATCCCAGGAAGTCGGCCCAGAACCCGCACCAGTCGAGGTAGCGCCCGGCCCAGAGCTCGGCCTGGTGCAGCGTCTCGATGCCCATGAGGTCGCGCGCGATGAGGTAGAGCTCGCGCCCCGCCTGGAGCTTCGGCCGCGTCGTCGTGTAGCGCTTGACCTGCGAGAAGGCGTGGAAGGTGCACCTCTGGACCCTGGTGCGCGGCCAGGTCTCGCGCACGGCCTTGGCGAACCCGCTCCCGCCGTCGGTGACGACCATGCCGGGCGCCGGGATCGGCGCCA
>NZ_JAWHPN010000146.1:0-429 GCF_032584215.1 Collinsella aerofaciens | reverse complement strand
GGTGTGGATGTTGTATATATGCAACCCCCTATTGTGTCGAATTAACAACTTTGGAGGTGAGGTAAAGATGTCAGGGTCCCAACATATTCCGCCTGACCATCCATTTTTCTAACCCTTTATATCTGCCAAATGCAGCTATGGCTCTATGAATCACCCGCTTAATGTGGCGGAGGCCGGGGGCGGTCATGGAGTACTCTTTGGCCCAGAGGCACAGCCAGTTCTAAATGCAAACGATTGGCGGCCTGATGTGAATGTGATTCATTTTGGAGACTGCACTCCCCGGGAGCAGAACATTGAAACTGGTGAAGCAGTTGAGAAAAAAGGTTTTGAGAAGTGCTGAAGGGGTGTGGTTGAGGTTTTTACAGCACAGAAGTGCGCCCATATCATTTAACAAATATGGCAAAGACTTTTATAACAATCTTACGCTAG
>NZ_JAWHPN010000145.1:0-429 GCF_032584215.1 Collinsella aerofaciens | reverse complement strand
GAGCATACGAGAAAGGAGCAGGCAAGATGGAATATGTGTACGGAACCGCTGAAATCGACGGCGTGATGCGTGAAAACCTGAAAGTCATTGGCGGCCCGAAGCTGGAGGAGGGGGAGTACCTGACCACGGTTCGGGAGTACGACGACAACACGATCACCGACCGGTGCCGCATTGACCGGCACTATCTGACGGCGGAGGACGAGGACGGGACGAAGTACGACTTCTATGCCATCAGCGAGCATTACCGCTATATCGACCGTACCAAGATGCTGGATGAAACCAAGGCGGCGACGGAGATCGCCTTTGTCGCCCTGGCCGAGACCGGCGGCATCGACGGGACGACTGCCGGGGAACACAAAAATCTGTTTGAGGAATGGCAGGCGGGGGTCTCCTACAAAGTGGGCCAGTACAGGCGCTATGGAGAGAAGC
>NZ_JAWHPN010000144.1:0-433 GCF_032584215.1 Collinsella aerofaciens | reverse complement strand
CACCGCGTATGGTCGTCGCCTGCGTCCGTTGTGTATACGTGACTGCTCTTGGAGTCTGGCAATTACTTTTTCCGCTGCGCGTAACGCTCTGATCCGTTCCTGTGCCTCCGCCAATTCATTCTTTAGCTGCCCCACTTCCCTTTCTTTTTCCTTTATCAGCTCTTCAACCTTCTCCGGCGGTATGTCTGTTTTAATCTTCATCTGTTCAAGCCACTGTTTAGCCTGATAAAGTTTCGATAATTCACTTTGGTATTTTGTCTTAAAGCCTCGCTTAAATAGCGGGTTTTGCTTTTGGTATGCCTGGGCAACTGTCTCATATTTTTGGTAATCTCTCAGATATTCCTCTGCTTCCCTATAGTGGCCAATTTTCTGCTCCAGCGAATCTATCAGGTCTGATATACTATCGCACTTTTTTTCCAAATCGTCTGCGCTC
>NZ_JAWHPN010000143.1:0-434 GCF_032584215.1 Collinsella aerofaciens | reverse complement strand
ACAACAACCAGGACGGCAAGCGGCCCGCCTCCATGGTGGTGCAGCTCTACGCCGATAACGTACCGATGCCCGGAAAGTCTGTCGTGCTGTCCGACGCCAACAAGTGGACATACACTTGGTCAGACTTGCCCAAGTACAGCACGGCGGAGAAAGAGGTGGCCTACTCGGCGCATGTCACCAGTACACTGGTAGACTACACTGCGGCCACAACCGAAATGACCATCGAAATGACCTATGTTCCCAGCAGCACAACGATATCCGCTTTCGCTACCTGGGAGGATGGGGAAGAGGTAGATGGCCTGCGGCCGGAGACTTTAACGGTAGAGCTTTACGCAGACGGAGCGCCCACCGGCAACAGCCAGGAGAGTGCCGGGGACACCGGCTGGCCGGGACCCGGGGGTAATGACCCGACCTACAAGTGTGCGCCTCCACAA
>NZ_JAWHPN010000142.1:0-434 GCF_032584215.1 Collinsella aerofaciens | reverse complement strand
ACCTATAACAAGAATGACCAGCTTATCTCCATGGATCTCCATCGTATGGATACAGTCAATAACGTGGACAGCCATGAGATCACCCTGTACGAGTATGACGGCAGAAACCTGGTGACCAAGGAGATCAACGCCTTGGGCGACAGCACCCTGTACGTCTACGACGGCAATGGAAACTTGGTGTCTAAGACTGATGCCGACGGCTATGTCACAGAATATTCCTACACAGCCCTTGATTTGGTGCAGAGCATCAATTACAATGGGGGTAAAGCGGTCTCCTACCAGTACAACAAGGTAGGCGAACTGATCCAAATGGATGACTGGACCGGCACCAACACCTTTGAATTGGACCTGCTGAGACAACTCAAAAAGGCCACTGACCACAAGGGAAATGTGACCGAATACACCTACGACGAGGTGGGCAATCAGGTTACGGT
>NZ_JAWHPN010000141.1:0-435 GCF_032584215.1 Collinsella aerofaciens | reverse complement strand
TTAAGAGTCAGCCGCAGAAGATGTGCTGCGCAAACGGCGAGACATCCTTTGACTTTGGAGGAATACGGGAACTCTTGACGCCCAGGAGCTTCTGTACTCGCTCAAATATATCCTGGCTGATAATCGGTGGATGGGTTTCTTTCCAGATATACTGTTTATGTTCGCCGCTGTTCCGCTTCTGCTGGCGCGGTAGTGCCTCGGTCATATAAGTCTTCTGAAGGTGAGAGTCTCCAATGTATTTTTCGTTGCATAGAACATAGCGGACGGAGGTCACTTGCCAGTAAGGCTTCTTGTCCCGTGTTGGGAACCCATATGCAGTGACTTCCTTCGCGATATCATCCATGCTATGGCCTTGCAGATACCGATCGAATATGAGGCGGATAATCGGGGCCTCGTCAGTATTGATTTCCAGTTTCCCATTCACCAGGTTATACC
>NZ_JAWHPN010000140.1:0-436 GCF_032584215.1 Collinsella aerofaciens | reverse complement strand
GTGATGTGGATGCGAATGTGTGGGAACCCGGCGTCAGCGGATGGTCGGAGGCGAAAGAATGAGCAGCCATTTGCAGATCATCGCTGAACTGGAGACGGTGACAGAAATCCAGGCAAAAGCCATCCGTGTTCTGGCAACGAGGCTGGCAGAACTGGGCGACACGGAGACCGGGCGGGACGAGATCGCGGAAGCCGATAAGGCATACCGTGAGGCCATCGGCGGAACCGATTGGATGGGCTGATACGCAGGAGGACGAGGGAATGTACATCGACGCGGACTTTATCATCAAGGCAGCAAGCCTGCTGAGCGCACTGGGGGCATTGGTGGCGGCGGTCGTGGCCGTGTACAAGGTGCTGGAGAACAATAAGAAGCAGAACGAGTTCATCAACGCCATGCAGGAGGAGCAGACCTTGATCTGCTACGGACTGCGGGGCGC
>NZ_JAWHPN010000139.1:0-437 GCF_032584215.1 Collinsella aerofaciens | reverse complement strand
GTTCCAAACGGTATCTGTCCAGTGGACTACATATATGCGTGCCAATGCAGGGATTGTGACGGTGGAGCTTTATGATCTGCGGAATCAATCTCTGTTGGCCAGTCAGACGTTGGATGCAGCCGCAATGACTGAGGGTATGGTGACCACTCTCTCCATTGATCCGCCATCGGAAACGTTGTATGGTGCACCGTTGCTTTTACGGCTTTCCGCCGATTCTGTGTCCGGCAGTGCAGTGTCTCCTCTGATGTCATCCAGTGCTGACGAAGACGGATGCACACTTTATATCAATGGGGCTGAAACCTTTGGAAGCTTGTGCTTTTCCGCCACAGGGGAGGACTATATCTGGACGGGACTGCACTATTGGGAATTTGCCGCGGGCTTTGGAGCGGTTCTTCTGGCCGGCCTTGCCTGGTCCTACTGGAGATGGCGGACAGGGC
>NZ_JAWHPN010000138.1:0-437 GCF_032584215.1 Collinsella aerofaciens | reverse complement strand
GTGAATGGTGGTTGACGGGCCTGATATTCGGATGTGCGAATTTCATCCCATGTGCTGGTCACTATATTGGGGTGTACATCGGTGTGTTTTGTAGATACACCGGTACATCTGACATAGCTGACCCCAATAACTCCCGCATCAGGGTCTGTGTACCACTGAAAACTTGCTGTTACAGTGATTTTTCCATAGTCTTGCATATCCCGTGTTCTGGTTGCTGTGTCTGTTCCATTTTTAGAAAAAGTTCTCATTGAACTTCTCTCAAAAGTGTCAGTAATAATATCTCCAGTGACGGTGCAATACTTTGTAACTGTAATTAAACGACCATTTTCTTCATAGGTCTCCTCCGAAATTTTGGTGGCTCCATCTAATGTTGAGTCATTAAATTCAATCGAATATGGCTCAGATACCGTTTCCTGCTCTGCCGCGAAAGCAGACGG
>NZ_JAWHPN010000137.1:0-437 GCF_032584215.1 Collinsella aerofaciens | reverse complement strand
GGCATACGCACCGAGAAAGGCGAGTTCAACCGCTGGATCAGAGCGACCAATGCCGTTATCCGGGACATCAAGAAGAAAATCGCTCTCCTGTTTGATTGGATTGCCGAAGCAAAAGCGGAGCTTGCCAAGCCGCAGGCACCAAACCTTGTTTCTCTGCTGAACGCCTATTACACCAGCCGCAGAGCCGGGGCTTATTCGCAGAAAGGCAAGGTCAGCAACCTAAAGGAGATGAACGAAACTTTCAATTATCTCCGGGCAAACGGCATTTATTCCCTTGAAGATTTGGAACACCGTGTCAGCGAACACAGTGCTGCCACAGAGAGCTTGAAGAAAACGCTGGACGAACAGACCGCCCGAATGAAAGCAATTAAGCAGCTCTATGACAGCTCCGCTGCTTTCCAGAGCTTGAAGCCTGTCTATGACGGCTTGCAGAAAAT
>NZ_JAWHPN010000136.1:0-438 GCF_032584215.1 Collinsella aerofaciens | reverse complement strand
GTTCCCGTCCCCGGCTTTACATCTACGTTGGTGTCCCAATGCGTATCGCCTATGCCGGGCACGATACGGACAAAGTATTGGCCCTCTGGCAGCCCGGAAAACTCGTAGTAACCTGTGCTGTCGGTGGAGGTTTCGTCGATTCTCTCGTTGGTCTCTGCGTTGTAGAGGTACACCGTTGCTCCCTCAATCGGAGCTCCTTCAGCGTCCGTTACATAACCAGAAATCGTATAGCTGTCTCCGGTCACTGTGATATCAGGATCTCCTGTACCATTGATCACCGAATCATCGTTTACCTCAATGTTTCCGGTGCTCTCGTTTACAAAGGGCCTCTCAATGACTACTGTATAGGTGCCCTCCGGCAAGACAAACTTATAATGGCCGTCCGCGCCGGTGGTCTGGTGGCCAACGAGCTGCTTGTCCTTGTCATAGACATAAACG
>NZ_JAWHPN010000135.1:0-439 GCF_032584215.1 Collinsella aerofaciens | reverse complement strand
CTCCCTCAACACACGGAAAAATCAATACCGCTGTAATCTATGCGAGGCTTCCGGAAACAGCGTATCCCTGTACGCGAGAATGAACGGGACCTCTTATCGGCAGGCGCATGAGGTGTTATCCAAGGATGGAGGCATCTACCGGTTTCCTCAGCAGCCCCTGTCACAAAAACCGCCCGAGCCGGAGCCAAAGCCCCTGGCCATGCGGCATGATGTTTACTATGATATGCTCTCCCATCTGACGCTCTCTCCGAAGCATCACAATGATCTGCTCTCCCGCGGTTTGTCAGAGGAGCGTATCAGTCAAAATATGTACCGCAGCCTCCCAAGCGGCACGTCCGCCCGGAGACTGCTGGCCGGCATGCTGTCTGATTTTCATGACCTGGAAGGAATCCCGGGCTTCTATGTGGATAAGGACGGCTTTTGGAACATCTCCGGACAC
>NZ_JAWHPN010000134.1:0-439 GCF_032584215.1 Collinsella aerofaciens | reverse complement strand
TTGTATACATGCTACATATTACGCTAACAAAAACTATACTCATATCCTTACACCCTTTTCTAAAGAAAGTCTCCTTCATTTTGCTCTTGAAACGCATAGCCTAGCTATTCTCTTGGCCGACAGAGCCCATCGGGAGAAAACGCAGCACTTTCGCCCGGCTGGCTGCTCTCTCCTCTCCTGGTGGCCACCAGCTCCCACATGGGCCTCCATATTCCCCTGGCTGCTCCGGGCCGGCCGAGCGGCTACCAGCCACCTCCAGGGGGAAGAGGGCGCATAGGCTGCTCTCCCCCTTCCCTGGCAGTCACCAGCTCCCACATGGGCCTCCATATTCCCCTGGCTGCTCCGGGCCGCCCTGGCGGCTACCAGCCACCTCCAGGGGGAAGAGGGCACCGTCGGCTGCTCTCTCCTCTCCTGGTGGCCACCAGCTTCTCAGGGCAGC
>NZ_JAWHPN010000133.1:0-440 GCF_032584215.1 Collinsella aerofaciens | reverse complement strand
GTATGGTATTGCTGCTGATATTGGTTTTTGACATGATCCGTTGGAATTCTTCGGGAAGATCCTCCGGCTGTTTCTGTACCGTATCGCCGAGATAGGGACCCATCGGCTCCTGCCCGTTGATCAGGACATATGCGGCATTTTGCTCGTGATTTTTTGCTCTAAGCATGGCCCGGAAGGCGTTATGGCGCGCATCAATCGCCGTCTCCCCATTCCCAAGGCCGATGGAAACAGAATAGCAGGTTACACGCTCCAGCCAATTGAGCAGCTCGAACTTTCGGAAGTGAGCTGTCTCCAGGTCAAGCGCCCCATAGGTGGAAAACAGGATAAAATTGTAAATGGATTCCTCCGCCACGGAGGCTGAAAGGCGGTCGGCATATTTATAGACCTCTTTTATTATTTTCATCTTTTCCAGCATAAAGCTGTACTCGTCGCTTAAAAGG
>NZ_JAWHPN010000132.1:0-441 GCF_032584215.1 Collinsella aerofaciens | reverse complement strand
GTCCAAGGGGAAGGCCAAGCTGCTCCGGGAAGAGTTTGAACAAGGAAAGCTGGATCAACAGCGTATTTTAGAACTGCTGGCCTGCGAGAAACCGGCAAAGCCAGATCGGGGCCTGGTATCTGTCCGCCTCCCCAGAAGCTGCGGGAAGTATTTTTCGGAAGGTGCGTCTCAAAAAGAAATCTCTGAAATTCTAGAAAAAGCTCTTGATTTTTACTTCCAGTCAGGAAGGAACACATCATCCGCATAAGAAGTTAGGGCATGATGGCTTCATCCGCCATCAGCCCTTTCTTTTTGCCCATTTCACATTTTACAACGAAAGGATGGATCAAAATGACAGCAGCAGGAACGCCCTCCACCGCCCGTCCCATGGATGGTCCACTGCTCAGCAGGCTTTATCAGATGGGGATCGTCAAAAGAGATGGAGAAATCAACGTAGAGAAC
>NZ_JAWHPN010000131.1:0-441 GCF_032584215.1 Collinsella aerofaciens | reverse complement strand
TGGTCCACACTTGATTGAGATTCAAGTTAATAATTCCATTGATGTGCGCGGATTCTTTTCCGCTCCCGTTGGAAACGACACTTACAATATCTTTATAGAAATGGTCTGCGTTGTAGTAGTGTTTTTCTAAGTCCGCTAAAAAATAGATATCATCGCTCAGTTTACGGTGATAAAATTTCCTGGTTGTCTCGCAGAAAATATCTTCCCACTTGCTGTTTGTAATATCAGCACTGGCTCCAGCACCGCAAAACACAGAAAAGGTATTAGAGAGTAGCTGCGATACAATTTCATTGACATAAGCAAAGTTCATAAGCCATCCCCAAGAAAAAACTGACCTAACCATTTCGAATCATTTTCGCGTAGGATAATTGGAGATTATCAATCATATTCTATCCTATAATCCTGGAGTTTGCAAGAAGAGCGACCACCGCAATGTCATGC
>NZ_JAWHPN010000130.1:0-442 GCF_032584215.1 Collinsella aerofaciens | reverse complement strand
GAATAAATGGTATAGGTACCGTTGTTGCCCATGATTTTGACATAATTTCCGTAGCTTTCATGGTAGCCTGGCACAACTGCGGTGCCGCTCATACAAGCGTTGATAGGCGTGCCGCCCGGCATGGCAATATCGAGTGCATAGTGGCAGGAGAGGTCTCCACTAATCGGATGGATTCTCCAGCCAAACCGGCTTGTTAGACCAGAGCTCCAATCAATCCCGACAAAGGGGGATGCAAGCTCCTGCCGCATGGTGTAGATGCCAACCTCCCCCAACGCCTCAAGCCGTTCCACTTGATCAGCGGATAACAAAGTATCCTTGTGATCTGTGATGTATTCTAGGGCTGGTTCGGTGGTCAGGTATTGATCTAAATGGGTGGTATGGGTCGTCACCTCGTTACCTTCGCTGTCGGTAGTTGTGCTGCTTGTGGTATACTCCTCCAGAC
>NZ_JAWHPN010000129.1:0-447 GCF_032584215.1 Collinsella aerofaciens | reverse complement strand
CTCCTGGTCAAATAGTATTTTCGGGGCGGATTGTCCTGCAAAATCAGCGACAAGGAACACCCTGCGTCTCCGCTGGGGGGTGCCGGGCCAGTATTGAGCGTCGAAGACCTTCCACGCCAGGGAGAATGCAGCTCCCACTCGTAATTTCCCAGCAGGTTGCCAGCCCCAGGGGTGAGGTCGAGTGAAAGGTATGGAATTGCCTGCAATTCCGGCGATCTGTTCCAGGACGAACCGGAAGTCCTCCCCTTTAGGGAAGCCGCTGCTGAACACGCCGGGGACATTCTCCCAGCAGAACCATCTGGGGCGAACAGACTTGCCTGTCCGCCCTCGTCGTATATCCGCATCCCGCATCTCCTTTGTCACCCGGATCTGCTCCAGGAACAGCCCGGACCGTGCGCCGGCCAGTCCGGCGCGGGTACAGGATGCCACGGATAAGTCCTGACAGGG
>NZ_JAWHPN010000128.1:0-448 GCF_032584215.1 Collinsella aerofaciens | reverse complement strand
CCCTTGAACCGTTCAATATCATTTACCAGACTGCCGAGGACGGTCTGGGTGATACGGTCAAGCCCCGACTGATGGAAGCAGACGCAGACCTTGAAAAAGTGCTTGTCATTGACGATAGAGACACACCACTGACCCTTGCCGATGAACGCATCGCAAGGGCAATCCGGGAAAACAACGCAAAGCTGGTTATCATTGACCCGGTACAGGCGTTTCTGGGCGCAGATGTGGACATGAACCGGGCAAATGAAGTCCGTCCCATATTCCGCAGTCTGGGAGACATTGCACAGGCTACCGGGTGCGCTATCGTGCTGATCGGACACCTCAACAAAGCCGCAGGAACGCAAAGCACCTACCGGGGATTAGGGTCTATCGACATTACGGCGGCAGTCCGCAGTCTGCTTTTTATCGGCAAGCTGAAGGACAGCCCCACAACGAGGGTGCTTATCCA
>NZ_JAWHPN010000127.1:0-450 GCF_032584215.1 Collinsella aerofaciens | reverse complement strand
CTATAACGAAGCCACCAAAAAAAGCAAGAGACTGGGCCATGCTGGGAGAACAGCGGGAAGCGGCGGAGATCGTGGTCAAGTGCTACGCACTGGGCACACACAAGGCGCTGGGCTTTGGCCGGGAGCGCCTGGAGGAGACGATCAAAGCCACGGAAGCTGTGTTCCGGGAGTTTGGAGAGTGGGCAAAGGGCGGGGACTACTTCGGGTACGCCATGCTGGCAAGACGGCTGACAGAAATTCTCGGTGAGCCGGTGGATGTGGACGAAAGCAAGGCTGACGAGCCGATTTTCAGCAAAACGCTGGACTGAGGGTGTTAGAGGGAGACGGCGAACAGAAAGCCGGGAACGGGAGGCGACGATGCAGTTTGAGAGCGTGAAACACATAGCCCAGTATTACAAGGCCATTCCGGGTATGCTGCGCTTGTTGCAGCAGGAACGGGAGGAGCTGGAG
>NZ_JAWHPN010000126.1:0-453 GCF_032584215.1 Collinsella aerofaciens | reverse complement strand
CTCCAGGGAACCGACCTCTGCAAGCTGGTGGAGGATACCACTGTGTATGCGGCTTGGGAGGCCAAGACAGTAAGAATCAATCTGGATGTTGCCGGCGGAAACCCTCTGACCCCGGCTTACGTGGTTGGCACCTATGACCAGCCTATTGGAGACCTGCCGGTTCCGACCCGGCCCGGCCATACGTTTGATGGCTGGTATAATGCCGACGGCCAGCAAGTCACGAAAGACACGCTTATCCAGTTTACTGAGGAGCAGACATGGACAGCCCATTGGACGGCAAATACCTATAGGCTGACCTTTGACCCTAACGGCGGAACTTTGCCGGAGGGGGCGGACACCAGCAAGACGATTACCTATGGTCAGCCCTACGGTGATATGCCGACGCCAACCCGCTCTGGCTATGCCTTTGACGGCTGGTACACAGCAGCAGCGGGTGGTGACGCTGTTAAGGAA
>NZ_JAWHPN010000125.1:0-453 GCF_032584215.1 Collinsella aerofaciens | reverse complement strand
CAACGGTAGCGTCTGCGTACCTCATGGCCGTCTACTACGGGGGTCTGGTACTTCAGCCCTCCGCCGCAAACCGGGCATTGTCCCTCCTGGGGCTCCCCGGGGAGCGTGATGATGTGGCTGGCGCGCTGAAGGAAGTGAAGGATCAGGCTGGGCTCCAGCTCCGCGAGCCCTTTGGCGGTTTCCGCCACGCTGCGGGTCTTTTCCTCCGTCATAAAATTGGACATCCTCACTTGGAGGCCGGCGGCCAGATCGGATACATCGTGTTCCCGAAGCGAGACGCGGCCGTTTTCCAGAAGCATGTTCCACGCAAGCAGGAACGTGACCGGATCTCCGTGCGTCAGATATTGAAAATCTTTGAACTCCATCAGATTCATCCTTTCCGGTTTGTTATTGGCGATCGGGTTGCGGCCTGTCATCAGAAGAGAGCCAGCGCGCCCGGGCGGCCTGGTATTG
>NZ_JAWHPN010000124.1:0-456 GCF_032584215.1 Collinsella aerofaciens | reverse complement strand
CGGTAAAGAAAGAGTTCGTTGTGATGTGGCTGGTTTTGCCCTCATTGGTGTACCGGCGCTCGTTGAGCGCGGTCAGGAGGGCGTTGAGGATACCGTCGGACGCCTTAAAAATCTCGTCTAAAAAGACAATATGGCTGTCCGGCAGCTTTCCTTTGGTGATGATCCGGGGCTCGCCGCTGTGCAGCTCAGCGAGCGCCTTACGGTACTGTTCCATCTCCGCGGTCAGGTCCGCGAGTTGACTTGCGCTGTTCGGCCCACCGGTCTGAAGTTCTGTCTCCAGCTTCCGGCGCAGCTCCTGATAGTGCTGGTCTTTCTCCAACACCTCCTCCGGCACTCCGCCGGGGATCAAGCTGGAGAGGTCCAGACGCCCAAACAGAGCCTCCTCATCGGCCTGTTTGGACATCAGCCGCTCAAACTGGTTGGTGCCGGTGATGCCGGCGCGGAACAGGTTGATAA
>NZ_JAWHPN010000123.1:0-456 GCF_032584215.1 Collinsella aerofaciens | reverse complement strand
CCGCTTACCTGCGGACTTCCCTGGAGGACTTTAACCGTGCTCATGGCCTTGCCGACCAAAGCCAGTCTATTAGCAACCAGCGGAAGGTAATTTTAGAATATGTTCAGCATAATCCAGAGTTTTCTGAAGTTCAAATCAGAGAGTTCATCGACGATGGGCTGACAGGTACCAACACGGACCGGCCGCAGTTTCAGGCGATGATCGAAGCTGCACGGCGCGGTGAGGTCAAGTGTATCATCGTCAAAGACCTTTCTCGATTTGGCAGAAACTATCTGGATGTGGGCGACTATCTGGAGCACATCTTCCCCTTTTTGGGGGTCAGGGTCATCGCGGTCAACGATGGCTATGACAGCAAACAGTATGAGGGCAAAACCGGCGGGATGGATATTGCCTTTCGCAATTTCATGTACGAAAATTACAGCCGAGATCTTTCCATCAAGGTCCGTTCCGCAATGC
>NZ_JAWHPN010000122.1:0-461 GCF_032584215.1 Collinsella aerofaciens | reverse complement strand
ATTCTGATATGGTATGCTCTATTTGTATTTAGGCCAGATTTCGCCAGGTCGGAGATTGCTCCCATGGGTCCCTTGGGGCCTGTGGAGACTTGTCCACATCCTAAATACCTAACATCGACACAAAAACCGCAGTTACCCACTTCATAGGGGACTGCGGCTTTTTTTGTGCAAAAAACGAAAGGAGTACGTCCATGAATGGAAGCCAAAAGGCTCATGAAAGTTACCTATCAGGATCTCAAAAAAGGGATACGGCTGAACGCATACGCAGATGCCGTGATCTGGAGCGAAGATCCTTCCCCGACATTAGCCGGACTGCGATTCGGCGGCTATGCCGAAGTCGTGCGGGGGCTTACGGACGCCATCTATGGCGGGGCTACCATCGAAATCGAGGATGCTGACGGCAGCCTCCTCACGCTGAAATCGCTTTCCAAGCAATACCACCGGGAGGTGAGCCATGAGGG
>NZ_JAWHPN010000121.1:0-462 GCF_032584215.1 Collinsella aerofaciens | reverse complement strand
CCCTATAACCGCATAGCTCCTCAACTCACCCTGCAATTCACAGCCGACACCGATTTCCAAATCTGGAGAAAGACCCTGTTGCTTTGCCATTTGATAAGACAACGCTTCGCCGCCCATGCGGGCCCGCATAGTCATAAAGTCAACCAAATCCTTCTCTTCGCACTCCAGCTTAAAGCTGCTGTAGGGAAAAGTGGAGAAGGGCTCCAGGCCCACGCTGATATGCGGCTCCAGCGCCTTGCTGTCTGGATACACATACAAGCCCTGCTCATTGGCGATCCGTACTGTAAACTCCCAAGCCGTTTCATTGTTCCGAGAGAGCATCTGGGCAACCGGAATGTCCTTTGGGATAGACACACGAACTCCACAGGGCTCCATCACAGAACGGATCACCTGTCCCAAGGTCTTCCCAGTATTTTGGAAGGTCTCACTTCTGCGCTCCTGATCCGCAAGGCAGGAATATGT
>NZ_JAWHPN010000120.1:0-462 GCF_032584215.1 Collinsella aerofaciens | reverse complement strand
CTCCAGGAGTGTTCCGGCGGGCAGGCCGGTGGTGGGGTTGTAGTCGGCGGACCGCTTGATAATTTGGATCTGGCCGGTGATGGGGGTATTCTCCCATTCGATTTCAGTCACTTCCCCCGCCTTGACATAGACGGTTTTCAGTTCGGTGTCCGGGATATAGCCCTCGTGCTCCAACTCCCGGAGATAGTAGCGGCCGCCCTCGGTCAGGCCGTCAATGTAGACATGGCCCCTCTGGTCGCTCACATACTCCCCGATGGGGGTATGCCGGGCGTTATACAACAGGAAATGGACGCCGGAAATACCGCTTCCGTCCGCAGACGAAACCTTGCGAATGAGTATCCCGGAGAAGGGCGCATTGGTCACGGTCTTACGGGTGGTTTCTCCATCCTTCACTGTGAAATAGATGGGGGTGTCATCCAGCTTGAAGCCTTTGGCACTCTCGGTTTCCACGGCGTAGTAATC
>NZ_JAWHPN010000119.1:0-464 GCF_032584215.1 Collinsella aerofaciens | reverse complement strand
GAATAAGTGCCCGCATCCAAAGGCGACAGCGTATAGGTTCCATCGCTCCCGGTGACAACCTCCTTGGAGTAGGTGCCATTGGCGGACTGGATGAGGAATCGAGCACCGGAAAGGCCCTTGCTGGGGTTGGTGGAGTCTACCTTCTTTACGGTCAGCTCGTACTGCTCGCGGGTGATGGTGAGTTCGCCAACGAATACAGCCTGAACATCATTGGCGGGGTGGTAATTGGAGCCAGGACCAGCATATTTGTATTCATATACTGCGCAATCACCCCAAACACCCTCTGCACCGAGGTCGAGAGTGTACTGGGCCCTGTCGCGGAAAGACCAGCCATCCAGTTCCTCATCAATGCTGGTGTAGTTGGTGTGTTTGAGGTTGTTGAAAACATACATCAATTCTTCCGCGCAGGCGACCACAGGATCAGAGAGCAGACCGGCCTTATACCGCCAAACTACTGCCTGCAC
>NZ_JAWHPN010000118.1:0-465 GCF_032584215.1 Collinsella aerofaciens | reverse complement strand
GTCTTGCCCCGCAGATCCTCCACAGAGTGGACGGTATCGCCGCTCTCTACAATGTAAAGCACACCCAGGGTGTTGATGGCCAGCACCTGCACGCCGCCCTCGGTGTTGTTATAGAGGACGGAAGCCAGATTGGCCGGGACCGCAGCAAGATCCGTAGTCCCTTGGGCCAGAGCGGCGGAGACCTCATCGGTGGCCGCGGTGATGCTGAAGTGATAGTTGTTGTCGGTGAGTTCGCCCGTGTCTGCCTGGCTCATGAATTCCACCATGCCCATGGCAGTAGGCCCCTTGAGGGCCATCACATTGACATCCACCGGAGCAGCCGTCTCCTGCTGGGACGTAGTTTCCGGCTCCGTTAAGGTCGGAGAAGTGGACTCCGCACCATCCGCCGCTGCATTGGTGTTGCCGTTTCCGCCGGAGCATCCGGCCAGAAGTGCGGCAGAACGGGACAGGCGGCCCGTAAACCAA
>NZ_JAWHPN010000117.1:0-473 GCF_032584215.1 Collinsella aerofaciens | reverse complement strand
GTCTTGTATTGCTCCGTCCCGTTCCTCCGCAGCGCGCAGGTCGTCGGCTGTGATGGCTTCAAATTTACCCCGGCGGATGTTCAGCATCTGGGTGGGTACCAGGAAAAACTCGCTCACATCATATTCATCAATGTTTTTTCCGTGAGCGGAGAAGTGGGCCGGTGCGTCGATGTGGGTGGCTACGTGGGTTGTAATGGTATACTCCTCCATCTTGTTGGTAAAGCCCTGCGCCTTTTCCTGTTCCTCCGACGGTTCGAGGATATAGCGCAGCAGCACGGGCGGCGCCGACTTTGGCTTTGGCATACCCGGAGATATCACGGTGGATAGATCAATTAATTTCACTTTCTTCACCCGCTTTCAGGCATTTCGTTTCTACACAGTACACAGAGCAGCTCAGAGATCTCTCTGAGCTCATCTATATGCATGCATACATCATACACTCGCTGTGCCTGTGTCTTAGAAAATGTCCAGGC
>NZ_JAWHPN010000116.1:0-474 GCF_032584215.1 Collinsella aerofaciens | reverse complement strand
GTATGAAGATAACGAGGATCGTTCATGCGTCGGATTCTCTCACGCATTTCCTCAATATTTTCCTCCGGGGGATTGCTTTCGCAGGTTTCATGTGGTATGCTCTGGTTAGTTGAATTGTGAGGCGGCTGCCCTCCATCTGCGCCAACAGATGGGATGAGGGCGGTCGTTTTCTCATTTTCCGTCATTGCGCTCACCTCCGGGAATCTGGAAGCCGTAGAACTTCTGCTTGAAATACTGGGCGGGGCATTTTCCGGCTACGGTCAGATAGCCCTGGGATTTCAGTTCCCTGTTCATTTCTCGGACGATCTGATACGCCTTGCTGCGGCTGATGCCCATGATCTCCGCCACCTCTGACGCTGTGATAAACTGTGCTCTCATAGTACCTCCTGTTTCAATGTGATCTGCCTCGGCCTGCGTATCTTTTGTTCATCCCCCTTTCTCCAGCCTCTCCGAAATACGCATCCTGAGTACATA
>NZ_JAWHPN010000115.1:0-481 GCF_032584215.1 Collinsella aerofaciens | reverse complement strand
CAACTGGGATATTGAAACAAACAGCTTCCCCACGCTGTATGCTCCAGATTCTTTCCGCGTACAAATGATAAAGAGTGCCCAGGGACTTTTAAGTAAACCGTGGTCCAAAATGTTTTTTGTTAAACGAGTTACTGTTGAAGCATTTTACCAGTTGATGAACTTCCTTGGGGCAGAGACGGTATTCAACCATGCCGATTACCGGCTAATGTCCAAGCGCGCTCTGGAGGGCCTGGCTCAGTTTCATGAGGTGAACCTATTCCTTCGAGGTATTGTACCCATGATCGGTTACCGTACTGGAACCGTGGAATATGAGCGTGGAGAACGCTTTGCCGTGAAGAACAAGTATCCCCTGAAAAAGATGCTCTCCTTCGCGCTAGAAGGTATTACCAGCCCTTCCACCAGGCCCATCCGGTACATCACCATCCTGGGCTTTTTGGTCTTTCTGGCAAATACCCTCATGCTGGCGTACTCTGTGATCCGC
>NZ_JAWHPN010000114.1:0-481 GCF_032584215.1 Collinsella aerofaciens | reverse complement strand
ATATAGTGTTCCACCTCCGGCAGCTCTAGTAAGTGTACCAAGTTTTTGAATTTGAAGATCTACATCTACCGGAGTCTGCGTGCCGTCGTCCTGCTCGTATACAGCGGATGCCTGAATAAAGGGAAGAACTTCTGAGGTATTTATGGATTCAGCTTCTAAAACATGACTGTCTGTCTTGGCGATAAGGGCGTCTATTTCAGCTTGGCGTGCGTCAGTCGGTTGATACGACGCTCCGACTTGAAACATGGTTGTAGATACCAGGACTGCCAAACAAACCAGCACACTAAAAATTCGCTTTTTCATGACTTGTTACCCGTCCTTTCAAATAAACACAACTTTCACTTGGTATGGTGACTTAAGAGACATTTGAGTCCTCTCTATACATAAGCATAGATGCCTAGACCCAATAAATATAAACGTATTGTGATTATCACTCCTCATAAGTAGGTTATAGTATTAAACCTTGGCATATCCCCTCCCC
>NZ_JAWHPN010000113.1:0-487 GCF_032584215.1 Collinsella aerofaciens | reverse complement strand
ATCCAACGTCTGACTGGCCAACAGAGATTGATTCCGCAGATCATAAAGCTCCACCGTCACAATCCCTGCATTGGCACGCATATATGTAGTCCACTGGACAGATACCGTTTGGAACCGTTGGATATCCGCTTGAAATACCTGCTCAATCACAACGCCCTGTGCCAGTTCTCCAGCAGCGGTTTCCGCTACAGGCAAATCCAGATCTCCTCTGGAGTCCCGGATATGCAGTTCTTTCCCCGCTAAAAAGTAGAAAGAAATCACCAACAGGGCATAAAGGATGAGCATGACTATATATACCATTCCCAGCCGGAACGGGCGTTCTTGCGAGTGGCGCATAATTTGGAGAGGCTCCCTTCTGGTTTGAAAACTAAGAGATCACTTCGGCTCAAAGCACATACCAAGGAATATTTCTTCTGTGGTAATCTTTGAAGACGGAGCGTCTGAGAGTGAAGTTTAGAACCTAAAAATGGGCGTGAAAATGAATGCC
>NZ_JAWHPN010000112.1:0-489 GCF_032584215.1 Collinsella aerofaciens | reverse complement strand
CTGCAGCACTCTGTCCACAGTATCTCCGGAATACGCCGCGGCTTTTCCTGCGTTTCGGACCAGAGGCACAAACAGCAGCAGATTCAGACCCAGCAGGATGATATTGAGAACAACGGTAGCGGGGTCATCCAGATAATAAATCTGCTGGAGGGCAATGAGCACAACCGCCAGGGCGGAGACCAGGAACGGTCGGGCCCGGAGCCATACCTGCCGCAGTGTTCCCCATAGTCGCTCCCGCTTCATACCACCGCCTCCTCTGTCCCCGATCCAACCGTCTGGTTACTGCCTCGGACTGTTCCCGTACAACGCGATCAAGTGCTGGTCCGCGAACAGGTTGAACTTATAAAACTCGTCTGTAAAGCGGTAGGCTATCGCAAAGAAGTCATAGTTTCATAATATCCGCAAAACACTTCTATCTTGAATTTATAGAGTCCACTCGCTAATATCGTGGCTCGATTGCTTCCATTCCAAAACAGATCGGTGGTGGAC
>NZ_JAWHPN010000111.1:0-490 GCF_032584215.1 Collinsella aerofaciens | reverse complement strand
GTATTAACACAGGCATTGCTTGCCACTATCAATTAGAAATGTCGAAATGATACATCGAATTGGCGGATTCGTCACTTAGTCCAGTCACCTTCATAGGAATCCCAATAGGGAATGTAAAAATCAACCTTCTCTCCAGTCCAAGGACAACTTCTACGGCAACGAGTATGAGCGCAGAAGGTCATCGTAGCGGTATCATTCTGATCCACAAGACCGACATGGCCGGCGTTCGTACCATCACTATTCAGCCAGTTAATGATGCTTCCGGCAAAGGCTTCTTTTTCGTTGGTACTGTGGAAGAAAAGGCCATTGTTGGTCAAATACTGGCGGATGCCATTCCCAGCATTGCCTGTTGTTTTCCAGGGCGCAGTATATGGCTTCCATTTACTGTCTTTGGGCAGCCCACCATAAACAACACAATGAGAGACCAAATACATTCAATCAGTTGACCCATAAAAAGCTAAAGCTGGAATGCTGCAGGTCTACAGATCAA
>NZ_JAWHPN010000110.1:0-490 GCF_032584215.1 Collinsella aerofaciens | reverse complement strand
CCCTCTCCCGCCTTACCCTCTTTATCAAGTCCGGTGCCCTCCTTTTTTTCTTTTTTGTTTTTTTTTGTTGTATCAATAATAACTTTCTCCAGTTCGTAGCTTTCCTGGCCATCAATGCTGATGTCTGCTGTAGCCATGACAGTCCCTGCGTAATGGTAGACAACCTGATAATTGCCATCCGCCACACCCTCCAGGCGCAGCTCACCATTCACGTCAGAGGTCATAACATACTTAATTTCATCCCCGGAGTAGAGGAATACCAAGATGCCCTCCAGAGGCAGTCCGTTTTGATCCTCTACCCTTCCTGTAACCACACAGGGCTCCGGCCCAGGTTCCGGCAGCGCAGGTACAGTCACAATTACATCGGGAATGACCTTGTTCGCATTGTAGACCACAAACGCATTTCCGGTGGCTGTGTACTCCTGGCCCTCATAGCGGTACTTTACGCTGATCTGATAGGTTCCGTTGGCCAGGCCGCTGAAGGTATAGC
>NZ_JAWHPN010000109.1:0-498 GCF_032584215.1 Collinsella aerofaciens | reverse complement strand
GTGGGTAACGCTGACATATAAAGAAAATATGCGGGATGAAAGGCGCGTCTACGAAGATTTCCGCCGTTTCTGGCAGCGATTTCGGTATTACCTCAAAAAGCATGAATACCGACCTGCGGAATATATCACGGCGGCAGAACCGCAAGGGCGGGGCGCATGGCATTTACATTGCCTCTTTCTGTTCCCGGAAAAAGCGCCTTTCATTCCTAATGCAGATATGGCGCGAATTTGGGGGCATGGATTCACCAAGACCAGAAGCCTGCAAGGAATTGACAACCCTGGCTTGTACCTGACCGCATATCTGGGCGATATGGAATTATCAGAAGCGCTCCGCGTCGGAAATGCAAAAGGACAGATAGCCGAGGCGAAAATAACAGACGCACAAGGCAAGCGTCGAAAGAAAGCAATTAGCAAAGGGGCGCGTCTGCACCTATATCCACCCGGCTTTAATCTGTACCGGGCAAGTCGGGGTGTGAAAAGGCCGGAGATATGGCAGAC
>NZ_JAWHPN010000108.1:0-500 GCF_032584215.1 Collinsella aerofaciens | reverse complement strand
TTCATACACATTAACTGTGGCGAAGTCGCCGTCAATATTACCGTCAACTACATCATAAGAGGGAGTAAAGTATTTATATGTAGTGTTCTCTAGCTCGTTAAGATGCCCATAGTAGGCAACACTGTCCCGATGCAACTCCAAGTTTTCCTCAAAAGCCTGGAGTGTCCCGGTGTTAATGCTGGTATCTTCATATGGTACAACAGCTTGGGCCGATCTAAACGAAGGATATTCCGCGATACTCTGGGAAAGGACTGCCTTTTCATTTTCGGGAATTACTTCTATAGTGTGCGCTACCAAGTCTTGAGCATCGTAAAAATACTGAGAGTATGCCGCATCTTCCAGATAAGATGTGGCAACCTCTATGGCCGCGTTCATGTCCGGCGACATCTGAGAAATGGATGTCGAAGAAGCGAAAGCGGTAGTCGAGAACAAAAGGCAAACTACCAGGGTAAGACCAATTACTCTTTTCTTCACTAGAAATCTCTCCTTTCTTTCAGCAC
>NZ_JAWHPN010000107.1:0-502 GCF_032584215.1 Collinsella aerofaciens | reverse complement strand
ATCCAAAAGTGGGGCCTCGAGGAGCGGAATATCGCGATTGCCCCTCCGGGATGGCTGGAGATGCAGCCCTATTTGTGTGTATTGGCCTGTATCGCATGGCATTTCCGCAGAGACCATTTTTGCGAGGGTTCCCTGATCAGTCAAAGCATCGCGGAAGGGGTCCTGTTACGCCTGTTTCGTCGGCTCAAAGCGCTCTGTCCCACATCGGTTCCCGCCGTCACACTACAAGAACTCTGTTGTAACGATTGTCATTCTGTCCCTGAGGTGCCAGGAGTCTATTGGGTATTTGCGCCTGAGGGAATGGCAATCCGTTTCTCGGAACAGGAGTACCGCCCTAAGGCTAAAATCTATCCTGCGAAAAAGCTTCAGGAGAAATATGAGGGATGTGCCGACCAAAGTATCCTGTATATTGGAAAAGCGGAAGGAAAGCGTGGCCTGCGGCAGAGACTGAGGCAGTATATGGACTACGGACTGGGAAGAGGAAATATCCACGCAGGCGGAC
>NZ_JAWHPN010000106.1:0-503 GCF_032584215.1 Collinsella aerofaciens | reverse complement strand
GTCCCTATTCAATGGAGTTTACCGAGGAGCAGGCCAGGAAGCAGATCAGGAGAGAACTACTTCGGGATAAGACCGGCGGGGACTGGCTGATTGGTAAAGTAGGGATTCGGGTGAGCTGCGACCTGGAGTTTGAGGACATGATTCAATACAGCGAATGGTGGGAGAAAAATAAAGACGAAAACATAATGATGAAGCGGAAGTTAAATCTAAATGGCCGGAGTGGCTATTGGGAGGTAGTTTTTTACCACACCCGGCCCCTGGGGCCTGTACCGGAGGAAATGAGGCCCTGCGTGCGTTGACCTTCCTCCTGCAGCACAAAAGAAAATAGCTCGGCTGGAGGACTTGAAAAGGCCTGTCCAGCCGAGCTATCATAAAGTCGAAAAATAGGGAAAAAAGTATTTATAATATATGCCGAGTAAGAGGGGCAAGGGGACACTGGAAATAGGCGAGAAAATCGCTTTGACGAATATGGGGGAAAAAAGTATTGATAATATATACCCCAC
>NZ_JAWHPN010000105.1:0-503 GCF_032584215.1 Collinsella aerofaciens | reverse complement strand
CTGGAAACGGCGGTCCTTCCTTCACTTCAATTTGAGGTTACACTTATTTTGGGTGTAGAACGGGCTCTGGGGCAGGTTGAAGCATTGGGCTGGGGGCGTCGGGAGATTATGCGTCTGGAAGCGGCTATTTCTGCACAGGAAGCTGAAATTGCCAAATATAGAACGCTGAAAACCAGCGTTTACGAGGATCTTCGAGACGGGCTGATCACCCAAGATGAGTTTCTACACATGAAGCAGGACTTTTCTGAAAGGATTTCTTTCATCGAAGATGATATTTCGGGTTTGAAAACAGAGCTGGATGCCGTCCGAGCTGGTCTTGTCAACCAGACGGGGTGGCTGGCTCAATTCCGTCAATATCGAAATCTTGCCAAGCTCACTCGCACGGTGGTCGTCAATCTGATTGACAAAATCCACATTTATCCCGATAAAAAGATTACCGTCACCTTGCTTTGCAAGGACCAACTGACCGATGTGATTGCGTTCCTGCGGGAACAGGTGCAGAC
>NZ_JAWHPN010000104.1:0-503 GCF_032584215.1 Collinsella aerofaciens | reverse complement strand
CCATAGAATACCTGGACGCCGTCCAATGGAGAGAATGGAAAAACATTATACAGAGAAAACAGGCCACCCTCATCAATGAGGGGCGTCATTGTAGCAATATCCTTGACTGTATAATTGTTCTCGCCATCTCCAGCCAGAGCATTGAGGGTAATCTTCAGCCCATTGGCTATTTTCCATACAGTTGTGATTGTAGGAACGGATTCGCCGCGCTCAATCTTGCTAAGCATAGCCTTGCTGATTCCGGTCAGCTCTGATACATCATTTAGGTTCAGCCCTCGCTTATCCCGAATTGCTTTCAGGTTTTCTCCCAAAGCAGAGAAATCATTCATGGTGTGATAACCGCCTTTCTTTTCTGCAAACAGGCAGACTGGTTCAACTACAGCTGCCCCTCTGTTGAAAGCTGTAATGTGTTATTTTGAGTTCAATTATAAGCACATCTCACCAGAAAAATCAAGCATTTTGTCACATGCGGTCACCATTGCCTGAGTAGAGGGGTTGCTGCT
>NZ_JAWHPN010000103.1:0-507 GCF_032584215.1 Collinsella aerofaciens | reverse complement strand
GGCCTGCGGTGCGTCTGGCCCCACGGTCAGCGTCAGGGCGCCGGTTTCCCCGGCCTGGTTGGAGGCGGTGATCTCCACGCTCCCCTCGGACTTGGCAACGGCCACCCAGCAGCTCATCACCTGTTCCACCGCCACCGTGTCCGGGTCGCTGGAGGTCACCGTGTACGCCGCCCCGCTGGGGCCGATTACAAGGCCGCTCCGTTCCCCCACTTCCAGTACAGCGCCCTTGTAGCTGCTCACCCGGATGGGAGGCGCCTCTGCCGCATGGGCTGCGGTGCCGGCCATCAGGATCCCGATCAGGATGCCTGTGGTCACCATCAGCACGTTCTTTCTTCTGCTCATACCGTTTTCCTCCTCGATGTTATTAGACTTTGCCTTTGCAAGCCCAACATATCAGAAAAGGTTTTGAAAGTCGAGCGGAAAGCGTTCGTGAAAAGGGAGAAATCAGCGTCTATTTTATGATTCGGGAATCAATTGGCCACCGCCACCACTTTCCAGCGGTTGTCC
>NZ_JAWHPN010000102.1:0-509 GCF_032584215.1 Collinsella aerofaciens | reverse complement strand
TTTACATACAGTTACTTGACGCCCTTTTTGAATCGGGCAGAAAACCAGCCCCGGTGTGATCGTTTGTGACCGATCACACCGGGGCCGTTTTTCCTATTGGTCTGTTTCTCAGCTTCGTCCCTTATCTGCGGCGTGGAGACGCTTAAAGGTCAGAGGTGAAGTCAGGACTGCGATGCTCGTCGATGCTGATGACATCGTCCAGGGGAACCGTTGTTTTGTCCTCCATGACCAGAACACGCTCAACCTCATCGATCCGCTTCAATCGTCCGGTCGTTGTAACATAGCGCCCGCCATCCTTTTTCCCGTCAGGCTGGAACCACGTCACCGACACATCTGGATGTTCATCGATCCGATCCATCAGCATCTGCTGTTTGAAGTCCAGAGCCGCTTTCACATCCTCATCCAGCTCTATGCGCCGCTCTGTCAACCGGGCAGTTTCTGCGATTGCGGTGCCATGGCCGCTCAAAGCCGCAAAAGGGGCAAACTGGGCGGCGCGGTCTGAGCGGGAC
>NZ_JAWHPN010000101.1:0-510 GCF_032584215.1 Collinsella aerofaciens | reverse complement strand
GTACCGTGATCTGGATTGCCTCTTCTTGTATTTCAGTTACCATCAGTTCATCAGCTCAGTCCATTCCTCGGTGGTGTCGCTATCATCCTCCAGCTCATAGGCATGCCCGTTGGCCGCCTCCTGGATATCGTTATAGTACCATTTACCCTCTTCACAGTCCGGGAAAGTAATCATATCAGGCAGCATCCCATCGGGCTCCGTGTTACGCTCAAACACGTTATTAACCAGGGTCACAGTCTCCGCTCGGGTCATGGGATCATCAGGCCGGTAGGCACCGCTGCCATCGCCTTGTACCCATCCCAGGGCTGCGGCCTTGGTAATATACGGTTCCGCCCAATGCCCGGATACATCATCAAAGATGTCCGCAGGCTCGACATTAGAACTGTCAAACCGGGCCGCTATGGCCGCAAACTCAGCGCGGGTAATCTTCCCTTCTGGACGGAATGTACCATCAGGCAGGCCGGTGATGATTCCCAGGGAGGTCAGCGTTGCCACCGCGTCAGCATACCA
>NZ_JAWHPN010000100.1:0-512 GCF_032584215.1 Collinsella aerofaciens | reverse complement strand
GCCCCACCTTGCTCCGCTCCAGCTGGCGCTTGATGGCCTCTGCCACCGCAAGCTGGGCGTCGTAGAGGGGATAGCCGGCGTGATCCTCAATGTACTGGTTGATTGCCAGCACTTCCGGGGACAGAGATTCCGTTGCAGGGTCAAAGAGCGGTACGAACAGCTTCTTGATCCGCTCCGCCACGGTAACGCCGAAGGTATTGAGGTATTCCGTGATAGAGTTGATTTCGTCCAGCGGGTTTAGGCCGACGGTCGCACCCGGAATGGAGATCGCTCCGCTTTTGAGTCCATCCTCCATGACCGCGACGATGTTTTTGTCCTTCTCCTCACAGCGCAGAAGCCACGCCTCCAGCTTACGGGACAGGGACTTGACCTGAAGTGGCCGCAGGATATTCCTCTTTTGCAGTTCCGTGAGGACATAATCCTGGTACTCCGGGATCATGGGAACGGCGGTCTTTTGGTCCACCGCGTCGAACAACTCCCGGCGTTCCCCCGGTGTGCAGAAAATGTAGGTA
>NZ_JAWHPN010000099.1:0-514 GCF_032584215.1 Collinsella aerofaciens | reverse complement strand
AGAGATAGCGCAGTCCCGCCGAAAAAAGACTCGCGCCGATAATCGGGAGGAACGCAAGGAGCGCATACATGACGGAATCCGCAAGAATCGGGAAAGCGGCGGTGTAATTATAATACCGCCACCCCCAGCCGTACAAGCGCAAGGGCAGACTCCCCGAAAAATGCGTGTTGCAGCTTATGTCCGTGTCAGCACACAGGAAGAACAGCAAGTAGGCAGTTTTGAGATGCAAATTGTCTATTTCAAATCCAAAATTGAGAGCAATCCCGATTGGGAGTTAGTAAAAATCTATCAAGATTACGGCGTAAGCGGCACTTCCACGAACAAGCGGCAGGGATTTAAGGACATGATTGATGACGCAAAAGCAGGCAAGATTGACCTAATTTTGACAAAGGGCATAAATCGCTTTGGTAGAAATACGGTTGATATTTTGAACAATTTGCGTACTCTGAACGCCTTGACTCCACCTGTCCCGGTGCGATTTGAAAGCGAAGGGCTGTCCTCTATCGGGGATGGC
>NZ_JAWHPN010000098.1:0-515 GCF_032584215.1 Collinsella aerofaciens | reverse complement strand
GAGGATGATTAAAAGCCTGAGAGATGCGCAGATCACAGACGGCCTGCCGCGTATCGGGCGGGAACAGCCGTGGGTCAAGGCACTGTCCATGGCCGCTGCCGTGCTGCACAAAAAGACCATGGACTATATCGACGGAAGCCAAATCTATACCGCCATCGACAGCGTGGCGGAGCCGGTGCTTGACGCCCTGGCAGTCAACTGGAAAATCGACTGGTATGACACTGGGTACGACATCGACCGGAAACGGCGCATCGTTAAAACGGCATTGACCATCCGGCGGACGATGGGCACAGTGGGCGCAGTCCGGGCGCAGGCGGACGCTATCTATCCGGGTTCAACCCTGGAGGAATGGTTTGAGTACGGCGGGACGCACGGGAGGTTCCGGCTGCGGGTGAACATCGTCACGGTGGAGGAACGGGAGGAATTTGAAGCGATGTCGCTCCGGGAGATCGAACGGCGGCTTGCAGCGGCAAAGCGGTTCAGCTCCCACTTGGAGGAGGTGGAATACTACGATG
>NZ_JAWHPN010000097.1:0-516 GCF_032584215.1 Collinsella aerofaciens | reverse complement strand
ATATAGAAGGACTTCTTTGGGAAACTTATTTTCAATATTCAGAAAAGGAAAGGGGGCTAGTTTCTGGTGTCCCAAGGAAGTCGGGCTATCAGAACGATATGAGAGGAGTATACATATGAAGGCACGAAAACGGTTCTCACGCGTTGTTGCTTCAACCCTGACCCTGGCGCTCCTTCTGGGGATGTTGCCGATGGCTGCTTTTGCGGCAGACCCCGACTATGCTCCCACAGTTGCAGAGCTCAAGAACATGACCATGGAAAATGTCCTCAATGCTGAGGAAATATCTCTTTACAGCAACGGGGAAATGACCAACTATTTCTATCGCGGCATAAACCTGAGTAACAACGCTCTGGTTAAGGTTGGTTATACCCTGGAACAATCCCAACCTGTCAGTCTGGCGCTCTACAAGATGGCGGAAGGGGATGAATGGACTGGTGATGAGGTCGAGCTGGTGCCGGGGGATACCACCGATCCTGAGCCCTTCCTGGCGGACTTTGTCGGTTATCTCTATGGAAC
>NZ_JAWHPN010000096.1:0-522 GCF_032584215.1 Collinsella aerofaciens | reverse complement strand
TGTTGATGTTCACTAAGAAGTGGTCCGAGTGATCACCGGGAAATAAGCACCGTGAGCACGAAAAATTGAGCAGTTTAAGCAAGAGGGCCGCGCCCCGGGGACCGGGGGCGCGGCCCTCGCCGTATGGTTTCCCCGGGCGGTTACTTTGGCGAGCCCGCCCGGGAAGGATGGAGGAGATGACCGTGCCCCTGGACACAGTGAATGATATACGGTCGATGGATGCCGCCGGGCGCTCGAGGTCCGAAATCGCCCGAGTGCTCCACGTGAGCCGGAACACCGTGGCGAAGTACGCCGACATGGAGGACATGTCGCCCGCCGCGCCGATGCCCCAGAGGAGAGGCAGGCCCGCACTCGAGGGCAACGAGGAATGGGTCATCGGCGTTCTCGAGGCCGACCTCGGGGCCCCGAGGAAGCAGCGCCACACCGCCAGGCGGATCTACGACAGGCTCGTCGCCGAGCGCGGCTACGCCGGCTCGTACTCCACCGTGCAGAGGTTCGTCCGCGAGCTCAGGCATGCCCGGG
>NZ_JAWHPN010000095.1:0-524 GCF_032584215.1 Collinsella aerofaciens | reverse complement strand
GCCTCGACCCATGCCTCGTAGGCCCTCCTTATGGGCTTGAGCTCCCTTTGGCCCCTCTCCAGCATCGAGATGTACTTCTCGCTGGTGCCCAGTATGGACGCCGCCCTCACCTGGCTGACCTTCGCCGCGCGCCTGGCCGCCACGAGCTCCGAGGCGTCCCCGGGCCTCCTGATCTCGTGCGGGCGCATCAGCGCCCGGTACGCCTCCCTGGCCACGTAGCGCTTGAGGCACCTCATGACCTCCCTGTCGCTCTTTCCCCGCGCCCTCGCCCTCTCGGCGTACTCGGCGGTCTCGGGGTCGCGCATGACCCTCTGCCTCGCGATCTCGTGCAGCGCGCTGTTCGCCTGCCGGTCGCCGCCCCTGTTGAGCCTGTGCCTCACGGTCTTGCCGCTCGAGGCGGGGATGGGGCAGGCCCCGCATATCGCCGCGAACGACGCCTCGGAGCGCAGCCTGCCCGGGTTGTCCCCGGCCGCGACCGCGAGCTTGGCCGCGCTCACGGGCCCGCACCCGTACATCGCCAGCAG
>NZ_JAWHPN010000094.1:0-526 GCF_032584215.1 Collinsella aerofaciens | reverse complement strand
TCGCGTCGCTGGGGATGCCCGTGCGCGAGGCGCTCTCCCCGGCGGGGACGCAGAGGAGGCGCCCGGGGCAGGGAAAGTGCGACGAGGCGGACGCGGAGAGGGCCGCCCGCGCGGCGATGTCCGGCTCGAAGCTCGGGACCCCCAAGAGCCAGGACGGGTGGGTCGACGGGGTGCGCTGCATGCTCGCGGCGCGCTCCGGGGCGGTGAAGGCGCGGACCTCGGCGATCAACACCGCGAGGTCCCTGCTCACCACCGCGCCGGAGGGGCTCAGGTCGAGGTTCCGCGGGATGGCGGGGCCGAGGCTGATGGAGGAGCTCCCCTCCGTGCGCGCCGAGGGCGCGCTGGGCGCCGCGCTCGGCGCGCTGGCGGACCTGTGGGCGGCGGCGCGCGACGCGGCGCTTGTTAGCGTCAATCTATTTTTCACCAGTTTCGCTAAACAGGCGCGCCGTTCGCGCAAAGGCGGTTTCACCGGTTGCGCTAACGTATTTTCACCGATTCCGGTCACGGCTTGACGGGGCCGTCCCTC
>NZ_JAWHPN010000093.1:0-531 GCF_032584215.1 Collinsella aerofaciens | reverse complement strand
GGGATTACGTTAGGAAGTCTTGCGAACATATTTTTGCAGATGCTTGGCAATATGACATTGTAAAAGCAGCAAGGAGTCCAATTTTTAATCCATCTGGTGACAAACCAGAGGGAGACGTTGGCAAGGAGCGAGCACTTAAATATGTAATCGCCGGTGATCCAGACAGTGAAACACCTGTGATAAGGACGCTCGGAAAATATGATGATAAACATTCCCTTTATCAGATTTATGGACAATCTCTTTTTGATCTCTTGGATTGCTCCGGTTGTGTCATTGGGAACTATCAGAAATTAAATGGGTCTTATCATTCAGTGGTACTGAGCAGAACAGAAAAAGGACTTAAACTCTTTGATCCATGGGATGGCTTTGCTGATGAGTTTACAGTTGAGCAGATTTTTCAAAGTGGTTTTTTATCAAACAGTGGCCCGGGCATCGTAAAATGGATTCAGTATGTTGCAGAATAATAGTGGAGGTGGAATTGTGGGTACCATATGTCTGGACAGCCTTCTTCTCCAAGGGCCAATTCAATTC
>NZ_JAWHPN010000092.1:0-534 GCF_032584215.1 Collinsella aerofaciens | reverse complement strand
GCTCCATATCGTCCCGCGAAGTGATGCGGGTGATCTGAGGCAGGATGAAAGCGGAAAGCCGGACAGCGGCGCTCAATAAAATGCTCTTGGCTGTCTTTCCAGAGACGAAAAGTCAAGGACTTTTTCATCAAATTCAAAAAGAAGTTACATTTTGCGGACTTCCTCACGCAGCAGACGCTTGATTTTGTCCTCCATCGTCTCTTTTGCGGTCTCGCTGAAATGGACACGGACGATATAGGTGGTCTTGCCAATCTGCTTTCTGACAGTCGGGCAAGTGGCGGTGTTGGTTGCGGTATTGTTGTTCATTCAAAATCCTCCTGTAAATGAAAAATGCCCGGTGACTGTTCATCATCGGGCGGTGTCGGTATGAGGGAACAAGGCAAGGCGGCAACACTAAGGTATCTATAAAAACCTTGCCGTCTTTGCCACGCTTGCCGTGTTCCTGCTGTCAGTCTCGGAGATAGCAGACCCATGCTGTGCCGTCTTTCTCGGTCACAAGCCTGTCTCCGATACGGCTTTTTGCCGTTCTCATGG
>NZ_JAWHPN010000091.1:0-468 GCF_032584215.1 Collinsella aerofaciens | reverse complement strand
AGACGTGTAGAAGAGACAGATGGATCACGCTCTACTTGATCGATCCATATTAGATTCTGCCGACTTCTCCGGACATGGTCTCACCGTACCTGGATTTCCCGTACCTGGTGAACCCGTACCAGGCGGCTGCTCATAGATCAGATACTCGATGTCCTGGATCTGCCCGCCGGGCCCCCGGAGCTGACGGCGGATCACGTAGCCCTCCTTCTCCAGCTCCCGCAGGGCACCCCGGATGGCGTCCACGCCCTCCCGGCAGATGGCGGCCAGGCCCAGGGTGCTGTAGTTCCAGTCCTCCGGCAGGGACAGCATCATGGACAGCAGCCCCTTGGCCTTCAGGGTCAGCCGCTTGTCCCGCAGATGGTGGTTGCTCATGACGGTGAAGTCACGGGTACGCTCCACACGAAAGACAGCCATTGTGTTCATTCCTCCTTTCGGACGGCATGACAAAGCCGCGGCACCCGGTTGGGA
>NZ_JAWHPN010000090.1:0-537 GCF_032584215.1 Collinsella aerofaciens | reverse complement strand
ACAAGAATCTGGTTGACCCCATTCGTGCCGCTATGGAGGGCGTTTGGCAAAGCGATAAACGCTATCGTGTGCGTGGCTTTTGGGTCGCAGACGCAAAAACGATGTGTTTTGACCTCTCCGAGGGTGTGCAGGAGGATTATAGAAATGCCGCCAGCGATAATGAAAGCGAGGAATAAATCGGTGAACGGATTGTTCACCGTCTGAACTTCCGAATGACAGTGGGGCAAGCTCATTATGGGCTTGCCCCTTGCTTAAATAAAGGCGGGTATTTGCAGATTGTAACGCACAAGGGGCAGATAAGTGAAATGTAGGGTGGTAATATGGCAGAGAAAAATAAACGGCGCACAAGCGATAATATCCCCGATATTTGCCCCGAAGGACAACAAAAAAACAGGCGTGGGAGTTGTTAGCGTCCCACACCTGTTGGAAAACTGATTTGTAGCAGCGGCGTACCTATATCCCTCGTGTAAGTTTTCTCTACGCCATTTTTACGCCATTTTCGTATAGAGTAGCATAGGAAAACATGAAGTTATATAT
>NZ_JAWHPN010000089.1:0-556 GCF_032584215.1 Collinsella aerofaciens | reverse complement strand
GAGCTGGCCCGCCACCGGCACATTCTGGCCGGCCTGCAGCCGGGTATCCGGTGCCCGATGTGCTACCAGACGGTAACACAGGAAACGCTTCCCGCCCTAAAGGATGAGTTCGAGGCGACGATCCGCCGGATCTGCGCACAGGGGAAAGAGCTTTCCGGGCAGCTTGACGAGCTGCACGGACTGGACGAAAAGGCCAGAGAGGTATTTGAAGCCTTCCGGGCCCAGGACATCGCCATGTGCAATCTGGAGCTTGCCGATATAGAGCTCCGCCGCCAGCAGGCGGTCGATGCTGTCAGGGCGGAAAATGAGCGCCGCCAGCAGAAAATCTCGGAGATCCGAGAGGAGATCCAAAATATAGAGCTGGATCTGGAGACGGGGCGCCTCTCCTCGGAAGAAATGGTGGAACTGGAGTGCTTCAAGGAGCGCGCAAAGGCGCTGGAAGCGGAAATTGAGGTGCTGACCGAGCAGCAGGGGAGTTCCATGGGGGCCGATGTGGCCCCGGGTATCAGCGCGGAGGAAATCCGGTGCGGGATACACCTCGGACGCGGCCGACGCC
>NZ_JAWHPN010000088.1:0-560 GCF_032584215.1 Collinsella aerofaciens | reverse complement strand
CCACATTCCGCTGGCGCCCACAGGGCTGCCCTCGTTTCCTGACATGTCCCGCGCGGGCCGCGGCGAGCCGAGACCGCCGCATGACCTAATAGGAGCATGGAGCGATACCGCGGACCCGAACAACCGCATTCTATCGCGCCCCGTCAGTGTGCCGTCTGCCCGGTCCAGGCGAGCACGGAAAGAACGGAGCGAGGCATGCAAAACGAATCGACACCCGGCGCCCGCGGGCCGGTCTTCTGCGGGGTCGACACCCACGCCGACTCGCACTGGCTGTGCGTCCTGGACTGGAGGGGCCGCAAGGTCCTGTCCCGCCGGTTCCCCGCCGACGCGGCGGGCTACGAGGCGCTCGCCGGGGCGATCGCGGCGGCCGGGGAGCCGGCCTGCGTCGCGATGGAGGGGACGTCGTCCTACGGGGCGGGCCTCACCAGGCACCTCGCGTCGCTGGGGATGCCCGTGCGCGAGGCGCTCTCCCCGGCGGGGACGCAGAGGAGGCGCCCGGGGCAGGGAAAGTGCGACGAGGCGGACGCGGAGAGGGCCGCCCGCGCGGCGATGTCCGGCTC
>NZ_JAWHPN010000087.1:0-569 GCF_032584215.1 Collinsella aerofaciens | reverse complement strand
AGATTAGCGTTAAGGCCCTTCTGGTAATTGACCTCTTTTTCAGCCCTGGTCAGCTTCTCCTCCATGGCCGTCACCTGTTCCTGCGCGGCCTCCTCGGCCTCCCTGACCCGCTGCTCGGCGGCCGCCCGTTCTCTTCCTATCGTCCTCTTTGCCTGCTCGATCGCCTCATGCTTATCACGCTCTGCCACGGCAATCCGGCGAAGCAGCTCGTCGTATTCCGCCAGAGGGAGCACCGCGTGGCTGCTATCTTTGTCATTTCGACCTCCAGGCAAAACCCCGTATCCCAAAAAGCCTCTGCTTTTAGCAAACTCGACCATGGTATCCCCCTTTATAGCCCTCGGATATAGTTGTCGGCCACCACGCTGATCCGGTTATGTCCCAGGGCCTTACTGCATACCAGCATGGCCGCCTTGTCCAGCTTCCGCCCGGCCTCGTCCTTCCTGCAGGTGTAAACCTGGCTCTGATATCGGCGTCCCGTCCCACGGTTTATCCGGTCGTAGGGGATGTCCTGGATTGCCCTGGCGTGGGCCTTGTAAATGGCCGTTGCATACTCAGCCCGGTAGCCGTGA
>NZ_JAWHPN010000086.1:0-578 GCF_032584215.1 Collinsella aerofaciens | reverse complement strand
CGCAGGAACCATGGAGAGCAAGAAATGTATTATGCTCCCAATACACATCCTGCGATTATCTCAAAAGAAGAATACAATGCAGTACAGACGCTCATAAAATGCCGAGCGATGAGAAAACAGGTGCAAGAGAGGTCGCCATTCGACAAAAAGATATTTTGTGAGAAATGCGGGCTTTCATTCAGAAAGAAAGTATCTCACGAAAAACTATTCTGGATTTGCCGGTCACACGCCAATGATGCCAAGTCCTGTACAGTAACGCAGATTCTCAATACGGAAATCGAGCAGGCGTTCCTCCATCTGTACCACAAGCTCCGCCATCAGGGGATATCCATTCTCACCCAACTGCTCACAGACCTCCAGAGCGCCCGGAAGGGCAAGCTGCTCTGGAGCCTGGACATCGTGGCACTTAACCAGAAAATTGCAGACATCACCCGTCAGGATCAACTGTTGGCCCAGCTCAAGCAGCAGGGCCTGGTTGATCCTGATATTTTTATATCACGCCAAAACGAGCTGGCGGAACAGCTCCGCGCTACAAAGCTGGAGAAGGAACGATCCCTGGAGGCCGAGGAGGATCAGAC
>NZ_JAWHPN010000085.1:0-580 GCF_032584215.1 Collinsella aerofaciens | reverse complement strand
CGCTTCCGTCACGGGGTTCATTTTTATTGTTCACTCCTCCGCCAACAGGACGGCCGCCACTAACTGCAATGTTTAGAATATTGCAATTATTATCATCGGGTTTCGTACTGGTGTACCACCCGCCATTGATTCCATACTCATTGGAACCCTTTAAATTAGACGTCTTGAGCAGCTGAACGGGCCTAATATTGCTGGCATCCGTCTCAATAATGTGTAACGTCATACCATTCTCTGTAGCTTTATGATAGGTATACATTTCTTTTCCTCCGTTAAAATAAACAGATTTTGATGTCTTGTAAGCGCCTACGTAATATGAAAGAAATTGTTGCCCGTGAAAAATAAACTAGAAACAGGAGGCTACTATGAAACTTCACTGTCGCTTGAACCGCCTTTGGTGCATCCTACCTATGTGTGCTTTTATTGCCGCATTTTTTATCGGATGTACCATCAGCCGGTCAGATTCCGTTCCGTCTTCTTCGTCCGAGCCGCTGCCCGCGGCCACGCCGGCTCCCACCCCCCGGACACTGATGGAGGGGATCGCCCCCATGCCCATCGCCTCCAGCTACATAACCTACTATGC
>NZ_JAWHPN010000084.1:0-607 GCF_032584215.1 Collinsella aerofaciens | reverse complement strand
GCTCATTTCCAACAGTGTCTTGGTCATCTGCGTCAGCCTCTCAGTCTGCTCGCGCAGGAGGGTGAGAAACTCCGCAGTCTCCGGTAGCACGTCAGGGTGCTCTGAGGAAAACAGCTCCAGCTGCGCCTGCATTAGTGCCAGCGGCGTGCGCAGCTCGTGGGCGGCGTTGCCGGTGAACTGCCGCTGGGCGGCAAAGGCGTTATTCAGCCGCTCCAGCATCTGGTTGAACGAGCGTCTCAGCTGCCGGAACTCCGAAATGGCGTCTTCATCGATCCTCATATCGGCAAGATTGTTCAGCTGCACCCGCTCCACCTGCGAGGCAAAGCTGCGAAGGGGCTTGAGGGCGCGTCCGCTGACAAAATAGGCGAGGATGCCGCTGAGCAGCGTTACCGCCGCCGTGATATACCAGTTGGTGGTGCGGAAGCGCCCCTGCACCCCATCGACGACGATGGTCAACTCCTCGTTGGGCGCTATGAGCCGCGGGTCAAAGCTCGCCTCTCCGTCCTCATTCAGGATCGCCGTGCTGCCGCCCTGTAAGCTGTCCGCAATGGTGTCCATATAGTACACACCGGAGGAGCACAGTAGCAAATTCATGGCCACGCAGGTG
>NZ_JAWHPN010000083.1:0-613 GCF_032584215.1 Collinsella aerofaciens | reverse complement strand
CCATAGGGGCCTATGTCCCCTCTACTTCTGAATTAGAAGGAGAACTACTGGATGCACTTGGTGTTGGCGCAAACACCCTCGAAAGAAATGAACTGAAAAGCTATATTCAGTCTATCAAAAACTCCGCTTACGACTACTTAGTCACGGTTGTAGATGGGTCTGCCATCGTAACGTATGCAGGAACAGAAGATTACAAAGAATATTTTACAAAAATTAGATGTGAAGTAAAGGCCAAGGTAGAGGCGAGGGCGAATCAGAAACTGGAACGCGGCTATTGTGTCTATGTACTAAATATACCGCCCAAGAATGATGTAGTTTATGTCGGTATGACTGTTGAGCCGGAAAGAAGACTTGCCTCACATAATGCTAGTGGTAAATTTGGGGATAAAAGAGTAGATTTAACTGTTGTTGCAAAAGCGACAGATAAAAATGATGCCCGAGCCAAAGAGATGTTCTATATGACCATCTACTTTGATGAACTGTATGCAGCAGCATACAACCGGATTAGAAGCATTAGCCCGGAGAAGATGGGATCTGACAAATACAGCAATACAGTAAAAGTTCTTGCGGAGATGGTCGGTGACATCACAGAGAACGAGCTGCTGTGTATGCT
>NZ_JAWHPN010000082.1:0-622 GCF_032584215.1 Collinsella aerofaciens | reverse complement strand
GGATATCCACCATTTTTACGACAGCCTGACCATTGAAACGGTGATGGCCCGCCTGCGGAGGCTGGTCAAAGACCGGAGGATGCTGGATGTGTGTGAGCGACTGATGAAGTACGGCGTCCTGATTGGCGCGTTTTTCTCACAGTGGTTTGCCAACACGGTGCTGCAACCGCTTGACCAGATGATACGGAACAGCGGGCTGTGTGACCACTATATGCGGTACATGGACAACCTGACACTGTTCGGGCGCAACAAAAGGAAACTGCGGAAGCTGCGGGGCATGATCGAGGACTGGCTTGCAGGCCGCCGGTTGAAGCTAAACAACAAGTGGCAGCTCTATCCGACGGCAAAGCGGACGGTGGCGGCGCTGGGATACCGGTTCGGCCATAAGTTTTCCTTGCTGCGAAAGCGAAACATGGTGCGGCTGAAAAAGTCACTATCAGAATGTTACCGGGCCATGCGGAAACACCAGAAGATCAGGCCGAAACTGGCACAGGGCCTATTGTCACGGCTGGGCCAAATGAAGCACTGCAACCATGTGCATTTCTTTGAGAAGTATGTGGAAACAGGGCTGCAACGAAAATTGAAGCTCGTGGTAAAAGAGCATACGAGAAAGGAGCAGGCA
>NZ_JAWHPN010000081.1:0-635 GCF_032584215.1 Collinsella aerofaciens | reverse complement strand
CTATAAGGTTATCCGCTTAAACAGCTAACGATATATCGTTGATTTTCCCACATATTTATGGTATGATGAGAGGACAAATTAAAAGACAGGAGTGACCCACATGAAAAAACTGCTATCCCTTGCACTCACATTAGCGCTTAATTTCAGTCTGACTGTTCCCGCATTTGCCGCAAACAAAGCGGGTGACACTACGATTACAGATGCAAACGGCACCTACACCCTCTCAAAGCCTATTCTTTACACCATTTCGCGCTCAGAACTGGAAAAAATCAACATGGATTCCGTATCGGTATTTATCAATGGCGAACCCATTAACGAGGATTATTTTGGTTCGGCACAGTCTTATCTACGCGACTATTTCTTTGCCAAAGCAGCTACGATTTATGCCGTTCCAGAAGGCACGAACATCGAGCTGCCGGATGGTATTCTGACATCGGACTATATTTCGATTGACTTAGCGTTCAAGAACGGAACTTGCTACGCAACAGAGGCGAATACGGCGCTCTTTCCCGGGCTGACATCTGTCAAGCTATCGGATACGGAATATCTTGCAAAGATAGATTTGGAATTGGCAAATCCTCCGGATAACGACAGTTGGGGAAGCAGTCCAAGCGAAATTGATGCTGGTGCAATAT
>NZ_JAWHPN010000080.1:0-660 GCF_032584215.1 Collinsella aerofaciens | reverse complement strand
GCAGAGAACACGCCGTCAAATATTTGGACATTATGAATGGTTCCTGTGAACGGATATTCAAAGGCTGCTGGCTGCCCGGAGGAAGCCTGCCTGCGCGTCATGCCAAGGTATCCGCTGTCAATACCGGGAATATCAGCCATGAAGCCATAGCCAGAGGAGGCCGTCAGTTCTGACAGCGGCAGGTCCAGAACCATCTCCCCGTTGAGGAAGAGTTGGTAGCCGTAGTCCGGGTCAGCCGTAAAGGCGGCACAATACTCCTTTCCGGCTTCAATCGTCACAGGAGCCGAGTTTTTTTCAAAGTCTCCTCCCTCCTGCCTGCGGATCTCAAATCCGAGCCTCGCGTTGGAGTAGTAGAGGTGGAAATAGGAGTTCTGGTTCCCCGTCTGACCATTGCTGACCCCAATCAATGAGTAGATGCTGTCGGTGCTTGTGGGCGTAAAGCGCACCAAAATTGTACCCTCATGCAGGCCAGCAATACTGGGCAGTTCCGGCCCGATTGGGGTGTAGGTGCCGTCAGACAGCGGCAACACCTTTTCTGAGGAGGAATATACCAAATTAGGGGTATCAGGCGTAGGTTTGATGTCCTTGATGTAGTCGAGTGTGTATTCACCGAAGACCAAGGAATGGATATTGTCAGGCCGACTCTCTTGTTCATAGAAG
>NZ_JAWHPN010000079.1:0-676 GCF_032584215.1 Collinsella aerofaciens | reverse complement strand
GAACAAGAAACTGGCGGAGAAGGGCGGCTCCCTCATCGGTGTCAACACCTTCACATTGGATGGCGATGAAACAGCAATTTCCGAGGCTAAGGTTGTGCTTGCCAAGAAGGGCGCCACTTATCAGAATGTGTATTTTGACTCCGATGGCGAGGCAGGAAAGTTTACCACCAACATCTTCGCCTATCCCACCACCTATGTGGTCGACCGCAGCGGCAATATCGTGGGCGAGCCCATCGTAGGCGCCATCACGGAAAAGAAGCAGGCGGAGACGCTGCAAAAGCTCATTGATCAGGCGCTTGCCGCCGATATGGGCTGACAAACGAATTTATCTTCTCAGAAAGGAGGGATACACCATGTATCGGAGAGTATTGCTGCTTCTGCTCACCGCGGTACTGCTGCTGAGCGGCTGCACTGCCGGGCAGAAAAATATGCCGCAGAAAACGGACGAGAAGGAAATGACCGGACAGCCCTCTGATATGTCCGGTGAAGGAAGCATGTATATGAATACCACGGAAAATGTCATATATCTGGCGGGCGGCTGCTTCTGGGGCATGGAACAGCTGATGCAGTCCATCCCCGGCGTCATCGACGCCGAGAGCGGCTACGCCAACGGCACCTGCGAGGCGGACGCCGATTACAAGACCGTCTGCAAGGGAGAGACCGGCTTTCGGGAGAC
>NZ_JAWHPN010000078.1:0-679 GCF_032584215.1 Collinsella aerofaciens | reverse complement strand
CGGTACGCCTATGAGTATGACGAGATGGGCCGCGTGACCCGCAAGAGCGCCAGCGGGCGGACCCTTCTGGCCCTGGAGTATGACCGGAATGGCAACAAGGTACGGCAGGTCGACGTAACGGGCAAGCTGACCGGCTTCGACTATGACCCCATGGGACAGCTTCTGCGCCTCACCGATGACGGGCAGGAGCTGGCGGTCTACACCTACAACCCGGACGGCACGCCCAGGGCCGTGGCCCACGGCCCCATCCGGCAGGAATACGCCTACGACCTGGACAAAAACCTGACGGGCCTCACCGTCCGCTCGGGGGATGTCCTGCTCTCCCAGACCAGCTATGCCTATGATGGAAACGGCAACCGAATCCGAAAACAGGCCCTGGACGGGACGACCCTGTACCAGTACGACGCCCTCAATCAGCTCCAGCGGGTGGACTACCCGGCCTATTCCGAGGAGCTGTTCTACGACAAGGCGGGCAACCGCGCCCGGCGTCTGGTGGGCGGCGAGGAGGAATTGTACCAGTACGACCCCCGCAACCGCCTGATGGCCCTGACCCGGGGCGGCGTGACCACCCCCTTCCAGTACGACAATGCGGGCAACCTGCTCCAAGACGACAAGGCAAGGTACAGCTACGACGCCTTCAACCGGACGGTGAAGGTGGAGACCTTTGACGGCAATGTGC
>NZ_JAWHPN010000077.1:0-697 GCF_032584215.1 Collinsella aerofaciens | reverse complement strand
ATACAGATAGACGGAGAGTATGCTACCCTTACAGCAAAGGAGCATATTAGTTTCCATTATACGCATATCCCGGGGTTTGAAGAGCTTACAGAACTCATCAACACATATTGGCTTGAATTGGCTAATGTTGAAGGGAACTGGGTTGTTGTGAAGATGACCTCGGATTGTATTTTTACTCCAGAGGAAATCGAAAGTGGTATTGACCTTAAGAGTGCAATAGCACAAGTATCAGAAGCCCCTGAATATGAACCAGCTTCTGATGATGAAGGTACTACAGAAGTTGGATATGGTGTCGATGAAATTCCATTTGAAGTTGATGAACCAATAGAAGTAGATCTAATAGAGATGACAGAAGAAGATAAGGCTGAGTGGGAGAGGGTGATGGAAGAAACCTACCAAACACCAGTAGTAACAAACGAAGAAGCAACAGCCCCTGCTGCAAATTATACGGTTCATAGAGCAGTTGGTTACGATAAAAATGCTGCAATTCAATATGCAAAGACATACTGGGGAGAAGGGGTTATAAACGGATTTAACTGGAGGAACGAAGAGGTCTTCCATGAATATGGACAATATGAAGGCCAGGGAGACTGTCAAAATTTCGCTTCACAATGTATATATGCTGGGCTTGGAGGATCTAACGCTGTAGCGGCTGTAAAAAATAAACTTCGCCCAGCAGTTCCAGGGACATCAACTA
>NZ_JAWHPN010000076.1:0-698 GCF_032584215.1 Collinsella aerofaciens | reverse complement strand
CTCCGGTGATGGCGTAGGAAATCGCGTCCGCAATGGTGCTTTTCCCCTGGGCATTGTGGCCGAAAATTGCGTTCATGGGACCAAACGAAAAGCTGCGTTCTTCCGCAAAGCACTTGAAGCCCGATACCTTCAGGGATGAGATCTCAAACTGCTTGATCGGTTTTACCATAATGCAAAACTCCTTATGCTGCGTTTTCTTCCGGTGAGCCCACAATTTGATACGATTCCAGTATATAGAGGACTACACCGCCCTTGTTCTGCGTAGTGATCTGCGCATCGGAGAGCAAAACGCCCGGTGCAATTCTGGTATCCAGCTCCCGAAGATATGCCTGGAACACAGAATTGTTCTCGTCCGCCAGCTGGAGACTGAGACGCTGCCCGCCGTTGATGGTGTTTTTCAGCCGTGCCCCAGTGACCAGAAGGCAGCCTCTAGGAATCGGCCGGCTGCCCTGGCCCTGCTGCGGGCGTTGCTGGGCGCCCTGCGGGGGCGTCTGATACTGGCCCTGGGGCTGTGCGGGCGGTCTGCCCTGGCCCTGCTGTGGGTATTGCTGAGCGCCCTGTGGGGGTGCCTGATACCGGCCCTGGGGCTGCGCGGGTGGTCTGCCCTGACCCTGTTGTGGGCGCTGCTGGGCGCCCTGCGGGGGCGCCTGGTACTGGCCCTGGGGCTGCGCGGGCGGTCTGCCCTGGCCCTGCTGTGG
>NZ_JAWHPN010000075.1:0-699 GCF_032584215.1 Collinsella aerofaciens | reverse complement strand
AGTGCAGGAGAGTAAACCCATTTTTGAGCTTTATCTGCTCCACGGCCAGATCAGATACCGCCTGGATCTCCCAGCGGAGGAGCTCCAGCTGGATATGACAAAGCGGAGCCTTGGGATCGAGGACTTTGCCCAGGCTGCCATCTACCAGACCAGGTGTGAGATGGAGCCTCTGGCCGGCCTCCTCCCTATGGACTGTGTCAGCGTGGAGAGCGCCAACGAACTGGCGCGGACGATCCGGGAGATGCCAGACGGCGACCTGCTGAAATACCTGGCGGTCCTGTCGGTAGAGCCGCCAGCGGACTTCCCTGGCGCCCTGCGCCTTGCTCTGGAGTTGGACGACTATGAGCGGATCACCGAGGGAAGCTATGAATACGGACAGTCTGTACTCCGGCGTATCGGAGCGGATGAAGAGCTGATCAGCGTCATAGACGGCTATATGAATTTCGAGCAGTTTGGTGAGGACTCCATGAAAGAGGACGGCGTCCGTCAGACGGAGTTCGGCCTGGTGCGCCGCCTGAGCAGCCCTTTTGACGGACAGACGCCGCTCCAGCAGGTATTCTGAGCGGGAGGTGGCCATGGGAAAGAAAAATACCGACTGTGAGTATTTCAACCGCCGCCAAGGGGGTGTGGAATGAGCGGGAAGAAACGGAGGTGGCCCGCGGAGACCAACCTTGCCGCCCTGAAGACGCTGGCTCACAC
>NZ_JAWHPN010000074.1:0-709 GCF_032584215.1 Collinsella aerofaciens | reverse complement strand
TGTGTTTCGTCAAGAGGATTTGAGCAAAAAGAGCATCGGAAATTGAGCAGTCGCAGCATCGGAAGCGCGCACGCTTTTTGAGCGGCTAGCTCTCCTGCATGAGGGCATGGCGGACGCGGTAGGACTCGCCGCGGAACTGGACGAGCCTCCCGTGGTGGACGATGCGGTCGATCACGGCGGCGGCCATCTGGTCGTCCCCGAACACCGACCCCCACCTGCTGAACTCCAGGTTCGTGGTGATTACCACCGACTGCCTCTCGTATGCGTCGGCGAAGATCTGGAAGAGCAGCCTCGCCCCGTCCGCGTCGAGCGGGAGAAACCCGAGCTCGTCGATGACGAGCAGGCGGGCCTTGCCGATGAGCGCGGCCTCCCGGTCGAGCCTCCCGTCGTCGCGGGCGCGCCTCAGTCGCATCACGAGCGAGGACGCCGTGAAGAAGCGCGCCTCGAGCCTCCTCTCGCACGCCAGCGCGCAGAGGGCCGACGCCATGTGCGTCTTGCCGGTGCCGACGTCGCCCATGAGCACGAGGTCCTCCCTGCGCTCGACGAAGTCGAGCGCGAGCAGCGACTCGCGCCCCATGCCCTCCGGCCACGACACGGCCGACCAGTCGTAGCCGTCGAAGGTCTTGGGCGCCGGCAGCGCGCAGCGCCTGAGCAGCGTCGCGCGCTTCGAGGCCTCGCGGCTGGACCTCTCCGCCTCGAGGTAGCCCGC
>NZ_JAWHPN010000073.1:0-710 GCF_032584215.1 Collinsella aerofaciens | reverse complement strand
GGCTTATAGGACAAAATGTGTGTCCACGTTGGGGGCATCGGCGCAGGTCGATGCCCCTTTTTCAGCCGTTTAAATTCCGTGCCCGCTTTTAACCGCTCGGACAGAATGTGTGTCCGGTTGCCTATCGTTCCCGCAGGTAGATAACCTTTTCCGGAACCGTTAAATACCCTTTCGGAAGAGGTGCCCATGAAGGCCGTTTATTGCCCCTACTGCGGCGGTCGGACCAAGCGCAACGGCAGGACCTCATCGGGGTCCCGGCGGTGGAGGTGCACGGCCTGCGGCGCGTCGACGACGGTGAGGTACGACGACACGGCGACAAGGCTGGACGAGTTCCTCGGGTGGCTCCTCTCCAAGGACTCCCAGGCGGCGATGCCGGGCGGCGGGCGGTCCTTCAGGCGCAGGACGGCCGAGTTCTGGGAGGTCTGGCCGATGCCCGTCCCCGACGGCGAGCTGCACCGCGTGCTCTACGTCGACGGGATCTGGGTCGCGCGCGACCTCGTGGTGCTCATATGCTGCAGCGGCGAGAGGGTGGTCTCCTGGTACATGGCGAGGTCGGAGAACTCGAGGGCGTGGTCGGCCCTCATGGCGCCGATCCCGGCGCCCGGCATGGTCGTCACCGACGGCGGGAGCGGGTTCGCCAAGGCCGTGCGCGAGACCTGGCCGCGCACCAGGGTCCAGAGGTGCACCTTCCACGCCTTCTCGCAGGTCAA
>NZ_JAWHPN010000072.1:0-727 GCF_032584215.1 Collinsella aerofaciens | reverse complement strand
CACTTGAAGTGTCCATCCTCGCAGTATCCGGTTCTCAAGGTGCACGCCTGCGCTGGTTCCCGGTTGCACCGGGCCGCGCGGCAAGGAGATATATTGCCAGACCGGAGGGGCCCCGGGGGCGGGAATCGCGCACTCCATATTTTGTTCACAAATGAATTAACTGGGCTCCGAGTTGCTCAGAGTCACACATATGGACATAAACCTTGGACAGACCGTATGACCTCGGGAATCATGCTGTCCACTGTAGACATAGCATCTTTATACCCTCGTCTGTCTCCACTAGTAAGCCCGTCATAAATTGAAGGACAACGTTAACAAACCTATAAAACGCCAGCGAGGGCTCTATCGCCAATTAGATAGAGCCCTCGCTGGCGGAGTGTATTTGATTGAAACAACGTTCCTGAATTGATTTGCTGGAAATAAGGAGCAAAAGATCCGTCCGGATATACGTGGCGACAGAACCCTGTAGCTGACTGAGCGCCACCAGAAAGCGACATAAGCACAAAGATCGGCTCTACCTCACCGCGGACGACAAAGATGCCCTCGACTAAAGTCAATCCGAACACCCCTAAAACAGATAGAGCAAATGCCGCCTTTAACGCAATCAGAACCACCCTTAAAAAGGGTGGTTTGCTCTTAGGGTATAACCCACGGGCCCCGGGCTCGCGTCTAAAGGCGCGGGCCCGGACTTCGTCCAGGCCTAGTGCATCTTGACCCGTGGCGCGCC
>NZ_JAWHPN010000071.1:0-731 GCF_032584215.1 Collinsella aerofaciens | reverse complement strand
AAACACCCCCACCGCGACCTGGCAACGGCGGTGTCACGTTTTGCGTGCATGTTGGATTTTGTTTTGTGACACAATTTTTTTCCAATTCCGCCAAGTGCACGTGGTTTCCCTCCCCGGTTTTGCGGAAAGAAAACTCCTACCGCCAGGTGACAGAATTTCGCTTTCTGGTCTCGTAAGGATTAGAAAACTAGATGACAGCAATATAGCTGGTAATGCCAAGTAGTTCTAGACCACGATGAACTGCACTGGCAGCATTGCCACGCTCTGAAGCAATGCTGTGCAAAGAAGCTCCATCCTGAGCCTGCTGGTGTACAAAAGAGCCGCCCTCTCAGTGCACGGGTGTTAAGATGGCGGCCGATGTTTTGGCTATCATTTAGACACATTTAGACAGTATTCCTTTCTGCGGAGCATTCATAGGAATGAATACATTTGCTCAAGCAGCATCTGCCAGACTTGGCCCAGGTGCGTTTTGTACAAGACAAACCAAGTAGCGGTAGGAATCCAGACTAATTCCCTTTTTTGCCTCAATTAGGCTGCTATGCACCGGAGGGGGTGTTGGCCAAGAGCCAGTTCTTACGGGCCATAACAATGGGTTTTATACTGTGCTCAGTGCAATTGTTACTTATCTCCAGCCTTCCATCCTCCGGATAAAATAAGTGATAGGAACAACAAACATTGGCATCAACTAGAGAATAAGACCAATAGTGTCTGACCCACACGCTGACCCACAC
>NZ_JAWHPN010000070.1:0-733 GCF_032584215.1 Collinsella aerofaciens | reverse complement strand
GCTGGCCGCGCAGCGGCCAGCTTTAAACCACCCGCTACGCGGGTGGAGACAAACGGCTTTACAAAGCCACCCCTCCGACCGATATTGACGATTGTTCAGGCCGTCAAGAATTCGAGTCGAAGGGGTGGTCGCCATGGCCCAGAAGGCCTACAGCCTTTCCCACACGAAGTGGATGTGCAAGTACCACATCGTGTTCACGCCGAAGTATAGGCGCAAAGTGATCTACAACCAAATCAGGAGCGACATAGGGGAGATCCTCAGGAAGCTGTGCGAGTACAAGGGGATCGAGATAATCGAGGGGCACCTGATGCCCGACCACGTGCACGTGCTGCTGGCGATCCCGCCGAAGTACAGCGTCGCGAGCGTCATGGGCTACCTGAAGGGGAAGAGCTCGCTGATGATATTCGACAGGCACGCCAACCTCAAGTACAAGTTCGGCAACAGGAAGTTCTGGGCGGAGGGCTACTACGTGTCCACCGTCGGCCTGAACGAGGCGACGATCGCCAAGTACATCAGGGAGCAGGAGTCCCACGACATCGCGCTGGACAAGCTGAGCGTGAAGGAGTACGAGGACCCCTTCAAGAGGGGGTGATCCCGCCGGTTCGACCGGCGCGCCACGGGTCAAGATGCACTAGGCCTGGACGAAGTCCGGGCCCGCGCCTTTAGACGCGAGCCCGGGGCCCGTGGGTTATACCCTAAGAGCAAACCACCCTTTTTAAGGGTGGTTCTGATT
>NZ_JAWHPN010000069.1:0-762 GCF_032584215.1 Collinsella aerofaciens | reverse complement strand
GAGCTGGCCGGGCCGGGCAAGTCGGTGGTCATCGTCATTCCGGACATCGTCAAGGGGGGCAACCAGCCTACCAGCCACCGGAAGGTGGCCATCCGTGCCTGCCTGGACGAGCTGTACGCCGCCGGGGTGGAGCAGAAGGACGTGCTGCTGCTGTTCTCCAACGGCCTGCACCCCCGTGCTACTGTGGCCGAGATGCAGACCATCCTGGGCCCCGAGCTGTTCGGCGAGTTCTACCCCACCGGCCAGATCACCAGCCACGACAGCGAGGACTACGACCACCTGGTGGACCTGGGCTACACCGCCCAGGGGGACCACGTGATCATGAACAAGTACGTCTACGACGCGGACGTGGCGGTGCTCATCGGGCACACCCAGGGCAACCCCTACGGCGGCTACTCCGGCGGCTACAAGCACTGCGCCACCGGCATCTCCCACTGGCGGAGCATCTCTGCCCACCACGTGCCCCAGGTGATGCACCGGCAGGACTTCGTGCCCGTGTCCACGAACAGCGAGATGCGGCACAAGTTCGACCAGCAGGGCATGCACATGGAGGAGAAGATGGGCAAGAAATTCTTCTGCTGCGACGCCGTGCTGGACACCAAGAGCCGCCAGATCGAGATTCACTCCGGCTGGGCCAGGGAGATGCAGCCCGTGTCCTGGAAGACGGCGGACAAGCGCACCTACGTCCACTGGGCGGAGAAGAAGTACGACATCATAGCAGTCACATAAACAAACACCAAGCGGCCGACGATACGACACGAG
>NZ_JAWHPN010000068.1:0-785 GCF_032584215.1 Collinsella aerofaciens | reverse complement strand
GGGCTGGATCGCTGGTTGTGTGAGGGCGGGCACCTTTGGCTTTACCGTAGGTGTTGTGGGGCCGGATGGCATGGAGACTGAGGTTGTCGAAGTCTGTAGTCCCTTTGAGTTCCCCGGTGATCCTGCCAGGGATGGGTATACCTTCCGGGGCTGGGGTACCAGCGCAGACAGCAATAGCCCTGTGGATCAGGGGAGCTGGGCCCCGACAGAGAAGGTAACCACCCTATACGGCATTTGGGAACCGGATACCTATACTCTGACCTGGGATGCCAATGGCGGCAATGGCGGCACGACCACTACCCAGGAGCGGGACAGTATCGTGGTGCCTCCCTCCACTACGCCTACCCGCGAAGGATACGACTTTACTGGCTGGTATCTGGATCAGGACTGCACCACACCGCTGGTATCCGGCACGGTAGTAAAGCAGAGCGCCACTTACTATGCGGGATGGACGCCGAAGGAGTATACCATCACCTGGGACACAAACTATACCAATGGCAGCGTGACCACCATCCAGCAGAAGTATGACGACGAGCTGAATATCCTGCCTGACCCAATCCGCACGGGATATGAGTTTGGCGGCTGGTACACCGAGCCGAACGGCGGCGGCACCAGGGCGGAAGCCTACGGCACCGTAAAGGGCAACGAGACCTTCTATGCAAACTGGGTACAGGAGAGCATCGACTATACCGTGACCATTGAAAGGGATGATGATAGCGACAACAAACCAGTCCGCACGGAAACCAAAACGGCGGAGCGGACCCGGGCAGACCGCCCCCCCGGGG
>NZ_JAWHPN010000067.1:0-849 GCF_032584215.1 Collinsella aerofaciens | reverse complement strand
TACCTGGATCGTTCTTCCCATATCGTGCGGGCTACTCCCATTGTCAGGGATGATGTCATCCGCTCTGCAAAAAGTGTATTCTATAAAGTCCAGAGCCGGGGCTTAAACCTTACTTTTGTAGATGTGCTGAAGCTCCGCCCCCAGCTCCTTGAACCGGAGCGCGGGATCTCTACCCCCAGTCTGGCCGCACAACTCGCGACCGCCACAGAGCGGGCAAAAGCCCAGCAGACAGAGCACCAGGCTCCTCTTCAGCAGAGGAAAGAGCCCTCATTAGATCGGTAAACAGCAATTTACATTTTGCTTGTTTCCTGCTATACTAAAAAATGAAAAGGCGTGGTGGTAGTCCTGGCCCGTCCAGGCCAGACGCACACGAGCAGTAAAAATTTGACACCGTTACCCTTAAGGGGGTCGAGCGGCAAAGGAAAGGAGTCAGGTAAAACCTGACTCCTTTCCTTATATGGTTTCCATCCGCCTCCAAGGTGGAGAGGGTACCATACTGCTCTCCCCCCTTCTGGTGGCCACCCAGCTCCCCAGGGCAGCTCCAGGCCGGCCAGCACCGTCCGCAGCCGCTTGATTCTACCCCCTTATATAATAAAGCGGTGGCATCATGAAAAAATCTCGCGATGCCACCGCTTTATTTCATTCTAAACTACTTTACTCTAATGGTAAATGTATTGCTTACAGATGTGCTCCCTGCTAATGTTGGTGCGATATCTCTTCCGACAACTTCAATCTTCCAAATCCCTCTCTGATTAAATTTTATGCTTGTCGAAATGGAAGAGGCATTCTGTACTGCCGGTGCCCATGCCGAAGACCCATCTGGTTTCGTAACACACATCGCCATCTGAT
>NZ_JAWHPN010000066.1:0-869 GCF_032584215.1 Collinsella aerofaciens | reverse complement strand
GTATTATACCCAAGCACAGATTGACCGGGCAAACGCCGTCAGTCTGGAAGATTTTCTCCGTACACAGGGAGAGACGCTTATCAAAAGCGGACGGGAATACCGCTGGAAAGAACATGACAGCCTGACCATTCGTGGAAACAAATGGTTTCGCCACAGCCAGAGCAAGGGCGGCTATCCCATTGATTTTGTCATGGAGTTTTACGGAAAATCCTTTCCCGAAGCCGTCCAGCTCCTGACCGGCGAAAGCGGCGAGGGACAGAGCGAAGCCACCACAGCACCGCCCACAGCGTTCCACTTGCCCTTGCACAACAGAACAGCCGACAGAGCAATTCAATATCTTTGCGAAAGCCGAGGTCTCAACAAAACGCTTGTTGAGGCTTTTCTTCTTTCCGGGGATATTTACGAGGACGCAAAGCGGCACAATGTTGTGTTTGTCGGCAGAGACCGAAACGGCACACCGAGATACGCCCATGTGCGAGGAACGGCAGACACATTCAGACAGGATATTACCGGGTCTGACAAGTCCTATCCGTTCCGATATGAGGGCAACAGCAACCAGCTCTTTGTCTTTGAAGCTCCGATTGACCTTTTGTCCTTTATCTGCCTTTATCCGCAGGACTGGCAGACAAGGAGCTACCTTGCCCTGGGCGGCGTTTCTGGCAAAGCCCTTGACCGTTTTCTTTCTGAACGCAAGGACACCCAAAAAGTGTTCCTCTGCCTTGACAGCGACGCCGCTGGAAATGAAGCCTGTACCCGACTGGCACACCCCATTCCCAGCGAGATCGCCGTCATTCGCCTTGTCCCGGCAAGGAAAGACTGGAACGATGTTCTCCGTCAGCAAGGGGACATTCCGACCCGCCAACAAATCA
>NZ_JAWHPN010000065.1:0-874 GCF_032584215.1 Collinsella aerofaciens | reverse complement strand
GGTAAAGTAGAGTTCAGGAACAAATTGTTGTATTTAAGCTTGTCGGGTTTGTTTAAGGTGTAATGTAGGGGTTTGGACGCGGCCGATAGGTAGCTTATGGGAGTACATGATTGTATAGAGGCGCGACAGATTTATACCCAAGAGCCAGTCGGCCCGCTGCCGGCAACGGGCCGCATGATAAAGGCAGTCATACTCAGAAGCAGGCTTTAGGTGCTCCATCCCCTCTCGTATTGCAGAGCTTTCCAAGCTGCTGATCCATAAACGCTTGACAGGCTTTTTACACATCGCCTGTTCATATACCAGACGGAAGATCAACTCTCCCTCTCGGCCGGCGTCAGTCGCGGCAATGACCTCTTTGACATCGGTACGGTGCATCAGGCTTTGAATAATTTTGAACTGTTTTTCTGTGCTGGCTTGGATAACAGTCTTGAACTCTTGCGGGATAATGGGAAGGGTACGGAGATCCCATTGCTCCAATGCTGGGTCATAGTCCTTGGGCTGGGCCAGCTCAACCAGGTGTCCAAAGCACCAGGACACGATATAGCAATTCCCATGGACATAACCAGCTCCGCGCTGCGTAGCACCGAGCACCTTGGCAATAGCTTGTCCAACGCTCGGCTTTTCCGCTAAAATGAGTATCATATATCGTCCTCCTGCCGGAATGTCACGGTTCCAGATAGAATAGGGGGTTTAAGCGGTGGCCATCTTTGAAATACTCGATATGCAAATGATTTCCGGTGGAGCTGCCAGTGGTACCCACATACCCGATTACGTCTCCGATTTCTACGTCTTGACCATCTGAAACAGCTATGCTGGACATGCGCGCCAAAAGAGCAAAGGTACCGTTTTTGCCCCCCATTTTGACATCATTTCC
>NZ_JAWHPN010000064.1:0-898 GCF_032584215.1 Collinsella aerofaciens | reverse complement strand
ACCCATATCGGATTTTCGCCCCAGTTTTGGCGACAATTATTCGATACTTCCAAAAGGCCGCTGTCCATAGAAACCACTAAGTTCCTATGGATCATGCGGCCTCATTTTTTACCGAAGTCCTCAGTCCTTACGGTAAAAATGTTCATCAGCCCTGCTTCAAATCTCCAATATACAAAGTCTTTCCAAGAGGGGCAAGGACTTTCAAAACCGTACTCAAATTCGGTGTTGTGCTGCCATTCTCCATTCTGGCAATCACTGGCTGTTTTACGCCGCTTAGTTCCTCCAGTTCTCGCTGAGAAATCCCTTTTTCCTTCCTGGCCTTAGTCAGCTCCCCGATAAGAGCCACCCGCAGATCACTCTCCGCAATTTCCTCTGGGGTGAAAACTTCCTTGCGTACATCATCCCAAGTAGTCCACTTAAAACCATTCAGTTCAACGCTCATTATAGACCGCTCCTTTCTCTGAAATCAGCTAATTCCCGTTTGGCCTTTTCAATCTCTCTGGCAGGCGTTTTCTGTGTCTGTTTCATAAACTGATGAAGCAGCACATACCGCCCACCGACTACTCCGGCAAATAATATCCGGTCACGGATTGGACGCAGCTCCCATATCTCGCCGTCCAAATGCTTCACATAGTTCTCGTTTAACTCCGCCACTCCATACACGCTCAAAGCCTGTATGTAATCATTGATCTTGTTCAGTTTTATTCGGCTGTCCTTACTCTTGCTTTTCTCCAGCTCCCGCATATATTCACGAACAGGATTTTTCCCGCTGCTATCTTCATAAAAAATAATCTCGTGCAATTTATTATTCCCCCTATCCTCTTTCATTATACGAAAAAGTTATCATTCTGTCAATGCTTAAAAGTTATCTGAACGCAACATCGTCACACCTGATATG
>NZ_JAWHPN010000063.1:0-933 GCF_032584215.1 Collinsella aerofaciens | reverse complement strand
TTCCTGGAGGATGACTACATCTCGAACTATACAGAGCCAGAAAAAATCAGTGAAGATGAACTGCGGGAGCGCTTTGCACAGGCGCTATCTGGATTTGGAAACGACTATGAGATTGACTTAGAGGGGTATGTGTACACTGTGAGCGTGTGGCAGGACGGCTTGGCAGCTTGTGCGATGCTGGCGGAGCAAGGGGTGCCGACTGCGGTAGAACAGTGGGAGGAGATCGTGGACACAACGGCGGAAGCGTCCAACAGCCTGCAAGAGCTACTGAATATTAGCGGCTATGGCGATTACATGGCACAAATAGAGGTATTGAATGACCAGAACCATGAAAACACTTTGCTGACAGTTCTCCTTGGGATGGTGTCATATAACTGCGTCTCTTAAAAATTTTTTTGGGAGTTAGCAACTTTCGCAGGTTTTCTGTGTTAATATCATAGTGTGCAATAAAGCCCGTGGCGGAAACGCTGCGGGCTTTGCTGTTGGATGCGCCCTGCGCAAGCCGAAGCCCTGCGTACCTACGCGGGGTATTTTTGTAGGCTGCGCCGGGGCGCACGATCATTTGGAGGTGTGAAATGCCGAAGCGGAGCGAAAAGCGCGACACCGCCAAGGCTGAATACATCGCCCGAAAAGCGAGGGGCGAGGAAGTAAGCCTGCGGGAGCTGGCAAAAGAGCAAGGCGTGGGCTATCAAACGCTGCGTAACTGGAAAGCGGCGGACAAGTGGGACGAGGCACTGCCAAAAAGAAAGCGGGGCGGCCAGCCGGGGAACCGGAACAGCGCCGGGAAACAGAACGCCGCGGGGAGCCATCCGGGCGCACCGGTCGGGAACAAGAATGCGGAGAAGGACGGAGCGTACAGCGCCGTCTTTTTTGATATGCTGACGGACTGCGAGCGGGAGCTTGTGGAGCAAACGCCGCTGAAAAGCAAAGAGG
>NZ_JAWHPN010000062.1:0-945 GCF_032584215.1 Collinsella aerofaciens | reverse complement strand
TATTTAGACACAGTGCTTTTCTATTTCTCCATACCTCTGAATTTCTGCCTTATGTTCCACACGGTATCCCTCCAACAGCTCCCCGATCAGTTCGCTCACGCTACGCCGTTGCACATAGGCGATCTTCTGAATATCCTCGTACACGCTGGGTAGCACCGAGAGGCTAATCCGCTTCTTCAGCTCCCGATCCTCCTTCGGCCGGCCCCGCCGACCGGAGCTGGTGGCCGCCATGGGCGGCTGCTCCACGAATTTCCCAACGGTAGCGGATCTCCTGCGGCTCTCCCGCTCCTCCAGCTTACTCATGCTCCTGTTCCTCCCTCTTCTCCCTGCCGGACATAATCATGTTTGCTATGGCCACGTATTCCTTCGCAAGCTCACTGCTGGGGGCCTGCTCTACAGCCGCCAAGCCGTCATAAATCCCCTTCTTAGCCACCGCCAGCCGTTTAATCACGCCCAGCAGATTATACTCCTTCTGAAGCAGATCAAGGATGTCATGGTCATCGCCCACCCTTGTATCGTACAGCGTGGCGATCACCCCCAGCACCTTCAGCTCCGGGTTAATCAGCTCCTGGATCTCCTGGATGCTGTCCTGGAGCTGTGTCAGCCCCCGGTAGGCCAGGTAATCCGTCTTGACTGGAATCACCACTCCGTCGGCGCAGGACAGGGCATTGATGGTCAGGATAGAGAGCTGCGGCGGACAGTCAATCAAAATATAGTCATACTGCCCCCTGGCCTCCCGGAGCGCCCGGTCTAAAATCTTCTCCCGGCTGGCTCTGGAGAGCAGTTCCATCTCCATGGGCGCCAAGTCGATGATCGACGTGACGATGTGCAGCCGGTCACTAAGCTGCTGCACACACTCCATGAGCGGCGTCCCATCCTTCCGCAGCACATCCACGATCGTCCGCTCCACCTCCAGCGGCTCCAAGCCCACACTGATCGTCAGGC
>NZ_JAWHPN010000061.1:0-1062 GCF_032584215.1 Collinsella aerofaciens | reverse complement strand
TTAGTAGTCGAACTGGTGATAGTAGCGACGATACTTGAGGTTGTGCTTGGTGACCGTCTCGTAGTAGCGAGCCAGGCGGTCGGTCACGAGCACCGTCAGAATCCACGGGGAGACGATGACGCGGAACTCGTCGTCAAGGCCGGGGATCGCGAACTCGGCGGTGTCGATGATGTTGATGTCGGTGTCGCCGGTCACGCCGCGGGTCAGGAAGGCGCGGACGCGCTCGTCGAGCTTGCGGTTCTCGTCCTCGCCCATGAACAGGAAGACCGGGACGCCGGGCTCCACGAGCTCGAGGGTGCCGTGGAAGAAGTCGGCCGAGGTGATGTAGCGGGTGCGCTTCCACTGCATCTCCTCGAGGATGCACATCGAGAACAGGATGGTCTCGCCCCACAGGGCGCCGGAGCCGATGAACATGGTGTAGGGGGCCAGGGCGTACTTCTTGGCGAGCTCCTCGGCGCGCGGCTCGAAGCGCTTGCGGATGTCGAGCATGTCCTTCCAGATATCCTTGGTCTGCTCGATAAACAGATCGAACTTGGGGAAGCAGCCGCGGCGGTTGAGCAGGCGCAGGCCGAAGCAGTCGGCGAGGTAGTAGCCCTTCTCGCAGCCGCCCGAACCATGGTCAGAAGCCATGGCGACGCAGTTCTCGGCGCCCACAGCCTGGCCGATGGGGCCCTCGGGCTTGGTCATGGCGTAGACGCGCACGCCCATGCCCTTCATCTTCTTGACGGCCTCGAGGACCTCGGGGGTGGTGCCGGACTCGGAGGCGGTGAGCACGACGGACTTCTCGGTCATGCGCTTGTGGCCCATGGCGTTCCACTCGGCGGCGTGGATCAGGTAGACCTCGAGGTCGCGGTCGCCGAACTTGTTCATGAGGTACTCGAGCTGCATGAGCTCGTCCCAGGTGCCGCCGACGCCCATCAGGAACACGGCGTCGTAGCCCTCGTCGGCGACCTTGTCGGCGAGCGCGGTCATCTTCTTGCCGGTCTCGTAGAGCGCCTTGCCGTCCTCGAGATAGCCCTCCTGGTCGAAATGCATGATCTCGATCTTCTCGGTTTCCTTCAT
>NZ_JAWHPN010000060.1:0-1141 GCF_032584215.1 Collinsella aerofaciens | reverse complement strand
CCCGCCAGGTACTCCACCTGTTTCGGGGTGCCGAGCCTCGACCACTCCTCCAGGACGGCGGTGGTGAGCGAACATGACCGCCCGGCCTCCACGACCCTGCGGGCCAGCTCCTCGCTAGCGGCCATCGGCGACCGCCCCCTTCAGGAACCCGTCGTAGACCGACAGGTCGGCGGCGCCGGCCTCACCGCCGCCTCCCGCGATGCGCCTCGCCAGCACGTCGACCGTTGCGTCGTCGGGGACGCGGCCGCCCTCGACGACCCTGAGCGCCGCCTCGCATGCCGCCTCGAAGCCCGAGGACTCGCTCGCCCGGCCGATCGACCTGAGCGTGCGCCTCCTGCCGGCGGAATCCATCCGGTCGATCCCCTCGACGAGCCCCGGCGGCATGTCGCGCCTGATCGTCGACTCCCCGAAGGCCCTCGGCCTGGCGATAATGGCGGGCACGAGCGAGAGGGGGTTCCGGACCGCGGGCCCCTCCCCGAAGGCCCTGGGGAGGACGGCGACCCGGCGGCCGCGGTCGGCGAGGATCTCCACCGTCGTCGCGCGCATGCCGACGAGCAGGCTCCGCCCGTGCCAGGCGGGCCCGGCGACGTATTCGCGCCCGTCGGCCTCGACGTAGCCGCGCTTGTCGGCGCGGGCGGTGACCCACCTCACCGCGTCGAACTCCACGCCGGGAAGGGCGCGCATGGCGGCGAGGTCCTCCCGGTAGGCCTCTCCGTGCGGCCTGCCGTCGCGGCAGCGCGCCGCCGCGTTGATCCTCGCGCATCCCTCGGCGAGGAACGCGTTGAGCTCGGGGAGCGTGCCGAACGCCGGCACGGGGACGAGGAGGTTGCGCCGGAGGAACCCCACGGCGTTCTCGACGGAGCCCTTCTCGTTTCCCGAATAGGGGTTGCAGTACCGGCTCTCGAAGCGGTAGTGGGCCCTGAACTGCGAGAACAGCCTCGATTCCGTGACCTCGCCGCGCACCATCCTGCCCGCCTCGGTGGCGTTGTCGAGCACCATCGCCGCCGGGGCGCGGCCCCAACGGCGGAAGATCTCGAGCAGCCCGGCGCACAGGCACTCCGACCTCTGCGACATGAGGGCGACGCATTGCCGGTCGTTCGAGTGCGGGAGCGTCGCGACCAGCAGCTTGAGGTCGAGGGGC
>NZ_JAWHPN010000059.1:0-1150 GCF_032584215.1 Collinsella aerofaciens | reverse complement strand
TGAACTGCGCCCCAAATCTTGGACGCCCTAAATAGCGACTAGGCCGCAAGGGCCTGATTCCGGAACTCCTCCGGGGTCAGGCCCTTCAATCTTACCTGCCTCCGGCTCGTGTTCCAGTGGACTATGTATTCCTCCAGGTCGCGTTTGAAATCCTCGAACGTCTTCCACTCGCGGCCCCTGTAGAACTCGTCCTTGACGTGGCCGAAGAGCTGCTCGGTGGCGGCATTGTCGATGCAGTTCGCCTTCCTGGACATGCTCTGGACGATGCCGGCGGCCTCGAGCCTGGATGTGTATGAGGCGTGCTGGTACTGCCAGCCCCGGTCCGAGTGCATGGTCGGGGCGGCGCCCTCGGGGATCTTGGACAGCAGCTCGTCGAGCATCCTGACCTGCTGGGCCATGTCGGGCGTGGTCGATATGTCGCTCGCCACGATCTCCTTGGTGCAGAAGTCCAGCGTCGGGGCCCAGTAGGCCTTGCCGCCAGCCACCTTGAACTCGGTGACGTCCGTCCCCAGCTTCTGCCACGGGGCCCCGGCGTCGAAATCCCTCGCGATCACGTTCTCGAACGTCCTGCCGACGACGCCCCTGTACGAGTTGTACCTGTGGTAGGCCGTCTCGCGCCTGATCCCGCAGCGGATCCCCATCTCGCGCATCATCTTGAGCACGGTCTTGTCGGCTATCACGGCCCCCTCTTCCGCCCTGAGGCACATCGCTATCTGCCGGTGCCCGCAGCCGTTGGCGGTGCGCGAGAAGATCTCGGCGGCCGCCTCCCGGAGCTCGGGGCGCGTGGGCCTCGGCGGGTGCGCGAGGGCGTAGTAGTAGGTCGACCTCTTGAGCTCGGCGCATGCGAGCAGGTGCCCGAGTGCGTGCCCCTCGGCGCGCAGGGCCGCGACCGCTTCGGCCTTCGCCCTGGTCAGAGCCCGTCCCTCTCGACCAGGGCGCGTAATTTTTTTAGGTAGGCCACCTCGGCCTCGAGCCTACGGCACCGCTCCTCGAGCTCCTCCTCGCGGGTCCGCGGCCTCGCCCTGGAACCGCTCGGCCGGCCCTTGGGCCTCGGGCGCAGGGCCTCCGCGCCGCCCCGGCGGTATAGCGCGCACCACTTCTTGAGCGGCGACATCGACATTATGCCGAACGCCGCCATCGCCTCGGTCTT
>NZ_JAWHPN010000058.1:0-1163 GCF_032584215.1 Collinsella aerofaciens | reverse complement strand
TCTAACAGTTTAGATAACGGGTGATGCCGCACCTATCCCAAGCTGCGGTAAGTCGCGTCGGCCATCAGGATATGGCGCACCACCCTTGCAGTCGGGTCCCACCTGTCGCGCGCCTGGTTGACCCTGAAGAGGTAGACGTACCAGTCGAGGTAGGCCTGCAGGTTCGCGGGCGACATCCCCGTGAAGCGCCACAGGTAGCGTTTGAGCCAGGAGCACAGGTCGTTCACCATCTCCATCCGCTCCAGGTAGACCGGGTCGTTCACATCGGCCCTGTGCGCCTCGCTCTCGAGCCCGCCGTCCCTGACCAGCGCGTTGTGCGCCCGCTCGAGGTCGTGGATCAGCAGCGCCCCGGGCGCTATCCTGCCGCCCATGGCCTCCCTCACGCGCGCCGAGCTGGGCTTCCCGTGGCCGCAGACGACCGCGACCGGGTTCTTGTGGACGTCGATGGCGACGCAGATGCACAGCTTCTGGCGGGAGAGGCCGCGCTTGCGGGCCTGCCCGTAGCCCTTGGAGAGGTCGGTGTCGTTTATGTAGGTCTCGTCCACCCAGACGGTGTCGCGCAGCACGATCCGGTCCTGGTAGCCGGACACCGTCGCGAGCACGCGGTGCCGCCACTCGAAGGCCGTCTTGTGGGTGACGCCGCACATCTCGGCCGCGCACTCGACGGGCACGTTGTGGCGCATGAGCCTGATGAAGGAGACCCAGGCGGGGAGCGGCTTTCGGCAGTGCTCGAGGACGGTGCCCGTGAGGGAGTTAAACCTCCTGCCGCAGCAGCGGCAGCGCCACCTCGGGACGCCGGCGGCGGTGGAGCCGTCCCTCCAGGCGCCGCGGGCGCCGCACCCCGGGCACTTCGGGTCCGGCCGATAGGCCGCGGCGGCCTCGGCCAGCGTGCCGACGCCGACCTCGTCGCGGCAGCGCCTCTCGTCGACGGCTTCTCTGAGCAGCAGGAACTCGTCGGCGGTGAGGCCCGCCACGAGCGCCCTGAAGGGGTTCGCTCTTCCCATATGGATCTGTCCCATCCGCCCGAACGCCCACCCGGAGGGATTGTCGCCAAACAAAGATCCGGGTGGGCGCTCGGGCAAATTCTCTGTTTGGCTGGGAAGAGCATAGCATTCGGGGGCCTTGCGGTCCCCGAATCATCACCTGTTATCTAAACTGTTAGA
>NZ_JAWHPN010000057.1:0-1256 GCF_032584215.1 Collinsella aerofaciens | reverse complement strand
GTGGAGTGGGTATGATGAATTGGACACCTAGTTAAGAGCGAAAGGTGTTCAAGATGACCCAAAGAAGAAAGCGATACGACAGGCAGTTCAAGGTCTCGGCGGCAAAGGTGGTCCTGTCCGGGGAAATGACGGTCAAAGGCCTATCGGAGGAACTCGGCATAAAGGATTCGACGCTGAGAAGGTGGGCCCGCGAATACGAGGAGATGGGAGACGGCGCGTTCCCCGGAAACGGCTCCCCGAAGATCAACAAGGACTACGAGATCGTGAAGCTCAAGAAGAAGGTCGAGGAGCTCGAGCGCGAGAACGAGATACTAAAAAATTTCCGGGCCTTCTTGAGTCAAGACCATGCGTGAGGTTCGAGTTCCTCAAAGAGCATAGGGGCGAGATCGGCCCCATCAAGAAGGCATGCGGGCTGATGAAAGTCTCGAAATCCGGTTTCTACGAGTATCTCGGCCGGAAGAAGTCCGACGCCCAGATAGAGCGGGAGGCGATCGAAGGTTTCGTCGCCGAGGCCTTCGAGCGGCACAAGGGCCGTTACGGCTACCGGCGCATCAACCGCGAACTGCGAAAAAGCGGCATCGTCGTGAGCGAGAAGCGCGTGCTCCGCATCATGCAGAAGCTCGGACTTGCCGGAAAGGGCGCGACCCGAAAACACCGCGTCCAGAAGAAGGTCGAGCCGGGAGACCCTCGGTTGAACCTGGTAGAGCGCGCTTTCACCGTGGGCGAGCGCAACAGGCTTTGGGTGGGCGACATCACCTACATACCCACAAGAGAAGGGTGGCTCTATCTCGCAGCCGTGATAGACGCCTTCTCCCGCAAGGTCGTGGGCTGGTCGATGTCCGAGCGCATCACCGAGAAGGTCGCGATCGACGCGATGGAGCAGGCGGTCGGCAGGGAGGGTCCGCCAGATGACGGCAGCCTCGTCTTCCATGACGATCGGGGCGCGCAGTACACCTCCCGTTCCTTCCAGCGGTGTCTGGACTCGCATGGCATAGTCCAGTCGGTATCAAGGCCCGGCACGCCGCTGGACAACGCGGTGGCCGAGTCGTTCTTCAAGACGCTGAAAAGGGAATTGGTGAAAGAGAGGAGCTATGGGACGAGGGACGAGGCCAAGCAGGACATCTTCAAGTACATAGAGCTCTATTACAATAGGGTGCGCATGCATTCCACCCTGGGCTACATGTCTCCAGTGGAATACGAGCGGCAATACGCTTGATGGTCCTTAAAAGAAAGTCCAGTTTATCCTTCCCACTCCA
>NZ_JAWHPN010000056.1:0-1346 GCF_032584215.1 Collinsella aerofaciens | reverse complement strand
TTTGAGAAGAAGTCGACAGTACATTTAGAAGCACCTACGTTCCTCAAAGAATTGTTAGACTAAAAGTAACAGACCGGATGAAGATACGCGCGGCGGGGGCGAGGCGAATGGCTGAGCGGTATCGATACGCTGGTTCAACGGCATCATATTGACCACATAGATTATTAAAACCGTCGTAAAACCCCTGGTTTCAACTACGGGGAGTGTCAACGGTATTCACTTTTTCAGTAATGCCGTATTTACGTAATGTCGTTATTACATAGTTCTGTTATTTCGTTTTGCCGTGTGCCGGGTTTTAGGGCAGAGCCCTAAAACGTACGCCGTCGGGCAAAACGCAGTTTTGTACGGCGGCGTACGACTCTTGCGGAACCGAACTATGACACAACGCGACTGTGTCATAACGTAACTACGTAGTAGCGTATCTGTGCGATTACGGCAAATCGAAATAACAGAACAACGTGACTGTTGAATAGCAGAACAATTGAACATTGAACTAATCGCGCCTGAAAATTTTCCGCAAGTGTAGTGCGCCGCCGTACAAAGCCCGGCGGCGCACTAGGGCTCTGCCCTAAAAACCCGGCGCCCTTGGCGGTGTTAAAAAGTGACGCAATAACGTTGTTACGTTATTGCGTTATTACACAGTTCGGCAGTCACACTTTTACATTGTTGCGGCATGACACAGTTACGCAATGTCTCCGGTGCGTCTCGGTAAAAGGTTCGCTACCGGATACCGAGGCGATCTAAGCGCGGCGATGGTTTGCCGTGAAATGTGCTGTGAGATGAAAAATCTCGCAAGAGACGCATACTTGTACCCCCATCGTAAATGTGTGTACAAATCTGCCGCCGACCCGGGCGGTTCGGCGCTTGCCAGGGCTCCGCCCTTGGACCGGGGGAAGGACACTCGCGCGCCTTGTTATTACGATAACGGACGCAGCGGCAAACCCTGAATCGCGCCCCTGAGACGGTGCAAAATGGCCTTGTGAGGCCATTTTGCACGCCAGCTTCGTTCAATGTCAGACATTGAAAATGTCTGACATTGAACCTGCGGCAAAGCCGCAGCTGGGGCCACTAGTGGCCTGAAATCGCTCGCGTTACTCGCTTGTCCCACGCGTAGATGTCCGACAGTGCCGTCAGACATTGTCAAGCCAATGCTTCACAGGGATTTCTTTACAGAATTCGTATCATTCTCGCTGCCTACCCTCTTGTACATTAAACCCTTATCTAACAGTTTAGATAACAGGTGATGATTCGGGGACCGCAAGGCCCCCGAATGCTATGCTCTTCCCAGCCAAACAGAGAATTTGCCCGAGCGCCCACCCGGATCTTTGTTTGGCGACAATCCCTCC
>NZ_JAWHPN010000055.1:0-1502 GCF_032584215.1 Collinsella aerofaciens | reverse complement strand
CCACGGTGCCATATCGTTGACCCCATAGACCGCGATGATGGGGGCAGCATGAACGCCGAAGACCTGGTCCTCAACTTCAAGAAGGGCATGGCGAACCTCAGCAAGACCGAGCGCCGCCGCGCTATCGAGTCCGTCAGGGACGTGATCCGCGCGGCGGCGTTCGACGACGCGGCCGGCTCCGCCTACGAAATCGAACGCTGCCCGCGCTGCGGGTCCGCCGCGGTCGTGAAGAAGGGCAAATCGAAGAACGGCGAGCAGCGCTACCTCTGCCGGGGCTGCGGCAGGACCTTCGGCATGGGCAGCGAGCGCATCCTGGGGACGAGCAAGCTCCCGAAGGAGACCTGGATGGCCTACGCCGAGTGCTTCGTGCTCATGCTGCCCCTGCGCGAATGCGCGAGGCGCTGCCGCGTCTGCCTCAAGACCGCCTACACCATGCGCCACAGGCTGATCGAGTGCCTCTCGGCCTACTCCCCCTCGTTCAGGGTCGAGCGGGGCTGCGGCTGCGAGCTCGACGAGACCTACTTCCCCGAGTCGTTCAAGGGCAACCACGCGAAGGGGTCGTTCACGATGCCGCGCCCCTCCCGGCACCGCGGCAAGCAGGTGCACAGGCGCGGGCTGTCGCGCGAGCGGATCTGCGTCATGACCGGAGTGAACGACTCGAACGAGACGTTCCTCGAGGTCACGGGGCGGGGCGCCCTTTCGAGGGAGCGCGCCATGGACGCGCTGAGGGGCCGCATCGCGGCCGGCTCGGTCGTCGCGACCGACAGGGCGGCCGCCTACGTCGGCGTCCTCGCCGAGCTCGAGGTCGCCGCGCACGCGGCCTACGACCCCAAGGACCGCTCCGGGGGGACCATCAACCGGGTCAACACCGTCCACTCGCTCCTCGGCGCCTTCATGGAGCCGTTCAGGGGCGTGTCGACGAAGCACCTCGACGCCTACCTCGCCTGGTTCAGGTGGTGCCGGACCTTCATGGCGACCGATTCCGGCGCGGCCGGGCGCACGGTCGCGCGGCAGCTCGCGCACGGCGTCTGCAGGAGCCGCGTCCGCGACATGTTCAACGTGGAGCCGCCCTACATGGACTACTGGGCCGCGCCCGCCGCATAGAGGCGGTAGAATGGTCGCACCGCGATACACGAGGAGGGGTGAGGCCATGCCGTCGAACATACCGGCCACGACGATCCGCATCGACCCGGAGGTCAAGAAGGAGGCCACGGCCATCCTGGACGAGCTCGGCCTGTCCATGTCCACCGCCGTCAACGCGTTCCTCAGGGCGCTCGTCCGGGAGGGCGGGATGCCGTTCGAGATGAGGGTCAAGACGCCGGCGCCCGACGGGGAGACGGCGAGTTAGCCGGCAGGTCGGCATGAAACGGCAGGGCCAGGCGAGCAACTCGTCCGGTCTCGGGCGCATCGCCCCTTGCCGGATTCAGATTCGACAAGGGGCGACCATTGTGCAATCGCAAGAAGATGACGGGGCGGAATGTCAATCCTGGTCTAACAGAGCC
>NZ_JAWHPN010000054.1:0-1762 GCF_032584215.1 Collinsella aerofaciens | reverse complement strand
GGGTCGGTTTTCTCCATGCAAGCTGGCAAAAATATCAAAGCATCACTTTTGTCTGATGCTCAGACCGAAAATACGCCATACCCTTGTTTTGGGGGAAATGGGATCCGCGGCTTCGTTGCTAAGCCCAACGCAAGCGGCGATTATCCAATAATCGGACGCCAAGGTGCCCTTTGCGGAAATGTCAAACGAGCATCTGGTGACTTCTATGCGACGGAGCATGCGGTCATAGTCCGCTGCTTTCTGAATGCAGATATTGCGTGGGCATGTTTGTTTCTAAGTGCGCTTAATTTGAATCAATATGCAACTGCTACAGCGCAGCCAGGATTAGCCGTATCTAAGATATCCGAGATCTTGATTCCCATTCCACCTCTAGCCGAACAGCACCGTATCGTCGACCGCTTCGTCATGCTTGAGCCGCTCGTTACCAATCAATAGCCTTATTAACTGCGGCGCGTTGCTCATCGGCGGTGCGTCGCAGATAAATTCGTGTCGTTTCAATACTTTCGTGTCCCATCAGGTCGGCAAGTAGCGAAATGTCTGGGTTGCGATCGATGAAGTTCTTTGCGAATAGGTGTCTAAACGAATGTGGGTAAACGACGTCTTGGTCAACGCCATAGCGTAAAGCCGCTCGTTTCAAACCCATGGATATTCCACGCGAAGTGATCGCGTTTTCATTTTTGCCTGGAAATAGAAGACCGTTCATTGAACCGGCTTTCCATGTAATACTTTCCCGTCGCAAAGAGTCAGGAATCCAAATTCTCCTGAGCTTTTGGCCTTTTGAAACGATGTCCATATATCCAGCGATTACGTGTTCCACTTTAAACTGTCTTAATTCACTTACTCGCGCACCAGTACACCCAAGAAAGCGGACAATAAAATACCAAAACCAGTCACCATCTTGTTTCAGGCCGTCGATTAACTGAACGTACTGCTCGTTACTGATGACATTGTCGAGAAACGGCTTCTGCTGAATTCGCACTCCTTTGAGTCGGATTCCATCAAAAGCGATGAAATCAAGGTAGGTGTTAATTGCGCCGATGCGGTTGTTAGCTGTTTTCGGAGCGAATGAAGAAACCAGCCACTCTTTGTGCGCAAGAAGTGACTGGTTTGTTAGAGACTGAGTTTTATCGATAAGCTGGCATATTGCAAAGGAATAAGACTCGACGGTATTTTCCGCATAACCCTTTTCCTGTAAGTATTGTACAAACGTTTTCATGACATCTTCCTTTCAACGAGGTCATGAAAACAGTTAGGCAAGTATTTTGAAAAGCCTATCAACTTCATTAGCGATGCGGCGCTGCTCGGCGAGAGGCGGGATTGCTATCAGCGCCAAGTTGAGAGACGACTTAGACAGATTGTAGAACGCCTGGCCAGACTTCTTGACCACCGACCTGCAAAAGGCGATGTGCGCTGGGGAGATAAGGTATCTATGCAGGTATTCCGAGTGCCACGGGTTTTCTAGAAATGGCGTCAGGAAGAAAACGAAGCCACCGCAGACGGTGTTTCCGTCTGCGGTCCTGACAATTGCCGCCTTGCCAACGTTCTCAAGGCTGGTCACGGCAGGGGTGATGATCTGCCCGTCGCGGAGGAGCAGGCTCTCGTCAACGAACTCCGCGGATATCAGCACATCGCTGTCCCTGACAAGGGGCTCATCCCCTTCGCCGATGTTGCCGCCGCGGAGGACCCTAACCATGCATTCGCTTTTTACGGTAAGGCTATCCTTCTTGTAGCCGAGGCCGCTGCTCAGCTGCAAAACGCTGGA
>NZ_JAWHPN010000053.1:0-2045 GCF_032584215.1 Collinsella aerofaciens | reverse complement strand
CATCTTGCAATCTCCGGAACGGTGATTGGGCGAAACGCAGTGTAGACGTGGAATGAGAGGCCTCATTCCAAGCGAGAGGCCTCGCGGCGTTGTAACTGCGTGAAGACCGTGAGCGGAAGCGAATTTTTAACGCGAAGGATGCTGAGTGTTAGAAGTTCGCTGTAGCGAGAGCGGAGCGGAAATGCGAATGCGAGGGATGCCGAGTGTTTGCATTTTTGCGAAGCGGGTTTGCGGCGCCCGCGACGCAAACATTCGACTTCGTCGAATCGTTTTCATGGCGTTTGCGAAAAAGTTGAGACAGCTTTCGACAATTTCAATGGCGCGGAGAGTCATTAGCGTGACTCGCAGCGCTGTTGGATTTGTCGAAAGCTGACGCGGCTCGCATTACGAATCGAATGGCGAGTCGATTTTCATGCGGCGTGCACACACGCCTACGATCGCGACCGATGGTCGCTATCTATTTTCAAAACTCGCGTTTTGTTTTGACGCGATATGAAATGCGATATGAAAAAACGAAACGCCCGCGCGAGTCGTTTTGACTTTTGCGCGGGCGCGATTCGATTCAAATGAAAATCAAGACGGTGAGTTTTTGAGTTTCGCGGTTTAGATCTCAGAAAACAGATTTAGAAACTGCGGCGTCGATTTCACTTCGCCCGCAGCATTACGGCGCAAGAACATCCAAGGGAACAACTTGGACACCGCGGTCGGTAACATAGGCTTGTGAGCCAAATCCAATAATCGCTACTTTAGAAACCGGCGGGGTGTTTCCAGCAGCAACCATACGTTCCTCGACAGCAACAAGATTGTCAGATGCCTCTTCTATTTGAGCAGAGCTGAGTTTAACTTCGACCGGGATCCAGGTCCCACCAGGAGCCGCAATGACTGCATCGACCTCTAGATCACGAGAATCGTGATAGTGATAGAGACTCATTCCGTTTGCTCGCGCATAGACCCACAAATCATGGAGCGCCAGCGATTCAAAAAGTAGTCCAAGCGTCTTGAAATCTAACAGCAAAGTCTCCGGAGTCGCCCCGAGCGCAGCGGCCGCCAGTGACGGGTCAGCAAGATGATGCTTCTTTGATTCTCTTAAGTGCACCGGAGATCTCATTGCTGGATTCCACGCGGGAATATCGCGAACGAAGCTAACCCGTGCGAGAAGAGATATATACGATGCCGCCGTTTGTCTCGACACTTCTCCACCAAGATCAGCTACGAGCGTCTTGAGTGTCGCCAAAGTGGATTCATTACGCGCAAGCGATTCGATGACAGCTTTGACCTTTTCGGGATCGCGTCGAGAGCCATCAACACGAGACAAATCTTCTTCGGCGACTATGCCGATGTAACGTTTCGCCATCGCCGACGCAGCCAGCGCATCGCGACCGACCGCCGCGGGCCATCCACCACGGACAACGCACTCGGCAATCGAGGCAGAATCCAACGACCCGAAAGCGCCATTGAACTTTTCGCCAGAAATAATGCCCGACAGCTTAACCGCGCCGCTAGATTTCCCAAGTTCGAAAAGCGTCATGGTATCCATGCGCAATTTAGCGAACCTTCCAGCGCCACTGTGCATCGGCCGCTCATTGTCTCGCGGCGTCGCCGACCCCGTAAATATGAACTGGCCAGGCTCGCCGCCGCGGTTGTCGCACTCAAACCGCGCCGCGTCCCAAAGTTTCGGAACCTCCTGCCATTCGTCGATCAGCCGCGGCACCTCGCCGGAAACGGCAAGCGCCGGGTCCGTCTCGGCACGCAAGCGATTCTCGAAGTTGCGCGACGGGTCCATGAGAAGGAGCCTGGACGCCGCACGGGTCCCGGCTGTGGTTGTCTTTCCACACCATTTCGGTCCTTCGATGAGAACGGCACCGAATATCCCCAGCATCTGGTCGAGCTCATTTTCGATAATTCGAGTGTAGTACTTTTTTGGCATGTTTTTCACCATTGATTACCAGCGCGTTTAACTAAATTTACCATTTTCATTTAACCAGATTTTGCTTTTTTGATTAACCAGATTTACGCATTTCAGTTAACGAAACAGATTAAACATG
>NZ_JAWHPN010000052.1:0-2156 GCF_032584215.1 Collinsella aerofaciens | reverse complement strand
TATCGATACCGCTCAGCCATTCGCCTCGCCCCCGCCGCGCGTATCTTCATCCGGTCTGTTACTTTTAGTCTAACAATTCTTTGAGGAACGTAGGTGCTTCTAAATGTACTGTCGACTTCTTCTCAAACTAATCCTAAGAGACAGGGCCGTATGGATCTCTACGCTCGTTCTCGCTGCAGCCTTTTCCGTCCCCATTGCGTTCAATTCACCCATCTACGGGCCCTTCTTTATGAAGCAGGGCATGCAGGGCTTTGTCGACGCATTCAATACGCGCGCGCCCCAGGCCAGCGGCACAGACCTATCTCCAGAGCAGCAAGATGACGCGGAGCTTGCAAGATACGCGAACGCCGCCCTCGCCGCTCAAACCGACGCCGCCTTTCTCGATTCTGCCGAGAGCTACTACGCGCTCATGGGCGAAGGCTTCCAATCCGGGTCCATCGTGGGAGACCGAGAGACCAATGACGCGGCGCTCGCATATTGCCGTGCCCTGAGCAGCTCCGGCATCACGGATATCCCGGCCTCCGCAAGCGACCTGCCATTCCTTTCCTTCCTGCCTTACGCCATTGCCACGGCGCCGTCTTTCCTTCCCTTCATCCCCTTCCTTCTCTCGTCGATACTCGTGCTCGGCGCCACAAGGCCCGGGACCCTGGCGGCAAAGGCGCCCGCGCCCAAATTCCGGCGCCTTATCCAGATCGTGTTTTCGATAATCGCCGCGGGGACCGCGATGCTCCTCGCCGGCCTCGCACCCGGGGGCATTTACGCCTTGGTCCTAAACGGCTTCGGGCAAATTGGGTACCCGATCGCCTTCTTCCATGACGGCGCGCTTACCACCACGACCGCGGGAAACGTCTTCACGACCCTGCTTCTCGCGCTGCTTGCGGGCGGAACCTTGATATCCGTTTGCTCCGCCGTCCTATCGACCGCAACGAGGCGCGTCCTCGCGGGCCCCCTTGCCTCCGCGCTGCTTGTCGCGGCCCCGGCATTCCCGTTACTGTCCGATTCGGCACTGGGGCATAACGCCGCGCTCGGGCTCCTGCCGCTGGCCGTGTTCTCGCCTATCGAGGCAACGGGTTACGTGGGATGCTTCCCGACAGAATTCATTGGCTCCGGTTCGGGCAGCGCATCGATGCTTGCCGTGGCCCTGGCATACGTCGCGGTCTTTTTTGCGGTCGGCGCCGTTGCGACACGTTCCCCCAAACAGCCTGGACCCGCGAAAAAGCACCATGGGCTCGAGCTTCTGGACGCGAGCGTGGGATACGGGAGCACGACGATACTTTCAATCGGGTCGCTTTCCTTGGGCCCGGGAACGGCGGCGGGCCTCGTTGCCCCCAACGGCTCGGGGAAAACCACCCTTCTTGAAGCGCTGTCGGGCCAATTTCCCACCCGCATCCGCTCGGGAAGCCTGGCGGCAGACGGAATCTGCCAACGTCGATCAGCCGAATTTGCAGAACTCGTCTACCTGAGCTCTTCGGGCGGCGCGGATCTCTATCCCACGCTATCGGCCCTCGAGCACCTTGCTTTCGTTAGGGAGGCGTGGAAATCGGCCGCCGACATCGACTCGCTCTGCGACTCCCTCGGAATCTCCCCATATCTCGACAAGCCGACCCGTAAACTCTCGACAGGAATGAAGCAGCAGGTAAAGCTTGCCATGGCGATAGCGACCGGTTGCCCGTACCTCATCCTCGATGAACCGCTGAACGGCCTCGATCCGGGAAAGCGGAAAACCTCCTGCGACGCGATGCGCAGCGAGGTGGCGCGGGGACGAAGCGTGCTCATTTCAAGCCATCTGCTCGACGACCTGGCAGACCTCACCAACTCGTTCTACTTCATCGAGGCCGGCACGCTCGTGGAAAAGATCGAGTCGTCCTCGCAGACGCTCAAGCAGGAATACCTCGATACATACGAGCGAGGTGAATGACATGAAACTATTTGAACAGCTGAAGTCCAATGCGTCGCGCATGGCTGTCTACGCCATCCTCGTGGCAACGGCTTTATGCGGAATCGCGGCACCCGTCTATGCGCTCAACGGGGAGAAAGGCGATGTCGAACCCGCGTACATGGCTTCGACGGTTAAGGACCGGTACAAAGCCTTCTCTGGAGACGCGTTTTACGTAGCAGAGTACGACACGACCTACCGTCAGCTTCGCTACAACAAG
>NZ_JAWHPN010000051.1:0-2256 GCF_032584215.1 Collinsella aerofaciens | reverse complement strand
TGTTAGCGCTAATCTAAAAATGACCACTTTCGCAAACGTATCTCGCCGAATGCGCTAATGCGCTTTCGCCGACCCCGCTAACGTACTTTCACCAACTGCGCTAACGGAACTATGCTCCGATCGGGTATCCGACCCGGGAGGAGCGGGATATGGAGCGAAACGTAATGGGAGAGCTGAACGTCTACAGGGGATCAGGCGCGAAGCCGAACTTCAGCGAGATCGCGAGGAGGCACGGCATGGACCGGCACACGGTCGCCAAGTACTGGCGGGAGGGCGAGTCCGCCGCCGACGGGAGGTCCGCGAGGGGCAGCGCCTTCGACCCGTTCGAGGAGGTGATCCGCTCGAAGGCCCAGCTGCCCGGGATGACCAAGATGGCCGTCTACGCGTTCCTGCGCGAGGGCCGCGGGGAGGGGCTGCCCGGGTACGGCGCCTTCACCGCGTGGTGCCGGGCGCGCGACGTGCCCTTCGGGGGCGCGGGCGGCCGCGAGCCGCACCCGCGGTTCGAGACGCCCCCGGGCAGGCAGCTGCAGTTCGACTGGAAGGAGGGCATGAGGCTCGTCGACTCGGAGGGCGAGGTCTTCGAGTTCAGCGTGTTCACCGCGACGCTCGGCTACTCCCGGAAGCACCGCTTCATACCGGTCAGGAGCCGCACGCTCGACGACCTGCTGTCCTGCCTGCTCGCCACCTTCACCCGCCTCGGCGGCGTCCCGGAGGAGTGCATCACGGACAACATGTCGTGCCTGGTGACCGTCTCGGGCCGCAGGAGGACCAGACAGGAGAGGGCGTGGCGGTTCGCGCGGGAGGCCGGCTTCGAGCTCAGGCTCTGCGCGCCTCGCTCGCCGCAGACCAAGGGCAAGGACGAGTCGGCCAACCGCTTCCTGAACCGCCTGCTCGCCTACGGCGGCGAGTTCACCGGGTGGAGTGGCCTCGCCGAGGCGGTGGCCCGGGTCGAGGCCCAGGCCAACTCGGAGCCGAACCGCACCACCGGCCTGCCGCCCGACGCGCTGTTCATGCGGGAGAAGGAGAGCCTGCGGCCCATCGGGAACCTCCGGCTCCTCGAGTCGATGGTGGGCGACGTGAGCGTCCAGACCGTCCCGCCGACCATGCTCGTCAGGGCCGCCGGCAGGGAGTGGTCCGTGCCCAGGCGCTGCATCGGCCGGCGCGTGAGCGTCGTGGCAATGCCCGGCGGCCAGGTCGTGGTGAGGATGGCCGGCGAGGAGGTCGCCGTCCACGACGCCGCGTCCGGGCCGTCGAGGCCCATCAACTACGACCCCGACCACTACGAGCAGGCCCTCGAGGGGAAGCGGGGCCTGGCCGACGCGGACATCGCCGAGGCCGCGCGCGCCAACCTCGCGCTGCTCGACTCGCTCGGAGGGGCGTGATGGGCGCCGTCGCGGAGGGCAGCCCCTCGATCAGGGCGCAGGCGAACCTCTCCGCGCTCGGGCTGCACGAGATGGCGGCGTCCCTGCCCGACTACGTGAGGATGGTCGCCGCGGGCGAGCGGGGCTTCGCCTCCGCCCTCGAGGAGATGACGCGCGTCGAGGTCGCCGCCCGGGAGGTCAGGATCACCAACCAGCGCATACGGTCGTCGGGGTTCCCCTACGTCAAGGGGCTGGCGGACTTCGACTGGGACTTCCAGCCGTCGGTCCCGCGCGCCGAGATCGAGGAGCTCGCGACCCTGAGGTTCGTCGAACGGGCCGAGAACGTCCTGTTCGTGGGGAGCCCCGGCGTGGGCAAGACGCACCTCGCCGTCGCGCTGGGCATCGAGGCGGTCAAGGCGGGGCGCGAGGTCAGGTTCGTGGACTGCGCCCGGCTCGTCGAGGACCTGGAGGACGCCTCGTCGCGCGGCATCCTCAAGAAGAGGCTCAAGTACTACGCCCACTCGAGGCTGCTGATCATCGACGAGCTCGGCTACCTCGACGTCGGCAGCGCGGGCGCGGACCTGCTGTTCCAGCTGATATCGACGCGCTACGAGCAGCGCTCGACGATCATCACCACCAACGTGGGGATCAGCGGCTGGGGCAGGGTGTTCGGGGACGACGTGGCGGCGAGCGCGATCGCGGACAGGGTGTGCCACCACTGCCACCTGGTCAAGATAACCGGCAGGTCCTACAGGCTGAAGGACCTGCCGAGGGACGGCCCCGTCAAGCCGTGACCGGAATCGGTGAAAATACGTTAGCGCAACCGGTGAAACCGCCTTTGCGCGAACGGCGCGCCTGTTTAGCGAAACTGGTGAAAAATAGATTGACGCTAACA
>NZ_JAWHPN010000050.1:0-2303 GCF_032584215.1 Collinsella aerofaciens | reverse complement strand
GCGCCGAGAGTACTGCGGGGTCAGCCCGTGGGAGGCCAGGGCGCCGCTGACCGGTGGACGGCACCGAGCCGTACGCTTGAACTGAGAAGGGGGAGGCCTCGCGGCCTCCCCCTTTTTTGCGTTTGCGTGAAACATTCCTTATGCAATTAAATCAATTTAATCATCCACCGCTGAATATAGACGTTCACCGTTCTTTGGTCGGTTCTTTGTTCTCAATGGACTAATATTTGCTTTAGCGCACTGCTGCGCTTGTCCTGTTTTACACGGGTCGTTTTATTGATTGTGACGGAAGGACTCACATGGCAGATGTTCATGAGCTGCTTGATACTTGGATTGCCAATGTCAAGGACGAGGAGCTCCTCGCTGAGCTTAACACGATGAAGGAGCAGGGTGACGAGGACGCCATCACCGACGCTTTCTTCCAGGATCTCGCCTTCGGTACTGCCGGCCTTCGCGGCACTATCGGTGCGGGCACTAACCGTATGAATATCTATACGGTCGGTCGTGCGACCCAGGGATTCGCTGACTACCTCAATGCGACCTTCGAGCATCCGACGGTCGCCATTGCTCGCGATAGCCGCAATAAAGGCGAGCTGTTCGTCAAGACGACGGCTGCCATTCTTGCAGCAAACGGCGTGACTGCCCTCGTGTATCCCAAGATTTCTCCTGTGCCGACGCTCTCCTGGGCCGTCCGCGACCTTAAGTGCTCCGGTGGCATTTGCATGACCGCTAGTCATAATCCGGCGCCTTATAACGGCTATAAGGCCTATGGCGCCGACGGCTGCCAGATCACCAGCGAGGCCGCCGATGCAATTTCTAAGGCTATCGCCGAGACCGATACGTTCACCGGCGTGAAGTCCATGGACTTCGATGAGGCTCTTGAGCAGGGTCTGGTCAAATGGATCGATGACTCGTGCCTCGAGCGTTATTACGACGCCGTTCTCGCCCGCGGCGTGACTAACCTTTCTGCCGAGGAGATCGCTGGCGCTCCGCTTAAGCTCGTCTACACTCCGCTCAACGGCACTGGCCTCATTCCCGTCACGACGGTGCTCGAGCGCGCTGGCATCACCGATGTCACGGTTGTTCCCGAGCAGAAGGAGCCTAACGGCGATTTCCCGACCTGCCCGTATCCTAACCCCGAGATCCGTCAGGCCATGCAGAAGGGCATCGATCTCTGCGAGCAGGTTCACCCTGATTTGCTGCTTGCAACCGATCCCGACGCCGACCGTGTTGGCGTTGCCGTTAAGAATGGCGATGACTATCTGCTGCTGACCGGCAATGAGATGGGCGTTCTGCTGCTCGACTATATCTGCAAGACCCGTGCTGCCCGCGGTGAGGAGCTCACTAAGAAGGTCGCCGTTACTACTATCGTTTCTTCCGCCATGGTTGACGCTCTGGCCGACGAGTACGGTTTTGAGCTCCGCCGCTGCCTGACGGGCTTCAAGTACATCGGCGACATCATTACTTCTCTTTCCGATGCTGGCGAGGTCGATCGCTTTATCTTCGGTTTTGAGGAGAGCTACGGCTATCTGGCCGGCGACCACGTGCGCGACAAGGACGCCGTGAGCACTTCGCTTTTGATTTGCCAGATGGCGCAGTATTACAAGCTCCAGGGAAAGAACCTTGCCGACGCGATGCACGAGCTGTACGAGAAGTATGGCTACTATCACAACAAGACGATTTCGCTGAGCTATCCGGGTGCTGAGGGTGCGGCAAAGATGGCCGGCATCATGGCCGGTCTGCGCGAGAACTCGCCCGCGGAGCTCGCCGGTTCCAAGATTGAGGCCGTCGTTGATTACAACACCTGCGTGAACGGCCTGCCGAAGGCTAATGTTATTGAGTTCGATCTTGAGGGTGGCAACAAGGGTATTGTTCGTCCTTCCGGCACCGAGCCCAAGATTAAGCTGTACATCTTCGCTAAGGGCGCGGATGCCGCCGAGGCAGATGCAGCACTTGACGCGATTGAAGAGTCCGGTCGCAAGCTGTTGGCCTAAGGCTTTGAAAACCTATTTCTATAGTTAGACGGAGGAGGGGATCTCGGAAACGAGGTCCCCTCTTTATTACTGGCAAATACAGCTGAGAATCCCAAACTGTGTAGGAAATGTGTACGACCAGATTCCCGCCCCCGGGGCCCCTCCGGTCTGGCAATATATCTCCTTGCCGCGCGGCCCGGTGCAACCGGGAACCAGCGCAGGCGTGCACCTTGAGAACCGGATACTGCGAGGATGGACACTTCAAGTGTCGCATCCGGGCAGACATCGAACCATTTGAAATGGTCTAACTTGGATTTGTTTTTCGCAAGG
>NZ_JAWHPN010000049.1:0-2681 GCF_032584215.1 Collinsella aerofaciens | reverse complement strand
ATGCCCTTCTTGAAGTTGAGGACCAGGTCTTCGGCGTTCATGCTGCCCCCATCATCGCGGTCTATGGGGTCAACGATATGGCACCGTGGGGACACATGTATGTCAATCCTGGTCTAACAGAGCCTTAATAAATGCAGCAATATGCTGGAAACATGTGTGCCACAATCCTGTATCACAATATTGTGTGAATGGATATGCCCCATGAAAGGATCCTTTATGACCGAGCTCCAAGAACTTCGTCGCTATCGTCGCGACCTGCATCGCATTCCGGAGCTCGATTTCGATCTTCCTCAAACCATAGCCTATATCGAGGGCGTGCTCGCTTCGCTTGCCTGTGAAGTGACCCATCCCTGCCCCAGCTGTGTTTGTGCTTTCTTCGACGCTGGCACGGGCGCCGCGCATGCCACGGCGATTCGCGCCGATATGGACGCACTGCCCATCGCGGAGGCGACGGGTGCGGCCTTTTCCTCGAAGCATCCCGGAAAGATGCACGCTTGCGGACACGATGGACACATGGCCATGGCCCTTGCGGCGGCAACCTTTGTCGATCGCACGATTCGTGAGCAGCCAGGTGCCATCAAGCGCAACGTGCTCTTTGTGTTCCAGCCTGCCGAGGAGACGACTGGTGGCGCCAAGACAGTTTGCGAGAGCGGTGTGTTCGAGCGCTACGGGGTCGACCGCATTTTTGGCTTTCACGTGTGGCCCGATCTGACTGCGAACGCATTGGCGAGCTGTTCCGGCCCGCTGCTGGCGCGCTCGAGTGAGACACACATTCATATTCACGGGACGAGCATCCATATCGCTAAGACCTATGGCGTTCCGGTCGAGGAATCGCACGATGCGGCGCTGGCGGCTGCCAAGTTCTTGGTTGCCGAGCGCGAACTGATGGACGAGCTGGGCACCGACGAACCCTGTATCGGCAAGTTTGGCCTGCTGCAGGCTGGCACCGTTTGCAACGCGGTGGCGGGGGAGGCCCATGTGGCCGGAAGCCTGCGTGTGTTTACGGACGACATGTTCGACCGGGCGCGCGAAGGCGTGCGCCGCGTGCTGGACGATGCCTGTGCCGCAACGGGCTGCACGTATGATCTCGACTTTGCCGAGGGCTATCCACCGGTCGATAACGATCCTGAGTTGTTTGCCCGAATCGCGCCCGCTCTGCCCGAATTGCAGCTCGTGGACGAGCCGCTGCTAATCGCCGAGGATTTCGCGTTCTATCAGCGTCATCTGCCGGGCGTGTTCTTCTTGCTAGGCACGGGCGTGCCAGAGGACCAAGACAACCCGAGTGATTCGGATGGCTGCCCCGCCTATGCAACAAGCGCTCTGCATACCGATAGCATGCTCTTCGACGAGGAAATCCTACTCAAAGGCCTCGATGTCTACAAACGATTACTTTCGCTTGACTAAGGCGTGAAGGACTATTTGTTCTAAAAAACACGAACAAACGTACGATATAATAGAGATGTAAGTCTATAGAAACGTTTGACGTTACTAACGTAAGGCTATACTATGATTGCATCGTATAAAGATGAGGATACCGAACGCTTTGCCATGGGTGTGCGGGTCAGGAGGTTCGTGCCCTTTGAGCGTGTTGCGTTGAGGAAGATTCGCCAACTGCAGGTTTGTGCTTCGCTTGATGATCTTCGCGTTCCACCGGGCAACCGCCTGGAAGCTTTGAAGGGCGATCGTGCCGGTCAATATAGCATCCGTGTTAACGAGCGCTATCGGGTCTGTTTTGAGTGGAGACAGGAGATGGCTTGGAATGTCGAAATCGTCGATTATCACAAGTGATGAGACTTCGGCCGATTTGCTGTCGCCGGTGACTCCGGGTGAGCTTCTCAAAGAGGAGTTTCTTGTTCCCATGGGCATTTCTCAATATCGCCTTGCGAAAGAGACTGGGATTCCGGCTCAGCGTATCGGGCAGATTGTCTTGGGAAAACGTCGCGTGACGGCCGACACCGACCTCCGTCTTTGCCGTTATTTTGGCCTGACGGATGGTTATTGGCTGCGCGCTCAGGTGGCGTTTGACCTTGAGGCCGAGAAAAGGCGGATCGAACCGGAGCTGAATAAGATCGTTCCTGTCCAGCAGGCCGCTGCGTTGTAGTGCTCAAAGATATTGAGGTTGGAGTGACGATGGAACGACGCCGACAGTCTGCCGTTTATAGTCCCGGTGGGTGTGGATGCGGCTTGTTGTTGCTTCCGGTTATTGCTGTGAGCATTGGCGTGATGTTTGCGCTTGCTGGGCTGGCTGCGGCGGCACTCGTACTGTTTATCACTGCCATCGGCGTGACGATTTGGCTCTGCCGCAATCGCGAGCGACGCCGTGCCGGCGGTAAAACCAATGTCGGCTGGGTTGTATTCCTGGTCATTGCGTACCCGCTGAGTGTCAGCTACCTGGTGTTCTTTGTCCTGTTGATGGTCAGTGCCTTTACCGGGGAATCCGTCACGGTGGGTTGATGCACTGCCGGCAGACGGTCGCGCAAAGTGCGTTTGCTCGGCGTTTGGATAACTGCATTGGCCGTTTACCGCAGCCTTAGCTCTCAGCTAATGAATTCAAGTTTCTAACAGTTTAGATAACGGGTGATGCCGCACCTATCCCAAGCTGCGGTAAGTCGCGTCGGCCATCAGGATATGGCGCACCACCCTTGCAGTCGGGTCCCACCTGTCGCGCGCCTGGTTGACCC
>NZ_JAWHPN010000048.1:0-2698 GCF_032584215.1 Collinsella aerofaciens | reverse complement strand
CAGGGTCAACCAGGCGCGCGACAGGTGGGACCCGACTGCAAGGGTGGTGCGCCATATCCTGATGGCCGACGCGACTTACCGCAGCTTGGGATAGGTGCGGCATCACCCGTTATCTAAACTGTTAGATAACGAAATATCAGCGTAAAGGGGCCCGTGTCTAACACGGGTTCTTTCTTTTAGATTACCTTGACAAATATGAGTTATCGAAAAACAATAACAACTATGAAAAACGATAAAGGAAAGAAGGAACGATATGAGCGGTTTTGCTATCAAGCAGAACGGGAGGCCGATGGACGCATCAGCGATAAAGTTATCAAAGGTGTCAAAGCGCTACGGGAAACGGCGCGTTTTGCATGACGTTTCCTTCGAGGTGCATCAGTCTGAGCTCCTTGCCCTTGTTGGTGCAAACGGTGCGGGCAAAAGCACGCTTATTAAAATCGTCTTGGGCCTCTGCGAACCGTCGTCGGGGAGCGTGGAACTCTTTGGGGGCAAGTCGAAAAAAGAGCTGAGCCTGATGCGGACGCGTGTCGGCTATGTGCCAGATTCCTGCGGAGCATACCAATCCCTCAGTGCGGCTGAGAATCTTCGGATCCGATGTGCGGAATGGGGGCTTGATGAGAATCGTGAGGTTCCTCGCGTTTTGAACCTAGTTGGACTGGATGCCGATGAAAAAAAGAGCGTGAGCAGTTTTTCTCTGGGAATGAAACGGCGACTGGATATAGCTACGGCTTTGTTGGGTGACACTGACCTGCTTATTTTTGATGAGCCAGCAAACGGGTTGGACCCGCTGGGCATCGAGAGTATATGGGCCCTTATCGGTCGATTGAATCGAGAGCAGGGTAAGACCATGCTCATCTCTAGTCATGATTTGGATGAGTTGGCATCGGTTGCAACAAGCTGCCTGTTTATTCATGACGGCGAACTGCTAAAAAAGGAATCGATGGACGTCATAAGGGATGAGGCGTCGTCCCTAAAAGAGTATTACAGGCGCTTGATGAAGGCGGTCTCGCTATGAAGCGGGCGATCCATCCCATAAAGGCAGATATGATGCGTTTGCACAGGATATTTCCGGCGAAGTTTGGTCTTGCGCTTATGCTGGCGTTCGGCCTTCTCTTCGGCATCTTTCTAAAAAACGGAACAACGTTGCTCGCCTTTGGCAATAGCGTTTTTGGGGAGGATATTGGCTTCTGCTGGAATGTAATCGATCCTTCTGCACCCGATGAGTCTCTTGTGCGTAGCGCCTTTGCCGGCACAGCTCTGCTTGTGCCGCTCATCGTTTGCCTGGTAATTCTACAGGAGCGTGGCTATGAAGAGGGCTGCCGAATTTCTTTGGCAAGAGGTCTCAGCCGCTTTTATGGGGCTCTAGCCCATGCATTTTCGTCTGCTTTAATAATTGGCGCAGCATATAGTGCGCTTTGCCTTCTTCTTTTTGCAATAGCCATAATACGTGGAGGGCATAACTACTCGCACGACATGCTAACTGTATTTTTGCCCGCATTGATAGTCAACGCCGTATTGGTGATATCGGTTGCGTTGGAGACGACGACCATCTATCGGATTACAGGCAGCGCTGTATTGAGCGGGGCTGCGATAATTATTGGATTTGTCATGAGCTTGACGCTCTACGGAACTTACCTTCAGACGCCCATACCGTCCTTGCGATGGATCTTCTTTCTTCCGGGGCCGTACCTTGGAGTCGGATGTGCCCTTGGGTATAGCGATATGGGGCAGCTGACGCTTCTGGGGTATGGCGCGGCAGCCAGCTGTCTATCGGTATTGATTTACGCTCTCGTGAGCTTTCGTGCTGGGGGTGTGCTCAATGGCTCGCCAGACTAGAAGATTTCTTCATTCAGAATTGAGGCATGTGAGCAAATGGACGTACGCCTTAATCCTGGTAATTTATGCGTGCATGGTGGTATTGCAGCTTAATTCTTTCCCGATGTGGTTCTGTAGCCTCCGTGAGAACAGTTTCTTGGGCTTTTTCCCAGACCCGACACTTCGGCTATCGGCAGAGGATGTCCTTCTATTTGGTAATGCAGAGGTTTTTCGCGGTCTGCTTTTCAACGTAGCCCCGTTGGCTCATGCATTGTTCTTTCCGTTCATCGCGGCTTGCATTGTGCCGCGCTTTGTCAGTTCGGGCTTTATTGAGGAACCGTGGGGGTTGTCGGAGGCTCGGGGAGGGAAGCGTGTGTGCGCTATCGTTGCGCGAGTGGTGCTGTCTTCTTTTGCCCTTTTGGGCGCGTTTATCCTGTCGAGTGTCGTTTTGTACTGTCTTAACTGCGTAATCGTTTTGGATGCTCAGCAGTATTTCAACCTGCATGTATTTTGCTATCGACTTGTTCTTGCTGCCGCTGCCTGCCTTGCATACGTGGTTTCTTGCGTAATCGTTGTTTCCTATTTTGGGTCCGGCTTCGGTCCGATTGGCATGCTGCTGCTTGTCAACGTCGTAGCGATCTACATACAGCTCGGGGCCAATTCCATGCTTCCGCTACCGTCCTCGATGCTCATGTGGATTTGCGGCGTGACCCCGTTGGGGGATGGTCAATGCGTTTCGATTTTAATTGACTGCCTAATCTAACAGTTTAGATAACAGGTGATGATTCGGGGACCGCAAGGCCCCCGAATGCTATGCTCTTCCCAGCCAAACAGAGAATTTGCCCGAGCGCCCACCCGGATCTTTGTTTGGCGACAATCCCTC
>NZ_JAWHPN010000047.1:0-3198 GCF_032584215.1 Collinsella aerofaciens | reverse complement strand
CTCAATCAAGTATGCGAAGAGCAAGGCGAGCATGGCCTTGTACCTGACGCACGAGAGGTGCGATGACAAAGCGCATTACGATTCGCGCGACGTTCTTGAGTTCGGTGGTGCGAACTGGCACGACTGGTGCGGCGAGCTTGAGGACGTGCACGCCATCATGCTCGAAATGCGTGCGTTCATCGTCGAGCGCAACGTTACGGAGTTCGACTTGTTCCAGCTCTGGTGCGACGAGAACAACGACACGTGGAGCCGCGCCCTCGACCTCAAGTGTTCTTGGGCAATCGGAAACTTCATCGAGCGTCGGCGCAACCGCATCCAGCAGTGCGCCAAGCTCGAACGTGAGCGCCGCCGCGACAACGAGGGCGATGCTTTTGCGGAAGGGTAGTCGGGTCAATGCAGCAATGCGTGACCACGGGGGCGGAGTAGTTCCGCGCAGCGGATCTACGGAGACCTCGTTCACGGATTGCGGAATTGACGCGACGGTCAATCGAATAGACCAGACTTGAACAAGGGTCGATGGACGCTCTGCTCCATCGACCCTTTCCTTGCCTACGTCTCAAGTAAGTGAGATTCGGGGATGCGCCTGCGAGGGGCTTTCCGCGACCCCCTCGCAGGGGGGTGCCGAACCCCGAACCCGAACCCTCAAGGGTGGTTTGGAGGGGTGAAACCCCTCCATGCGAGCGCCGCCGCGAGCCGCCAAGCCGTAGGCGCGGAGCGACCCTAAGTCGCGGAGAACCGACAGTGCTACACTGTCGGCGCGCCCCCTTTTCCGTAGGCAAAAGGGGAGTGCGTTACCCTTTTGTTCCAAAAGCCGGGAGGTGCCGCCGCCGATGGGTAAGCAGTACGCAATCCTTCGAGTCCAGAAGTGCAAGGGTGCCGAGATAGGCGCCATGCAGTACCACAACGACCGCGAGCCGGGAAAGCACACGAACCCGGACATAGACCAATCCCGAACCCGGCTGAACCGCGAGATGTGCCCGCACGCCGACTACGAGGGCGAGATTCAGTCGAGGATTGACGCGGGCTACAAGGGCACCCGCAAGGTGCGCAAGGATGCCGTGAGGCTCGTCGAGGGCATCGTGACGGCAAGCCCGGAGTTCTTCGAGGGTGCGAGTGCCGAGGAGGTAATGGATTTCTTCGAGGACGCGCTCGGGTTCTGCCGCGAGGAGTTCGGGGAGTCGAATCTGGTGCACTTCACGGTGCATATGGACGAAGAGACCCCGCACGCCCACTTCGGCTTCGTGCCGCTGAAAGACGGCAAGCTCTCGTGGAAGGGGTTCTTCCCGGACAAGGCGGCGCTCGGTGCGATGCAGGACAGGTTCTACGGGCGCGTAGGGGCGCTGTACGGCCTTTCTAGGGGTGAGAAGCGCTTGGAGGGTCAACCGGCAAGGCGGCACAAGTCCGTGGCCGAATACAAGGCCGAGAGCCGCCGAGTTCAGGCCGAGCTGAACGAGAAGGCCGAGCAGCTCGAAGCGGCACGGGAGGAGCTTGCATCCACCCGGGCGCAGCTCGCCGAGTGCAGGTTGCAGGTCGAGGGCTTCGCCGCGAGGTTCGAGCGCATCAAGGCCGAGCTGGCGCAGATAGCCGAGTGCCTGTCGGTGCACGGCTTCCTCGGGAGCTTCAAGGCCAAGCTCGCCGAGTTCGCCGAGAACCCTATCTGCAAGGCCGCGCTCGCGGCGGGTCGCGACTTCATGACGGCACGTGACGGCAGACGAGCGGAGAAGGTGCTCGTCAACGGTGCCAGGGAGAAGGTCGTAGAGATGGAAGGGCTGTCGAGGGAGATGGGCGAGTGGTCTCTGCTTGATGAAGTCGGGGATATGAGGGGTGCCCGCAGGGAGCTTGACGGGCACGAAGCCCCAGCGCGACCGATCGGGCAGGAGCGGTGAAACGCAATGAATGAAAACGAGGGCGGTTCTGTATACCCGCCGAACCCGGATGTGAAATCCGGCTCTTGTCTAATAGCCGGATTTCATGCACTTTCTGACATTCGCCCATCTTACTGGAATGCATACAAGGCCGAATCTGGGGCAACGGTAATCGCGGTGGAGACGCTATTTAATTAAGTATACCTCTCTGGTATACTTACTAGGAAAGAAAGGAGAACGGCAGTGGTCAGAGTGCATGGGAACGCCCTCAAGCACGGGCTTACCAGCGAGGAAGTTGCGTATGCGTGGGAGAACCCGATTAGATGCCGTCAGCGAAACGGCACGGATGACCCGCCGCTCTGGATTTCGGTCGGCTCGCTTCCCGACGGTAGATTTGCCGAGCTGATTGGATTCATGGATATCGACGGCGTTTGGTGCGTGTTCCACGCGATGGTGCCGCCGACGAAGAAGTTCAAGCGTGAGCTGGGATGGAGGTAGACATGAACGGAATCGTTGCCGAGAACGGCAAGGTCGTTACCGATGAGATGATTGCCGATTGGGAAAGCGCTCTCGAACGCGACGAGTGGCCAAGCGGATGGGTGAATGTGGGCGAAATCGTCGAGGGGAAACTCCCGAAAGCAGCGCCCGAGACGGTAACGCTGTCCCTCAAGGTTCCCGCCGCCATGAAACGGGCGCTTGAGAAGGAAGCGAAGGCCGAGGGCAAGTCGACGGGCGCGTATGCCCGCGGAATCCTCGCCGATGGTCTCATGGCCATAGCGTAAAAAGGCAAAAAGAAAGCCCCTCTTGCTTGGCGGCTTAGGGGCTTTTAGCAGACGGTTTAACCAGTCCTTTCTGCAAGGAGAATTATAGCATCATGCCATACAAGGACAAAGAGAAGCAGCGCGAAGCGCAACGCAAGTGGGAGAAAGAAAACCGTGGTGCTGGCAAGCGCCACAAAGTTTGGATGGGAATCTTCTACCCTGACACCGCTGAGGACGGCTGGCGAGATGAATGCGATGAACTCGGGCTGTCGTTTCTGGTTTCGCCGCTGCACGATAGAGACGTATGGACGGCGGCAGACGAGCGAAGGAATCCAGACCACATCGAGGGCAAGAAAAAGGAGCCGCATTACCACTTCTTGGCCGAATATCCGCAACCAGTTGATTACGCAACGGTGAAAGAGGACTTCGCGTTCCTTCACACACACTCAATCAAGTATGCGAAGAGCAAGGCGAGCATGGCCTTGTACCTGACGCACGAGAGGTGCGATGACAAAGCGCATTACGATTCGCGCGACGTTCTTGAGTTCGGTGGTGCGAACTGGCACGACTGG
>NZ_JAWHPN010000046.1:0-4365 GCF_032584215.1 Collinsella aerofaciens | reverse complement strand
AGGCGAGCAACTCGTCCGGTCTCGGGCGCATCGCCCCTTGCCGGATTCAGATTCGACAAGGGGCGACCATTGTGCAATCGCAAGAAGATGACGGGGCGGAATGTCAATCCTGGTCTAACAGAGCCTTGGGCAATCTATAGGATTCAAGCGCCTGCAAGTAGTTAAGCATGCGAGCGCTTGAATCTGAATACGATCCTTGACATAAAGTCCGACCATCGCACAATGACGGTTTTCCATGCCAAAAAGACACTGAAGTGTGAGATAGCTCAAAACTCAACAAATCAAATAATCAGCAGTTCAGGTCTTATGGGAATAATTCGATTCGCATCACGTTGCATCTAAGCGGCTGTTTATACTTGGATATAAACACTAAGGAGGCAGCAATGCTTTGGAGCTATGTTCAGCTAGATGACGGCACTCAGTTTGCCTACTCAGAAACACGAGACGACGGGACCGTTCGCGTAGCCGTCGAGCGCCCGGTTGATTTTGGTTTTGACCATGCAGAATGCTTTCTACCTGCGGTCAAATGGTTTAACGTCGAAGGATTTTCTACTGACGATCTGGATTTTTTGACCGAGTTCGTTAGATCAAACGCTCCGTTTATCTTCGAGCTTGCAGAACGGCAAAAAGCTGGACCGGCGGTGGCATAATGCCTCGAATTCTTGTTTTTGGACAGTATGTTCTGTTCTTTTGGATCGCGGAAAACGGAGAACCCGTTCACATCCATGTAGGGGTAAAGAGGGCGGCTGCTAACTCGACTAAGTTTTGGCTCACTAAAAATGGCGGATGCACACTTGCGAACAACGAGAGCAAGATTCCGGCTAAGGATCTCAGGGATCTTTCAAAACTAATCACCATGAACCATCGATACATTTGTGACAAGTGGCGCTAAACCTTTGGTGATGATTCCCTGACATTCTATTGCTAAACCGCAATTGAACCATGATTACGCTTGTCAACTCATGATTGCCGATGTTGACGGGCGGGACCTTCCTGTTACGCCGCTAGTGCTCCAACCGTACTTTCCGATAGCCCGGAACCCAAAGACAACCAGCACTACGCCTGGATCCAGGACCTTGTTTCCGGAAACCGCACGCGAGCAGAACTCGCCGACGAGCTGCGCCGCAATTGCGTTGTGTGTCTCGACGGTGCGTCGCACGTATAAAATCTAAGCATCCAAACTCTAACTATGAAATGGAATGGACGCCACATGGAGATCCCAAGCACCCTGTGCAGCAATGTGTACGACTTCGCGTTTTGCCCCGAGCCCTGCTACGACCGCCTGGTCGACCTCGCCGACCCCGAGGACTGGGGTCCCGGCAACCGCATCCTCAAAAACTACCTGTCGTTCTCATTTAGCCGCGCGGTGTTCTTGACCGAGCGTGACGTGGACCAGACCGCCCCGTCCAACTTACCGCTGGTGTTCGACGACGACCGTTGCCTATTCAACACCGGCCTGTACACGCGCCGCTACGAGACCATCTACGGCCTGTTTGAGCCCAACACCAAGCCCGACGCGCGCCAGCGCTGGTTTTTGAAGGGCTTCTTTAAGGAGAGCGACCCCATGCTGGTCTCGTTTGAGTACCTGCCGTGCCGCGTGCGCTTTGCCGAGGACCCCTCCGAGCTGGTCTATGACTACCGACTGCCCATCCGCTCCAACATCGACCACATTCTGGGCGACGGGGAGAACCTTACGCGCATCCCCGCCAGCCTGATGGGGGAGGGCAACTCGCTGCTGCTGCGCCGTGCCTTTGAGGGAGCCGTCGTCGAAGCCGCCCGCCGCGCCGCAGCCAACTATACGCTCGCGGTGCCGCAGTTCTACGGCGGCCGGATCCAGCTACTCCTACCGCTGTGCCTGACCGGCGACAAGCCCGAGCTGGCGCTGACCATCCAACGCGAGGACGGTTTCTACGCCGCGCGCACCTGTCTCACGCTCGACATGGCTTACAACAACGCGCGACTCATCTGCCGCCCCGAGACTTCGTGGATTAAGCGATAAATGGGGGATTAGCTGCAGGTTTGCTGGGTGGTCTGCCTACGTTGGCTTTGCTTGCGACCACGAATTTAAAATCGAGGGCAAAAAGTTCTTGGTAAACCACGCGCGGCTATGTTAGTATCTCTTTTGCCGAAAGGCGACGGGCGATTGGCTCAGGGGTAGAGCATATCCTTCACACGGATGGGGTCACAAGTTCGAATCTTGTATCGCCCACCATCTAAAGTACAGGTCAGAGGTATTAAGCCTCTGGCCTTTTTTTATTTTGACACCAAGGCTGACACCAAAAGTGACATCAAAATCAAATCGTAGTCGTCTAAGGCGTCATTTTTTATCGCACCCTTTATGCTGACGCCATTGCCCGTTTTGTATAAAACGCATGCGAATTTTCATTGAATTCCCCATGTAATCCAAGCGCAAATGTGGAGACAGGGACCATATGCCCAGAGCACCTTCCAGCGGATTTCTATCACACGACAGTTTTCCGGCGGAACTCGTCAAGCTTTTGGTTTGCTTCCGGTACTTACCCGCATGATGCCCCGGTAGATAATCGGCCATGCCCGCAATTCGCATGGCCTACGGCCGATACCAGGGGAGGCGCAAATGGACGAAATCGTCTGCGCAAACACCGCATTCCGCTACTGGCGCTGCCCACCGCAGGTGCATGATCTCTACCCGCGCCTACCCAGCTCCGATGACGGCTGGCGGGCCCTATCCCAAGCCCCTTTCGTAACCGATGTCCTCAAGACCCCGATTATCGCTGTTGCTTCGCCAGGTTGTTGTAATCACCACTCGGGATTGCGCTCCACTATTCGCTGGGAAGGGGCTTCGGATACCGGCACAACAACCGACACTCATTTAGGCTTTAGCGTCACCAATCCGCTTAACACGTTATTTACTATGACACGCTTTGTGTCCCAAATAGATCTCGTACTGGCTATGTACGAACTTTGCGGCTGGTTTTCTGTTTTCGAGCCGACCCCCGCTGTCGAAATGCAGTTAAAAATCGCGTTAAAGGAGAATCGCAATTCCAGCACGCAGGATCTGTTCGAACTTGGAGAAGGCGAAGACGAGATTCCTTGGAAACAAGTTTATGCCCGCACAACCGTAAAGGTCCCAGCAAATGAAGGCCAAACGAACAATCGCGAGGATGGAAGAGAGGTTACGAAACTCAAAGGTACTTCGCTTTGGATGAGAAAGCCACTCATCGAACTGAGCGACTTGCATCGATTCGCCGAAAAGGTCAAAAGTCAAATGTGGGGAAAGCAGTTTTATGATGCCGCTCAGCAGGTTATCGGCATTGCTGCGTCTCCGCTCGAGGTCGCGGGGGTCCTGCTTCTAAGTCGTTCTCGACGTCTAGGTGGTTCAGGATTCAGATACGTATACCTCAACGATTTAACCCCTCTATCCGAGGAAGCCCAAAGCATCGCAGGTCAAAAGGTTTGCTACGGTGACATCGTGATTGTAAACCCAATCCTAATGAAGGCAGCAATTATCGAAATCCAAGGTGAGGTCATCCATGGGTCAGGCGCGGTACTTGACCAAGATGCGGAGCGCATGACTGCGCTCCAGAGCATGGGTTTCGATGTGTTCCTGGTAACCCACGATATGCTTAACGACAAAAAACAGCTAGACGCCATAGTCAAAAGCGTCTGCAGTCGTTTGGGGATTCGATATAAAGCCAAATCCGAGGCAATGAAGCGCGCCGAGACGCGACTGCGAGCAAATGTTCTGTGCAACTGGTTGGAACTCGGAAATTACCCGGCGACAAGGCGCTAGAACGACCTAGTTTTCCTGCTAGTGAATTAGTATCATTTCAAAACCATGCCGGATTACGGGGCTGGACCCGGACCGGCCGTCCATACCCTGCATTTCGCTGAATGCGCAAGTCGTCTACCTGCTGTTTTGATTTTACCGATTACGGCATGCTCGGGGGTTCCCGGCCTGGCCCCGTAAACCGGCATGGTTTTGAAATCGCCGGGTCGGCGGGAGCGCGATCGGCCCCGATAATGGGCCCGGCGCCGGCGGGATGGTCGTTGGGCGGATGGCGGCCCGTGGGGTGGAAGCGAAAACCGGCGAGCGGCGGAACCCGAGATGCCCTGGGGGCGCCGGGGAGGAGGGCGGCGGCAGCGCCGCCGCCCGCGGGGCGCGCCCCGCGGGCCGGATCCGGCATCGCGGATCCCTTGCCCTCGAGTCCGCGCCGCGCTCTCGTCCCAGCGGCGCCCGCGCCTCCGGAAAGTTTTTCCAAAATCTAACAGTTTAGATAACAGGTGATGATTCGGGGACCGCAAGGCCCCCGAATGCTATGCTCTTCCCAGCCAAACAGAGAATTTGCCCGAGCGCCCACCCGGATCTTTGTTTGGCGACAATCC
>NZ_JAWHPN010000045.1:0-4930 GCF_032584215.1 Collinsella aerofaciens | reverse complement strand
GCCCCGAGAAATTCCTTTTCCTATACTAGAACCATATGAATCGAACGGAACCGATCAGCTAATAGTTGTGAGGACCGGACGGGCTCGAAGCCCAGATATTTTGGACGGAGAGTTCGATCCTGGCTCAGGATGAACGCTGGCGGCGCGCCTAACACATGCAAGTCGAACGGCACCTATCTTCGGATAGAAGCGAGTGGCGAACGGCTGAGTAACACGTGGAGAACCTGCCCCCTCCCCCGGGATAGCCGCCCGAAAGGACGGGTAATACCGGATACCCCCGGGCGCCGCATGGCGCCCGGGCTAAAGCCCCGACGGGAGGGGATGGCTCCGCGGCCCATCAGGTAGACGGCGGGGTGACGGCCCACCGTGCCGACAACGGGTAGCCGGGTTGAGAGACCGACCGGCCAGATTGGGACTGAGACACGGCCCAGACTCCTACGGGAGGCAGCAGTGGGGAATCTTGCGCAATGGGGGGAACCCTGACGCAGCGACGCCGCGTGCGGGACGGAGGCCTTCGGGTCGTAAACCGCTTTCAGCAGGGAAGAGTCAAGACTGTACCTGCAGAAGAAGCCCCGGCTAACTACGTGCCAGCAGCCGCGGTAATACGTAGGGGGCGAGCGTTATCCGGATTCATTGGGCGTAAAGCGCGCGTAGGCGGCCCGGCAGGCCGGGGGTCGAAGCGGGGGGCTCAACCCCCCGAAGCCCCCGGAACCTCCGCGGCTTGGGTCCGGTAGGGGAGGGTGGAACACCCGGTGTAGCGGTGGAATGCGCAGATATCGGGTGGAACACCGGTGGCGAAGGCGGCCCTCTGGGCCGAGACCGACGCTGAGGCGCGAAAGCTGGGGGAGCGAACAGGATTAGATACCCTGGTAGTCCCAGCCGTAAACGATGGACGCTAGGTGTGGGGGGACGATCCCCCCGTGCCGCAGCCAACGCATTAAGCGTCCCGCCTGGGGAGTACGGCCGCAAGGCTAAAACTCAAAGGAATTGACGGGGGCCCGCACAAGCAGCGGAGCATGTGGCTTAATTCGAAGCAACGCGAAGAACCTTACCAGGGCTTGACATATGGGTGAAGCGGGGGAGACCCCGTGGCCGAGAGGAGCCCATACAGGTGGTGCATGGCTGTCGTCAGCTCGTGTCGTGAGATGTTGGGTTAAGTCCCGCAACGAGCGCAACCCCCGCCGCGTGTTGCCATCGGGTGATGCCGGGAACCCACGCGGGACCGCCGCCGTCAAGGCGGAGGAGGGCGGGGACGACGTCAAGTCATCATGCCCCTTATGCCCTGGGCTGCACACGTGCTACAATGGCCGGTACAGAGGGATGCCACCCCGCGAGGGGGAGCGGATCCCGGAAAGCCGGCCCCAGTTCGGATTGGGGGCTGCAACCCGCCCCCATGAAGTCGGAGTTGCTAGTAATCGCGGATCAGCATGCCGCGGTGAATGCGTTCCCGGGCCTTGTACACACCGCCCGTCACACCACCCGAGTCGTCTGCACCCGAAGTCGCCGGCCCAACCGCAAGGGGGGAGGCGCCGAAGGTGTGGAGGGTGAGGGGGGTGAAGTCGTAACAAGGTAGCCGTACCGGAAGGTGCGGCTGGATCACCTCCTTTCTAGGGAGATAAATCTTCTAGAGAGATCAACTTAACTCGAATTGAGGGCAGGAGCCCGTCCGGTAGATGTCCGCCAGGATAAGTCCCCGCAGCACCCGGTCCCCGGGGTCGCACCCGCGTACCTTGAGAGCCGCATAGCGATAGGAGAGAGATGGAAGATCATTCTTCCAGACTCGATTCTTTTCTGCGATTTATCAGACAGAATGATAGCAATCATTCATCCGATCCAAACAAGAAGAATTCACTTATATATGAGTGAGGAGCATCTGATCGCGAGCACAGTGAAGACACTGTGCCGCGGTATGAGATACCCGAATTGCGACATACGAGCGCTATTCATGATATCGATTAATTTTTATTAGCGACACGTGGATATCCCGCGGGCCCGAGAGCGGTCCCGCAAGATACCACGGGCGCACGGCGGATGCCTTGGCACAGGGAGCCGATGAAGGACGCGGCAAGCTGCGATAATCCCCGGCGAGGAGCACACATCCTTCGACCCGGGGGTCTCCGAATGGGCGAACCCATGCACAGCAGTGTGCATATCCCCGGCCCGAACACATAGGGCCGGGGAGGACAACCCGGGGAACTGAAACATCTAAGTACCCGGAGGAGAGGAAATCAATCTCGAGACTCCCCGAGTAGCGGCGAGCGAAAGGGGACCGATGGCCAAACCGTCGAGCGGGCATACCCGGCAGGGGTTCCGCCGACGGGGTTGCAGGGCCGCGCATCCGGGGGCTGCCGCCCCCGGGCGCAGGTCCGGCTGGGGAGCGGAACGGCATGGGAGGGCCGGCCGCAGCGGGTGACAGCCCCGTACGCGAACCCAGACCGGACGGCGCGACGCGGTCCCTGAGTAGGGCCGGGCACGTGAAACCCGGTCCGAACCTGGGTGGACCACCATCCAAGCCTGAGTACTACCCTGTGACCGATAGCGCACCAGTACCGTGAGGGAAAGGTGAAAAGCACCCCGGGAGGGGAGTGAAACAGTACCTGAAACCGTGCGCCCACGAGCAGTCGGAGCACCTTTATGGTGTGACGGCGTGCCTTTTGTAGAATGAGCCAGCGAGTCGCTGGCGCGGGGCGAGGTTAACCGAAAGGGAGCCGGAGCGAAAGCGAGCCTTAACAGGGCGACTTGAGTCCCGCGCCGCGGACGCGAAGCCGGGTGAGCTATCCGTGGGCAGGCTGAAGCGGGGGTAAGACCCCGTGGAGGGCCGAACGCACGTCGGTTGAAAACGGCGGCGATGACCTGCGGATAGGGGTGAAAGGCCAATCAAACCCGGAGATATCTCGTTCTCCCCGAAATAGCTTTAGGGCTAGCGTCGCGCGTTCACCGCCGGAGGTAGAGCACCGGATGGACGAGGGGGCTTCGCCGCCTACCGAATCCAACCGAACTCCGAATGCCGGCGGCCCAGAGCGCGGCAGTCAGAGCATGTGGGCTAAGCTGTGTGCTCGAGAGGGAAACAGCCCGGACCGCCCGCTAAGGTCCCCAAGTTCCAGCCGAGTGGCAAAGGATGTGCGTCCGCCCAGACAACCAGGATGTTGGCTTAGAAGCAGCCATGCATTCAAAGAGTGCGTAACAGCTCACTGGTCGAGTGGACATGCGCCGACAATACACGGGGCTAAGCTGGACACCGAAGCGGCGGGATTTTAATTCATTAGAATCGGTAGGGGAGCTTCCCATGGGCGGAGAAGCCGGAGGGCGACCGACGGTGGAGCGCATGGGAGTGAGAATGCTGGCATGAGTAGCGAGAGACGAGAGAGTAACTCGTCCGCCGTGAACCCGAGGTTTCCTGGGCAAGGCTAATCCTCCCAGGGTCAGTCGGGGGCTAAGGCGAGGCCGGAAGGCGTAGCCGACGCGCAGCAGGCAGACATTCCTGCACCGCGCACGCGGCGCTACGACCGACGGGGCGACGGATGGGGGTGGCTCGGCGGGGTTCTGGACGTCCCCGTGATGGAGCGCGGCCCGCGGACCAGGGAAATCCGGTCCGCACGAAGGGCGAGGCTCCGGACGAAGCGATTGAGCGAAGCGAGTGAGCCCGAGGTCCCTAGAAAAACCCCTAGGCAGGCGCGTGCGCGCCCGTACCGCAAACCGACACAGGTGGGTGGGTAGAACATACCGAGGCGATCGGGTCAACCATGGTCAAGGAACTCGGCACAATGGCCCCGTAACTTCGGGAGAAGGGGTGCCCGCGCGTACGTGAACGGACTTGCTCCGGGAGCGGAGGCGGGCCGCAGTGGAGAGGCCCAAGCGACTGTTTACCAAAAACACAGGACTCTGCAGAAGCCGCAAGGCGACGTATAGGGTCTGACGCCTGCCCGGTGCCGGAAGGTCACGCGGAGGAGTTAGCCGATTCGGCGAAGCCCCGAAGCCAAGCCCCGGTAAACGGCGGCCGTAACTATAACGGTCCTAAGGTAGCGAAATTCCTTGTCGGGTAAGTTCCGACCTGCACGAAAGGCGCAACGACTTGGGCGCTGTCTCGACCATGGACCCGGTGAAATTGCACTGGTCGTGAAGATGCGACTTACCCGCGGAAGGACGGAAAGACCCCGTGAACCTTCACTGCAGCTTGGCATTGGCCGCTGGTCCCGCGTGTAGAGGATAGGCAGGAGGCACAGATCCGGAGGCGCCAGCCCCCGGGGAGCCGCCCTTGGAATACTGCCCTCGCGCGACCGGCGTCCTAACCCGAGGCCGTCAACCGGCTCGGGGACCGTGCCAGGCGGGCAGTTTGACTGGGGCGGTCGCCTCCTAAAGGGTAACGGAGGCGCGCGAAGGTCCGCTCGGGACGGTCGGCAACCGTCCTTTTGAATGCAAGAGTACAAGCGGGCTTGACTGCGAGGCCCACAAGCCGAGCAGGTGCGAAAGCAGGCTCTAGTGATCCGGCGGCCCCGAGTGGGTGGGCCGTCGCTCAACGGATAAAAGGTACTCCGGGGATAACAGGCTGATCTTGCCCAAGAGTCCACATCGACGGCAAGGTTTGGCACCTCGATGTCGGCTCATCGCATCCTGGGGCTGGAGCAGGTCCCAAGGGTACGGCTGTTCGCCGTTTAAAGCGGTACGCGAGCTGGGTTCAGAACGTCGTGAGACAGTTCGGTCCCTATCCTCCGTGGGCGCAGGAGAATCGATGGAGGCTGCCCCCAGTACGAGAGGACCGGGGTGGACGCACCTCCGGTGAACCGGTTGTCGACCAACGGCACGGCCGGGTAGCCGCGTGCGGCGCGGATAACCGCTGAAGGCATCTAAGCGGGAAGCCGTTCCAGGGATTAGTTCTCCTTCCGGTAAGGGCCCAGGTAGACTACCTGGTCGATAGACGGCAGGTGCAAGG
>NZ_JAWHPN010000044.1:0-5790 GCF_032584215.1 Collinsella aerofaciens | reverse complement strand
GGCGAGCAACTCGTCCGGTCTCGGGCGCATCGCCCCTTGCCGGATTCAGATTCGACAAGGGGCGACCATTGTGCAATCGCAAGAAGATGACGGGGCGGAATGTCAATCCTGGTCTAACAGAGCCTTTGTAAATGCCATTGCCGACATCGATGACAACGGCATCAGTCTCCGCTATCCGCAGGACAAATCAGGCGGACTGACGCAGGACAGGCCGCTATTCGTGAACGACGAGGAAGTCGTCTCGTATTTGGAGAAGTTCGTAGAGCAACTTCAACTTATTGACTTCGATTATCTTGTCGAGAATGGTAAATAAGTAGCTGGAGACCGCTCTTTATCGTTTGTAAAACCATTGGTTGGGATCGATTTGACCACCGGCCCCAACCAGAAATTTAACGTCCGATAGTTGTGAATCATAACCAGTAAATTAACGTAGCATCACAGCGGGATTGCTAAAGAAACTCGCCAGACTCAAGGTCGATAAAGTCGCCAAGTCTGATCTGCGCCTTGAAAGCGGCCTCATATTCTCTCGCTCGCGTCTGATCATCAAGCTTGAAGCCGATGTTGAACAGCTTTCCCGACTTCGTTCTCCGAATCAGGTCTTGTTCCAACATGAATGCGATCACGCGGCGATGCGCTTCGTCGTCGTCCATATTCAAATAGAAGCACGCGACACCGCGCCTGCCCTTCGCGAGGGTCTCGCAGGAGCTGTGCTTGCATTCAGCAACCACCTTACCGAGAGCCGCTTCACGGCAGACCTCCTCTACGAACTCAATATCATTGAAGAAGAACATCCATTTCCCGCACCTGTGCTTATCAAGCTCCGGGGCCAGCTTGGTATCGATGTAAAACGACCACCACGGGTTGTCCACCCTGATGATTCGGCCGTCTTCGCTCAACATCGACCTCACTTCCATCCATGCCTCCTATGCCAGGATCTCACCGATTACCAAATTGAACTTTATGCCCGAACGCGGTTCGTTGAACTCGTCGACCGCCTCGCCGTCATGGTCGGGCTTGGTCACGAACAGCGGCCCCGGTGCATCGATGCGAGGTCCGATCGTGAATTCACATCGCTGTAGGATTATAAATTGACTTTCGATATTGGCACTCTTTATAGCGTTGTAGCAAAGTGAGCCTGTTACCGGCTTGTTCCGGCAACGGGTTTTTAATATCTACTTGGAGTCATGCAAATGGTCCAACATAGATCTGTAAGTAAGCGCTTCGAGGAAACGATGCCGATCTCGCATCAATTCATGGGTGCATCGGAAAAATAGGGCGGAGTCGCCCTCGCGATCCCGCCCCGTAGACCCGAGTGTTTCTGACTTTCCCGTTATCCGGAACGGCTGGAGAAGGTCGCGTCTCAGTTCGGAAAACCCAATGCTTGAAGCGACGATGCCAAGGGGCTACTCGGTCAGCTTTTCGCATCCGCGCCAGGGCAAGGGGAGGGACAGCCTGTAGAACGAGGCCGGCTCCATAGGAATCTCCTCGAGCCTTCCGTTGCCTCGCCGAACCCACGATGTTCCGTTTGCGTCGGTGAAAGCCGTTTCGGGCGCCGTGCGTACTCCCATTCCGTGCCCTTCCGTCGGGAGCCATATGTACCATGCTCCAGGAGGAAGCGTGCCGACGCAGACGCGGTTGGGAAAAACGGGGCGGTTGTCCTCTCCTTTGAAAGAGGGGCCGGCTCCGCTAATCCCGACGCAGGTGACGATTGCGTCGTAGACGGGGGACTCGCTTTCGTTTCGAAGCACGACGAACTGCCAGACGAATCGATTGTCCTCGGGCTGACCGGTACGGTTTCGAACCCCTTCGTACCATGCCGATATGCGGGATGGCTGATACCGCTTGATGTCGTCCTCCCTGTTCCTTTTGCTCTGGCTGCCTTGCCAGAATGCGACAATCAAGGCCACCAAGGTAACGAGTCCGATGAATGCTTGGACAATCAGATTGGCGATGTCTATATCGATGCCAAAAATCATTGGATGGTCACCGGCTCAGCGTCGTGGGGCGATAATTCTAACTCCGAATAATACGGCTTGATCGATGGTCGACGTTACGTAAACGTCAAAATGGGTTTGTCTTAACAGCCTTATTTTCTTAAGACAAACTTGCCGCAACGCCAATTCAAAGAGTTTGCCGTGACGCAGACAGATGCAGTTGGTTGCTGAAAAGCGTGGTTATTTGGGCAGGATTCGCTTCAAAACGCCCGTCGATTATTACGATCTAATGCAGCCTGTAGGGTGGATGTACTTCGATAAGCAGTAGTCGACATGCTCTGGTTTTGAACGAAAAGTCCCAGAGACAATCGATAACGATTCTTCTTTGATGATGCGAGCGGCGCTACCATTAGCAGCGCCGCTTGTTTTCCGCTCGCAGATAGATCCCGCCATGTTGACCACCGAATGCATCTTGGCCGACGTGCTCGTACTCCTATTCGGGCACAGAAATTGGAGGCGCGGCCCCCAGCGTCTACTCAGCGAAATTCGTTAAGAAAGCTGACATCGAACACTGTGAACTCCATCATCGAATCGAATCTCATTGACTGGGATGCGTTCATTAATGATGACTTTGATGCCTATTTCAAAGCTCGCGTCATGGCTTTGCTGGACGCTATTGAGTTCGCACTGGGCAAGTCCATCTCCGATAGGGGCACCGAGGAAACAGTAAAGAGATTTGGCCGCTCATTGGAATAAGATGCTTCTTAGCTCCGTTATTGGTTATAGAAAGAAGGCTTAATGTCTGATTTTGAAATTTTGCAGCAGTTGTGCGAAACAGCAGACGAACTTTCAAAGAAATACATCAGCTCTAGTTCGCCTGACTTTAAAGCATGGAAGACAAGGGCGGACAGGCTTTTAATTAGGCGATTTGGAAAAGACAGCTACGAATTTAAAAGCTTTAACAAAATCAGCTACTCGTTGTCTTTCTTCACCTCCGGTACGCCCGACTCGGCTTTCGTTGAAGCCTGTGCGGACGGCCTGCGCAGTGCAAAAGCTGTGCTGGAGACATACCTTGATGAGTTTTCAGACGAAGGGGAAACCGGATCGACTGCAAATGTTGGAGATTATTCGAAGGTATTTATCGTTCATGGTCACAACGGAGAGCTTAGAGAAAGGGTCGCGAGAATCATCGAAAGGCAGGGCCTGACGGCGGTTGTCCTAAACGAGCAGTCAAATCAGGGCAAGACAATCATCGAAAAGCTGGAAATTGAAGGCGATGCAGCAGGAGCGGTATGCCTTTTTACGGCGGACGACGAAGGAAGAGCCCAGGCAGAACAGTCGGAAAAGCCCAGGGCTAGACAAAATGTTGTATTTGAAGCCGGATACTTTATTGGTCGGCTTGGCAGGGAAAACGTTGCAATTCTTGTTGACAAAGGTATCGAGATTCCCTCCGATCTACAGGGCGTCGTTTATACCGGAACAGACAGTTGGGAGTTCGGCCTCTTGAAAGAACTCAAGTCCATGGGATATTCCATCGACTTTAATAAGATGGATATCTAATCCGTTGATCCCTCCTTTCACCGACTGGCAAAACGATTTACACCTAATTGTGGACATTGCCCACACGATTTCTCTTTGCTCCCGCATTGATCTCGCTAAACTATTAATTGCTGCTACCAGGGCATTTTCTGGTGCACATTCTATTGGCTCCTGCGAAGATCGGAGCAGGTATGTTTGCTGCCAAGTCCCACACCAGCCGTCATTACATTCCGATTGTTGCCATGGCCTGCCTATGCGTTTTGCTGGGCGGGCCTTCTTATGCCGCTGGCGCGGAGAGCCTCATCATCGCGGGCGCGACGTACTACGAGCCGGGCGTGTCGGGCCCCGGCTGGGTCTGGACCGATGCCGACCACCTGGAGCTTAATGGCTACGCGGGCGAGGCCATCGGCGCCGAGGGCGACCTGGTGCTGACGCTTGCCGGGCAGAACTCCGTGACGGAGTCGCATGCGACCGATGCGGACATCACGCTGTGCGGCATGGAGGTGTGGGGCAACCTGACGCTTCGCGGCACCGGGACCCTGACGGCGACGGGCTCGCAGTGCGGGGTCCACGTTTCTCAGGCGCTAGCGGTGGAAGGCTGCACCGTCGATGCGAGGGCAGACGGGGCCGATATTACGGACGAGGCGATTGCCGGCGTGATCGCAGGTGACATGGCCGTGCGCGGCGGCGGGCACGTCGTTGCCGCGGGCGCCGGGTCCGGAGCGGGCGTTCGCGCCTACGGCGTTTATCTGCAAGATGCGGGCCTTGGCGATGGTGTGGCCGGCTGTCGGCTTTCCGTCGAAGCTTCATGGCTTGATGCGACCGGTGCCGACGGCGGCGTTGCGTGCACGGGCGGGTCACTTGTGTCTGCGCGCTTTGTGGCGCCTGCTGGCGGAACCTTTGGTGCTAGTGGCGTGGTGGATGCCTCCGGTGCGGTAGCACCGCATGTGGTGATTGAGCCCGATGTCGCCACGCCTCCGGCGGGGGAGACCGATGGAGACAACGTGCCTGGCGATAGCTCGAGCAAGTCTCCTGCCGATGCTAACCCCGCTGCCGGAGAGCTCACCACAGGGCCCACGGCAAATCCGGCGCTGAAACCCGCGGCCACAACAACCAAGACATCAACGACAGTAACCAAGACCACGGTCGCCAAGACCACTAAGCCCAAGACCGCTACCACGACAACCGCCACGCTCCCCAAGACCGGCGACAGCAACTGGATCACCGCTTCCGTGACGCTTTTCCTGCTTGGTACAGTGCTTCTAGCTGCCGCATGTCGCTGCTGAAGCACCCATTTCGATAAGCAATGTAGAGGACCATATTCGTAACGACGCATTAGTAGAATAGTTTATAACGACAATTGCTCAGGATTTATCTAACATGAACCACGAATCGGATCATACAGTTGACGCTGCCAAGAAAGAATTAAACGCCGACCTTCTTGAGCTGTTCGAGCGTTGCAGCTATCTGTACAACGAGGCATTTTATGCCAACACGGAACTAGCAATCCTTCGCGAACTGTCTAAAGCATCTTCTGGCTATGAGAATGAAGTAATTTGCGCTGGCTGCTTCTTCAGCTTTACACAACTTGCATTAACCGAATCCTGTTTCATGAATTGCGCGCGGTTATTTGATGCCAAAAGCGACATCAGTATTGGGAACTTGATAGAAGAAGTCTCGTCTCATTCTGCTGAAATCGACGCACTTGCAATCTCTATATTCAGTGATCGACCAAACTTTGACAGGCTTAATCCAATCGTTCACCCATTGGCAGAGGACGAGGAGCGTTTTTACCCCAAAGAAGTTGAGTCTCAACGCTCATATGAAAAACTGTTCGGAGATCATTACGAAATGGTTACCGTGTGTATAACCACTCATGACCTTTCCAATTTGTGGAAAAAACGACTCAACGGTCTCAGTAAACTAACTGACATGCTTCGCGATCAGCGAAATAAAGTATTCGCCCATAGCGACATAGAAGCACTGAATTATGATGAGCTTGTTAGGCGACTTCCTTTAACTTTCAGCGAAATTCAAAAACTAATCGACTTCGCACTCGATCTAACAATCGAATTATTCGCCAAAATTACTGGTATTGAAAAAGATCGATTGCCCAAGAACTACAACGATATACAAGGCCTCCTAAAATATGCGGAGGTTGGCATGGAGGCTGTTGAGCAGCATTTGGGCAAGGCTCTGTTAGACCAGGATTGACATACATGTGTCCCCACGGTGCCATATCGTTGACCCCATAGACCGCGATGATGGGGGCAGCATGAACGCCGAAGACCTGGTCCTCAACTTCAAGAAGGGCATG
>NZ_JAWHPN010000043.1:0-5816 GCF_032584215.1 Collinsella aerofaciens | reverse complement strand
ACGGCGTGCGCCCCAAGCTCTACGGCCGCGGCGAGAACGTGCGCGACTGGATCCACACCGAGGACCACTCCTCGGCCGTCTGGGACATCCTCACCAAGGGCCGCACGGGGGAGACCTACCTCATCGGGGCTAATGGCGAGAAGAACAACATCACCGTGCTGCGCATGATCCTCGAGGCCATGGGCCGCGACCCCGAGGACTTCGACTGGGTCGCCGACCGCCCCGGCCACGACCGCCGCTACGCCATCGACAGCACGAAGCTCCAGCGCGAGCTCGGCTGGAGGCCGGCCCACACCGACTTCGCCGAGGGCCTGAAGGCCACCATCGACTGGTACGTGGCCAACGAGTCCTGGTGGCGACCGACCAAGGAGGCCACCGAGGCCCGCTACCGCGCGCAGGGGCAGTAGAGGTAGCAGCCCTTGCGAAACAAAGCGGGGTCCCGGACTAGCGCTCCGGACCCCGCTTTGTTTAGTGCGCAGTTGGCCGAATGTGTCCCTGAATGGCGGTTGGTTGGTGGAGCGTCGTGCGTCGTGTATTGTATTTCTTGCGCCTTTGCTTGTGGCCTTCCTCGCCATAAATACTGTGGTGATGCTATTCACCCAGTTGTACGCCTACGCGGACGAGCCCGGCGGGGACGTATACCTGCACGGCGATCTGATCTGGTGCGGCGAAACGCCCGAATGCAAGCAGTCGATGGCCATGTGCGGCGCAAGGTGGGGCTGCAGGTGAGGCTCGTGCCCAAGAGCAACACGAGGCGGCTCTCCTACGAGTGCTGGCAGGGTGCGCAAAATCTGCATCGACCCGGTGCGCTGCCCGCTGGCGCATGAGAAGTCCAGGCTCAAGAAGTACGACCACGACCACGACTGCGACGGGACGTGGCTTGAGGGCATCCCCGACGGCAACGACCACTCGATCGAAGCAGTGAGGTTCGCAATTATGGACGACATCTTGCGTGGGTGAGGGCGCAGCGTGCTGCTTCTCCTCGCCACTGAAAGGCGCTAAAGGTTAATCTGCTGTCTTCTCCGTTGTCTTAGGATCAGCCTCCTCGCCCTGCTCGTCAGATACTCCCTTGAACTTCGCCATAACGTTTTTCTTTGTCTTGACAATCTTTGGACGCGCGGTCTCACGCCACCATTTTTCGACATGAGGCTTTGCCGCCTGAGCACCTTTCACCGCCAGAAAGCTAACGGCAATTACGGTAATCGCAGCAGCCGCCACCTTGCCACCGTTCGAATCGGAGGCATCATTGCCATCGCGCTGGCCGTCATCAAGACTGTCATCGCCATTTGCCGCAAGCGATGCCTCCCACTCTTCTCTCTGCCTTTTCTTTTCGGCGCGATTGGCTGCAACCGAATCGGAAAGCTCACGTCTGCGTTCCGGGGAAAGCGGGCCAATTTCATTGAGGATTTCCTCTTTCCATGACGTGGAAACATAGCCAGCATGATTAGGGCTTCCGGTTTCCCAGTGCCTCTGCGTGGCATAAGGACGCCCCTTCTCGGTGACCCTATAATCTCCAGGTTCGCCTTCGAGGTAGCCTTCTTCCTTCAGCCAGACATTCACCTCCTCTGCGTTAAGCCCAACATCCCGCCCCAAGTATCTTGCTGACTTACGCATCGCAAGCCCCTTTCGCTTATCAACAGTATGGTAGTGTCGCGAATCATGATGTAGGGCTCGGTTCTCGAGGGTGGCCGCAGGCTGCCCGAGGAACCGAGAATCATCTAGAATGCCGTCATTCTAGCCTATGTCACGCCGCCTTCCTGCCGACAACGGGGTTACCGGCCGCGACGAGTGCGATGATCCCGGCCGCGTGCTCGGCGGCAGGGCCCTCGTAGGCAGGCGCGTTCACCTTGGCGCCCTCGACGGCCCTGCCGATGGGGTCTTCGTTGAACTGGCGGCGTCCGGCCCAGCCCTCGTCCATCTCTGAGAACACCGCTCCCATCATCCTGATGAGCGACTTCCTGCTGGGGAAGACCTGCACCACGCAGCCGCGGCGCTTGGGCTCGCGGTTGGCGCGCTACTGCACGTTGTTGGTGCGAAGTCTCACGTGGTGCTCGTAGGGGAAGTCGAGGTAGGCCAGCGCGTCGGCCTCGGCCTCTTCGAGCGCCTCGGACGCCTTGGGGCAGAACCCCTCGATCTGCTCGGTGGTCAGCTGGGTGCTCGAGTCCGGGCTCGCCGACCGCAGGGCCACGCGCGCCATTAGCGAGGGATGTGGTGATCGCGAGATACACGGTAGCGACCTTGGGCGCATGTGCGCGCTTCTGCAGGTTCGAGCGGAAGGAGATGAAGTGATTGGCGAAGACGTGAAATGGGCGTTGGGCATTGCGGTCACGGCGCTCGTGCTCATGGCGTTCCTGCTGCACGTGCCGTTCGCCCTGGTGCTGGGGCCGTGGAGGACTAGGGGGCGCGTCCGAGACCGGAACCCCCGCTGGAGGGACCGTCCGTTTTTTGTCCGGGCGAGCTGAGATGCTTTTATCACGATAAGCGCAGATGGGAAGCACATCACTGGTATGATTTGGGAAAGGAGGAAACAGATGAAAGTCCAAATCGGGACAGAGTACTGTGCGATGGAAATCGCCGAGTACGCCGTCAGCAGGCGATATCGCCACGACACGCCAATCAGCAATCTTCAGCTCCAGAAGATTCTTTACTTCCTGCAAGTCATACACGCGAGCGAGACCGGCGAGCTGCTATTCGTCGACCAGTTTGAGGCATGGCCCTACGGCCCGGTCATCAGAGATGTCTACGTTAAGTTCTCTGACTGCGGCGGCTTCCCGATAAAACGCGAGTTCGACACCGAGATAAATGATTCCATCCGCCCGTTTCTGGATGCGGGGGTGGACATGCTCGCCGAGAAATCCCCATGGGAGCTCGTCAGGATCTCACACGCCGAGGGGTCTCCGTGGGACGTCATCTACAACCAGAAGCGCCTACACAAGGGAATCATCCCAAATGAATTGATCATGCAGTGCGCTAGCGAGGTCTCTGAGTGACCGAGCAAGACTACGCAAAGGCGGCCGAAAACTTCGAAAGGGCCCTCTCTCTGCTCACCAGCAAGATTGGGACTCTTTCGAAGCCACCCCTGAAAGTTCCCCCAATAAACGCAGGCAGCGACGACGCAGAGAAACGCAAGGCTCTCCGCGACATGCTCGAATCCCTCGCCAGCACGGATGATGCTGCGGTGCTCTCCCAGGATGACATCCGCCGAGCCTCGAACTTCTTCGTAAAGCTATATGGGGGGAGCGAGCCCTATCGCCATAGATATGCCGACATCTGCGACCTGGTATTCAATGCACTCGGGCAGTCCCCTGGGGACTTGGACGAAGGGGTCCCCTATTCGGTCAACTGCCTCGCCGAGAACATTCGCATCATCCATGACAACCTGACGAAACATGGATTTTGTGACCAGGCGAAAAGTGTCCTCAAACTCGCCGACCACATCGACCTGGAAAAGACGAGGCTGAGCCACGACATCGAACAGCAGCAGGCCATGCGCACATTCAAAGCGGCAATCGCCGAAGTGAAAGCGGAAAGGGACGAGGCGGACCAGAAACGCGCAGAGCTGGAAAGGGAGTTCGACGAGCGCCTCGACAAGACGAGGATGGAGTACATCGCGATCCTCGGCGTGTTCGCGGCGGTCGTGCTCGCCTTCAACGGCGGCGTCGGGTTCTCGACCTCCGCGATGGGCGCGCTCGGCATCGACGGCGGCATACGCGCCATCGTGCTCCTCGCCGCGCTCGTGGGCTTCGTGCTCATCAACACGGTCTGCATCCTGCTGGTCTTCATCTGGAAGATGTCCTTCAACCATCGGAATGTCGAGCTGGGAAAATGGCCGAGGAACTGTCTGATCGCCGCAGACGTCGTCCTCGTGGTCATCATGGCTGCGATGATGGCGCTCTCCCACCCTGGACTCAGGGGGCTCATCGGGCTGTAGCCCGAACGCCATGCCGAGGGCCGTCCTCCGGGGCGGCCCTCGGCATGGCGACACGTCTAGGAACATAGCCGTGCGGTCATCCTCCGCCGCACGGGACACTGGGGAGCCGTCCTTCGGGTCGGCTTCCTGCTTTTCGCGGCGGGGCGAGATTGATTGGAGGTGGCGCTTGGACGCCGACGAGCCGATGGCGAAGGTAGTGTCGCGATTGTTGGTGTAGGGTCTCCATAAGGCGGAATCTGTAGAGGAAGGAGACTGTGATATCGTGCGCTCCGATGATGATATGCCTGGAGAAGGGTTTTACGAGCGCTACCGCGTGCTCTTTTACCCATGGATTCACGAGAGGCCTGCGGCCAGAATGCGGGATGTGCGACGGGAGAAGCGAGCCGTTCGCCAAGTGGGGCCCGTTGACCGGAAGCCTCTCCTTGAGGCGGCGGCGCTGGCGGATGGGTTGACCAAATGTTCCCAGATAGCGTTGTAATTAGTTTCAACGGTCAAATCGATTTCGGCACGGCTGTTGCTTTCCTCTCGTTGGCGCTCACTCTCCTCCAGTGGATTGTCACGCTGATACGGGGCCGCCGGGCGGCCGCGCGGAGCCAGGCCTCGGCCATCTGTGCCCGTGTGGTCAGGATGCCCGAGGGGGAGACGGCCACGGTTGGCAGGTGCAGGGTTGATTTCGGGCCGCAGTTCGGACTAGAAGTGATGAACAATAGCAACGACGTCGTTTACCAAGTTATCCTCACTGCCGCGCTCGTCCAAGGTGCCGGGCCTCAAGACGGGAGGGACGTCGAGGGGTGTGGCTGCAGAGTTCTACTCTCGTCCGTTGCTCCGGGCAAAACCGTGAGGTGTATCGGGCATCTCGATTGCTCGATGCATAAGGCCTTCGGCTGCGAGGTGGCTTTCACCGATCGCTACGGACGCAGTTGGGTGCGGAAGAGCGACGGTCATTTGGGCAGGATTCGATTCAAAACGCCCGTCGATTATTACGGTCTGATGCTGCCTGTGGAGTGGATGGACTTCGATGAATGGTAATCGACACACTCTGGTTTTGAACGAAGAGTCCCCGAGGCGATCGATAACGATTCTTCTTTGATGATGCAGGCGGCGCTACCATTAGCAGCGCCGCTTCTTTTATGTTCCGTACGCAGATAGGCCCCGTCATGTTGACCACCGAACGCATCTTGGCCGACGTGCTCGTGTCGGGCCGCTGTTCGTGATCGAGCCCGACCATGATAGCGAGGCCGTATACGATTTCACCAACCCGAGGTCGGGGGCGAGGATGGACGCGAAGACAGGAGAGATTCTCTGATGGATAGCATGTTCAATGACCATGTTTTCCCTAAATACAAGGATCAACAGGTCATGAAGCCTCAGATGGATGGCCTTGATGACCCCACTTTAAGGTATTTCACGCTGTTGGACTCGTCTGCCCTAGTGAAAGACGAACTTAAAGCCGACAGGTTCGACGATGAATTCATTAAATCCTTCCTCAATGCCGCCAAGGAGCTTGCGGCCGCCGGGAGGAGAGCGACCGACAGGCCGGGCATGTATGTGTTCCTGGAGCATTCCTACGCGATTCCGGTGATGTTCCTCACAAGGCACTGTACTGAGCTTTCAATCAAGAGGGCGATAAAAAAATGTGGGGCTAAGCCTAAGAAAGACCACAGCCTTAGAAACCTGTGGAATTCCTTGCTCTCGAGGTTTCCGAAGCAAAAGTGCCGTGAAGACAATAGAACCATCAAGAACATGGGTGCTTTTGTAAAGGCTCTGTTAGACCAGGATTGACATACATGTGTCCCCACGGTGCCATATCGTTGACCCCATAGACCGCGATGATGGGGGCAGCATGAACGCCGAAGACCTGGTCCTCAACTTCAAGAAGGGCATG
>NZ_JAWHPN010000042.1:0-6391 GCF_032584215.1 Collinsella aerofaciens | reverse complement strand
TTTTGGCATGTTTTTCACCATTGATTACCAGCGCGTTTAACTAAATTTACCATTTTCATTTAACCAGATTTTGCTTTTTTGATTAACCAGATTTACGCATTTCAGTTAACGAAACAGATTAAACATGACGAGTCAAGCCACGACAGGCTCGCGTCGTACTGCGGCCTGGCGCCGCGCAACTGCCAGGCGGGGACCTCGATCTCCTCGGTGACGGCATCGCGCCAAGGCAACAAAAGGCTGAAGAACCTGCTCATATTCTCGTGCAACGACCTTACCCGGACAGAGGGCAGATGGAGCGACTACTACGCCAGGTGCCGAGAACGTGGCATGCCGCACGGCAAGGCGCTCAAAACGCTGGCGCGAAAGAGGTTGAAGGTCACCTACGCGATCATGCGGGACAGGGTGCCCTAAGCCGCCTAGTCGAAACGCAGCACTCCGAACAGACTGGAGTCTGCCGGTCGAAAGGCCTGGCGTCAGCATTTCGCGATTCAATCTCGCGAACGGCATTCCCCGGTTGACAAAACTATAGGAACACCTGTGCTGTTACTCCTGCTATGCGCGTGATTGAGTATCCGCTAGCTTAAACACTGCTGAATATCGCGTAACAGCACCGCCGTTATCATGTGTTGGCATCTGGGCAGACGCTGGTCCTTGTGCCCTTTTATTGCTAGCGCTCCATCTGCAGCACTGCCGCATGATGGCCTTTCCCATGTCGGCCCAGATCGCGTCTATGTGAAACCTCCTCGTTCAGTCGACCGCATGGCGGCGCGAGTGTAACGGGATGCCTGGAGATGCATTTAATAGCGGTGCCCGACGGCAATATTCGGTCAGGAAGACAGCGGTGCTGATTCGCAATACAGGTGGTGTCGAAAGGGCCTAGGACTCATGTGATTGCATAAGCCGCAACAGTGCTGAAAAGGCTAACTGCTTTTGTTCGTGCATTGGCATCATATTCATAAAAACAACCGGTCCCGACGTTGAATCTAAAATCATCGTTTAGCATTGATCCTGGCTGTTTCCAGAAAGCCACTAGTTTTTTTAACTCATACATGAAAAGGAGGTGACGAAAATGGAGAAAGAAGAAATCGAGCTGGCCAGCGATAAATCGGCTTCCGACATCGAGATCACTGTTGAAGAACTTCTGGACTTCGGCATTGATGTTGATCAGGTTATACAGCGCCGCTGCTAAGGTCTGATAACACAATCGCCTCCGTTTAATGTGACGGAGGCGATTCCTATTCGCCCGAAAGAAAGGAGCTCAAGTTGAAGGTTGATTTCACTCTGATCAATCCGGTGAATCACTACAGGAAGACCCTTGTTGATAATCTGGCCATCTTGAATCTAAGGGCCGTTTCTGAAGCAGCGGGATTTTCAACTCACGTTATTGACTTTCAGCGTAAGTTCCTCGAAGAAGAAAAGACTTTTTCAAAAGAAATCTATCGGTGGTTCTCCGACGAAATAAAAGCAATCGACTCCCATGTTTTTGGTGTTTCGATCATGAACGCCTCTTATATCTGGGGCATCATGATAGCGAAGATTATTAAACGGGCGCATCCCGAATCGGTTATCATATTTGGTGGTCCCCAGATCACTTCACTTCGAGAAATGGTTTTTCAGGATTGTCCCGAGGTTGACTTTCTATCGATCTTTGATGGGGAAGAAACCCTCCCGCTTCTACTCGAATATATTGCTTGCGGCGCTCAGGGCGATTTACCTAAAAATTCGATTTCTAAAACCGGGGATTCTGGATTATGCGAGTTGATTGAATACGACATTAACAACCTTCCGGAACTCGACTACTCCAATTCATACGGCATGAACGTGGTCAACATTGAGGCAGGTAGAGGTTGCCCGTTTAATTGCTACTATTGCTCATCCAGAGTGCTTCTCGGTCAGAAAGCGCGATTTCTTAATGTCGACAAACTGCTCGAAACCTCGCAGCGTGTCTACGATTGCATGGCAAAAACCGGCACTCTTTCTTCAATTAACTATAATCATGATAACTTTTTAGCATCGCACAAGTACTTCTTTGAATTTGCAGTCAAAAAATATGCAATGAATTATGATTTCAAATACAACTGTGAGGGACGAATCGATACGATAACTCCCGAGATCATTGGCCTACTTAAGGCAACCGGATGTATCTCCGTATTTGTTGGCTTGGAAACTGGCTCGCAAAGAATACAGCGAATCTGCCGGAAAAACTTGAATCTTAAAAAAGTAATTCCTACCGTAAAATCCATCATTTCCTCTGGCATGAGATTCGAAACCAATTTTATCATCGGTTTTCCAGAAGAAACATATTCCGAAGTACTCGACACCCTTGCCCTTGCTCAAGAAGTCGCGTCGACCAGTTTTATGTCAAACGTTGACTTTTCCTATATGAGCCCAGAGCCTCTTACTGATGTTGCTCAAGGGGTGAATAAAGAGGATTATATCATCGTAAAAGAATCTCAGTATTACTTAGATTTACTTGCTGCCGGAATTGACCCAAACAGCCTGTCACCTCTTCATTTCAATCATCTGTACACAGTCAGAAATGAAAATTACGACATTCTTGACGTGCTCGCGCGTGCCGATACGTATTTTGATTTGATAAACCATTTTAAATTCGCAACCTACCTTATGATTCATCGAGATGGTAGAAGCATTGAAGATATTTTTGAAATGTGTCGCGATCGTGATGCATTTGCCGTTGCAGAAAGCTATACGGCAACTCTAGATCAAGCTGGTGTGTATTATGCGGTTTCTTGTTTCGAAATCGACCGGCTGGCAATAGTTCGTCGAGAAGAAAGAGCGCAGGATGTCCTATTCTATCGATACCCTGTTCAAAAGCTTTATCAGCTCTTCATTGAGACTATGAACATTTCAGGCTTCGAATCAGTGGCGAGCACCCCGACAAAAATAGTCGTTAGGAGTGCCAAATGAATAAGAATGCCACTGCGCAGCTGCACATCTATTCCGCCTTTTTCGTTCTCGCGGGATTTGTTTTAAATCGGGGAGTGTTTCTACTTTTCCTTGCGGAGAAAGGAATGTCTGTCACGGAAATCGCGCTTTATCAAGCCCTGTTTAACATTGCAACGGTCGTCCTCGAGCTGCCAACAGGGCTGATAGGCGATTTCTTTGGAAAGAAGTTCTCGATTCAAGTGGGCGTGCTGCTGCTTTTCTTCCATACGGCTGGCATGCTGTTGATCTCAGGCCCCTTTCTCGTCGCGCTTTCCCTTGTTGAGGCACTCGCCTACTCCCTTCAATCGGGATCCGAACAAGCACTTTTATATGAAATTGCCCGAAATGCCGGTCAAGGAGAGCGCTTCCTCACCATCAACGCTCGGCTGCTTGCCGCGCAATCAATCGCGACGGGAGTGGCAATCGTACTTGGATCATTCATTGCCCAAGTATCTTGGAGTGCCCTCTACGTATGCGTTTCCGTTTTCTATCTCCTGCAGCTTTTCCTTCTGTATCCCATTGAGAGGATGGAAACGACCCATTCCAAAAACTCTGGGGAGGAAAGGTTTGACGTAGCCAAGGTCTTCAGACGCGAAACCTGGTGCATTGGAGAATCCGCTTTTGCGGTGTTGCTTCTTCTAATCGGCACAAGCATGCTCGATGGATTCTATGGGAGTTATTACAACTTGAATCAGTTGGTATTCGACGCATTTGATGCTCCCGTCTCCATAATAGGAATCTTTTTCGGTGCATCCTATGCAGTAAATGCGACGGCCTACATTGCAGCAGATTTTTTCTCATCGCGTTTCGGGAAAAGAAATACCATGCTCGGCTCGATGCTAATCGAGGCCGGTCTTTTCATGATTCTTCCGTGGTTCGCTTCAAATCCGCTGTGTTTGTTTGGCCTTAGCATGGTGCTTTGTTTTCTCCCAGAAGTGGTGTACATCACTTCGGAAAACTTAATCCAAGACGCGATAGCGGACGATCTCCGCGCGACGATCCTTTCCGTCGCGTCTCTGGTAAGGGCTCTCTTTTCTGCAATGTTTTTCTCCATATTTGGATATGTGTTGGGGTTATATCCCATTCAGATAGCGCTCGGTGTTATTGGCGCAATCGCGATAGCAATTACCGCCGTTGTTTCTTTAAAAATGGTAGGAATACATGTCTCCAAGAATTGATATATCGATTGACGAGCTGCCCGAAGCGTCGAGCCTTCTTGATGGACATGACTATTCGTCACAAATCATTCAGCGTATCGCCGGGGTTCCAGTAATACTCGATGCATCGGGATGCCCTCATTCCCCTTTTTTCGAAGTTGAATATGATGACAGGACGATTAGGTTTACAAGTCGACATGATAATGAGCATATTGTCGAGTTGGGGAGGAAGCTTGACTACGTCCATCACAATTGCAGCGGCTTTCTAAAGACTTTCTTTTTGAGAATAGATGTAATTGATGGTCACTGCTATTCGCTAAGCAATCATGCAAAGTCGCTGTCCATTGCATTCCGGACCGGAGGAAGGGTGGGACCATTTTTACATCTCCTCTCTTCTCACTATTTTTGTGTCAATGATTTTTCTGTTACGCAAATCGGAAGGCAGAAAGTCAAACTGAGCAGCGCTGCGTGCACTCAGACTATGACGATAAAGCGCATCGAGAATAGATGGATTGACGTCTTGTGTTTTCTTCTCGGAAGAACCATGGCAAGCTGCAATACAAACATGCCCTTATTAATTGAGCGCTATTGCAAGAGCGCGCGGCTGCACCATGGATTATCTGGCATAGAGGCTGTTATCGTTTTTTCAAACAAGCACTCTCCCTATTTCGCCGACGAAGAAGGACGTAGGAACATCCTCTCTCTCGTTGACACAGAGGCAATCAGAAGACTTCTGTCGCCGAAACTGAAAGATCCTTCCTTCGATTACGGCGTGAATAAATCCGATGAACAAAGAGAGATAACTGCGAAATTATCAATTTCATACGACAAATACTACCCCAATAAAAAGATTGTAAAACTTATAGCGCTTCAATTAGCATCGTCAGGCAGGTATCATCCAAAACTCATGTCGAGTGATTATTTCTCTCCTCAATCGGATTGGGCGGATGTACACCTGCTTTTAATTCCGAATACTTTCAATGACCCTATTTTTATCTACTATCAACTCGCACTACTGACGGGCTTGGGCAACCGCATGCGTCTCCAAAAGTATTTATCGGTTTTGAGCAGGTATTTTTCTGGCATGATTTCGCGCCAGGCGTTTAACGAGAGAGCCGTCGAACTGTTTGGCGAGGCTGCGTGTTTTCTGCCGATCGGACGACTCTCCAGCGCCTTCTTCATGCGAAACACTTTTCCAGAAGAAGGCTTGAGGGAAAGGATATTAAATGTTCTATTGGAACGATAGTGCTTATATCAGGAGAGATTCCAACGAACTTATATTGCAAGGATTAAAATCGCGAGTGAGGGTCAAAATCTCTGATTTGAGTACAAATCTTTTTGAGCAGCTCGCCAAACAAAATACGATAGATGAGACGAACCTTGAAGCTCGCGAGCAACGATTCTTGCTGAGGCTCAACGAACTTGGTTTTCTAGAGACTGAAGAATACGAGCTGGAATCACCCCACTCGAGGACAGCTCGCTTTTTGTCTTATTATTCCGACGCTCCGCTGACGTTACTTAAGCAAATCGGCGCCGTTCATCTTGCCATCGTTGGTATGGGCGGCATAGGGCAGGTGGTGGCGGAGCATTTGGCTGCTGCTGGAGTTCGGCATTTTACATTAATCGACGGGGATCGAGTTGAGAGGTCAAACGTAAATCGTCAGTTTCTTGTTGGTCCCGACGAAATAGGAGAAGCAAAAGTAGAGGCAGTTTCCAAAACACTTGTTAATCGCTATCCGGATCTTTCGCTTAATCCAGTTGCGTCTTACGTCCGCTCTGCCGAAGAACTCATGCGTTGCGTTCCTTCGAGGACTTCAATGCTTGTTTGCGCTGCAGACAGTGGGGAGGGGGTCAATCCCAGGTCAATAGTTCTTGAAGCATGTATAGAAAAGGACATCCCCTGTGCATTTTGTGCTGTTGGAGTAGCTGATGGGGAAATTGGTCCTATTCTCGAAAAGCAGAGCGATATGAAATCCTATCTCTCTTTCCTCCAGCGAGCCGAAGAGAACATAGTCCGCATGCCCGTACCAAAGGGATCAATTTGTTTTACGAACACTCTTGTGGGAACTGCGCTAGCAATGGAGATATACCGATATCTTTGTACAGGATCGAGCCCCATGCATCAACATACATGCTTCTGCTCCTTCATGAACTTTAAGGGTTTCTAACAGTTTAGATAACGGGTGATGCCGCACCTATCCCAAGCTGCGGTAAGTCGCGTCGGCCATCAGGATATGGCGCACCACCCTTGCAGTCGGGTCCCACCTGTCGCGCGCCTGGTTGACCCT
>NZ_JAWHPN010000041.1:0-7175 GCF_032584215.1 Collinsella aerofaciens | reverse complement strand
AGCCCTCGTCGGCGACCTTGTCGGCGAGCGCGGTCATCTTCTTGCCGGTCTCGTAGAGCGCCTTGCCGTCCTCGAGATAGCCCTCCTGGTCGAAATGCATGATCTCGATCTTCTCGGTTTCCTTCATGGCTTTTCCTTTCTGTCCTGCACGCGAATCTATACATCGCGTTTCTTTTCGATACCAATTATAGACATACACCCAACGTGTTTTTAATACCACTTTTCAATCTGTTCCAATCCTCGGTGAACGGTCGAAATTCTCTGGTGAGTGGTATTAAATTAGAATTTGATGTATAGCTAACGCCCCCGGCGTCTCCCTTGCGTGACAAAGAACAGCGTTCCTACCAGCGCAATAATGGTCGATGCTCCAAACAGTACCGTCTGGACGCCCAAAGCCTCCGCCAAAAACGGAGCCGCCAGCAGCGGCACCACGCCGGCGCTCATCAGGCCAAAACGCACAAAGCCGGTAATGCGCCCCAGGTATTTGATGTCGGCACGCTCCTGAATCAAGATCATCTGCAGCGGCTCCAGGAACCCCCAGGCCAGACCGTTAATCGCCTGACCGATAATCGCGACCCCCAGCATATCGGTGCCCACGTACACCATGGACCCAATGCCCACGGCCATGAGCGCGCCGAGCAGCAATCGCAGGTTGACATGGCGAGCAGAAAGCTTGGTCAGGATGAACGCACCCACCGAGGAAGTGAGGCCCACGACCGAGGACAACCAGCCCAGCCAGACGATATCCACGTTGAGTACATCACGGTAGAACAACGACTCCAGCGAATCGAACGCGCCAAACGCAAAGAAACCCAAAAAGCCCGAGATAAAGATGAGGCGCAAGTCGTGGTCGCGAAACGTAAGTCGCGCACCCTCGGCCATGCCGCCCAGAATACCGCCCTTCGGCTTCTCCCCTTTTGCGGGAGCAACACACTCGTGACAGCCCAAGGAGAGCACGGCCGCCACACCCATCATGCCCGCCATGAGCAGATAAACCGATTGCGTGGCAAAACAGCTCACGATGGCACCGCCGAGCAGCGGGCCAGCGGTATAGGCGATATTGCTGTAGAACACCATGAGGCCGTTCACGCGGGTACGACCCTCGGTGGTCGACTCCAGGTATCCCGGAAACGCATGCGTGCAGGTGTTGATAAAGCCGCCCGCAAGTCCCAAGACGCACGCGGCAAACACAAGCCCGGGGACAGACAACGGCGCTAACCCCACGCCAAGCGATAGCACTGCCGTAATCACGCACGTCACAAACGACGTCCGGCGCGGTCCAAAGCGATCGATGACCGAGCCCGACACCATATTGCCCACCGACGTCATAAGATTGCGCGCGAGCGTAATGGCGGCAACCAAAAAGGCCGTGCCGGCCAGATCATACGTGGCCGCACCGATAAGCCCCAAAAAGTAGACCGCGTTGTTGGCGCACCACTGCAGGGACTCAATAAGAATCAGCCTGACCTCTGCCGGCGTCAGGCGCATTGCTTCGCGACCCTTCGCGAACATACGAACTCCTTCTATACAAAAAGGGGATGGAGAGCATAGGCCTGCTCCATCCCCTTTCCAGGTTGCAACGAAAATCTATGCAGCCGGGCCCTTACGCCAGCACGCCGAAGAACGCGCCGATGATGCCCACGACCATGGTGGCCACGATCAGCACCATGGGGTTGATCTTCTTGGACAGCAGCCAGTAGTACAGCCAGAAGGCGATCATGCCGAGCATGCCGGGCATGATGCCGTCCAGGATGTCCTGGAGGGTCTGGGCGTCCTCGCCCGAGCCGATGGCCACCGGGATGCTGGCCCAGAACATGTCCTTGCACATGGCGCCCACGACCATGACGCCCACGATGCCCACGCAGGTCATGATCTTCTGCATGAGGCCGGTCCTCTGGGCCTCGTCCAGGAAGCCCACGCCCAGCTCGTAGCCCTTGACGGCGCCCCAGATGCGCAGCGCGAAGCCGGGGACGTTGTAGATGAGCAGGAAGGCGATGGGGCCGAAGGGGTTGCCGGCCTGGCACAGGCTGATGCCCACCGCGGCGGCGACCACGCGCAGCGTCGACAGGAAGATGGAGTCGCCGATGCCGGACAGCGGGCCCATGAGGGCGGCCTTGACGTCGTTGACGCTCTCGGGCTCGATCTCGCCGCGGGCGACCTTCTCCTCCATGGCCATCGCGATGCCGCCGACGAACGGGGCGAACTGGACGGTGATGTTGAAGAACGCGCAGTGGCGGTGCAGGGCCGCGGCGTAGTCGTCGGGGCGGCCGGCGTAGATCTTCTTGAGCATGTTGGCGACCATCAGGCAGAAGGCGATGTTCATCTGCTTGTAGTAGGTCCAGGAGAACTCCATGCCCAGGGCGCCGACGTTGACGGCGCTCTTGACGAGGTCGGAGCGCGTGATCTTGTTCTCGGGACTAGAAGTCATCGTCCTCATCCCCTTCCGCGGAGAGCTGGGGCTGGGCTCCGCCCAGGCCGAGCAGGTCGAACTTGTCGATGCCGATGATGATGGCGATCAGGGCGACGCCCAGGACGGGCACGTTGGCGTAGGAGCACAGCAGGAAGCCCAGGAAGTAGAAGGGCACGAGCTGCTTGGTGAGCACCAGGCGGCCGAGCATGGCGAAGCCCATGGCCGGCAGGATGTTGGCGGCAACGCCGCAACCATCAATGATGAAGGACGGGACGAAGTCGAGCAGGCCCTGAATGGCATCGGAGCCCAGATAGAAGGCGCCGCCGCACAGCAGGAAATACTCAAGGCAGCCCCAAAGACCCATGCCCCAATGAACGGCGTAAATGCCTTTAAGGTTTCCCTTGAGGGCGAACCTGTCTGCCATATCGACAAACACGGTGAACAAGGCACTAGTAATGTTGCCGATCGTCAGCGAAAGGACAGCGATGGGCATGGCGAGCGCGATGGCCGTCTCGGTACCCTGACCGAGCTGAATGGCAAACGCGCAGGCGAGCACGCCGCCGATGGTTTCGTTAGGCGGCACGTAGGCGCCGATGGAAACCGAACCCATGAACAGCAGCTCCAGGCTGGCGCCGACGGCAAGACCAGTCTGCAGGTCCCCCAGCACCAGGCCCACGAGCGGGCACAGGACGATGGGGCGGAACGCGTAGAGGGTGCCGAGCTGGTAGTCGAGGCCTCCAAACGCTCCGACTAAGCCGACGAGGATTGCTTGGGTAAGCATGGTTCCTCCAAAATAGGAAATCTCGAGTCATAGCCGGTCACCGTCGCGCGCGCTGTTGATATCAATCCGGAAACTCGACCACACGGCCCGAAGCGTACCTGGTGTGCTGTTAACACCTAAGCCAGGCACAAATGATTTGATACCAATTATAGATATGCAGGTTCTTACTATTTAATACCACTCGCTCAGCGGGGTGTTTTTTACCGTAAACGGCAGACGTATCCCATCAGGCGCGCTCTTTGTTTCGATGGCGGACAAGCGTCACCAGAAAGCCATCGCCAAAGGCATCAGATGCCAAGTTGCCTACAATCACCAAAACGATTATCGCCGCGCCCAAAAACTCGTTCCAGCGAAAGACCTCGCCAAAGAGGAGCGCCGACCAGCAGGGAGCGAGCACGACCTCGCTCATGCAAACCAAGTTGGCCGCAAACGCGTTAGTGCGCGCAATCCCCTTGGCATACAGCACACTCGCAAGGCCGCTGCAAAAAAGGCCATGCACCAGCATAAGCCCCCACTCAAAGGGTTTTACGGAGCCTAGGTCGCCGGCAAAATAGACGATCGGCAGTATCGAGATGCCGCAGGAGATGAGCGAGGACACCATGGGCGACGCATCGGGGCGAGAGTTTAAAAAGAAACACAGCCCAAAGGTGGCTCCCGAAATGACGGCAAGCAGGTTGCCGAGCATGCCCTCGGCGCTCAAATCGCCTAAAAAGAAAAGTCCCATACCCGTAAAAGCAACCAACACGGAGGCAATCTTCGCAGGCGAGGGCAACGTGCGAGTTGCGAGCGACTGATACACGATAACAAAAATCATCGAGGTGTACTGCAGAACGATCGCGTTGCCGACCGTCGTGAGCTGGTTGGCAAAGTTAAACGTGGTGCCCGTCACGAAGTTGCAGACGGCCACAAGGACAATAAGACGGCTGACGCGGAGGACGGGCCTACCGACGAGCAGGATAAAGAGCGCCATAAATATTGCCGTAACGGCACCGATCAAAAGAGCTGACTGCGAATTGGCGCGAACGAGGATGCCGATAAAACTCCACAAGAGCGCCGTGCCAAATAGATACATCGCCCCGCTCACGCCATTATCGGGTGGATTGTCAGATCGAATCACGAAGCACCTCCAGCTAACTTTCGGTAATAAAAAACGGCGACCGCAACGGGTCGCCGTTTCCCTTGGGGGCAGAATAAAACGCAGGAACCTACGCCAGCACGCCGAAGAACGCGCCGATGATGCCCACGACCATGGTGGCCACGATCAGCACCATGGGGTTGATCTTCTTGGACAGCAGCCAGTAGTACAGCCAGAAGGCGATCATGCCGAGCATGCCGGGCATGATGCCGTCCAGGATGTCCTGGAGGGTCTGGGCGTCCTCGCCCGAGCCGATGGCCACCGGGATGCTGGCCCAGAACATGTCCTTGCACATGGCGCCCACGACCATGACGCCCACGATGCCCACGCAGGTCATGATCTTCTGCATGAGGCCGGTCCTCTGGGCCTCGTCCAGGAAGCCCACGCCCAGCTCGTAGCCCTTGACGGCGCCCCAGATGCGCAGCGCGAAGCCGGGGACGTTGTAGATGAGCAGGAAGGCGATGGGGCCGAAGGGGTTGCCGGCCTGGCACAGGCTGATGCCCACCGCGGCGGCGACCACGCGCAGCGTCGACAGGAAGATGGAGTCGCCGATGCCGGACAGCGGGCCCATGAGGGCGGCCTTGACGTCGTTGACGCTCTCGGGCTCGATCTCGCCGCGGGCGACCTTCTCCTCCATGGCCATCGCGATGCCGCCGACGAACGGGGCGAACTGGACGGTGATGTTGAAGAACGCGCAGTGGCGGTGCAGGGCCGCGGCGTAGTCGTCGGGGCGGCCGGCGTAGATCTTCTTGAGCATGTTGGCGACCATCAGGCAGAAGGCGATGTTCATCTGCTTGTAGTAGGTCCAGGAGAACTCCATGCCCAGGGCGCCGACGTTGACGGCGCTCTTGACGAGGTCGGAGCGCGTGATCTTGTTCTCGGGACTAGAAGTCATCGTCCTCATCCCCTTCCGCGGAGAGCTGGGGCTGGGCTCCGCCCAGGCCGAGCAGGTCGAACTTGTCGATGCCGATGATGATGGCGATCAGGGCGACGCCCAGGACGGGCACGTTGGCGTAGGAGCACAGCAGGAAGCCCAGGAAGTAGAAGGGCACGAGCTGCTTGGTGAGCACCAGGCGGCCGAGCATGGCGAAGCCCATGGCAGGCAGGAAGTTGGCGGCAACGCCAAAGCCAGCAAGGACAAAGGGCGGGATGAAGTCGAGCAGGCCCTGGATGGCGTCAGCACCCAGATAGAACGACAGCGAGCACAGCAGGAACGCCATGATGATACCGGTCAAACCGATCAGGAAGTGCATCGCATAGACACCCTTAAGGTTGCCCTGGGCAGAGAAAACATCAGCGCGGTCGACCAGGATCGGCAGGGCGGCGTTAAGGATGTTCTTGATGGCAAGGCACAGCGTGGCGATGGGCATGGCAAGCGCGATGGCTGCCTCGGTGCTCTGGCCCAGCTGGATAGCGAAGGCGCAGGCGAGCACGCCGCCGATCGTCTCATCAGGCGGCACGTAGGCGCCGATGGAGATCGAGCCCATGAACAGCAGCTCCAGACTCGCACCGATCGCGAGGCCGGACTGCAGGTCCCCCAGCACCAGGCCCACGAGCGGGCACAGGGCGATGGGGCGGAACGCATAGAGCGTACCGAGCTGGCAGTCGAACTTACCAAATGCGGCGATAAGTCCGATGAGGATTGCTTGGGTAAGCATATATCCCCCTTTCCTAATAGGACACTACGAAGAGCTCAGACTCTTCGAAATTGAACGCCTAGAGCACGCTGGCGCAGTCGACCTTGGGGTCGTCGGCCAGGGGTCGAATCTCGACCTCGACGCCACGATCCAGCATCTCGCGCACATCGGCTTCCTCGGCCGCAGTCAGGAAGATCTGACGAGAGACCTGACGAGCATCGGGACGCTTCTCGTCCTTTGGCTTGGTGTTGCCCAGGTTGACCGACTTGATCTGCGGGCAGCCCTCAACAAGCTGCTTTGCCTCAGCAATAGTGGCGACACAGATGATCATCTTGTACTTGTCGGTCACGCCCGAGTTGATAGCTTCGATTGCATGCTCCATATCTTTGATGACGAGCTTGCAGCCGGCAGGCTTGCCCATCTTGAGCGTCGTCTTCCACACCGGGTCGTTAGCGACCTTATCGCCCACGCAGAAGATGCAGTTGGAGCCAAGGCCCTGAACCCAGGAAACTGCGACCTGGCCATGAAGCAGGCGATGGTCAACGCGAAGTAGCTGAATCATAATGTGACCCCCCAAAGGTCTTGTGCCGTCATACGGCGTGTCAGTAGGTGCTGCGGATTAGAACTCTTCCTCCTCCTCGTCATCGACCAAAAGATCGTTGACAAACTTCACGCGCGTATCGTCCGCAGCGACGATGGCGCGAATCGTCTCCTCAACCGGCGCCGACTCGTCAGAGAACAGCAGCTGGATGAGCAGAGGAAGGTTCATGTTGGTAACGAGGTACGTGCGGGGACGCGTCTGGACGATCTTGGTGAACTCGTTGTTAACGCTACCGCCAAAGAGGTCGGTGCAGACAACGACATCATCGTCGGCAGACATGCCTGCCAGCAGTTTTTGGGCCTCCTCGGCCACGTCCATGCGGCCATCGACGAACATCGAAAGATCGTGGACGTTGTCGCGAGCGCCCGAGAGCAGCTCGACGCTCTCCTTGATGCCGGTGGCGAAGTGCGCATGGCTGGCGATGATGTACTGTCTCATTCTGTGTTCCTCTCAATAGCCCGGCACGTTCCCGCACCCGTTTTCTTTAGTAGTCGAACTGGTGATAGTAGCGACGATACTTGAGGTTGTGCTTGGTGACCGTCTCGTAGTAGCGAGCCAGGCGGTCGGTCACGAGCACCGTCAGAATCCACGGGGAGACGATGACGCGGAAC
>NZ_JAWHPN010000040.1:0-9971 GCF_032584215.1 Collinsella aerofaciens | reverse complement strand
CCATACGGCGAGGGCCGCGCCCCCGGTCCCCGGGGCGCGGCCCTCTTGCTTAAACTGCTCAATTTTTCGTGCTCACGGTGCTTATTTCCCGGTGATCACTCGGACCACTTCTTAGTGAACATCAACAGCGTAGATGACCTTCAGCCTCTTTCGTGCCAGCGCCTTGAGCGCCTTGCCGTGCGGCATGCCCCGCTCTCGGCACCTAGCGTAGTAATCGCCCCATCTTCCCTCTGTCCGGGTAAGGCAGTTGCACGAGAATATGAGCAGGTTCTTCAGCCTCTTGTTGCCGTGGCGCGATGCCGTCACCGAGGAGATCGAGGTCCCCGACTGGCGGTTGCGCGGCGCCAGGCCGCAGTACGACGCGAGCCTGTCGTGGCTTGGGAAGTCTTCGATATCTATGGAGATCGCGAGCTCGGAAGCGGTTTTGGGGCCGATCCCCGGCACCGTCAGGAGGCATCGGTAGGTATCGTCGCCCTCGAGGAGGGCGGATATCTCCGCCGTGATCACATCGATCTCCGCCGAGTTCTCGGAGATCCTGCGCGCGAGCAGCCTCACCGCCCGGTCCTCGGCGGCGATGGCCGCCGCGTCCGGCCTTGTCGAGGAGGCCGTCGAGCGGACGAGGGCCTCGATCTTGCCGCGCGCCGCCCCGCGCGTGAGCGCCGCCGCCCTGCGGGGCCCGGCGTCGGCCACCGACCAGGCCCCGCCGAGGGATGCCATGAGCCTCAGCTGGGGACCGTCGGACAGGTCGACCAACGCCTCGAAGGCGGGGCACGATTCCAGCAGGATGCTGCGCAGCCGGTTCTTGCTCCTGGTGTTTTCGCAGGTCAGGAAGTTTCTCTGGGCGGCCAGCGCCCTCGCCGCCGCGACCGTCGGGCCCGGATCCCCGACCGGCAGGAGTGCGTCGGGGATGCCCAGCGCCGTCTTCGCGATGACCATTGCGTCCCGCTCGTCGGTCTTGGCGTCGCCGGCGAAGAGCCTGGCGGCCCCGTGTGCCGCGAGTCCCGGCAGGTACGCCGCCGACATCCCGGCCGCCTTGGCGCGGGCGAGCGCGAGGGCGCCTATGTTGCGCGACTGGTCGACGACCACGAGCGCGTCGGGGAAGCGGCCGAACAGCGAGTCCAGATCGCCCTCCCTGTTCGCGACGGGGGCGCTCAGCAGTATCTCGCCGTCCCGGGTCGCGACGCATGCCCAATGGGACAATTTCCCGACATCGAGCCCGATGACGGCTTCCGGCATTCTAGGTGGTGCCACGGTGTTATCCTCCAATCGGTAGGCCGATCGGAACCCCTCCCTGCGACACCCACATTACCTGGCCGTGGCGCTTGCGCCCGGCAGTTTCCTATCAGTCGTCCGGAGCGGCGAGCGCCCCCGGTGGCAACACCCCCCGGGCCCTCTACGGGGCAGGGGCAGACGGCCATCCGGAGGCGCCCGATCGGCGGCCCCTCGGGGCTTGCCCGTATCGTAGGCAATGCGCCGAATGCTCGCCATCGAAATTTATCGGTGGCCCACTTCAGACTGTAATGGGGGTGATGACGTCTGCCTGACGCAAAACGGCTTTCGCACTAGAATCTGAAATAACCACAAGGAAGGTTCTTGAGAAGGATGAGGACCGCAATGTAGATCTTAGCGGACGCCGCGCCCGACATGTTCGCTGAGCCCCACCTCAGCGACGGGACGATCGACAGCTGGTGCTTATCCGCAGGCTCTCCGATCAGGTGCTTAATTCGATCATAGAAGCCGAGGCCGGTCAGCTTCACTGCAGTGGCGTGAACAGCCGGAACATCTATTGCGAATGTATTCTTAAGACCTGCAGCGTCGACATTGTCGTTGCTCTCTACTATGAAGTGACTCAAGTGGTCACCGGGAATTGAGCCCGTGAGCACGAAATACTGAGCAGTTTAATCAAGAGGGCCGCTTCCCGGGGACTGGGGGCGCAGCTCTCGGCCAATGGTTTCACCGGGTGGTTACTCTGACGTGCTCGAGCAGGAAGGATGGAGGAGATGGTCCATGCCCCTGGACACAGTGAGTGCTATTGTTTTATTGGTTATTGTGTCCTTAACCGCTTATTCGATATCAACTGACATGCAGTCTAATTATGTTGGTTGTTATCTTTATTTTGTCGTTATTAGGTGCTCTTGCGCTAAGGCTGATGGAGCTGATTTTTATGGCATATCCTCCGAAACGTCCAAATAGCCACATAATTGATACAGAGGCATGCTCTTTCGTCACCTCCCTTATGCCTTCTGAAAACTGGGTTGTTCGAGACTTAACAGAACGTGATTTTGGAATCGATAAAATTTTTGAGCGCTTTGAAAACGGATTCGCTACTGGTGAATTAATGGCAATTCAGGTGAAGGGAACAAACAAGCCACTCGAAGATAAACCTGAAATTCCATTTTCCATTGATACGAAGACGCTTTTATACGCTGAAATGTTTGCAATACCTTTTCTTTTAATTAGATGTTCTTTAGCGGATGATGGAGCGTGCTATTTTGTCTGGTTGCAAGAGTATATTCGTGTTCGATTGAATTTCGATAATTCGTCTTGGCGAAAGCAAAGGTCAAATACTATTTTAATTCCAACTTCTAATAGATTGGGCGATACCTCTGCTGAAAGTCGGTTAATCCATATCTCTCGGTTTCCAAAAATGAAAGAGTCATGGATCAAATATTATATAAATACATGTGATTTAGCGTATCGACTTCCGAATTATATTGAGGATGATACCGTCACATTAGATTTCGCAATACAATACGTTTTGCCTGTTCTTGATAGCCTTGAGAAGGCTAATAACATGCTTGGTTTAATTTCCAACCACTTTGTCGCTACTAAATTGAGCCAAGCTATTGAGCTTGGAAAACGTATATGCGACAAAGAGTTTGAAAGCGAATTAACTGATTCGTTTTTTAAATTCGTTTGCCTGTGTTCTGATGTACGCAAATCTATAGATGTGCTATCACTTAGATTCGATGTCGATCATATGAGGTTTTTATATGAGTCCGAAGGCATGGCGGAGTATTAGTGCTCTGTTTTTTCTGCGGGTTGAATGTAATGCGGGATTTCTTGTCGGATACTTTAATCTACTGCTTATCTTCAAGAAAGACCTGAAAGGTATTTTGTTTGACTACGTTTGTGCCTAAGTTGCTTTGAAAGCATGGTTTTTAGAGAATAATCCCCGAGCCTTGCTCCGTGTGGCGGCACGTAAAAGTTGTACTGTGCTTGGGCAGGTAAAAGTCCAAGACGATTAGATATCCGAGAGGATATCGAGCCCGCGTCGGGGAGATAAGGTGAGTCCGCGCCGGGGACTTTAATTCCGGCGGCAATTAGGTTTCCGAAAGGATGCCGTGGCTGGCAGCCAGCAGAAAACCGCTCTACACACTCCTTCCGCGTGCCGCCTGCTCAAACGATTTGCGCCGAAAAGGATATCCGGTTTGTGCCATAAGACGTTGCTGTCGACAATGCACGGGACGGCAAGGACGTGGCGGCTCTCATCAAATTGCAGTCACAAAGATACCTTTTATCGATTCCCTGTTGAAAAACTAAATTGATAGTCTGAGAATAACTTAAGAGAGCCTTAAATCTCGGAGAAAGGATGTCGTATGAATAACCTTCGAGAAAGATGGCGAGGACTAACAGCGCTGGGAGTTGCTGTATTTGCCGCCGCCTGCATGACGGTTGCCCCGGCGCCCTCATTTGCTGATATTGATTCTCTCGTTGGTCTTCAATATATTGATCATAGCGAGTCTCGCAATTTGACAGGTTTCTCTGTTTCTCGTCCTGCTGGAACGTATTATTTCGACAACGATGGCTCGATGCAGACCGGACTCGTTCGGTGCGAGGACGGCAACCTTCGCTATTTCGATCCCGAGACTGGCGTCATGGTCACGAACCAGTGGTATAACGATTACGAAGCCGTTTGGTACTATTTTGGCGCTGACGGGACCGCGGTGTCGAACTGGCAGCTTATCGGCGGGGATTGGTACTACTTCTATCCCGAAAACCACGATATGGCATACGGCCGAGTTCAGATTGATGGCAAAAACTACTTCCTGAACACCCCTGGCGCCAATGCTGATGGCCGCATGCAGCATAGTGGCTGGATTTATGACTCCATCTATGGAAAGTGGCTCTATGCGACTTCCAGCGGCGAGCTGTTGACCGGTTGGCATAATATCGGTGGAACTTGGTACTATTTCAATGAGTACGGTGTCATGCTAACTGGCTGGATCAACGATTCGGGCACCTGGTACTACGCCAACGCCTCCGGCGCGATGGCCACTGGCTGGCTCAACATCGGCGGTGCGTGGTTCTATCTCGACGGCTCGGGCGCCATGGTCGCTAACGGCTGGCGCAGCCTGGGTGGCTCTTGGTACTGGTTCGACGATTCCGGTGCGATGGCCACCGGCTGGCGTCAGGTCGGCGGCGCCTGGTACTACTTTAGCGGTTCCGGCGCTATGGCCCACGACGCCTGGGTCGGCGACTACTACCTCCAGTCTTCCGGCGCCATGGCTACGAATGCCTGGGTTGGCTCCTACTATGTCGGCGAGGACGGCAAGTGGATTCCGGACTACGGTTTAGTTTGGTATAAGAGCGGTAGCGATGTTTACCATACGCATAAGTGTCGTACCGTTGGCAAGGACGCAAAGGGCTATTCGCAGATCTCTATCCAGGAGGCCCGGAAGCGCGGTGCTTTACGAGAGTGCAAGAACTGCCAACAAATTGGCTAACGCATTATTGAGCTAGTTTTGATTGAGGCCCCGTTGCCCTGAGGTGACGGGGTCGCTGCGTGAATGGATACCGTGCTGCTATGAAGAAATGCTCATTCGGGGTGTTGGTCTTTTCGGGCCTTGTTTCTTTGGGACTCCTTTTGGGTTCGCCCTCGATGTTATACGCCCTTGATTCGAATAACACTGACGAAGGTCCCGCATCTAACGTTGCTATTGCTTCTGTCGAGTCAGGCGTTGATGCTCAGCGCGAATCGACCTTCGCTGTCGAGCAGAACTCTCAGGTTGATAATGAGACCCCTTCTGAGGTTTCGAATCAAATTGTTTGGCATCAGGGGTGGATATCACCCGAAGAAGGGGCTGGTTATTGGCGTTGGGGCTTGTCCGACGGAACAATCGCTGTTTCTTCTTGGAGACACATAAACGGTAGCTGGTACTGGTTCGACGACGAAGGTCGAATGGCTCAGGATGGATTGGTTCAAGTCGGGGGTGCAACTTATGGATTCTTCTCTTCGGGTGCAATGCGTGTCGGCTGGTACCTAGATTCTACAGGCCCCACTTCTGCTTGGCGTTATTTCTCCGGTTCTGGCGCCATGGTAAAAGGCTGGCTTTCAGACGGCAGCAACTGGTATTGGCTGGATGATGAGGGCAAGATGGTCCACGATACAATGCTGCAGATCGGGGAAGCCACGTATGGATTCTCCTCTTCTGGCGCAATGCTTATCGGATGGCACCTTGATGCTTCCGTCTGGCATTATTTCTCCGGCTCTGGTGCCATGGTGAAAGGCTGGCTCTCGGATGGGGGTCGTTGGTACTGGCTTGATCCTGCAGACGGTTCTATGGCCACCGGGTTGAAAGAATGTAATGGCACTTCTTATAGCTTTAACAGCTCAGGGGCCATGCTCTCCTCCCAGTGGGCTCTTATTGACAACAACTGGTATTACGCTGACTCCAACGGCTTACTGCATGGAGGCTGGTTACTTCTAGGGAATTCTTGGTATTACCTGGATCCAGGAAGCCATATTATGCTCACGGGCTTTATGCAAGTGGAGTCGTCCACCTATTTCCTTACGAGTTCAGGCGCCATGGCAACAGGCTGGGCACTTGTTGATGGTACTTGGTATTACGCCGCATCAAATGGAGCTATTCAACGAGGACGATGGATAAAGTTCGGAAGCGCCTGGTATTACCTTGATGATGTATCCGGCGCAATGTGTACTGGTGAATTCGCGGTAGGAAACACGCGCTATTTTTCTTATGATTCCGGTGCGATGGCATCTTCGTGCTGGATTAACTTGAGCGACGGTATGGCATGGGCGAAATCGTCTGGAGCACTGAGCGAGCCGTTGCCTACTTCATCTGATGGATCTCCCGTAGTCGCTGATCGTGCTGACTCGTCTTCATTGCCAGGTGTGATTCATATTGGAGACGCGGTTTTCTATGCGGATGCAAACGGTGCCGTCAATGTAGCATCTGGTTGGATTATGTCGAAAGACGCTTCTGACGAAAGCGGCAATACTTGGTATTACGCATCTTCCAATGGTGTCCTTAAGTCTGGTTGGCAATATGTTAACGGTGCGTGGTATTGGATGGATCCTTCCACCTACAAGATGAAGACCGGATGGCTCAATGACCGCGGCACGTGGTACTGGCTTCAGCCTTCGGGCGCTATGTTTGCTAACGGGTGGCTGAAAATCGATGGCGTCGACTACTACTTCAATGCAAGTGGTGCATGGTTGAATACGTCTGGTTCTGTTTTGGGGGTTAATAGGTCCAGCCTGGTCAATTGGCTTATGAGCCACGAAAACGATGGCTATTACCGTGGAACACCCTACGATACGCATCTTAGCCAAGAAACATGCATGTATCCAAAGGGTGATCCTCGTTGGGATGGGTATACCGGTATGAACTGCGGCGGTTTTGTATCGCATGCGTATATGAAAGCGGGCGGTAATTTAGCTCCCATTGCCGCCGAGCAGAGCCATTCCCCTTGGAGTGGAGGTCCCGGAAGGGGCGGCTGCGTTAACGCTTATCGTTGGTACGGCTACGCTATCGATACGTGCGCGAACGTGACTTATTTCAACTCTATTGATGAGTTGTTGCGCAGTGGCTTGGCTCGTAAGGGGGACATTGTGTTCTTCAATCCTTACAACCCATATGCCGACGATAGCCACATTGGCTTTTTCTGGGGCAATTCGCCGAGCGAAAATTTGTTCTGGCATAGTGATGGTTATGGAAACCGCATCTCCGGTTTGACCGCTTTGGGTCCATCGAAAGTAATATTGATTCGTTAGAATTCTGAGTTGTAGGGGACTCTCTGGGTCCCCTACCTTTTTGACATCTAGTTTGAAAGTTTATTTGAAGTCGGTATTCTTGGGGGGTAAGAGTAGGGACTAGGAGTCCTTGGTTTCACCCTGCTGGGAAGTTCTTGTTTACATTGTGGTATTGCGTGCAGTTATTTGTCGTCCTAGAATGCATCTTGTCCAGTTGGATGTTCGGAAATCTTTCACAGCCATGCTGTAAGCTAAACGCAAACAAGAACGAATGACGAGGTTTACATGAGCAAACATCTTAAGTTATTTTCGGCATTGTTGGTGCTGATGGTCCTTGCGCCCATTTCTGTGTTTGTTTTCCCCTCGAACGCGGAAGCTGCGCGGTCCCTAGTTGAGAATTCCTGGCGTTATGAGGATGGGCAATTGGTCGCAGAGGATGCTTCTTCCGAAGAAGATGGAATAGCCTTATTGTCCATGGACATTCTTCCCGATGGGGCTACGGCGCAGGGCATCGATGTCAGTGAGCATCAAGGACGTATTGACTGGAATGCTGTTAAGGCTTCTGGTATCGATTTCGCTATTCTGCGTGTTGGATTTGGCGCTCCATCTTGGGGCGGTCGAGTTGACTATCAATTTAATCGAAATATTTCTGAGTGCGAGCGACTCGGAATTCCCTACGGCGTCTATATCTATTCATATGCTTTTGATAATCAGCAGGCAGCCGATGAGGCATCAATGGTGATCAATTGCCTTTCTGGACATAATCCAAGATTGCCGGTGTATTACGATCTTGAGGATAACTCGATAATTGCAAATGGACGTCAAACCGGAATTGCATCGAGGGCGCAGGTTTTTTGTAATAGGATTTCTGCCGCAGGATATGAGCCTGGTATTTATGCAAATTTAAATTGGTTTAACAACATTTTGACTGACTCTGTATTTAAGAGTAGCTCTTGGGATCATTGGATTGCTCAATATAACTCGCAATGTGACTATACCGGCAATTACAGTTTTTGGCAGTATAAGAGCAACGGAAAAGTCCTTGGAATCAACGGCAACGTTGATATGAACTACGCGTATGTTGATGTCTCCCTTTATCATTGGCAACTAATTGACAGCACCTGGTATTATGCAGCCTCCAACGGCAAGGCGTATGCCGGATGGTTGTTTCAGAGCGGCACGTGGTACTGGCTCGAGCCCGACGCGGGCGGTGCCATGGCAACCGGCCTTCACGAGTGCAACGGCTCCCTGTACTGGTTTAATTCGTCCGGCGCCATGGCGACCGGGTGGCTCCTCGACGGCGGTACCTGGTACTACGCGACGGGATCCGGCGCGCTGGCGCGCGGCCCCGTATCCGTCGGCGGCGTGCCCTACTGCTTCGACGCCCGGACGGGGGCCATGCTGACGGGCTACCAGACGGACGCGCAGGGCGTCCGCCGCTACTTCGGCAGCTGCGGCCCCCTTAACGGATGGGGCCTCGTCGACGGCTCCTGGTACTGGTTTGCGAACGGCATCGCCTCGACCGGCTGGCTTTACACCGGCGGCTCCTGGTACTGGCTCGACCCCGACGCGGGCGGCGCCATGGTGACGGGCCTTCACGTGTGCAACGGCTCCGCATACTGGTTCAACTCCTCCGGCGCCATGGCGACCGGGTGGGTCCTCGACGGCGGGACCTGGTACTACGCGACTGGCTCCGGTGCCCTCGCCTCCGGCTGGCTCAACCTAAACGGTACGTGGTACTGGCTCGATCCCTCGACGCACGTCATGGCCACCGGGCTCCATGGGTGCAACGGCTCCATGTACTGGTTCAACGGCTCCGGCTCGATGGCGACCGGATGGGTCCTCGACGGCGGAACCTGGTACTACGCGACGGGCTCCGGCGCGCTGGCCTCCGGCTGGGCATATGTCGGCGGCGCCTGGTACTGGCTCGACCCCTCGACGCACGCTATGGTTACTGGTGTTCAGCAGATCGACGGGGCACAATACTCTTTTGCTAGTAATGGTGCTTGGCTCGGCTAGCAACTCTTCTTTAATTGCTTTTTTCTAATTACATATTGCTCTTAGCTATCCATTTGTAGACTATGTTTATGTAAAAATTGGTTACTACTGGGGGCTGACATGGCAAGGAAAAAGCGAATAACATTAATCCTAATCATTCTTTCAACTCTACTGCTCGCTGGGCCCGGTGTGGTTGATATCGCGAACGCAGAATCCATAAGCTCCTTCATCCCTACTGATTTTGAGCAGCAATCCGTCTCCTCGACTCTTAATTCTTCCGATTCAATCAATGATGGGTCTGCTCAAGAATCCGTTAAATGGAATCAGGGTTGGAATTCGTTTGACGGTAACTGGTTCTATGTGGATTCAGTTAATCCAGTCTCGCTGCATTCTGGCTGGCTCTATACCAATGGGGCCTGGTACTGGCTCGACCCCTCGACGCATGCCATGGCCATCGGGCTCCATGAGTGCAATGGCTCCGCGTACTGGTTTGACGCCTCCGGCGCGATGGCGACCGGGTGGGTGCTCGACGGCGGTACCTGGTACTACGCGACGGGATCCGGCGCGCTGGCGCGCGGCCCCGTATCCGTCGGCGGCGTGCCCTACTGCTTCGACGCCCGGACGGGGGCCATGCTGACGGGCTACCAGACGGACGCGCAGGGCGTCCGCCGCTACTTCGGCAGCTGCGGCCCCCTTAACGGATGGGGCCTCGTCGACGGCTCCTGGTACTGGTTTGCGAACGGCATCGCCTCGACCGGCTGGCTTTACACCGGCGGCTCCTGGTACTGGCTCGACCCCGACGCGGGCGGCGCCATGGTGACGGGCCTTCACGTGTGCAACGACTCAGCGTGTTGATGTTCACTAAGAAGTGGTCCGAGTGATCACCGGGAAATAAGCACCGTGAGCACGAAAAATTGAGCAGTTTAAGCAAGAGGGCCGCGCCCCGGGGACCGGGGGCGCGGCCCTCGCCGTATGG
>NZ_JAWHPN010000039.1:0-11048 GCF_032584215.1 Collinsella aerofaciens | reverse complement strand
GGTGTGGGTGGCAACAAATGGGCCCATACGGGCCATTTGTTTTCCCACACATCTTGCTTTACCACCTCTCACGGCGGTAAAGTTTTCGCGAGACGTTTTCAAATCGCGTCGGCGATTTTTAAGCACTCGAAAAGGAAAGCGAATCGAATAGCTGGTTTTGCACCGGAGGCCTCTCCGGTGTGCGGTTTATTTTCGAGGAGCTGTCCGTGAGTACGAAACGTCCGTTCACAGTCAAGGCAACGCTGAGTGAAGAAGAAAAGAAAACGCTTGTTGCGTTTTCCAAAAAGGCCCAAATGTCTGAGGCCGAACTGATTAGGTATTTCCTGCGTCCCGATGACGCGGTGACTCGCGGGGTCGATCTGACTGAAGACGAAGAGCGAACTGAGATGATTCGCATCCGGGTTTCGCCAAGTGAGAAAAAATCCATTGAGAATCGCGCTTCTGAACTCGGCGTGTCGATGTCGGCCTTCATGCGTCGCACTGCTCTTGTCGGGAGAGTCGAGAAAATCGATGTCGATCGGGCGTCGATCGACAAAATCTATCACGAGCTTTTGAAGGAAGGAACGAATCTCAATCAGCTCATGTACTTTTTGAACGCCCAAGGGCTTCCCGCGTACAACGAGAAAGCTGTTTTTCGAACACTTGAGAAGGTTTATCAAGTTGGGCGTAAGCTAGACCGTTTCATCGACGAGCTTGAAAAGCGCTATTTCGTCGGTGGTGATGTGAAGTGACTGTTATCAAACAGAAAAGAGTGTCGAGTGAGCGCTATGCAAAGAATGTTCGTAAATACATCAACGGAAAAGATGCGATTGTGCGTGGTGGCTGGAACATCGAATGGAGCGACCACTGGTTTTCGAAAATGGATAGAACCAGAAAGGTTTTCCATCACGACAAGCCGTCGAGAGCCGGAGTCAAAAACGTAATCATGCTTCATCAGATTCTCGCGTTTCTGCCCGAGGAGTGCAGCTGCAACGGAGGCAAGATGACCCCCGATGCATGTTTGGCCTACGCGGAGCAATGGCTTGCGAAGCACTATCCGCATCAACAAGTGATTCTCGCGTTGCATGAGGAAAGCGATAAGGCGGGAAAACGCTACGCGGTCCATATGGCGATCAACCGTACCGATTTGCTGACCGGCAAACGTTGCGAGACTGGTGGGCGTCGCGGAAAATTCGAACGCGCTTCATGGGTTCGTGAAATGGACAAGGCCTGGAATCTTACTCAACTTGAAAAAGGTAAGAGAAATTCAAAGATTCGAGATCGTCAGCCGCGCGATATTGAAAAGGAGATTGTCGATCGGGGAGAGTACAGTTATAAAAACAATCTGCGCGAGCTGATCCATATTGCAATCGACGACTACCACCCGAAGAATATGGAGCAGTTCAAAAAATTACTTGCCTCGTGGGGCGTAGACATTTTCATCAAGAACAATCGAGTCTATGCGACAGATCTCGATATCAAAGAGGCCGGTAATCCAAAATGTACCTTCAACTTGACCCGTCTCGACGGGCGGTTCGCGTTGAAGTCGTTGCAGACGGCTTTCGGAAATAACGTGTTGGAAGCCGAGCGAGTCCTTCCATACGAGAAACGTTGTGAGATTTACATCAAGCGTCTCAAGAAAGCATACTCGGCGTGGGTCGAGCAGGCGAAAGCGAGCAAGGGCGTCTCCTACAATTCATTTCCTAAATTCATTGCACCGAAGTGCGATGAAGATCTGCTCGAAGATCCCGCCGTACGTGATGAGCTTCTTGCCCGGCGCGGTTACGCAAGGGAGATTCGCAACCGTTACGCCGGCGGCGTTGTCGATGCCGGCGACGACCGCGTTCGCGCCGCCGGCCAGGCGCACAGCGGTAGCGCCGTGTTGCGACAGATGGACGATCGCGTCGTCGATCGCGGCGATTACGCTCGCGGCGACACGCCTCGCTAGCCTCGAACTGCCTGTCGAGGCGGAGTAAAGCGCTCATGCCCCGGTAGAGCGGTGAGGCATGAGTTACTGAGGTATACTATAGTTTCCGCAGGTAGAGGTATAAAAAAATGGCAACCCGCCCGCCGAAAAGACGGGCGGGCGTGATACCATCAAGATTGTGCTCGGGTGCTACCAACACCTCCGCACGGTGTAGAGGCGAGCTACCAACTCGCGTTTCTACTTGCCAGTTGTGCTAAAAACGCAAACAGCACTCCTGGCACATCCAATGATAGCAGGGACCCGCAGGTCACGCTATGGATGACAGTTAGAAAACGCAAATGGGAGCCGGCTCGCACGGCTCCCATTTTTTATGGGAGCGGACATATGCCGTTCCCGGTCGGCACGGGTTTAAGACCCGTTCAAAAAGGTAGCCAAGGGCTCGAATAATCGGAGACTGAGCTGTACAGGTTCATTGTCCCGTCTCTACGGAGACTTCGACGGGGGTAGTGCCCTCCATGTGACCCCTGCGCCGCCTCGGCCCTTCTGGGCGGAGACGGCGTGCCGGATTCAGAGCGATTGTCCTGCTGGAAAACTGCAGGAAAGTAGGCGAACAGCCGAAGATCAGGAGTTGGTTGGATAGCCGTGTGGCGACACACGTGTCGCGGTGATAAGCCGCAACGTCAAGCAAAGAGGATCACGATGAGCATGCAGCCGTGACGGATTCTGAGCCCAACCCCGGGTTCCGCCATGTACGGGGGTGCCGGTGAGGACGGCCGGCGCGTTAAAACGAACGGTCCGGATGCATGGGCGTAGCCATGCGGAGTCCCGCGAGATCGTCGAGCAAAAGGCCAAGGGGCGGGTGAGGCTTTCCCAGCTGCAATGCTGGTTTCGAAGATTTAGGGAGGGTCCACGATTGTGCCCGGATTCTGTGGATGCTCCACCGCCTAACAATTCAACCACCAAGCTAATTAGACCTCGCGACCAGTTATTACAATCAGCAAGTCATCAGCGCGAGGCGTGCCAGCCGTCAGCCCTCAGCGCCGGCGTCGCTTCGCTCCCCGGGCGATGTAAATAAGAGATATATAAGTCAGCGAGCTTCGCGAGCGGATCATAGGTGCCGTCAGGCACCGCATCAAAAGCGATTCGCAATCATTTCGGAATACATGTCGCTGGCGATGAGTGGACCTAGTCCAGACCTGTATCCGTACTAGGCGTTTCTAGAAATGCGCATGAGAAAGGGCCGAACCGAAGTGTCTGGCCGGACGCCAATTGTCCGGGAACTGCTTCGTTTCGACCCTGCTTCATTCTACAGCCGCGTCATGTTTATGGAGATCAATTCGGCAGCTGCAATTCATTCGATTGTAAGATGAGCTGTCCTGGACGGCTCCCACTGTTGCGATCACGCCGCATGGACGATGGATGAACTCGCATGAGAACCCAAGCGTACGGTGGTTTTATCTGCCCAAAGAGGGTAGAATGACAACAGAAAACGACGCATCCCGTGTAAGCAACATGGAGCGCGGGCGGCCTAGTTTTCAGTCTTTGTTAAATGCCCGGGCTCCGACCCCCGGGCATTCTTATTTGCGCTTGTGGCGCAAATGCCGTCCACTGTCCGCACCGCGCGTACGCCTACGGACCTTAATCCGAACCTCATACGAGTTTAAAAACGCGATGATGAACGTGCCGACCGTTGCAAGAGCGGCCAGCGCGTTAAGGAATTTCAGCATATGGTGACCTCCGATCAAATCGTCGGCCGCCCGCGCACGGAATGCGCCGTGACATCAATTCTAACCGAATCTGCTACTACCCCGGTTAACTGGTACACCTCTGTTATTGTTCAAATTAAACAGTCTCAAAAGGTATGCCTCTTGGCACTCGAAAGTCGAACCCTCGATGCCGTGAACGTCGAGTGCCAAAACCCAGTGTCAAAACCTCCGCGTCAATTCCCATGGGAAAATCAAATACGAGGCAGGAGGCTGAAATGACACGTTACGGATATGCTCGCGTGAGCACGAAAGACCAGAGGTTGGACCGCCAGATCGAGGCTCTGGTGAACGCTGGCGTGGCCTATGGCCATATCTACAAGGACAAGGTCACGGGTGCCCAGGACGGCGACCGGACGCAGCAGAAGCGCCTGTTCAAGAAGATGCGGGCGGGCGACGAGGTGGTGGTCGAATCCTGGGAGCGCTTGACCAGATCGACCAGGCAGCTGCTGAACTATGACCTGATGTTCAGGAACTTAGGAGTGAAGCTCATATCACTGAAGCAGCCCGTTGACCTCGATACTGCATTCGGCCGTTTCGTGCTGGGCACCCATGCCTGCACCGCCGAGCTCGAGCGCGACCTGATCAGGCAGCGCCAGGCCGAGGGTATCGCCGTCAAACGGAGCCGCGGTGGCAACGTCGGGGGCCGCCCGCGCATCGCGGACGTCAAGGCCGACGCTGCCGTGAAGCTCTACCTCGCCCGTGAGACGCCAATTCCCGACATCTGCGCCGCAACAGGTATCTCGAAATCGACCTTGTACCGCGTGCTCCGCGAGCGCGGGTTAGTGGGCGTCAGAAGATAAATCCGAGTGCGCTACTATATAAGAGTGCGGTATTTCTCCAACTGAAACCCTGCGTGAACGCATGACTTGAGACGCCTTTTTAGAACTCACCGATCGCAGGACGAACACAACTCAACAGCGGCCGCGTATTTGTTCCCAGCCGTACGGCGTGGCGGAGCCATGCCCGTTGTTGATTGGAGTGCCGCATCATGGCCGAAAACCAAGTCCAGTCCGAAAAGAAAATGACCAGTCTGAATGTCTCATCGGAGACCCGTGACGCCATAAAGGACATCAGCACGAGCCTTGGCCTCTCGCAGGCCGATACCGTCGCCCGCTTGGTCGACGGCTACCACCCTAACGCCACTCCCGGCATGAAGACTGCGCTCGACGCATCGGCCGTCCTCGATGAGGCGGTCGAGCGGGTCAAGCGCATCATCGTGGGCGCTGCCGAAGCCGCCGCGATGGAGGCTCGTGCTGCCCGCGAGGACGCCGACGCCGCCAAGAAAAGTGCAACGGAACAGATTCAGAGCATCAAATCTAATTGCGTCGAGCAGGTCGCCGCCATCAAAGAGAAATTCGAGCTGGATACTGCGAGCTTGGAGATTGAGAACGATGAGCTCCACGCCACCGTCGCCGATTACCTCTCGCAGCTCAAGAAGCTCGATTCCGAGAACAATCAGCTCTTGGCAGAATCAGCCGCAAAAGACGATCGAATTGAAAGCATGAGGGGCGCGGTCGACGCCGCAGCCAAGGCTCAGGCCGATCTCAACGTCTCCCTCCTCGCCCAGCGTGACCTGATGGCCGAGGTCGCCGCCCTCAAGGACCGCCTCGCCGCCTCCGAGCAGCGGGCGGCCGTGGCCGAGGCCAAGGTCGAGGTCATGACCCAGACGAGGGGCGTGTAGATATGTCCGACAAGCTAAGGCCGTCTCGCCGTGAGTTGATAACGGCAGGGCTAGTCGTCTTTTTGGTCACGGCACTCGTCTGGACTGTCATTGATGGTGCCGGCGCAAATCCGCTCACCATCAGCGGTGTCATCACCCGTCAAAATGCCGTCTGGGCTTCGCTTGCGGCAGTTTCAGTGGTCATGCTCATTGGGGCTTGGCTGTTTGGCTGATGGCATTCAAAAACAATTAAGTTTGGAGTAATCGATGGAGCATCTCTCTGTTAAAAAGGCAATCAACCTAGCTCGGAACTTTGGGGCTGCGGGTGTTCTGGCAGCCGCCCTAGTTATGACCTCTGGGTGCAGCCAGGCAGACGATCATCAGACGGCAGTTCAGGTCGCCGATTCTGATAACGCGCAGGAAGACGGGGTTTACGGCAAGATGAAGTATTCAGTCACCGGCGTCGAGGTGCATGATTCCTCGACTGGCGATGGCGGGAAGGTTGCCGTTGTTCGCTGGCACGCCATTAACAACCGATCGGCAAATTCATGCGCTGTTGGTAGCTACATCACGGCTTATCAAAATAAGCAGATGCTATCTCGCGGGTTTGCCGCCGATTTGCAGGAAGATCACTTCTCTTCGCAAGGGCTTGCGCCGGGAGGCGAATGCGACGGTGTGTCGATTTTTGACCTCAACGACATGTCTCCCATCGAAGTGAAAGTCGACGGGATGGGTGCTGGGTCGAACTCCCTCGACCAGACTTTTGAATTGGAATAGTCCATATGGCGCCTAATTTCTAGAAACCTTCTAGAGCGCTTCTAGAAGGTTTCTAGAAGCGGGCGCAGCATCTTCGACCGGCACGATGTCTCGGTAGATAAGGCGATGCCTGGCGTCACGCCACTCGTCGCCGTGGTAGTGGCCGAAGAACCAGGCGCGGCAGCCGAGTCGCCCGTCGAGCTCGCCAAGGAATCGTTGCAGCCGGTCGTCCAGATACTCGCGTTCGCGCTCCCGGCATAGTTGCTCTGCCAGGTCGGCAGGAGCCTCGTGAGTCACAACGTAGTCGACCTTCCAGCCCACGCGATCGAGCGAGGCGCGGCAGTGCCCCATCTCTTCCACGCTCGGTATCTCCTCGGGCCACCAGTTCCTCCCCTCCCTGCGATACTGTCTGTCGTTGCTCGCGGCACCTCCCATGGTGAGGACCGTGGTCCCCGCGATGTCGTACACCTCGCCGCGCATCAGGTGCAGCACGTGCGGTCGCGCCTCATGGACGAGGCCGCCGTTCCACTCCTGCACCGGCAGCTCAGCCAGGGCGTGATGGTTCTCATGGTTGCCGTCAACGAAGCACGTGGTCCAGGGCTTCGACTCGAGCCAGTCGAGCCAGTATTTCTCGGCGTTGGACCCATCCCAGACAAAGCCGAAGTCGCCGGCCACGATTACCACATCATCACGCGTCAGCGTGCGGCCCAGCGGCCAATTCTTGAAGGCAAACCGGCTGGACCCGTACTCGGCCCTGCCGTGCACGTCGCCCGTCACATAGATAGCCATCAGTACGCACCCCACGGCAGGAGTTTGTCCCCGAGCCTCACGATCCGGTCACACAGCACCGTGTGCCGTTCGTCCGGATTGGCATCGCGATGGAAATGGCCGTAATACCAGCGCTTGTAGTCCAGGCGGTCCTCGAGCTCGTCGAGGAATCCGGTCAGCCGGTCCACATCCGGGCGTTCCCAGCCTGGGTCCGGGTAGAGCGTCGGCGAGAGCATGCGCGTCGAGCAGGTATGGGTGATGACGCAGTCGACCTTCCAGGCGACCTCGTCGAGCCTTGCCCGTGCGGCATCGAAATCGCGCTCGTCCGGGAGCTCCTGAGGCCACCAGCTGGAATACGGCACGCGGTATTCCCTGTCCACGCTCGTGGCACCGCCCATGGTGAAGATTGTCGAACCGTCGAGCTCAAAGACCTCGCCGCGCGTCAGGCGCCGAATAGACGAAGTATCCGACAGGCGTTGCGTCAGCCCGCCGTGCCACGGTTCCATGGGACGCTCCTCCCAGTGGTCGAAGCGCTCGTGGTTGCCATCCACGAAGAGAACCGTGTAGGGGCGCGACTCGAGCCAAGCGATGTCAGCGCATTCCTCGGCAGAAAAGTTCCACGGAAAGCCAAAGTCACCGGCAACGATGAGATAGTCGTCGCTGGTAAGGCCATCCCCAAGCTCCCAGTCGCGGAGCTTTTGCATGTCGAGCCCACTGTGGATGTCGCCCGTCACATAGACCGTCATCGGATCGCCTCTTTCCGCTTGTAAGCCGCCAGCTCGCGCTCGACCTGCCTGTCGCCGGTCTCGTTGACCCACCAGGGCCATTTCACCCGGCCGCACGGCTCGTCGACCCCGGCGAACCATTCCCTCAGCCCGTCGAGGCTCACCGGGGAGTGCCCGTTGGCGTCGCAGCCCACGTCGTAGCGCAGGAGCCCCTGCTTGCGGTTGAACTCGTTGTACGCGCCGCCGCTGCTGTGGATGTGCCCGTGGAGGTGCCACGATCCATGGCTCATGCCCTGCCAGTCGGCCATGGGGTAATGGCACAGGACGATCTTCTGCCCGTCGATCTTGAGCACGCAGATCGGCGGTTCCACGGTGAACGCGCCCGCGACCGCCGGCTGGGTCCAGTCCTTGTCATGGTTTCCCGGGACGAGGTGGATGCGCCTGCAGGCGATCCGCTTACGCAGCCCGTATGCGTCCTGGGCGGTCATCTTGAATGAGAAATCCCCCAGGATGTAGAGCTCGTCATCCACGGCGACCCTGCCGTTGATGTTGTCGACGATGGCATCGTTCATCTGCCAAATCGTCTCCCACGGCCGGTCCGTGAACTTCAGGACGTTCTCGTGCCCGAAGTGCGTGTCGCTGGTGAACCAGATCATTCCATTGTCTCCTTGTCGCTAAATACCGTTCTCCTTTGCGCAATTGAGGAGACGTATTTTGAGCGACATGAGGCGTTCGAACCTCATGTTCTGTGCTCCAATCTGCCGGATTGTTCCAGCTAAAACTTTAAAACCTCGTGCGGGCAGAAAACCGTGTCCAGTTTGTGGGGTCATAGTATAGGCACTGTTAGAACTAATAGCCCAAATCCGTTGCCAACTGGCCACTATTGGCAACTATTAGGCCTTTTAGACACCCCCAACTGACTAATAGCCGCTATTTGTTGGGCCGTTTTGCAACCACGAGCGCTGCCGTGGATTCTTGATACGGCGCATCGACAACAGCAATGTCAAGCGGGTAGAATGGTGCCGACGGCAGCCCAAGTTGTAGTGAGCTGGGCAGAGCCGTTGCGTTAGAAAGTTAGGTCATCGTCTTAGCGACGGTGGCCTTTCTTTTTGGGCTTCGAGCCCTGCTTGAGTGCCTTGGAAAGGCCGACAAGGGCCGTGAGGAGCGAGACCATAGCGGTCAGGAGCTTCACGAGCTCGGTGAAATCGGTCATGGGCATCACCTCCCATCAAATGGAGGGCTCTGCCCGGCACGAGGGCTGCCGACAGCAAGGACGATTCTATCAGAGCGGCTGACTCCCGCCCGATATTACCATCCCACCGCGCCTATGCAAAAAAGAGGGCCGCCAAACAGCGACCCTCCAGCGAAAGTGCATGTTATTTAGGACAGTCAAATTCTTTGAATAACAAATGACTGCTGTATAATTACATAATAAAGTTCACCCGGAAGGAGCGATCGATGAAAAGCAAACGATTTGCCCTGAATGCACTTCTGGTAGTAGCAATATTGACGCTCTTCGTCTTTTCGGACTCATACATGAATCAGCCAAGATTTGGATATGCTTTATACGCTGTGTTTTCCGGCGAAACAACTTACAACACTATAGGCTTCATTGACGCAATCTTTTTCTATGTAGTCGGCCCCCTATCAAGCGAACTGGTCGCTTTTGTTGTCTGCTTCAACCTGAATCAACGAAGCCAGACTCATTCAGCGACTTCGGCCAAACAAGGAATAAATCTCTTCGCAATAACGATAGTTCTGCAAATTCTGACAGTGTTGATTATCGCCCTGACCGCAACAAACGTTTTGAAGTATGAGTTCGGACTCGTCGCGAGCTGCCTCATGGCAATTGCCGCGGGTATAGCGGTTTCGCATACGAATCCGGCAAAGAAGCAGCTCAACTAACAGGGCCTATTTGGAATCCGAATCGTCCATGGAGCCGTCGATGCCGGTTTTGGTGTCGTCCGTATTGGAATCGTCATCCTTCGATATGTGCGATACGGCTCGTTAGTAGCCCTGGCCGTAGCCCTGACCCTGCTGGCCTAGCAGCTCATCCAGATACTGGCGCAGCTGCTCGTCGGTAATACCGCCGTTGCCGGTGTCGGTCGCGCTGTCGTTCTGCTGCTGGTTCTGCAGCTCCTCGTCGGAGCCCAGCTCGACCGTGACCTTCTTCTCGTCCTTGCCGCGCATGAGCGTGATCTCAACCTTCTCGCCAACCTCGTGGCTGCGCAGCGCGATGATCAGACCATCAGCGCTCGTAATCTCGTCATCGTCCAGCTTGGTGATGACATCGCCCTCCTGGATGCCGGCCTTGGCGGCGGGACCGTCCTCGACGACGCTCGCCACATACGCACCGCTATCGGTGCTGAGTCACGCGCGCTGCCGCCTGGGCACGGGCATCGGTTGGTACGGCGGCGTCCAAGCTCGCAGGCGCTTCGAGATCGATGTCCACACCGTCATCAAATAGGCTCGATTGCTCCATAGCGGTACTCCTTCGCTCGATTTCAAACGGATACAAGAGCACCACCGTTACGACGGACGTCCCGGTTCCGTGCATAACGAAAAGTCAACCGAGGGTTTTGTCCCGTCAAGACGCCGAACGAGAATTACGTACCGCCAAGAGCCTCAAAACACGCCCCTCGCGAGACAGAATCCTCACTCGATTTCCATGCGGAGCAAAAACCTCAATCAATCATCCTCCGCAACGTCTATCCACCAAAAAGGCCGCCCCACGTGGAGCGGCCTTTGCTCGCAGCTTTTTACTGATAGTTACTCAAAATTTATTCCAACACATCCACAGAAGAGCAGCGAATCGTATTTCTCTTTCGGGAATCGAGAAAATAGCCTACCTTGACTTTAGACCCAACGCTCACGGGGCTATCGCTTACATAGCGCGTATGTTCTGAATCAACCAGAATGGTCAGACGATCAGACCCGTCGTTATATGGATCTTCGCTTTCGACCGACATGGTAAAATCGCCAGAGCTGCCAACGTTCAACACCGATCCGCTCACGAACCACAAATGTGAATAGTCACCTCCGCTATCTTTTTGGCAACGCTCCACTTTTAGAAATAGCGCAGAGAATGCGAACACGGCAACTGATATAGCGATGAAAACCTTAACGCCACCCCCCCCTTGCCATGAAATCCAAATTTATTCGCCAAAGAAAAATACCCCTGCCTTATCCGTGCAACCAGCTTCGCCGCAGAGGCGCTGAAGAATTTCCTTTTCTTCAGCGGTCAACGTCGCTTCGACTTTCTCGCTTCGGCTCATTTTTATCCCCTCAGCTTCGGAGTGGCCTCCGAAACAAGATTTGGAAAAGTCCGCCGAATTTTTCTCAGAGGCGAAACCGCTTCGCGCACAAAGCGGAACTCAGCTTTGCCTGTCTTCTTTTCCCGTGTGAGAGAAAGCAAGATCGTAAATGGCCATAGTTCATGCTTGCATGTAATTATGGCCATTTACGTA
>NZ_JAWHPN010000038.1:0-13928 GCF_032584215.1 Collinsella aerofaciens | reverse complement strand
AGGGTCAACCAGGCGCGCGACAGGTGGGACCCGACTGCAAGGGTGGTGCGCCATATCCTGATGGCCGACGCGACTTACCGCAGCTTGGGATAGGTGCGGCATCACCCGTTATCTAAACTGTTAGAATGCTAATAAAAGCGGCTCAAATCCTGATTTGGATTTGAGCCGCTTGTCGTTACTGCTCGGGCTCTTCGACTTTGTCGATGGCCCAGGTGGCGCCGAGGCCGCCGGTGGTGTTGCGGCGGATGCGCACGGTAACCTCGCGGCGCTCGCCGGCCTGCGTATAGTGCAGGGGGAAGCTTGCGCGGTTTCGCGCGGCCTCGATGGTGCCGCGCTCGCGGGCGATCCAGTAGTACTCGCCGATGATGCCGAGCGTGTCGGCGCCGTAGGGGAGATAGGTCGACAGCTGGTGTAGCAACGGGCCGGGGCAGAAGACCTCGGTTGCGAAATCGATGGGGAAGTCCTCGGGGATGGCGGGCGCTGCGGGTGCGGGGGCCGGTGCCATCGCCGGTGCGGAGGCCTGCTCATTGACGGGCGTCACCTCGATGACGGGCGCGGGTTCGGTGCCGAGTACTGATTCGGTGTCCGCTTTCGGCATCGCCGCGGAATCTGCGGGCTCGACGATGGCGGGTGCGTCTGCGGTCGCGGTGTCGAGCTCGACTTGCGGAGCGCTCTGATTCTCGACGCTCGACTTTACCTCGATGGGCGTGGATGCCATGGTGGTGATGCCGGCGTTGGCGTTCTCGGGGTCATAGACGACCGTGAGCGAGATGGCGGGCTGCGGCGTCTCGGGCTCCGGCGCCGACTCGGTAGCGTCTTGATCTGCGGGCTCGTCGGACTGATCGTCTTCGGCCTCGTTGCCAAAGACATCGCTGTTTTGGAACGCAGGCGTCTCGGTTTGGTCAGCAGCTTCTTCGGTTGTCGACTTGGGAGCCTCGTTGAGCTCCACAGTGGCTTCCTGCTTGGATATGACTTTGGGATCGGTCATGGCGGCGATTTCGGTTTCGGCTTCTGCCGTTACCTCAATAGCGACTTCGATCTCTGTCTCGGGCTCGGATTCCGGCACGGCTTCAACCATGGCTTCGGGCTTGGGACGCTTAACGTGTTTGGGGCGCACGGCCTTGAGGTCCTTCTCACCGCGCTTTTTCTTTTTGTAGGACTGCTTGGCGCCCTTGGCTGCCTTGGGCTTGTCCTCGCCCTTGGCAAGAGCGGCATCCCAAGCCTCGTTGGCGATGACGGTGGCGTACAGGCGGCCGCCCTTAAAGACAGTCAGTTTAATGCAGTCGTCGAGTTCCTCGAGCAACTCGCGCGTGGACTCAAAGCCCAGGTCATAAGCGGTCATGTCGCCTGCGGCGAGCGCCTCCTCGACCTGTGTCATAAACGTTTGCTTGCCGCACCCAATCGCGTCGCGCAGCAGGCGATACAGATAGATGTGGTTGCCCAGCGAAAGCGTGGGCCTAACTATTGTCTTGCTCATGGCAAATCTCCTCTTTACACATGTAAAGCATCTTACCATCGCATGGCGTTCGCCATGGCGGCGCCCAAGGCAAACGGGCGCGAACCGCTTTCGATTCGCGCCCGTTGTACAGGTCGGTTATCTATGAGAGACAAATGTGCTTAGTTGCCCGATGCCGTGCCTTGGCTCGAGTTGTCAGATGCCGTGCCGGACGCGGTTCCGCTCGAGCCGTTGGTGTTGCTGCTGTCTGCTGCACCCGTTCCCGACGTAGTGTCGCTCGTCTGGCCTCCCGTGTTCGGCTGTGAACCGTCAGTCGTTTGGCTTGAGTCGGTCGTGTCGGACGGCGTGCCACTGTTGGCCGTAGAGGAATCGGTGCCCTGTGATTGGTTTTGGGTGTTCGAGGACGAATCGGCAGAGGTAGAACTGTCTTGCGTGCCGTCCGCCTGTGCCTGCTGATCTTGCGACTGGGTGTTGCCATTTGCATCGCTCTCGGTCGTGCGCGACGAAAGAATTGGCTCGGGACGCTCGCCCAGACCCTCACCGGCAGTGGTGATAAGGATGGCGCCGGCGCAGGCGATGACTGCGACGATGGCGATGGCGATCGAGAAGACGATGACCTTCTTTTGCGTCTGGCTGCGCTCTGCCGCCGCCTTGGCACGCAAGCTGTTGGGGGCAACGCGCGCCGTGGTCGCGCGCCCCGCAACCTGGCGCATTTCCTGCGTGGTCGCGGCGCCACCTAGGTGCTCCTCGACATCGGGCTCAACGGGCTCGTAGGCGCCGGCGGGGTAGTCGACGTCGACGTGCGTACCTTTGAGGGCTTTGGCGCTGGCAGAGATAAAGTGGCGGTAGACCTGCGAGGACACAACGGTGATGACCGAGCTCACGGCGGCGCCAATTACTGAACCAGCGATACCAATCTTGGAGGCAAGCGCGACGCTCGTGGCAGCAGCTGCGGCGCCGGCGATGATCTGGGGAATGGAAATGTCATCGAACAGGCCCTTTTTGGGCGCGATGGCCATGGTCTGTCCGATGGAATGGTTCTCGTGCACGCCGTTGTTGAGCGATGCCGGCGTCATGACGCGCGTGCGCGGCGCGTCGGTGTACTTGGTTGTCATACGGGGTCCTCCCGGTGTAAATCTGCTTCGTTTCGTGTAGCCATCAGGGTACCCACCAGATGTGAATCGTACGTGACATTTAACAGATACCATCAACTCATCAATTGCTCACCAAGTTGGTGGGATGCGGTTACACCCGGCGGTTGAACTACAATAGGACTTGCTAATTGTTGTGAATGGCGTCTACGCACGGGAGCATTCTTATGAATCTTCACCTTTCTCAGTCTGATGGCTTTTTGCGTGTGGCGGCGGCCTCGCCGCGGATTCGCGTGGCCGATGTCGAGGGCAATGCCGAGGTTGCGCTGGCGGCTGTTCGCGAGGCTACCGAGCGCGGCGTTCGCGCGCTGGTGCTGCCCGAGCTTAACCTGACCGGCTATACCGCGGCCGACCTGTTCCATAACCGCACGCTGCTGCATGCCTGCGAGGCTGCTCTGGTGCATATCCTCGACGAGACTCGTGAGTTGCCGATTGTCTTTACCATTGGTCTTCCCGTTGCAGTTGCCGAGAATATCTACAACTGCGCCGCCGTGTGCTGCGCGGGCGAGCTTTTGGGCCTCACGGCCAAGAAGTATCTGCCCAACTATGGCGAGTTCTATGAGCGTCGCTGGTTTGCTCCGGCGCCTGCGGATCCCGTGTGGGTTGAATTTGCCGGTCAGGGTCCGGTTCCGCTGGGCTCGGGGCTTATCTACCGTTGCTGTGATGAGGGTGCCGAGGATATGGTGCTGGGCGTTGAGGTCTGTGAGGACCTGTGGGTGCCGGCGCCGCCTTCGACCGAGATGGCGCTTGCCGGTGCGATGCTGATTCTCAACCCGTCGGCTTCGGACGAAATTATCGGTAAGGCGGATTACCGCCGCAGCCTCATTTCCAACCAGAGCGCGCGCCTGTACTGCGCCTATGCCTACGCGGACGCGAGCGAGGGCGAGTCCACGACCGACATGGTCTTTGCGGGCGAGAACCTTATCTACGAAAATGGCTCCAAGCTCGCCGCCACCAAACTGCTTACCTGCGATATGGCCATCGCCGACGTTGACCTTGACCGCCTAGTTGCCGAGCGCCGTCGCTCGACGACGTGGGCGCGCACCGACGATGCGCCGGAGGCCACGACCGTTGAGTTTTCGTTTGAGGGCGTGCTGGCCGAAGAACCTGTCCTGCGCGATGCCTGCGATATCGACCGCGTTTTCCCGCGCGCGCCCTTTGTGCCGGCCGACCACGGCGACTTGGCCGAGCGCTGCGAGACGATCCTCGATCTGCAGACTGCGGGCCTCAAGACCCGCCTTGCCCACACGGGTACCAAGGCTGCGGTTATCGGCCTTTCGGGCGGCTTGGACTCCACGCTAGCGCTGCTTGTGACCGTGCGTGCCTTCGATGCACTGGGGCTGCCGCGCACTGGTATCACAGCCGTGTCCATGCCCGGCTTCGGCACGACGCATCGCACCAAGTCGAATGCCGAGTCGCTCGCTCGCGACCTGGGTGTGAGCTTCCGCGAGGTTTCGATCCACGCGGCTGTGGAGCAGCACTTCAAGGACATTGAGCATGATCCAGCTGTGCAGGACGTGACCTACGAGAACAGCCAGGCGCGCGAGCGTACGCAGATTCTGATGGATCTGGCCAACCAGGCTGGCGGTTTTGTCATTGGCACGGGCGACCTGTCGGAGCTGGCGCTCGGCTGGGCTACCTATAACGGCGACCACATGAGCATGTACGCCGTCAACGCGAGCGTGCCCAAGACGCTTGTGCGCCATCTGGTGCGCTATGCCGCCGATGTCTTTAGCGGGCGCATTGCCGAGGTCTTGCTCGATATCCTCGATACGCCGGTGTCCCCCGAGCTTCTGCCGCCCACGGGCGACGGCGAGATTGCGCAGAAGACCGAGGATTTGGTGGGCCCGTACGAGTTGCACGACTACTTCCTCTACTACCTGCTGCGTTTTGGCTTTGAGCCGGGCAAGATCTACCGCATGGCGCTCAAGAGCTTCGAGGGCGTCTACGACGCCAAGACCGTCCACACGTGGCTACGTACGTTCTACCGTCGCTTCTTTGCCCAGCAGTTTAAGCGCAGCTGCCTGCCCGATGGTCCCAAGGTGGGCTCGGTGACGCTCAGCCCGCGCGGCGATTGGCGTATGCCGAGTGACGCTAGCTCGCGTCTGTGGCTTGCGCAGATCGATGCGCTCAATCCAGTTGACTAAGGTTGGCTAAATTGAACCAATACGGGGGTTGCAAGCGTTACACTTTTGCAATCTGATGGCCCGTATCGCGCGGCGCTCTTGTCGGAGCGCCGCGTTTTTCATATCGAAAGGTGGCACCATGCAGGCATCGCAGCGTCTCGACCGCTTTGGCGCGGAGGTCTTCGCCTCGCTCAACAACAAGCTTCTCGCGCTGAAGGCTCAGGGCAAGACCATTTACAACATGAGCGTGGGCACGCCCGATTTTAAGCCGTACGACCATGTGGTCGAGGCGCTCACGCAGGCAGCCCAAGATCCCGAGATGTGGAAGTATGCCCTGCGCGACCTGCCCGAACTCAAGCAGGCCGTGTGCGATTACTATGAGCGTCGCTTTGGCGTTTCGGGCATTACGCCGTCTATGGTGCAGTCGTGCAACGGCACGCAGGAGGGCGTGGGCCATTTGGGCCTGGCCCTGCTCGATCCGGGTGACACCATTCTGGTTCCCGATCCGTGTTACCCGGTCTTTGAGGCGGGTGCCAAGATCGCCGATGCCAAGCTCGAGTACTATCCGTTGGTTGCCGAGCATAATTACCTGCCCTATGTGGCGGGTATCGATCCCGAGGTGGCCGATCGTGCCAAGTATATGATCGTGTCGCTGCCCGCGAACCCGGTCGGCTCGGTGGGCACGCCCGAGGTCTACGAGGAGATTATCGCCTTTGCCCGCGAGCATGATTTGTTGATCGTTCATGACAACGCGTACTCCGACATCGTGTTTGACGGTGAGCCGGGTGGCAGCTTCCTGCAGTACCCCGGTGCGCTCGAGGTGGGCGTGGAGTTCTTCTCGCTCTCTAAGTCGTTTAACGTCACCGGCGCGCGCATCGGCTTTTTGGTCGGTCGCGAGGATGTGATCTCGGCCTTTGCCAAGCTGCGCGGCCAGATCGACTTCGGCATGTTCTTCCCGATCCAGAAGGCCGCCATCGCCTGTCTGAACGGTCCGCGCGATGAGGTCGAGGCGCAGCGTCTGAAGTACCAGGAGCGCCGCGATGCCCTGTGCGACGGTCTTGAGGGCCTGGGCTGGGGGCGTCCCAACGCGCATGGCTCTATGTTTGTGTGGGCCAAGCTTCCCGGTGGTCGCACCGATTCCATGGCGTTTTGCGAGGAGCTCATGGAGAAGGCCGGCGTTGTGGTGACGCCGGGCGCGAGTTTTGGTCCTTCGGGCGAGGGACACGTGCGCATGGCGCTGGTCCTACCGCCCGATCAGATCGCTTTGGCTGTCGAGGCCATTCGCGAGGCGGGCCTGTATTAGAAACCTATTTCGACTCGTCAATAGCTCGAAACCGATTTCGCGCAGTTATTTTACGAATACTGCAAACAATTTCGGTAAACGGTCGATTTTTGGCTGCGAATAGGGGCATAATCAAAGTCCCGATTGGATGTATTGGGATTACGACAAGCCGCTCGGGTCGTTCCCGGGCGGCTTGTTTGTGGAGAGAGATGGGAGTTTCTAATGGTTAACGAGAAGAAGGTCGCTATTGTCGGCTGCGGTTTCGTCGGTTCGTCTTCGGCGTTCGCACTGATGCAGAGTGGTCTGTTCTCCGAGATGGTCCTCATCGACGTGGACAAGAACCGTGCCGAGGGTGAGGCCCTGGATATCGCGCACGGCATGACGTTTGCCGAGCCGATGAAGATCTACGCCGGCGATTATTCCGATGTCGCCGACGCCGCCATGATCGTCGTCACTGCTGGCGCTGCCCAGAAGCCCGGTGAGACCCGCCTGGACCTGGTCAACAAGAACGTCAGCATCTTCAAGTCCATTATTCCCGAGATTAAGAAGTCCGGCTTCGACGGCATTCTGCTAATCGTCTCCAACCCGGTTGATGTTCTGACCTATGCTGCCATCAAGATGTCTGGCCTGCCCGAGGGCCATGTCATCGGCTCCGGCACCGTGCTCGACACCGGCCGCCTGCAGCAGATGCTTGGTGCCCACGTCGAGGTTGACCCGCGCGATGTCCAGGCCTATGTCATGGGCGAGCACGGCGACTCCGAGTTTGTCGCTTGGTCCAGCGCTCAGGTTGCCGGCGTTCCGCTGAACACCTTCTGTGAGCTTCACGGCCACTTGGAGCATGAGGCTGCCGAGAAGCGCATCGCCGAGGACGTCAAGAACTCCGCCTACACCATCATCGAGAAGAAGCACGCCACCTACTATGGCGTCGCCATGGCCGTCAAGCGCATCTGCACCGCCGTTATGCGCGATGAGCAGACCGTTCTGCCTGTCTCCTCGCTCATGGTGGGCGAGTATGGCCTGTCCGATCTTGCCATCTCCATGCCGACCGTCGTTGGCCGCGACGGCGTTGTCTGCCGCGTCCCCGTGCCGCTGAACGACGACGAGCAGCATGAGCTCACCGTCTCCGCCAAGGCCCTCAAGGACATCATCGACAGCGTTGACTTCTCCTGCTAAATCAAGCTCGCTAGAGCGAAAAGCTACAATGAAGGCGTCCGGGTCCACACGGCCCGGGCGCCTTTTTGGTGCAAAGTAACCTGACTCCAATGCACCATAGTTGATGGGAGGGCCATGTCGGATTCGCCTAATTTTTTGACCTATGTCCAGACGGCGTTTGATCCCTTTGAGGAGCGGCCGTTCTGCGCGGTGGATAGCCTGGTCTTTGCGTGGTTGTCCTATTTGCGCTTGCCGGGTGATATGGCGGGGCTGACGAACTGGCAGGGCCTAGACGTACGCGAACTGCTGCGTGCCGAGTGCTACCGGGACATGATTGACGACTTGTGGGACCCAGAGGGAAGCAGGGCCTTGTTGGAGGCCGTGGCAGCAAATCCCAGATACCGCGGCGTGCACGTTTGCGGCTATCGTGCCGTGAGCGATGTGGTGGCGACGGAGCAGTTTGCAGCCATGGCGTTCCGGTTTCCGGCGGGGTTTAGCTATCTTTCCTTCCGGGGGACCGACAGCACGATTGTGGGCTGGAAAGAGGACTTTAACATGGCGTTCCGGTGTCCTGTGCCGGCCCAGGAATCCGCGGCGCGTTATGTGGACGAGGCGGCGGATGCGATCGACGGGCCGCTTTTGTGCGGAGGTCATTCCAAGGGTGGAAACCTTGCGGTGTACGGTGCGGCGATGTGCTCCGATGTCGCCCGTGAGCGAATCGAACGGGCGTATTCTCATGATGGTCCAGGGTTCGTCGAGGAGTTTCTGAACGGCAACGCCTTTGCCGATCTTTCCGGTCGAATCGACAAGACGCTACCTCGGTCGTCGATCTTCGGCATGATGTTCGAGACACAAGAGGACTATGCCATCGTTGAGAGCACCGAGTTCAGCCTGCTGCAGCACAATCCCTTTAGCTGGGTGGTTGATGGTTGCGACTTCGTATACTGTGAGCGCCTGTCCGCCGGTGCTCGATACGTTGATGGCTCCATTCGCGAGATGCTGCTTACAGTGTCGCCTAGCGAGCGCGAGCGTTTTGTAGATGCGTTGTTCTCCGTGTTTGAGGCTACGGACGCCGAACGGTTTGCGGATATCGCAGGAAATCTGCGTGAGAGTCTGCCCGTGATGCTCCAGGCTGCGCAAGGCTTTGACGAGGATACACGACGCTTTGTCTCGCAGACCATCGTAGCAATCCTTAAATGCGCACTGCTGCCCAAACGACCTCAGATCGACATGCCCGCTGCCGGCAAGAGTTTGGCAGAACAGCTCGAGGCTTGGCAGTCCGAGCTCCTGCGCTAACCATTGGTGCAAGCAACCTGTCCCCGATGCACCAATCTTCGAAGCGCCTGGGGCGGGCTCGACCGCTATACTGATTCGTGCCGAAATCGATCTAGAACGGAATGCCGTATATGAAAATCAATCACGCGATTCTGCATATCCTGGACTTTGACTCTGCCGTCAACGTCATGAGCCAGCGCGAGTTGGATATCGAAAGCCGTACTGTCCGCAACTTCGTGACCACACATCTGCGTCGCGCGCGCACTTCGGCCGATAACAAGCGTGCCACGTTTGCCGAGAACTCCGCATTCGGCGGCGAGCTCAAGAGCTATTTCTTTGGTGAGCGTGAGTTCGTGGACCTGTCGCAGCAGATTGCGGAGTTCATCTCTTCCGAACTCACCAAGGCCGAGAAAGCTGAGTCCACCGACGTGCTCGTGGCTGATTTTGACGACGATGAGGATGCCCGCTGGTTTGCCGTGATGCTGCTGGGCTCCAAGCAGGCCTTTATGCACGAAGTGGGCCGCGAGGAAGGGGAGGTGCGCAACGACATCGCGCGCCATTACGCCATTCTGCCGAACCCCTCGCAAAAGGTGCCGAGCTATGCCATCGTGCGCGCGAGCACCATGGAGATCGGCTATGTGGACAAGAAACGCAAGATCGCCGGCGAGGACCGCATGCTCATTCCCGACGGCCTGCTGCAATGCGACACGGGCGTTTCGGGTAAGGAGGTCATCGACACGGTGACGCGCGTGGTCGAGGAGGTCGCTGAAGAGCACGGCGCCAACACGGCCGTAGCGCTCGCCAAGGTTAAAGCCGCCGTTGCCGAGAAGGTTGAAGACGACGAGGAGCTGCCGCCTTGGGATATCGTCGATGAGGTCTTTGAGGACGAGCCGGTTATCAAGGAGAGCGTGCGTGCGGCACTGACCGAGGAGAAGGTGCCCGAGCGCGTGCCCGTGGAGCGCAAGCAGGTCGAGCGCGCGGCCGTGCGCAATCACAAGATCCGTACCGACACGGGTATCGAGATCAGCTTCCCGGCCGAGATGGGTTCAAACTCCGAGTATATCGAGTTCGTCAACGAGCCCAACGGCCTCATCTCCATCGAGCTCAAGAATATCGGCAGCATCGAGAATCGATAAGTTGCGTTGCGCCTACAGCGAGAAAGCAAAGGCCGAAGCTCCTTGGGGCTTCGGCCATTTTGTTTAGGGATGAATTATCCCGCAGGTTGAGCATACGTCAGCGAAAACGCGGTTTGTCAAAACCGCGTAACTATTAAAGTTGACGTAAGCCCTCTTCCAGTCCGGTCTTGCTGTTGGTCTTCTCGTCGCGCATCTTGATGACGCGGGCGGGGACACCGGCCACGACGGCGCCGGCGGGGACATCCTCGACGCACACGGCGCCGGCGGCAACGACAGCGCCCTTGCCTACGTGCACGCCCTCCAGGACCACGGCGTTGGCGCCGATCATGACATCGTCCTCGATGATGACGGGCGTGGCGCTGGCGGGCTCCACAACGCCTGCCAGCACGGTGCCGGCGCCGATGTGGCAGTTCTTGCCCACGGTGGCGCGGCCGCCCAGTACGGCGCCCATATCAATCATGGAGCCTTCGCCAATGACGGAGCCGATGTTGATGATGGCGCCCATCATGATGACGGCGCGATCGCCGATCTCGACGCGGTCACGGATGATCGCGCCCGGCTCGATGCGGGCGTTGATGCCCTTAAGGTCGAGCATGGGCACGGCAGAGTTGCGGCAGTCATTCTCGACATCGTAGTAGTCGATGGAGTCGGCATTGGCATCGAGGATGGCCTTGAGCTCATCCCAGTCGCCAAAGACGGTCTTGCCGCGACGGCCGCCGTAGACATGTGCGTCGCCCCAGGCAACCTTCATGCCGGGCTTCTCGCGCACGTACAGCTTGACAGGTGTCTTTTTGGGCGCGGTGGCGATGTAGTTGATAATCTCCTGGGCATCCATCTCGGCTGCGTTGCTCATTTGCTATCTCTCCTTTGGGTGGATTCGGTTGATACCTGGTTAGGCAAACATGACCTGGTCGAACGTATAGAAGCCGGGTTCGCGGGTGACGAGCTTCTGGGCGGCGGCCAGGGCGCCGTTGACGAAGATCTGACGGCTCGTGGCGCGGTGGGTGAGCGTGACCTCCTCGTCCTGGCCAAAGAAACTCACTTCGTGGACGCCGGCGACAGTGCCACCGCGCAGTGAGTGCATGCCGATCTCCTTGGGATCGCGCGCGCCGCACATGCCCTTGCGTCCGTAGACGGGGTGGTAGCCTGTCTCGGGCTCGGCCTCGACTACGGCGTCGAGCAGCAGCTTGGCGGTACCGCTGGGGGCGTCGACCTTTTGGTTATGGTGCGTCTCGACGATTTCGCAGTCAAAGCCGGGCAACTCGCGCGTGGCCTGGGCCACTAGATGACGCAGGGCTGCGATGCCGATGGAGTAATTGCCCGAGTGCATAACGCGGGTGTTCTGGCCCAGCTCACGCAGACGGTCCATCTGCTCGGGGGTGTAGCCTGTGGTGCCCGAGACCAACGCCGCGCCCGTGCGCTCGACATAGGCGACGACGGCATCGAAGGTCACGACGTTCGAGAAGTCGATAATCACATCGGCAGCCGGTGCGTTCTCGAGCTTGCTCAAATCGAAGCCAATCTGGGCCACGATATCAAAAACGGGTTGACCGGCGGCGTCGACAACGCCCTCGGCGGTGGTGCGGATGAGCGAGCCCATGCGGCCCGTTCCCATAATGACGGTCTTAATCAAGCAGACCAGCCCCCTTCAGAGCATCGATAAGTGCAGAGCGCGTGTCGTCTGCCATGGGGCACAGCGGCATGCGGTAGTTTGCCTCGATCATACCCATCTGGGCGAGCGCCTCTTTGACGGGGATGGGGTTGACCTCACTAAAGAGGGCATTGATGAGCGGCTGGCCGGCAATTTGGATATCGCGGGCACGCGCCACGTCACCGTCCAAATAGACGCGGCACATGTCATGCACGAGCTGCGGCTGCACGTCTGCCCACACGCTGATGGTGCCCGAGGCGCCCAGGCTCATGAGCGGCACGGTAAGCGCGTCCTCGCCCGAGTACATGCGGAAGTCGTCTGACAGCAGGTGGGCGATTTTGGCCGCGTAGGCGACGTTGCCCGAGGCCTCCTTAATACCCATGATGTTGGGGTGCGCGGCCAGGCGCTCTACGTTGCGCTCGCTGATACCGCAGCCGCAGCGGCCGGGGATGTTGTACAGGATGCAGGGGATGTCCACGGCATCGGCGACGGTCTTAAAGTGCTGATAGATACCCTCTTCGTTGGACTTGTTGTAGTAGGGGGTAATGAGCAGCAGGCCGTCGGCTCCCAAGCCCTGGTAAGTAAGCGACTTGGTGAGCATGGTCTGCGTGGAGTTGGAGCCCGAGCCGGCAATGACGGGGACGCGTCCTGCAACATGCTTGACCACGGCGGCGACGACGGAGTTGTCCTCGTCGTCGGTCATCGTGGCGCTCTCGCCGGTGGTGCCAAGGGTGAGGATGGCGTCGGTGCCGTTTTGCAGGTGGAAATCGATAAGGCGCTCGAGTGCGTCAAAGTCGACACTGCCATCCTTTTTAAACGGCGTGACGAGGGCGACGATTGAGCCCTCGAGATTGCGGATGTCCATGTTCTTCTCCTTCGCGTCCGCGATCTGGATGCGTTTGTTCCATTGGGCGGCGACTGTCAGGCGCTCGTCTTGGGCGCGACGGCGGGCACTTTCGGCGCGCGACTTGGCCAGCAGCTCTCGGCCGCTCGGCAGCACGTCGAGCGTGGCAAAGTAATCGCCCGGGCGCTCGGCGCGGCGGATGAGGTCGGCCGAGCCATCGGGGCGCAACAGGACCTCGGCGGAGCGCAGGCGTCCATTGTAGTTGTAGCCCATGGAGTAGCCATGCGCGCCGGTATCGTGGATCACGAGCACATCACCCATGTCGATATGCGGCAGCTCGCGGTCGATGGCGAACTTGTCGTTGTTCTCGCACAGATTGCCCGTGATGTCGTAGGTGTCCGTGACGGGCGCTGTGGTCTTGTCGTCGCCACCCGGCTGGCCCATCACCGTAATGTGGTGGTAAGCGCCATACATGGCAGGACGAATCAGATCGACGGCACTGGCGTCCACGCCGATATAGTCCTTGTAGATCTGCTTCTCGTGGATGGCCTTGGTGACCAGGCATCCGTAGGGGCCCATCATAAAGCGACCCATCTCGGTGCAGATCGCCACATCGCCCATGCCGGCGGGGACCAGAATCTCGTCGTAGGCTGCGTGTACGCCCTCACCGATGGCGTGAATGTCGTTAGCCTGCTGCTCGGGCAGGTAGGGGATACCCACACCGCCGGACAGATTGATAAAGGCGACATGTGCGCCGGTCTCGCGCTCCAGGCGCACGGCAAGTTTAAAGAGGATGCGTGCGAGCTTGGGATAGTAGTCGTTAGTGACGGTGTTACTGGCAAGGAAGGCATGGATGCCAAAATTCTCGGCGCCCTTGGCCTTGAGCATGCGGAAGGCCTCAAAGAGCTGCTCGGTGGTCATGCCATATTTGGAGTCGCCCGGGTTGTCCATGATGCCGTTGGAGAGCTGGAACAGACCGCCTGGATTAAAGCGGCAGCTGACCGTCTTGGGGATGGGCCCCGCAACGCGCTCAAAGAACTCGATGTGGCTGATGTCGTCAAAGTTGACGATGGCACCCAGCTTGTCGGCGAGCTCAAAGTCGGCAGCTGGCGTGTCGTTGGACGAGAACATGATGTCGTGTCCCGTGATACCCAGTGAGCGGGCGATCATAAGCTCGGTATAGCTCGAGCAATCGCAGCCGCAGCCGTATTCGTTGAGAATGGAGATGAGCGCCGGGTTGGGGTTGGCCTTGACGGCAAAGTATTCCTTAAAGCCCGGGTTCCATGCAAAGGCGTCGCGCACTTCTTGCATGTTGCGGCGGATGCCTGCTTCGTCGTATAGATGAAACGGCGTGGGGAACTGCTCGACGATATGCTCGAGTGTCTCCTTGTCCACAAACGGCTGCTTGGCCGCATATGCCTCGTTGGGGGTCAATGCCATGTCCCGTAAACCTCGCTATCCAGACGGCGCCATCTGCGCATCGAATCCGCATAGCGTGGACCCAATGTCCGGATAGCGCTCCCGCATTGCTGCAGACAGTCCTGTGGGTGTTTCCCACAGGCCCACCAGGTTGTTCGTGCCCGAAAAACCCAGTTCGGCGGGTTTCGCCTCCCCACGGGGTCAAAGCCTGCTGGCTCGCCCGCGGTTCTTCGTGCCCGCGCCTCTATCAAGTGGTAAAGACCCTATCACGTTGCACTTTACCAAACAAGAGTATTTGTATATAACGTTTAAAAAAGGCTCTGTTAGACCAGGATTGACATTCCGCCCCGTCATCTTCTTGCGATTGCACAATGGTCGCCCCTTGTCGAATCTGAATCCGGCAAGGGGCGATGCGCCCGAGACCGGACGAGTTGCT
>NZ_JAWHPN010000037.1:0-14591 GCF_032584215.1 Collinsella aerofaciens | reverse complement strand
GCCATGCCCTTCTTGAAGTTGAGGACCAGGTCTTCGGCGTTCATGCTGCCCCCATCATCGCGGTCTATGGGGTCAACGATATGGCACCGTGGGGACACATGTATGTCAATCCTGGTCTAACAGAGCCATAAAAAATGTATCCGTGAAGCTCCACCTCGAAGAAAGCTCCTTGATACTCGCCCCTTTGGCAAGAGCACGCATAAATTTGCATCTTTGAGGATGAGGAGCCACTGAAGCGGCAAGCGCAGGATTCCCGCCAATCACCTCGTCATAGCTAGAAGGCCCTATTTCGAGCTTAGGCGATACTCTTTCGAACCATTTCTTGCCTTTATCGGTATTGCACAGAACGGCAGAGACCCCCATAGAGGAATCAACTTCGGGATGAATAGAGGGGAATCCCCAAAAATCGCCAAGAGTTAAATCAGAGCCACATGAGCGCTTTGCCGGACAATCAAAACATGAAGAACGTAATGACGCGTTATCCAAAAATGCTCTCATATACCAATCGTCGCCATAACGTCCGCCGGTGACGCGGCAATCGTCTTTCTCCGTCCTTGCGTAGTAAAGGACGGAGTAAGACGACCATCCGGTCGTCTTACTCCGGAAATTGACATCATCAATTTCAGAGTTTTGGGCAGAAGACTGGAATTCAATCCATTTTCTCCAGAGCAGAGGCGATGGGGCGCCGTGGCAGATAACGTCAGCAGAAATAAAGAAAGCGGAATCTGCTAGCTTGCCCAGATAGTTCCTCATGCCGGAAACCTGACAAGCAGTGCCCGTAAAGAAAACTAAGCGTTTCGCCAGAAGATATTCCTTGACCTCTCGATAAAGAGAAGCAGGAATCTCGCTTTGAACATATTTTGATCGTTGGAGTCTTTTAAGATCCTCTAAATCAGTAGCACACTCATGTCGAACCGTATGGCAGTGCTCCTGGAAAGAAGCCCCAACGACAACGCCATCGGACTTAATAGCAGCATCGGCAAGCACACCAAAGAGCCCTCCAGACGATGATTGCTGGAGAACATCACTTGAAAGAGACTTGGCCCAAGACACTTCAACAGGCTCGACAACGGGGTTGCGACTTAATACGGGGCAAGTCGAGTCACAAGCACCACACCCGATACAAAGGTCGGAATTGAAGCTGGGCCTTAAGAAGCCCACCTCGTCCGGCGCCATCGAAAGACATCCCTTCGGGCATTTGGCAGAACAGGCGCCACATCCACAGCAGGAATCACCCAGAGAGATGATTTCTGGTACCCTATCAGCCCTTCCCGACTGTTCTTGCTGAGTCATTCTCATTTCCTCTTCTTTACGGCACGCAATGTTGAATTAAATGCCCTCGAAACAATTCGTGGAGTGTTAAGATACATCGCTCTACGCACCCTATCGACACCACTTAGCTGAGAACTGTCACACTCGGTAAACCTAATAGCGTTAAATAGTCGATCTTCCTCATTCGAGCTCATTTGGCCCGAATCGATACCCATTCCAAGAATCCTCAAAGCCTCATGAACCTTGAAATGACGAAGATGACTAACGATCTCAGGACTGTTCCCTGGATAACCAATCATCTGATCAATAGCATCGAGAGAGCTTAGCAAACTATGATTGAAGCCGCTGGTGGTAGCGCTTCCAGGGCGATCCAAAATATTCCACAACGCAAGGGGCTCATAGTGAAGGCCGCGACATTCCTTAAGATAGCTAAATACAAAAAGACCATCCTCGGTATGGGCAATCCGCTCATCAAACCTTAAGCCGCACCGTTCAATTAACTCACGAGAAAAAAATTTATAGCAGGAACTGCCGATATGTATCGAATTGTAAACTCCAAAGCGGAGAATAGCGGCATCGGAGGATAGGTCCTCAATAGACATGTCGACAATCTGATTGCCGCAAACCTCCAAACCGTTAACCACAGAAACAAAATTTGCATCTACAGCAATTAGGGCGCCCGGTTTAAGGCTCTGCATCCGCATCATCTGCTCGCATGCTTCAGGTTCAAGCCAGTCATCAGAGTCGAGAAAGATAACATAGTCACCAGTCGCAAGATTCAGCGCATGGTTGCGTGCGCGAGAGACACCGGAGTTTTCTTGGCGTGAAAGCACCACCCTTGAATCAGCAGAATACGTCTGGAGGACACTCCATGTGCCATCAGACGACCCGTCGTCGACAACGACAACCTCAATGTCCTCATACGTCTGGGAGAGAGCAGAAGAGACACCACGCCCGATATAATTCTCAACATTAAATGCGGGAATAATTATCGATACTTTGCCTTTCATAGGCGGCAACTACCCCAAATCTTTATAACCGAATTTATATTTAAGCCGCTCGTGAGGAGCCAAATTGTTCATGAAACGAAGCCACTGAAGTATTTCCGCCGTTGCGTCACCAAACCCTGGAATGCCATTCGCCATCTGGGAAAGCCAAATAGAGCCTCCCCTAATATTGGCTTCAATAACAATCGGCGCGCCATCTTCCCCGATGGTAAAGTCCCAACTGATAAGGCCCATTTGAGGCATCAACGAATGCATGCGCTTCGCCGCATCAATAGCACCGGGAACACCAGCAATCTTATATCCCTGAAAAACAACCCCCGTGTCAGGATGTTTCTCGAACCGATCATTAAACTCAGTAAGGGCCGATGGTGCAAGCAAACCTTCATTAGAAATGCCAATGAACATGCCGCCAGCATGCGCATTATCCACCGCACTCTTTCCGCGACCAATCCTCATCAGCAGAGGTAAAGAACGGAGTTCGCCTTGCCAGCGGTATGTCATAATCCTCAGCGTATTAACGCTCTCAGGATGTAATTTAACCACTGAAGAATGGCATGAGATTACTTCTTGAACTGTAAAATCACTCCCGAGCAATTCGAATAATTCTTCAGCAGTAGTACCCGTCGCAGTATCGACACCGGAAGCAAAGCAATAAGACCCGCAGCCTTCGCCCGAACAAGTCCCTACTGTCGGTTTTGCAAAGCAAGCACCACAGTTGCCAATTAAATTAAGTGCTGTCTCTTTGGAAATCTCTTTGAAGTCGGAATTGCGAAGAACCCCAGACGTGCTTGTAACGATTGGACGTGGAGTTCTAACCCCAGCTCTTTCGGCAAACAATGGAAGAAGATTCTTATCCTCAAATACGGTGGCATACGCCACCGGCATATTCATATATCGTTCGAACTCAGGGATAAACAGGAGTTCCGGAAAAAAACCTGACATCGAACTTGCCAGAAATCGCAAGATTATGCCGATGCCATGTGTAAGGGATTTTTCTACCATAGTTCTCAACATAAAATTTGTCGATGGCACGCATTTGCTCGGAAGAGAGCTCGACATCGCTGAGAATAGATTTTCTTTTGGGATCTTTAAACTTTGCAATTTCTGCCTGTCGAGCGCGATGAATCTTGACGTTCTCTAAGACATCATATAGGCCATCTTTAACATCTGATTTGAGAGACATGTGTTCTCCGATAACTGAAGGGACGAATTTAACGTGACAAAGCGTCTAATAAGTATGAATTGGAATATGCCCTGCGAATATCTATAGCACGGTCGATTCCAGAATAGTCGCAGTTAAGCGCGTTTGTCGCATCCGAAATACCCCACCGTTCCTCGAGACCACACATCTGCAGCAAGGTGATAACACGACTGTTCATGTTGGAACCGTTCGCATGTTTACGATCAAAAACGACAAAGGGACGCTTAAACAAAATCGAAAAAACCGATGCATGAAAACTATCGGTTAAGACACAGTCGGCCTTATCGATATAAGAAAGGAAATCCGATGGATCACCGCCAAAATAGCGACAGTTAGGATTCATGTAGTCAATAATTTCATACCCGAGCGACTTCAACTCCGCCGTCAATTTAACCTGAGCATCAGACTGCTCGCCAAGATTAAATTGAAATACGTACTTCTGTTTGCAAGCCACAGGCTTTTCTATCTTACGCCATTGATTTGCAGTCAAAAGCATGGTCGGATCTAGGGTAACCGGCACTTTTCGACCAGTCAGTTCCTCTACAATGCGAGCTCCGGCATCTTCTCGCACACTAATATCCGAATAACATTCAAGAGCTTCCTTAAAGAAGGACGCCCAATTCTCGGGAAGAGATGCCAGGCCAAAACTGGCTGAGTATGCTACTCGCTTATTAGCGTCGGCAAATTGAAGAAGATAATCATTGGCGCATCTGCACTCCAGCGAATCGCCCCACCAAAGGGGATTCCAGACCTGGTCACTTCCGACAACAAAATAGTCGTACTCATCATTCAGTTGAGACGAAATACCACTGCCGTTCGTTGAAATAATTCTTGTAGGAATTAGAGAATCTGTAAACTTAGAAAAAGCAGCATCGCGACCACGCTCCTTTTTAGTCCTGAACCTTATCGCACCGTTCTCCTTTTCAAAATACTTGTGAAAAATGGATTTAAGTGCAGATGATTTTTCAAGAGTAACAAGCGTATCTACATCATGCCCCATTTGGCTCAAAACGGTATGAAGCGCATAATTCTGAAGCCTATTGCCGTAATTAAAATTACCAAATAATGTAACGATACCAATTCTCATATTAATAATCACCTTATCGTGCTTCTAAACGAATTATTGATCCCCATAGGCAAGCGACAAATCAATGAGCGATCCGAGCCATAAATCGTTTTTCTCATCAATGGGATCAAGTCCGGCCCCATTAAACAGCGTTAACTCTCCAAAAACTAAGCGATCGCCCAGAACATACCAATCACAACGTACTTGAGGAATTCCCCTAGTGAGAACACTGCTCAACTCGAGCATTTTCTCAAGCTTTTCAGGACGCTCGACCTCAACAGGAGAAACTGGGATGCCAGCCCAATCGATGGTGACAGGATTCCAATCCTGATCGTAATAGTTGCAAGTATGTTCACCAAACCTGCCCCTATGCACCTCAATTAGGCGTGGATTTCCGTTAAAGCACGTGACTTTATAGTCAACTAGGCCAGTATCGAAGCCTTCATCCTCGAGATACTCCTCCGCCATGACCATGGGGGTAACATCCTTATAGGGCCATTCCCTTGTCCACCAAAAATAATTATTATTGAGGTGTCTACGAAGAACCCTCTTGGCCGCATTAAAATCAAACGAGGACTTGTCGCGGCAGATAGCAACTCCGCCGCTGTCATGATTCGTCTTAAGCACGAATTGTTCGGGAAGATTCTCGAGGCTTATATTCTCGACACTATCCCAAGAGCTATAAGTTTTAGAAACATATTGGGCGCCAATTTTGTCAGCGACCCATTGCTTAACGGCAAGCTTATCAACAAGGATATTGTAGAGAGGGTTACGATCATGAAGCTTTAGCCAGTTCAGCTTCTCGTTAAAGCCTTTTGGATTATCAAGGTTGATATTCTTTCCAATCAGCGCCCTATACATTAATTTTAAGTGAATCTCATCAGGCAAGCAGCGAGTCCATCCCCATTTTGAGATTAATGAGTAAGCTCTCATAGGATGCTTCATATACTGAACTGCTTTACTAATTTTTCCCATTAATTATCTCCGTTGCTCTTACGCAGCCTTTTGGCGGGAAATTGAATTCCACCGGAGGCTGCAAGTTATCGCGATAGCAAAGAAATACGTAATCAGGTTTGGAATCGTTGTGAATAGAGCTCCGCTCGTGAACGCATAGCTTAAAAAGAAAACCTGAATGCAAAGTGAAAGGCGTAGAAAAGCTTTTTGTTGCCCCTCCACAACCCTCGAAATAGTCGTGAAGGTCAATACAAAACTTGTTAGACAGCCAGCAAGAACCAAGGCAGTTCCAAAAAAACCGGTTTCATATAAAAGGTTAAGGAGCTCATTGTGCGCCATATATGTAATAGTAAAACCGTCAGGCCAACGGTAGCAGTAGCTAGTCCAGCCATGACCAAATAAGGGCGCCTGGGAAAGGCCATTAAGGGCGTAATTCCAAAGAAAGGTCCTATTGTTAACGTTATCCTCGAAGCTGGTACCGCTGGAAAAGGTTGAATTCAATCTTTCAATTGTCGCCTCAACGCCAGGAACAAGAGGCGCAAGGATGGCCACGGCAAGCAGCATCAATACTGTGACTCCAATAGCCTTTAGATATTTATGGCTATTGCCAGAAAGCAAGTAAACAAAACCAATAGCAAAAATCCCGCACAACAAATGAGCCCTTTTTGTAGTCAAAACAAGAGCAATAAAGAAAATTAACGCAAGAATGCCGTAGAACCGTTTAGCTGAACTTGATTCGCTGCCATAAAAGGACATAGAGGAAGCGAGTATTAAGCCTATCGTGCAGAAAGTTCCATTATGACTATAGTGTGACGCTAAGCCCGATCGATAGTCCATTGCCATTGGCACATTTGAATAAAACGTCGGTTTTATAAAACCGGTATAGAGCTGAGGCGCTACATAGCAGGCAATAGTTGCCAATGCAAAAATGAGTAACACCCCAATAAAAACTTTAACGGCAGGCAGAATCCAATTAGGGTTTTCAACTGCAAAATAACTAACAACAACTACGGAGACAAGGGCAATAGTTGCAGAAAGGTCATAACCACCGCCCAGTACAAATCCGATAGCAGCCATGACAGCAACCGCACCCCATGGCAATAGCGGCACAATTGCCCTCAGATCAAAGGACATAACCCTGCCACTTCGAACAGCAAGGGCAATCATCAGCATGATGCTCAAAGCAAAAATAACAAAACTAATTCTATAAGTTATCAGAGAAGAGCAATAAGCAAATAAGCAGACGAAAAGAGTTATAACGCCAAACGCAAATTCACCTTTGCCCCGCGTCTTCGGGCAATGCAAGCTTAGATACCTCCTCTTGCGAGTAGAAAAATAAGATGACTTGTCTTCCAAGCAAAATAACTAAGAAGAGACTTGCTATCTTCACGAAAATAGTAAGATCAGATGCCGACAACGCTATAGCCCTACAGCGCCTCATGCGTCTCGTACACGTGCGCGTCAGCCTTGGACGCCTCGGACAGACCGTCGTTGATCTTGGCGCATAGGTCGCAGGTGGAACAGGCGTCGAGCTGCTCCTTGGTCACGCGACCCTCCTCGTAGTCACGGACGACCTTGAGCTCGTGCATGTCGTAGGGTCTCTTGGTGAACAAGGCCTTCACCTTGTGCTTGAGCACCCACCAGCCGGGCTTCCAGATGTACTTGTGCATGGCCGGGCTCACCGAGCCGATCATCCAGCAGTTGCGGTCGCAGTGGCGGACCTTCGCGCGGACCCTCTCGGCCTGGTCGGAGTTCCAGAGCTCGTCCCAGGACTCCTCGTTGAGGTTGCCCATGACCTCCTTGTCCTTGGTGCCGTTGCAGGGCATCACGTCGCCGTAGGGGTCGATAAAGAACGTGTCGAACGCCATGTCGCACGGCAACAGGCGCGGCTGGCCGTAGATGTAGTTGATGAGGCCGTGGTTGAAGTAGGCGCGGAACCACTTCTTGGGGCTGTTGGACCTGAGCAGCTCGTTGACAAGGTCCTCGAAGTTCTTGGCCACCATGGGGCGGTCGTGGATGATGTTCTTGGCCTCGACGAAGTAGAAGCTGTTGTGCAGCGACGCCGTGGCGAACTCCATGCCAAGCTCGTCGGAGATCTTGTAGAGGGGCACCAGGTCGGGCGCATTGAGGTCCTGCACCGTCATGCCGAAGCCCACATCGGGGTGCTTGAGCTCGACGAGCTTCTTGAGCGTGGCGTAGCCTCGGTTGTAGCCGTTATCCAGGCCGCGGATCTTGTCGTTGGTCTGCTGCAGGCCCTCGATGGAGATGCGGATGCCGACGTTGGGGAACTCCTCGCACAGGTCGATGATGCGGTCGGTGAAGAAGCCGTTGGTGGAGATCACGATGCGGTCGGACTTCTTGTAGAGCTCGCGCACGATGTCCTTGAGGTCCTGGCGGATGAAGGGCTCGCCGCCGGTGATGTTGGTGAAGTACATCTTGGGGAGCTTCTTGATGGTCTCGATGGAGAGCTCCTCCTCCGGGCGGCTGGGAGCCTTGTAGCGGTTGCACATGGTGCAGCGCGCGTTGCAGCGGTAGGTGACGATGACGGTACCGTTGAGTTTCTTTTCGGCCATGTGGATTAGTCCTCTTTCTTAGCGTAGGCAGGGTTCAGGATCGCTTCGAGCTTTTCGAGATGGTTCTGCGGTGTATATTTCGTAAGCACGGCATTGCGGCCATTCATGCCCTGGCGTTTGGCCTCATCCGGATTCTCCAGGTAAATTGCGATGGTTTTCGAAAGGGCATCAACGTCGCCCAGGGGAAGCACGGATCCCGTCTCCCCGTTCTCCACCAGCTCCGGCATGCAGCCGATATCGAAAACGACAACCGGCTTGCCATGTGCGTAGGCCTCTAGCACGGTGTTGGGCATGTTCTCAAACCAAGTCGATGGGCAGAGAACGCAAGCGGCGCCGTCAATGAGGCGCTCCTTCTCCTCGCCCTTAACGAAGCCTACGAAATCTACGCGGTCCGATATGCCGGCCTCTTCTACAGCCGTTTTAATTGACGCAGCGTACTCGTCGTCGGTACGACCAGTGATCTTGAGCCTAACACCGCTGTTGCGCATGGCGGCATCTACGGTTAGATCAACGCCCTTTTCGGGACTGATCCTACCAAGATAGAGTGCGTACTTTCCCGCGGCAGGACAGACCTCAGGCCGAGAAGGAGCCGTAGTAAACGTCGGAACAACATTAATCTTCTCCCCTGGTACACCGGACTTCTTGAGAAGGGACGCCGTGAACGCGGAGGGGCAGACGAATGCATCCACATAATCAAACAGGCGCTTGCAGCGGTGGAACTTCATCGACGCGATACGCACTGCAGTTGTGGCCCTCGAGCCATGGCAGCAGGACATATCGGCAGCCTTGGAGTAATCACCGTTGATACAAGCAGTACAGACCTCCCCGTTGCAAAGGAAATCGGAACGGGGGCACATGATGTTAAAATCCGAAAGCCTATGGACAACCCTTACGCCTTCATCGTGACACGCCTTGAAGATGCTCGGAGAAAGCGCGTTAATCTGCTGCAGAACGTAAACGACGTCCGGTCTCTCGTCCCGGATGAGATGTCGGAGATTCTTATATGCCTCGAGGTTATAGAAAGCGCAGGAAAGTAAACGGGCAACGTTCTTCGGAGTCTTCTTTACGTTGTTAAAGTAAGCGTCGCCCGACTCACTCTTCCCATGGGGAAAATATCGAGAATACGGCGTTTCCTCATTGAGCGGACTGCGGACCGAAAACGGAATAACAGTATGCCCGGCGTCTTCGAGGAGGCGCTTAACGTTGAACATATAAATCTCGGGACCGCCCGAGACATAGTAGCGATAATTCGCCAAGATTATCTTCATCGGGCCTCTCCTTGATAAAGCTTGAGGGTCCGTTCGACGACGGAATCCCAGTCATAGTTATTTCTCACGCGCTCGCGAGCACTCTCGCCGAGCTTGTTGGCCCTTTCCGGATTATCCAGAAGGCCGCGAAGGACGCGAGTAAGCTCAGAAACGTTGCCTTTGGCAAAAGTTGCGCCGGCGCTTCCAAGAACGTCAGCGCATTCGGGCACATCGCTCGTAACGCAACATGTACCGTAGGACATGGCTTCCATAAGAGAAAGTGGCATACCTTCCACATCGGAAGGGAGCACGTAAACATATGCATTCGAATAGAGCTCGGCGAGAAGGTCACCCGTGACGAATCCGGTAAAAATAACGCGCGGGTCAGAACCAGCCCGCTTTCTAAGCTCAATCTCAAATGCATCGGTGTCAGAACCTCCGCCTGCAATGACCAAGCGCTTATTGGTATCGAGCCGACGAAAAGCATCAACGAGCAAATCACCGCGCTTCTCGGGCACCAGTCGGCCAAGATACAAGATGTAGTCGCCACGAGATAGGCCCCAACGCTCAGCGATTAAACTGGCATCAATACGCTCACGGATTTCCACTCCATTGTGTATGAGAGTGGCCTCACGACCGTATTCCTGCTTGAAGTAGCCCTCCGCAGACGACGACAGGACAATCAGCTCATTCGATTGGGTTGCAGCCGCCTTCTCACCCATCTTGATACAAGTGCTAGCAAGTCGTCCCCACTTGGCCCTCTGCCAGTCAAGACCGTGGATCGTTGCAACGGTGCGAATTCCTGCCCGACGGGCAAGGGGCAGTGGAACACAGGGCCCTTCGGCGTGGTAATGAATCACGTCAGGACGGTCCTTAATCGCCCGTCGAGTCGCAAAATAGGACGAAGAAAGTGCAGCAAGGCCCTTCTTATCAATTGTCTTTACCGGCACAATACGAACACCGTCAGCGATGCGCTCTGAAAGGGATGTCGCCTCGCCGGTCATTACGTCGGAGCCGGAGCGATCGTAACATGTAACCTCATGCCCAAGAGCAGCCATACGACGCGCCAGTTCCGTAACAACGACTTCGACCCCGCCTTCGCGAGAGCCAAACCGCTTATGCCCAATCATTGCGATTCGCACGCTAGCAACAGCCCCCGTAATAGCGCTTATACCACTTGGCGAAGGCCCTCAGACCGTCCTCGAGCGGCGTCGCGGGCTTGTAGCCCAGCTCGCGCTGGAGCGCCGTGGTGTCGGCGTAGGTGACGGGCACGTCGCCGGGCTGCATCGGCACGAGCTGCTTGTGGGCCTCAAAGTCGTAATCGGTGGGAAGCACGCCCTCCTCCACCAGCACGCGCTGCAGCGTGTCGACGAAGTCGAGCAGGTTCTCGGGATGAGAGTTGCCGATGTTGTAGACGCGGTGCGCGGCGAGGGGCAGCCCGTCCTCGCCCGTCTTCACCTCGGGGGCGGCGTCCATGACGCGCTTGACGCCCTCGACGATGTCGTCGACGTAGGTGAAGTCGCGGCGGCAGTCGCCCATGTTGAAGATCTTGATGGTCTCCCCGCGGCGCAGCTTCTCCGTGAAGCCGAAGTAGGCCATGTCGGGCCTGCCCATGGGGCCGTAAACCGTGAAGAAGCGCAGGCCGGTGGCCGGGATGGAGTAGAGCTTGGAGTAGGCGGCGGCCATGAGCTCGTTGGACTTTTTGGTGGCGGCGTACAATGACACCGGAGAGTCAACGCGGTCCTCCTCGGAGAACGGCACCTTCTTGTTGCCGCCGTAAACGGAGCTGGAGCTCGCATAGACCAAGTGCTTCACCGGGTGGTGGCGGCAAGCCTCGAGCACGTTGAAGAAGCCGACGAGGTTGCTCTCCAGGTAGGCGCGCGGGTTCTCGATAGAGTAACGCACGCCCGCCTGGGCGGCGAGGTTCACCACGACGTCGAAGCAGTTCTCAGCGAACAGGCGCTCGATGAGGGCGGCATCGCACAAGTCGCCACGCACGAAAGTAAAGCGGCTCTCAGGGTCGGCCTCGGCCAACATGCGAAGGCGCGCGTCCTTGATGCCGGGGTCATAGTAGCTGTTGAGATTGTCGAGTCCGACAATCATGTAATCGGTTTCCTCGAGCAGCTTCTTGACGAGGAACGCTCCGATGAAGCCGGCGGCTCCGGTGACGAAGACTTTTTTATTTGCCATTCATACCACCTAGTCTCGTTTGAACAGGTCGCGTGTATAGACCTTGTCCGCCACGTCCGCGAGCTCGTCGCTCCAGCGGTTGGCGACGATCACGTCGCAGCCGGCCTTGAAGGCCTCCAGGTCGTGGGTCACCTGGGAGCCGAAGAACTCCGGCGCGTCCAGCGTGGGCTCGTAGACCACCACGGGCACGCCCTTGGCCTTCACGCGCTTCATAACGCCCTGGATGGAGCTTGCGCGGAAGTTGTCGGAGTTGGACTTCATGGTCAGGCGGTAGACGCCCACGACCGGCCTCTCCTTGCCCTCGTACACGCGGTCCCACACCATCTGCAGCACCTCGTCGGCCACGAAGTCCTTGCGTGTGCGGTTGGCCTCCACTATGGCCTCGATCAGGTTCTGGGGCACGTCCTTGTAGTTGGCCAGCAGCTGCTTGGTGTCCTTGGGCAGGCAGTAGCCGCCGTAGCCGAAGCTGGGGTTGTTGTAGTGGCTGCCGATGCGCGGCTCCAGGCACACGCCGTCGATGACGTCGCGGGTGTTGAGGCCGCGGACCTCGCAGTAGGTGTCGAGCTCGTTGAAGTAGGCCACGCGCAGCGCCAGGTACGTGTTGGCGAACAGCTTGACGGCCTCGGCCTCGGTGGTGCCCAGCACGAGCTCGGGGATGCCCTTTGAGCCGTCCGCGTTGACGCGCTCGAGCTCGACTGGATCGGCGCCCTGAGCGAGCAGGCCGGCGAAACGCTCGGCCGCCGCGACGGCCTCGGCGTCCTCCTTGGGCGCGCCCACCACGATGCGGCTGGGGTGCAGGTTGTCATAGAGCGCCTTGCTCTCACGTAGGAACTCCGGGCTGAAGAAGATCTTGCTGTCGCCCAGCCTCTCGCGCAGGCCCGCGGTGTAGCCGACGGGGATCGTGGACTTGATGACGATCCAGGCATCCGGGTTCACCGAGCGCACGGCGGCGATGGCGGCCTCGACGGAGGAAGTGTCAAAGAAGTTCTTATCGGAATCGTAGTTGGTCGGCGTGGCGATGACGGCGTAGTCGGCGCCCGCATAGGCCTCTTCCACCTCGACGGTGGCGTGCAGGTCGAGCTGCCGCTCCCCCGCCTTGGCCTCCGCCAGGAAACGCTCAATCTCGTCGTCCTGGATGGGCGATACGTAGCTGTTGATCTTCTCGACTTTCTCGGGCACGATGTCCAGGGCGTGCACCTCGTTGTGCTGCGAAAGCAGGACGGCGAGGGACAGGCCGACGTAACCGGTACCGGCGACGGCAATCTTCATTTTCTTCTCCGATTCGAATCGGGTATTAAAGTTAGGCATTAGTACGCATCGCTTCCGTTGAAGACCTCCAGAACCGTGAGGAGGACGATCTTGAGGTCCATGACGATTCCGCGTTTGGCTATGTACTCGAGGTCCCGGCGGACCATGCCGTCGAAACCGGTGGAGTTGCGCTCCGTAACCTGCCAGAGCCCGGTGATGCCTGGCTTCACGGCGAGCCGTTGCAGGTCGTACTCGGTGTACTGCGCCACCTCATTCGGCAGCGGCGGCCTAGGCCCTACGACGGACATCTGGCCAAGAAACACGTTCAGGAACTGCGGGACTCGTCGATGGAGTGCTTACGGATGAACTTCCCGATCTTGGTGACGCGCGGATCGTTCTTCATCTTGAACATGGCGCCAGCGATCTCGTTCTGCTCCTTGAGCTCGGCGAGGCGCTCGTCGGCGTCCTTGTACATGGAGCGAAACTTCCACATACGAAAGGTGGTTAAACTACCGTCGGGACGGGTGCGGCCCACGCGGATCTGGCTATAGAACGGGCTGCCCTCGCTCTCCAGGCGGATGAGCACCGCGAGCACCAGGCTGGGGATCGCGATGAAGACGAGCACGATACCGCTAAACACGATGTCGAACGCGCGCTTGACGGCACGGTAGGCCAGGCGCGAGCGATCCCAGTCCATGATGGATTGCATGGCCTTGTAGCGACCGGCGCCCTCGCGCCGGTCCATGGCCTGGGCAATCAGCACCGCCCCCGCGGGCGCATTGCTCTCTGTTACTTCTTTAGCAGCCACAGTCAAACTAACGTCCCCGTTGTCCAGGGATCCCCCAATCGGTAAATTCAAAAATGCGAACGAATAGCTGATGCAACGTCTCCCTTACGTTTTGCTGGGAACGTCCAGCGCAAGTAGCTCCCTAAAAGTGGAGTCACCCTCGCCCACATCTACCAAGCACCAACGTTTATGACGGTCGATCTTTTTAACGCGGGCCTCTTGCCCCACCAAGGGACCCTGCTCTATGTGCAACACGCCGTCCTCAATGCGCGCTACGCTGTTGCGCACAACACCGTCGTCGTCCAGCACGCTGCGGTACCAGTCCTGCGCGTCGTCCGGCATGGGCATGTACGCCCGCTCCCTACTGCCGGCGATGCGGCAGCCAAAGCTCAGCTGGGCCAGGGCCCTATCGAGCGCGGCGGCATCGTGCGTGGCGACGAAGAAATATTCCTTGTACATAGGTTTGGTTTGGAGCGACCATGCGCCGTCCCGCTTAAACCAGAACTCCTTTTGCATCACAAAAGCGTCCTGCATCAGGTTGTGCGGGATAATGCGACGGACCTTTTCACAGGTCTCGCGCTCTTTTCCGTGGGGGGTGTGGACCAGATACCAGCGGACGCGACCGTGCTGGCTGTTGGTGGTAGCGCCGTTAAATGCGCCCGGCAGCTGCTCTTGGCGCCGTGCCGTCTGTTCCATGTTTTCGCCCCCTCTTTTGGTTTTGCGATGCACGCAAATGCAGGGGCGTTTAGAACAGGCTTCTCGCTCGCAGCTAGGCGCAGTCGCAAAAGTACAGGTTTTTGTATCTTTCGACAGATGACATTATACGAGCAATTAATCAGCGTTTGCCCAGATTGCGCAAAATATACTGCTAGTAGGTGCATCTCCATACCCCTCTATAAAAACCTGTACCTTTTTGTGCAATCAGAACCACCCTTAAAAAGGGTGGTTTGCTCTTAGGGTATAACCCACGGGCCCCGGGCTCGCGTCTAAAGGCGCGGGCCCGGACTTCGTCCAGGCCTAGTGCATCTTGACCCGTGGCGCGCCGG
>NZ_JAWHPN010000036.1:0-16957 GCF_032584215.1 Collinsella aerofaciens | reverse complement strand
GGCGCGCCACGGGTCAAGATGCACTAGGCCTGGACGAAGTCCGGGCCCGCGCCTTTAGACGCGAGCCCGGGGCCCGTGGGTTATACCCTAAGAGCAAACCACCCTTTTTAAGGGTGGTTCTGATTTGCTTCGCGCCATGTGGGGGTGGTGGCGACGTGCATTTTTGCGAGTATTCTGCAATCGCAGGCCCCTGCATACCGGCCTCGGGCGAAAAATCGGGATTTCTCGATGTTTTCTACGAATGATGGGTGGGGTTATGGGCTGACAGCGTTTGGTTTGCAGGGATATTCGCGGTCTTTGGCATTTGCCGTGGCGCCCGAAGCTCTTGGTTATGTTGAATACTCCTAAAAATGCACGACGCTTAGAGGGGGACCTTCGCGAAAAAGGAAACCGCCCCGTCGAAGTATGCATTCGACGGGGCGGTTTATGCATTTGGCCGATTAAGGATGCGCTGCCAAACTACTAGAACTTGACGGTCGGGGCCTGGCGGGCTGCTTCGGCGGCCTCGAAGCCCTGGCGCTCCTTAAACTGGAAGATGCCGGCAAAGATGACAGCCGGGAACGTTTGAATGGCGTTGTTGTAGCTGAGCACGCAGTCGTTGTAGCTCTGGCGTGCATAGCTAATCTTGTTCTCGGTATCCTCGAGCGATGCCTGCAGCTGCGTAAAGTTGGTGTTTGCCTTAAGATCGGGATAGGCCTCGGCTACGGCGAAGAGCTGGCGCAGCGCACCGGTCAGCACGTTGTCGGCTTCCATCTTGGCTTCGGGCGTGGTGGCCTTGACGGCGGTGTTACGCGCGCTGATCACGGCGGAGAGCGTCTCCTGCTCGTGCTTGGCGTAGCCCTTGACGGTCTCGACCAGGTTGGGGATCAGGTCGTTTCGACGCTGCAGCTGCGTATCGATGTTCTGCCAGGCGTTATCGATGCGGTTACGCTTGGTGACCATGTTGTTGTAGATGCCGGCGATGGCGCAGGCAATCACAATGACAACAACGATGCCGATGATGACGGGAAGCATGATGTCTCCGTTTCGAATGGCCGCGGCGGCATGCGCCAGCTGCCGTTGGTATAACGCTACTAGTATACCCGCAACGTTTTGTCGTGCCGAACTTTCCGGTAAGCGTTGTGTTTTCGGCGGGGTCGGCACCGGGGCAAAGCGCGCGAGGTACAGGTGTAAGATATGCGACAGATTGACGAGTGTTGTCTTTGCCCTGAGGATGGCGATACCAGTGGACCTTCGCATCAAGAAAACCTACCGCGCCCTGTTCGATGCCTTTACCGAGCTTCTCGAGGAGCATCGTTTTGAGGACCTGACGGTTGCCATGCTGTGCGACCGCGCCATGATTCGCCGCACGACGTTCTACAAGCACTTTCGCGACAAGAACGATTACTTCGCCTTTTATATCGATGAGCTCATGTCGGGCTTGCCGCAAAAACAGCCCGATGAGGCCGGCGCGGTGTCTGCCGAGGACGTGCGCGCGCTTCGGCACGCGATTTTGGACGATGCCATGGATTTGATTCTGGCGCACGAGCGGCTCATGGATAACATTTTGGCAAGCAGCATGTCGGGCATGTTGACCAACGTTATTTGCGACCGCATTGCCCACTCCATCCGCGAGCGTGTGATGAACGTGCTTGCCGAGGATGCCCTGGCCCCCGTGTCACTCGAGACGACGTCTGAGTTTGTCGCCGGCGGTATTATTCGACTTTTCACGATATGGTGGGAGTCGGGTCACGATCTTGAGCGTCGACCTGAGATAGCCGACGTGGTCGATGCGCTGTTTGAGCGGACCATGACACCGGTGCATCACTAGAAGTGGCGGAGAGAGGGGGATTCGAACCCCCGGAACGCTCTCGCGCTCAACGGTTTTCAAGACCGCCGCATTCAACCGCTCTGCCATCTCTCCGTGAGTCGTAATGATAGCATCGTTTTGGATTTGCAACAGGGAAGGCGAACGATGACGATCACCGAAATCGATGAGAAGTTCATGCGCGAGGCACTGGTCGAGGCGCGCGCCGCCGCGGTAGTGGGCGAAGTGCCCATTGGCGCTGTGGTGGTGCGTGCTGGTGAGATTGTCGCGCGGGCGCATAATCGTCGCGAGCTCGACCAGGACCCTTCGGCGCATGCAGAGTTCGCGGCCCTGTGCGCTGCCGCTCGGTCGCTCGGTCGCTGGCGCCTTTCCGATTGCACGGTCTATGTAACGCTCGAGCCTTGCTGCATGTGCGCGGGTCTCATGGTCAACGCGCGCGTGGGCCGCTGCGTATACGGTGCCGCCGATGCCAAGGCGGGCGCGCTGGGATCCCTATACGATTTGAATGCCGACTCGCGCCTGAATCATCGGTTTAACGTGACGGCTGGGGTCCTGGCGGATGAATGCCGTGAGCTGCTGATTAGCTATTTTGGCGGTCTGCGCGGAGCAGGCGGCGCTGATGGCGGTTGTGGGGCCGATCTTGAGGCGCATGCCGCTCATGCCGAGGCGCTCGCGTGTGCCGAAGATATCGCCGTTGAGGCGGTTGACTTTGGCCCTGCGTGCCGCCGGCCCCGCCGTGTGCTGCTGGCGATCGACTCCTTTAAGGGCAGCGTGTCGAGTGCACGGGCGGAGGCGGCGGTTGCCGAGGGCATGCGCCGTGTGTGGCCCGATGCCGAGGTGCGCGCGTTGCCGCTGGCGGATGGCGGCGAGGGAACGCTCGACGCCATCGACGCGTGCGGCGGTGAGATTGTGACCTGCGAGGTGGCAGGTCCCTTGGGCGATCGCGTGTCTGCCCAGATGCTGGTGGACGACGAGCGCGACTCGGCTGTAATTGAGATGGCCGAGGCGGCGGGTATTGGGTATTCGAGTTGTACGGAGTCGGCGGCGTTGGCGGCCACAACCTATGGCGTGGGCGAACTGATGCTTCATGCGGTTCGCGCGGGTGCAAAGACTATCTATATTGGCTTGGGCGGCAGTGCCACCAACGACGGTGGCGCCGGCATGCTGCAGGCGCTGGGCGCGCGTGTGGTCGATGATCAGGGCTGCGATGTCGCCCCCGGTCTTGCCGGCCTTGAGCAGGTGGCGAGCGTTGATTTGGCGCCCGCGCTGCAGGCTTTGGATGGCGCTCGTATCGTTGTGCTTTCGGATGTCGAGAATCCGCTCGTAGGGCGTCGCGGCGCGCTTGCGGTGTTCGGCGGACAGAAGGGTCTGCCGGCGGATGATGCCGAGGTGCTGCGCAGATACGACGGCTGGATGGTCGGCTACGGCTGCCTGCTCGATGCGGCAATTACCGGAGCTCGAGCCCAGGGGTTGTTGCGCACACCCGAGGGTGCGCGGACATTTGGCTCGGTGCTCGGCGTGCCCGGCGCGGGCGCTGCCGGTGGCTTGGGCGCGGCGTTGCTGGCGCTCGGCGCGGAGCTACGCTCGGGTGTGGAGACGGTGCTCGATCTCGTGGGGTTTGACGAGCGCGTGCGCGATGTCGACCTGGTCATTACAGGCGAGGGCAATATGGATGAGCAATCCGCCGCCGGTAAGGCGCCGGTGGGCGTGGCGCGCCGTGCCAAGCGGTGTGGCAAACCGGTGGTTGCCGTCGTGGGCGGTCGCGCTGATAACCTGGATGCGGTGTATGGGCAAGGCATCGACCTTGTACTGCCGATTTGCCGCAAACCCATGGGCCTGGAACAGGCACTCGATCCGCAAGAAGCCACAACCAACCTCATCTGCGCCGGCGAAGCGGCCGCTCGATCCTACGACCTTGGCCGTATCTAAAACCCATCCCCTCGATAAGTCGCGGTGAAATACGGAGCGTTTTTGCCTTTAAGGGGCCAATTCAGTCCGTATTCCACCGCAACTTCGAGAATGGCCATTCGAGGTTGGCCGCCTTGTGCCTTGGGTCGGACCGTTTGCCACGAAACGTGGCCATCTACTACGTTAAACCGGCCACCCTCGATCATCCCGGAATTTACAAAAACAAAACCGCAGGTAGAGAGCTTGCCGATTTTCGAAAAAGCCGGCTATGGTTGACCCCTGCGGCCTAAACGTAGTAGATAGGCCCTTTTCGTGGCGCAGTGTCAGACCAGTCTTTTTGGGGCGGGGCTATTTTGACTATATGCCGATCTGATTGCCCAAGTAGTCAAAATAGCCCCGTCCCAAACTAGCTACTTTGTGGAATGTGGGGGATAAAGATTGCCGGTCGATTTGTCCTACTGGGGCATGTCGACGGCGCGAGTGGTTCGATTTTGAGCCTGAGTGGCAACCCGAGGCGAAATTTCGGGTCACCCAAATTGCTACAATTTTAAGCATATAGCGATGTCCTGCCTTGCGTTTCTGCGCGGGGGGGGGCGTATATTTGCATCGATGGGGACGACGACACACATACAATGAGCTGTTTCTTGCCGTCCTCATGGATTGGGGAGGGCCTTCATGAATCGCGTGTGTGCGAGAGCTCGAGAAATGCTAAAGCCTTTTGGCAAGAAAACCAATACCGCAAAGCGTGCCTTGAGGGCTTTGACCGTCCCGCTGGCGGCGTGTGTGCTCTTGTTTGGTGCGACGAGTGCGTCGGCCGACCAGACAGTTTCCTTTAGCAACCACACCGTGCAGACGGTGAATCCCACCGGCACCACGGTCAATCTGTTCGATTATTGGGTAGTGAATGGCGACAACGACAGCTCGAAGAACATAAACAACGACAACAAGAATGACAACACCGGCATCAATAAAGGCCATCAGCTCAAGTTCAATGGCGGTGCCGGATCGGGCATTAATAAATGGACGGGTAGAAGCAATATCAACGGTTTTGGACGTCTTTCATTTGTAAAGAACATGCTGGTAAATGGCTATCCGGCAATCAACAATGGCACCCACACCTCCCAAGGCCAGGGTGTTAACTACACCGATGAGTCGCTGGCCTATCTCTTTAACAACGACAGTCAGGCCAACGGCAAGCAGAATGGCAAGGCCGTTTACAACAACGTGCAAGGCCTTTTCCAGCTCAAAGATGGCTATTACGTCTACGACTCGTATGGTTCTAACGGCAACTATGCCGTATATAACCCCACGACCAACTCCTTTAACGTTTACGATAAGGCGGGCGTATATAAGAGCAAAGTATCAGATACAAATCTGGGCCAGTTCTTCCCCTTTGATTCGGCCCGCAAGGTTTTTGAAGAGAAGAACGGTCAGCTCTCTCCTATAGGAATAACGGACGGAACGAACGATAAGCTCAACCACCACTTTGGCATGTCCATGACAACGGAGTTTGTCCAGCCTAAGGAAGGCAAGACCACCAAAAACGAGGATATGATCTTTGAGTTCTCGGGTGACGACGACGTCTGGGTGTACATCGATGGCGTACTCGTGGGCGATCTGGGTGGCATCCACGAGAAGGCGACGCTCAAGATCAACTTCGCCACCGGTGGCGTGCGTGTCGGTCATGTTGACAATGCAAATGATCCCGAAAAGACAATTCAAGACACCACCATTAGGGCGATGTTCGAAGCCGCCGGCGCAGATACCACCAACTTCTCCGGCAACACCTTCCTCGACAGCACCAAGCACACGCTGAGCTTCTTCTATCTGGAGCGTGGCGCGGGTGCATCGAACATGTCGCTCAAGTTCAACCTCACCACCCTGCCGTCGTCCGAGGTCGCGAAGGTCGACCAAAACGGCGAGGCAGTCAATGACGCAACCTTCAAGCTGTACCGGTCCGATGGACCAGATGCCGACTGGAATAAGGGTGAGCTCGTCGCTCAGGGTACGACGAAAGACGGGGGTCAGCTGATACTTCAAAAGTCGAACGGCTCCGTCCTCTCGTTTGACGAAGAGCACAACACCAATCATTGCGACTACTTTGTACTCAAAGAAGTTGGCCTGCCCGCGGGATACCGCTCGAGCCTGACCTCGTCGACCACTGCAACGCCAGGCGAGTTGCATTTGCAGTACAAGCCAGCCGCGGCAAGTGGCTCGGGTGGCGTGGTGGTTGCGCCGCAAACAACGGTCACAACAGCCGACGGCGAACAGTGGACGGGCAGCCGCATGTGGCTGAACGGCGGCTATCTGGCCGCTAAGGAGACTATTTCCCTCCCAAAAGAAACGAGAGATAACAAGGGCAGCGCCATCAGCTCGGGTACGACCTTCGCCGTCGTGCTCAAGCTCACCGGTGCGAGCGAGGACCACACAAGTGAAGACGCGTGGACGGCGGTCACGGGCAACCCGCTCAATGGCTATAAGCTGTGCTCCGCGCACGGCATTGCCGGTGCGGTCGAGGCTGCCAAATCGGCAGATACGAGCGTCTTTGGCGTCAACACCAAGGGCGACTATGAGGTAACGGTCAGGTCGCTGCCCGGAGATGTCGAGAAGTACGCCGCCATAATGAAGGACAAGTCGAAGGCGGAATATACCGTGGCGGTGTATCACACCACAGCATCGTCTCTGGCGGAGGCAACCATCGATAACACCTCCATGGTGCAATATCAAACGATAAACAGGCAGTTCTCTACGGTGATCCACCTCACCAACGTCCAGAATCGTCTATTTGTGCAAAAGGTCGACGACCTGGGCAAGCCCGTGAACGGCGCGACGTTTGAGCTGTACCAGGCCAAGGACGTTACCGGCGATAGCCCCAGCACGTATGCCATTAAATCGGGTGCCGAGCCGTATGACACCGTACAGGCAAACGGCATGACCTATCCGTATGACATTGAGGGTGCTGCATGCTTCCCGCTCGATTCGACAAAGCATGCGCCCCTTATCAAGGGTATGTACTATCTGCGCGAATCGTTGAGCCCGGATGGCTATGAGATTAATTCCACCATTACCAAGGTCATCGTGGACGATTCGGGCGTGTACGTGGATGCCGGTAAGGTGAACGACGGCGTGCGCAGCATGAGCGGCCCGGGTTCGCTGATTGCCTCGTTGGCACAGTTTGGCTCTCCTGACTCGATCGACAACACGCTTACGCACATCAAGGGCAAGCTGCAGAGTGCGACCGTTGACGCCAGCGGAAGCCTGACGTGGGGCCAGGAGTGCACCGCCGAGGGTGTAACGCCTTCTCTGGCGAACGACCTGATGCACATGCGCTATGACAAGACGGCGCGGGGCATCAAGACCATCCTGCGCTATGTCGAGGACGGTGGCGAGCGCAACGGCCAGCTGGCGACCATCTTTGCCGATACGGGCATCAACCGCATGGCCCTTTATCAAGACAATGATGCCACCAATGGCACCGATCTGGGCACGCTTCAGCTCAATCATCTCTTTACCACGGCAACGGCCGTGCGGTATACCGATCGTCGTGTGGCGCGCTTGCAAGTGACTAAGACCGTGACGGCGGACAGTGGCTTTACCGCGCCTACCAAGGATTTTACGTTTAAGTTCACCCTGCCGGATTCCGAGAAGGGCTATGAGGCACACGTATTCGATGCGAATGGCAAGGCCATGGGCAACTCCTTTACGCTCAAGAACGGCGACACCCATTCCATCAAGGCCGGCGAGACCATTCGCGTATACGACCTTAAGCAGGGCGACAAGTATAGCGTGAGCGAGCTTACCACCAAGGGCGAGACGTCCAGTGGCAATGTGCTGGCGAGCATCGTTAACACTGTGACCGGCTCTGCCGACGAGTCGGTGCTTCCGGCTGGCTTTAGCCTCGTGAGCCGCAAGGCCGGCGGTGAGGAGCAGTCCGGAACCGGCAACACCATCACGGGCAAGATCGTCGCGCTTGAGGACGGAAAGATTCCCGCGAGCAACAAGCTAGAGTTCACCAACAACTACAGTGTCAACCCCGTAAAGAATGGCCTAAGCGCCAAGAAGATGCTCGAGGGCCGCAATTGGGCCGATGGCGATACCTTTATCGTGCAGCTTACGGCCGACGACGGCGTCCCCATGCCCAATGGCGCCAAGAGCAAGGTGTCGACGGTCGAGCTTACCAAGAATTCCCAGACGCAAACGGTTGGCGACATCACCTATAAGACGGCAACGTTTGGCGACATCACCTATACCAAGCCCGGCACGTACACCTATACCATCTCGGAGGTTATCCCCGGTTCCGATGCCGGGGCAGACGGCATAAGCTACTCCGCCGCCCGCTATAAAGCGGAGGTCGTGGTGGAGGACAACCAAGCTGGTGCTCTTGTCGTTGAGAGCGTGAAGATGACGCAGGAGCGCAACGACGCGGGCGACGACACCAAGACAGAGGTTGCCGACGCGATCTTCACCAACCGCTACGACGAGCATGAGGGGAACATCACCATCCATGCTCAAAAGAGCCTAACCGACAACACCGGGAGTTTCCCGCTTTCCCAGAACGCCTTTAGCTTTGAGCTCAAGCGTGTGGGCGGCTATGCGGACGACAATGCAGCGTTCGATCCCGATAAGGTCGACAAGAGCATCAAGGCCCCCATGCCTCAGGGCGCCAAGGGCGACACCGCGACCGTGGGCAATAACGCCGACGGTACGGTGACGTGGCCGGCGATCTCCTATACCGCCAAGGCTGATGCGGGACGCGCCTACGTGTACAAGTTCGCTGAGAATCTCGGTAGCATTAAGAAGGGCATGGACTACGACAAGTCGGTCTATTACGCCGTGGTGCGCAACGCCAAGAAGGGTGCCGGCATCCAGACCTCGATCGAGTACTACAAGATTGCAGAAGACGGCTCGGTAAAGCAGTTGGACACGAACGTTACGCCTTCCTTTACCAATATATATAGCTTGGATCCCACGAGCGTGACCCTGCAGGGTCAGAAGACCGTGAGCGGTCGCGACTGGAACCAGGACGAGAGCTATACCTTTAACCTTGCCGCCGCTACGGACGATGCCAGCGCAACTGGTCTGGGTAAGACCACCGCAAAGGCAGTGACGGATGGGGCCGTTGCTATCGGCACTAACCAAGCTGTCGCTAATGCGCCCGAGTCGGGGCGCGTGGCCTCGTTCGTCTTTGGCACCGAAGCCGCCCCGACCGTGACGTTCAACCGCGCGGGCACCTTTAGCTTCAATATCACCGAGAACGCCGCACAGGATGGCCAAGCGGGCATGTCCATGGACAAGCACACCGCCCGCGCGACCGTCGTGGTGACCGACCTGGACAAGTCGGGCAACCACGCGGGCAAGCTACGCGCGCCGAGCGTGACCTACGCCAACACCGGTGCCTCCGATGCGGACAAGGACGTAACCGACAAGGCTGCCTTTACCAACGCGTACCATGCATCGGGCACCTTTGGTGGCGTGACGGTGAGTAAGACCCTTGAGGGTCGCGCCTCTACTGCGGGCCAGTTTACCTTTGCCGTGACGGGCCTTTGGTACAACGGCGTTCAGACATCGGTCGATGGCTCCGAGGCCAACCTGTCCAACAAGGCGGCAGGGGCCGGCGTGTCCGGCGCTGTGGTGAGCGCAAGCGGGGAAGAGAAGCTCTTTGCCCGTACGCTCACCGAGCAGGACCTGGGACGTACATTTGCCTATCGCATCTGCGAGAACCAGCCTGCTGCTGCCGGCTACACCTATGACACCGGCTATACCGGCGATGCCATCGTGCTCGTTAAGGTTCTTGCGCACGATAATAATCCCGCCAAGCTCTACACCGTGACGACCGTGCTCAAGGGCGCGGGTGTGATGGAGCTGCTGGGCGATGGCGCCGATTCGAGCGTGTTGACGGACGAAAAGATCGCCGAGCTTAAGCAAGATTCGAGTACTTACGTGCAGCAGTACGATGCAAGTGAGGTCGGCGCCACGACGCCTACCGTCTCGTTTGTGAACCGTTATACGGCAAGCCTCAACTATGGCGCTGCTGGCGGTCTGCAGATCGAGAAGACACTGACGTACCCCAAGGACGCGACGGTGTTCGGCTCGCCTAAGAGCACGTTCTACTATACCGTCAAACCTGCCGACAAGGCCTCTGCCAACAAGCTTGGCATTCCCGAGAGCGGCAAGGTTTACGAGACTGCAAACGTCGAGGCGGATACCCCCAAGACCGCAAGCCTGGTTCCCACGGGTGGGCTCACCTTCACGCAGAATGATGCTGGAAAGACGTTCGCCTATACGGTGAGCGAGATCAAAGAAAAGGCGACGGGCTATACGTACGACGAGACGATCCATACGGTCAGAATCGTCGTGGCGGATAACGGCGACGGCACGCTCAGGGTCACGACATCGGTAAGCAAGCCGGGTGACGGTGGCGACGAGCTTGAGGGTCAGTGGATCTACCCCTCGAATGCAACGTCCACCGGTGTCGCGACGGTCAAATTCAAGAACACCTATACGGTTGCCGAGGCGGCAACCTATACTCCGTCCGTGACCAAGGTGGTTGCCGGCGCCAATGCTCCGGACAAGTTCACCTTTGCCATGACCGCGGCTGACGATGCTACCCGGGCTGCTGTCGACAGCAAGCTCATCACCGGCTCTTCGATGAGTGCGGACAACGGCTACGCCGAGCAGAAGCAAACGAAGGAGGGCCTCAAGGACGGAGAGCACTATCAGGTTAACTTCTCGAAGCTCACCTTTAATAAGCCGGGCACGTATAAGTTTGCTATTAACGAGCTGGCCCCGAACGGCGGACCCGGCGAGTGGACGTATGACGCGCACACCTATACCCTGACCATCACCGTAACCGATGAGGGCGGCAAGCTTGTGGCACGTGCCTATGGTACGACCGGCTCGGAAGGCTTCATCTTCACCAATAGTTACCAAACTTCAACGAGCTACGAGCTCCAGGGCGGTCTAGAGCTCGTCAAGACGCTCAGCGGCCACGATCTGCATGCCGGCATGTTTGGCTTTACGGTGACGGGCGAAGACCCCGCCTCAACCGATAAACTCAACAAGCTGCTGCGCGCAGACGAGGGCAAGCTCACCGTGACAAACGATGAGCCGCAGGTCGATGGCACGTCCCACACCGGTATTTTGGGCGGTCTGACCTTTGCGACGAAAGATGCGGGTAAGACGTTTACCTACAAGGTTGTCGAGAATGGCGGCGGCAAGCCCGGCTATCAATACGACTCCACCTATTGGACGGTAGAGATTGCGGTTAAGAATCGCGGCAACGGCTCGCTCTACACCGAGACTACCGTCAAGCATTTTGACGCCAACAATGTCGAAGATACCGATGATGCAAAGACTTATAGCTCCAAGGACGGTACCGCCAAGGCCCAGGTGTTCTTCACCAACAGCTATGTCGCGACCGGAACATTCGACGGTCTTGCTGCCGAGAAGGTAATGGACTCCGGCGACAAGATCGAGTCTGGCCAGTATACGTTTGACCTGTATGCGGAGAGGGCCGACGGCTCGCTCGAAAAGATGGATGAGGGTAAGACCAAGACGGGTGAGAACGGCACCGCTACGGTCGACTTTGGTAAGGTTCACTTTAAGCTTGGCAATGCTACCAGTGGAACTCAAGAGCAGACGATTGACCTTGCCGGTGCCGTCAACGATGGTATTGCCACCAAGCTGCACAATGCCGACCACACCACTACCTACAGCTTTAACCTGGTGGCAAAGGAGCGCTTGGCCGACCTGCCCGAGGGTGTGCGTCCCGTGGACTCGTCCGCGACGTGCCGCGTGCTGCTCGAGGTGACCGATAACAACAACGGCAAGCTTACGTCCAAGGTGACCTATCGCGACGGTACCGAGAAGGGCAAGATCGTCTTCCACAACACACGCGATAAGGTCAAGACGATCGGCACGGTCGCGAAGCCCGATGTGGACATCGACGGGCAGCTGCTCTCCGTGGGCGACTCCTACGTCTACACCATTAACTGGGTCAACACCGAGGCCGATGACAATGGCAACCTGGTTCCGGCCAAGGTGACCGTGACCGACGAGCTTCCCACGGGCGTCGTGTTCGAGGCCTTTGAGGGTAAGAACGCCGATAAGGGCATCGCGAGTTGCCAGTCGCTCACTTGGAACCTGGGCGAGCAGCCTGCGGGCAGCCACGGTTCGGTGCGCGTGCGCGTCAAGATTACCGAGGATGCTGTGAAGGACGCCCAGGGTGCGGTCGGCGCCATCAACAATGCTGCCACCGTTACGATCGGCAACAAGAGCTATACCGGCACCACGACCAATTACGTGCCCAAGAAGTCTGAGAGCGATGCTCAGGATTCAACGGGGTCGGGTGTGGCGCTGGGCGATGAGCTCACCTACACCATCGGCTACAAGAACACCGAGGGTGCGTCTGCCACGGTGACGATCACCGATGCCGTTCCCGCGGGAACCGAGTTCGTGGGGTTCGCCGGCGACCATAAGGATGCCGGCTCCAAGGACAATGACGGCAACCTCACCTGGGCATTGAAGGACGTTCCCGCCGGCAAGGAGGGCACGGTTCAGTTTAAGGTCCGCGTGACCGAGGACGCGTTTAAGAGCGGTGGCGCTTCGGGCGACATCTCCAACCAGGCGTCGGTGGCGGTCGGCAACAACCCTGCCGTTAAGACCAACACCACTACCGACGAGGTGTCTGACGGCCGCCTGACGCTGAGCAAGACGGTCACGGCCGCCGAAGGCATCACCGCGCCCAACAAGGCATTTACCTTTAAGGTGCTGCTCTACCAGGCCGATGGCACAACGCCTCTGGCCGGCACCTTTGCGTACGCCGGTCGCCCCGGCGGCACCAACGGCACTTATGTAAGCGGACAGATCAAGAGCGGTGACACCATCGCGCTTAAGGCCGGCGGCTCCGTGACGGTTACCGTGCCCGTGGGCGCTCGCTACGAGGTGCAGGAGCTTGACTCCAAGGGCGACCTCATGACGAGTGAGGACGGATTTGCAATTGCCGACAAGGCGAACACCAAGAAGGGCACCGTCGGACAGACAACGCAGGCAGGCTTCACCAATGTCTATAGCGTGGAGTCCACGAAGGTGGAAAACGCCTTTAAGGTGCAAAAGAAGATCTCCGGTCGCAACTGGATGACATCGGATGCCTTTACCATGACGCTGACTGCCCAGGGTGAGGCACCCATGCCCAAGGGTGCCAAGGACGGCGTGTCGACGATTGAGCTGCACAAGGATGCCCAGGTTGGCAACTTCGGTACCATCGAGTACACCAAGCCCGGTACCTATACCTATATGATCGCCGAGCAGCCGGGTGACGAGACGTCGCTCACGTTCTCGAAGGCCACCTATCGTGCCACCGTCACGGTGACCGACAACGGCGCCGGTAAGCTGCTTGCCAAGACCAAGATTGCACAGCTGACCGACGATGCGGGCGACGCTGCTGAGCGCACGGTCGAGGCGGCGATCTTTGCCAACACCGCCAAGACCGGCAGCCTCACCGTCAAGAAGACGGTCGTCGGTGGCGACAGTCAGCGCGAGTTCGGCTTTGCGGTCACGCTGACCGACGGGGACGGCGAGCCCGTCTCCGGCACCTTCGGCAAGGGCGAGCACGCCGTGACGTTCACGGACGGCAAGATGACCTTCACGCTTAAGGACGGCGGGGAGAAGACCATCGCCGGCCTGCCCGTGGGCGCGCACTACACCGTGATCGAGGACGCTGCCGAGGGCTACACGACCACGGTCAACGGGGCTGACGGCTCCAAGGCCGAGGGCGCCGTGACCGAGGACGACGCAACCGTCGCGTTCACCAACACGTACGGAACGGCCGTCGAGGGCAGGGACGTCTCCACCGCGGGGCTCTTCACCAAGGCGCTCAAGGGCCGCGACTGGGCCGAGGGCGATAGCTTCCAGTTCGCGCTCACGGGCGAGGGCGGCGCCCCCATGCCCGAGGGCTCTGCCGACGGCTCCAAGACCGTCAGCGTGACGGCCGCCGCCGGCACCAAGACGGGCGATAGGGTCGCCTTCGACTTCGGAGCCATCCACTACACGCTCGATGACATCAAGGACGCCGGGTTCGCCGAGCTCGGCGGCAAGCGCGTGCGCGCCAAGACCTTCACCTACACGGTGCGCGAGGTCAGGCCCGATGACGGTTCTGCCATCGCCGGCGTGTCCTACGACGGCCACACCGCCACGATGACGGTGACCGTGACCGATGACGGCTCCGGTAACCTCACGGCCACGACGCCCGCGATCGCGCAGGCGAGCGGCGGCGACTTCGTCAACACCTACACGACCGAGCTCGACTACTCGGTCCGCGCGGGCGTGCGCCTGTCCAAGACGCTCTCCGGCCACGCCATGGAGGCGGGGCAGTTCGCCTTCACCGTGGCCGCCGACGCCGAGACGGCCGCCAAGCTCGGCCTCAAGACCGACAAGGATGCCTACGCCGTGGCCGCTGCCGATGACGGAGAGGCCGACCTGGTCGACCTCGTCGGCGGTGCTGCGGGCAGCGACGTGAGGTTCACCGACGCCGACGCGGGCAAGACCTACAGCTTCACCGTCACCGAGACCAAGCTCGGCGGCGAGGGCTACACCAACGACACCGCGCCGCGCACGGTGACCATCGCGCCCGGCTACGACGCCGCGACGGGCAAGCTCACGGTCACGACCACAGTTGCCAAGGACGGTGTCGAGGTCGCACGCAGCGAGGTCTCCACAGCGGATGACGCCGCGGCGACGCCCGCGCCCGTGACGGTCGCGTTCCAGAACTCCTACGGGGCCACCGGAACGCTCGGCGGCGAGGGCAACGTGGCCGTCAACGCCACCAAGACGCTGACGGGCCGCGTCGCGGCGGCGGGCGAGTTCTCGTTCTCCGTCTGCAATGCCCAGGGCGACGTGGTCGCGACTGCGACCAACCGGGCCTCCGGCGACGGCGAGGCCGCAGGGCTCGCGTTCTCGCCCATCGCCTACACCACCGACGCGCTCGAGCGGATGGCGGCGGACGGCACCGCCACCAGGGCCGCCGACGGCTCATGGGTCATTCCCTATACCGTATCCGAGGACGGCACGGACCGGCTGCCCGCGGGCGTGACGGCGACCGCCTCGAGCTTCGACATCACGGTCAAGGTGACCGATAACGGCAAGGGCGGGCTGGACACTGCCGTGGTCTATCCCGAGGGCTCCGACGGCACGCTGTCGTTCGTGAATGCCTATGGTGCCGGCGAGGCGACGGTCGACCTTGCGGGCACCAAGACGTTGGCGCTCGGCCAGGCCGGCCTTGGCCTGACGCAGGCCGACATCGCGGGCAAGTACACCTTTAAGATCGAGCCGCTGGACGGCGCGCCCGCACCGGTCGACGCTTCCGGCAAGACGGTGACCGAGGCGACCAACGACGCCGCCGGCAACGTCGCGCTGGGCCACGTCACGTTCAGGCAGCCGAGCGACCTCGATGACGTCGAGATCGACGGCGACGGCCTGCGCACCAAGACGTTCGCCTACCGGGTGAGCGAGTCCGGCTCGGTCGACGGCGTGGTCAACGACGCGACGGCGGTCAGGACCTTCACGGTCAAGGTGGTCGAGGACACCAACGCGGGCACGCTCGCCGCGGAGGTCCTGCCCGCAGAGGAGACGCCCGAGGGCAAGGGCGCGTTCGAGTTCACCAACACCTACGGCGTGAATCCGACGCCGAGCTCCGTCACCGACCAGATCACGGTGAACAAGAAGCTCAAGGGCCGCGACCTGGTCGAGGGCGAGTTCGAGTTCCAGCTGGTCGAGATTGCCGCCGACGGCAGCGAGAGCGTTGCGGCGACGGGCAGGAACGCCGCCGACGGCACGGTCGTGCTCAGCCCCGTCACCTACACCGCGCCCGGCACGCACAGCTATGAGCTGCGCGAGGTCGCCGGCACGGCGGGCGGCGTGACGTACGACAGGGCGACGTACCGCGTACGCACGACGGTTGTCGACGCCGGTAACGGCACGCTCGCCGTCAAGCACGAGCTCATGGATGCCGAGGGCAATGCCGCGAACGACACCTCGGTGACGTTCACCAACGGCTACGAGGCCGCGCCCGTCACCCTCAAGCTGGGCGCCGCCAAGGTGCTCAAGGGCGCCGAACTCAAGGCGGGCCAGTTTAGCTTTGAGCTCAAGAGCCGGGACGGCAAGGTCATGTCGGCCGCCAAGAACGCCGCGGACGGCAGCGTCACGTTCGATGCACTGACGTTCAAGCAGGCCGGCACCTACACCTTCACGGTGAGTGAGGTCGACGACGGCCAGGCGCACGTGACCTACGACAAGGCGGTGCACAAGATCGTCGTCACGGTGAGCGACGAGGCGGCCGACGGCACCAAGACGGGCTACCTGTCGGCGAAGGTCTCCTACGAGGGCGACGCCAACGTGCCGCCAGTCTTCACCAACAGCTACGCCGAGGAGCCCGGCACCCCCGAGAACCCCGGTACGCCGGGCGGTGGCTCGGGCGGCGGCTCAGATAACGGCTCCGGCAGCGGCTCCGGCGGCGACGGCTTCAAGGGCGGCATGCCCGACACCGGCGACCGCAGCCTACCGGTCGAGGCGCTCGTGGTCATGGCCGGCATCGGCGCGCTGACCGCAGTGGGCGGCGCGGTTCTGTACCGCAGGCGCCGTTAGCGATATGCACGAGTGGGGCGAATCCATCCGATGGGTTCGCCCCACTTGCCGTGGCGGGCGGGAGCAGGTAAGATATACCGAGCGCCTAGCGCGTTCGATGGGTTCGGATGACGACATGTTCCGAATCTGGTCAGGTCCGGAAGGAAGCAGCCATAAGGAGCCTCTGTCGGGCATCCGAATCCATCGAGTGCGCAGGCGCTTTTTGGTGCCGCGACATGGCCCGGCCGACGGCGAGGTATTTGGTGTCTCGCTGGTCCTCGGCTTCGCCTGCGGGATCGCTCGACTACCAAACACCTCGCCGCCGGCCGGGCCCCGTCGTCCGAAAATCACCCGTAAAGGCGCGTTTATCTAATTTAATCTATCCCTTGTGGAATGCGGCTTGCTGGTGTTGTCTGGGCATTGATGGCTACATGGTTCAAGAGGCGGCGGTGCTGTTGCTTGAATTTTTGCAGTTAAAGAGGCCCGTTTCCCTGGGTTGAACTGCGCCCCAAATCTTGGACGCCCTAAATAGCGACTAGGCCGCAAGGGCCTGATTCCGGAACTCCTCCGGGGTCAGGCCCTTCAATCTTACCTGCCTCCGGCTCGTGTTCCAGTGGACTATGT
>NZ_JAWHPN010000035.1:0-19026 GCF_032584215.1 Collinsella aerofaciens | reverse complement strand
GGCGGCGTCCATACTGGGCACCAGCGAGAAGTACATCTCGATGCTGGAGAGGGGCCAAAGGGAGCTCAAGCCCATAAGGAGGGCCTACGAGGCATGGGTCGAGGCCGGACTTCCGCTCGATTGGGACAGGCAGGCCTTCGAGGCCGAGCGCAAAATGGATTCTAAAAAACACCTTGCCAAATAGGAGCGTCAGGACGCAAAGAGGCTCGCCGCACGAAGTGCGCAGCGAGCCTCTTTGCATGTCCGAGGACGTTTTGGGAGGTAGCCCAAACAGCCCCGGCGATCCTGCGGGAGTTGAGTCCCTTTAGAACTTGTTGTGGAAGGTACGCGCAATGACCTCGTCCTGCTGCTCCTTGGTGAGCGTGTGGAAGTTCACGGCATAGCCGGAAACGCGGATGGTCAGCTGCGGGTACTTCTCGGGGTGAGCCTGAGCGTCGAGCAGCGTCTCACGGTTGAAGACGTTGATGTTCAGGTGGTGGCCACCCTTCTCGGCGTAAGCGTCGAGCATGTGGACCAGGTTATCGGCCTGGGTCTCGGAAACTTCAGAAACCTTCATAATGTGTCTCCTTCGATTAATAGGCGCCGGCCGAAACCGGCGCGCTAATCAGTAATCGTTATTGTTAGTATAGCACTAACAATAGTTACTCGCCAAGCTGATCAAGGTCGATATCGCCAAAGAACACCTGGTCCTCCTTGCCGAGCGCACTCGGGATGATGGAGAAGGTGTTGGAGATGCCGTCCTGAGCATCGCGGAACGGGAGCTTGGAAACCGAAGACAGCGAAGCGATGGCGCCGTGGCTATCGCGCTTGTGCATGGGGTTAGCACCCGGGGCGAACGGCTGGCCAGCCTTGCGGCCGTCGGGCGTGGAGCCGGTCTTCTTACCGTACACGACGTTGGAGGTAATGGTCAGAACCGAGGTCGTGGGCACGGAGTTGCGGTAGGTGTCGTTCATGCGGATGTACTCCATGAACTGGTGCACAACGTCGTGAGCGATCTGGTCGACGCGGTCGTCGTCGTTACCGTACTTGGGGAACTCGCCCTCGGTCTCGAAGTCGACGATGATGCCGTTCTCGTCACGGACGGGGTGGACCTTGGCGTACTTGATGGCGGACAGGGAGTCAGCCACGACGGAAAGGCCAGCGATGCCCGTAGCGAACCAGCGGTGCACGTGCTTGTCGTGCAGAGCCATCTGGATACGCTCGTAGCAATACTTGTCGTGCATGTAGTGAATGATGTTCAGCGAGTTGACGTACACGCCAGCGAGCCACTTCATCATGTCGTTGTACTTGGCCACAACGTCGTCGTAATCGAGCGTATCGCCCTCGACGGCGCGATACTTGGGGCCGACCTGCTTCTTGGAGACCTCGTCAACACCGCCGTTGAGTGCGTACAGCAGGCACTTGGCCAGGTTGGCGCGGGCGCCGAAGAACTGCATCTCCTTGCCGATGCGCATGGAGGACACGCAGCAGGCAATACCGTAGTCGTCGCCATGATAGACGCGCATGAGGTCGTCGTTCTCGTACTGAATCGAGGAGCTGGCGACAGAAGTCTTGGCGCAGAACTTCTTGAAGTTCTCGGGCAGACGGGTCGACCACAGAACGGTCATGTTGGGCTCGGGGCTGGTGCCCATGTTCTCGAGCGTGTGCAGGTAGCGGTAGCTCATCTTGGTAACGAGCGTACGGCCGTCAACACCCATACCGCCGATGGACTCGGTGACCCACTGCGGATCGCCGGTGAACAGGGCCTGGTACTCGGGGGTACGGGCAAACTTGACCATGCGGAGCTTCATGATGAAGTGATCCACGAACTCCTGGATCTGCTCCTCGGTGAAGGTACCGTTGGCAAGGTCGCGCTCAGCGTAGATGTCGATGAACGTAGAGGTACGGCCGATGGACATAGCGGCGCCGTTCTGCTCCTTGACGGCAGCAAGGTAGGCGAAGTACATCCACTGGATGGCCTCCTGCGTGTTGGTAGCAGGGTTGGAAATGTCGAAACCATAGGTCTCGGCCATCATCTTGAGCTCGCCGAGGGCGCGGATCTGCTCCTGCAGCTCCTCACGATCGCGGATGTTGTCGGCGGTCATGACCGTCGGGGTGGAAGCCTTCTGGGCCTCCTTGTCCTTGATCAGGTAGTCGACGCCGTACAGGGCAACACGACGGTAGTCGCCGATGATGCGGCCGCGGCCATAGCCATCGGGCAGACCGGTGATGATGTGAGCCGAGCGGCAAGCACGCATCTCGGGAGTGTAAACATCGAAGACGCCAGCGTTGTGGGTCTTACGCTCGAAGGTGTAGCGCTCGACAACGTTCTCGTCGACCTTATAGCCGTGCTGGCTGGCAGCCTGACAAGCGATGCGGATACCACCGTTGACGTGCAGCGCGCGCTTGAGCGGCTTGTCAGTCTGGAGACCGACGATGGTCTCCTTCTCGCGGTGGGCGTTATCGATGTAGCCAGCGGGGTGGCTCACGATACCCGTGACGATCTTGGTGTCCATATCGAGGACACCACCCTGCTCGCGCTCCTTAAGCAGCAGGTCGAGAACCTCGCCCCACAGCTCCTTGGTACGCTCGGTCGGACCGACGAGGAACGACTCGTCGCCCTCGTAGGGGGTGTAGTTCTTCTGGATGAAGTCTCGGACGTCAACCTCTCCCGTCCAAATGCCTTCCTTGAAGCCTTCCCATGCCTCCTGCATTGTGTAACCACGCTCCTAGTTACGTGTAATGCGGCGCTCTCTCACACCGCTGCTTATTGAATTCTTGAATTTTCGGCTTGCACTACCGGCTTCTTCCGTTCTTCACCACACGTTGGTGCAGGGAAAACGTTTGTCCACCTTGGAACTACAACCCAAAACCCAAGATTTCACCCGTCTGAGAAGGATAACATAGCGACCCTCTCCATCTGGGCTGTTATATGTTTCTTTTTTTATATCATAAGGGCGTTTTTTACAAACCCGCAGGAAATGCGAGCGCGAACAACTACCGTTCACCGATTTGTATGTTATTTTTCCTTGCCTTCGTACGACGTTCGCTCTAGCTGTTATGCCAGCTTTAGCAGGGTAAAGTGTCTCATAGACCCTACAGAAACTGCAGGGCGGCCACGGGATCCCCCGTGGCCGCCCTGTGGCGTAGCTAGTTTTTAGCTTTGATTGCCGCTTGGCATTAGGCGGCTGCGGCGGCCTTGTCGGTCGTCGCCTTGCTATCGCCGTTGCCCTGGCCCTCAAAATGCTTGTAGCACCAGCTGGTGACCAGCGGGGTCAAAATAGCCGTCACGATTGCGCAGGCAGCAACCTGTGCCGTAGCCGTCGCGAGCACCGCACCGCCGTACAAGGCCTCGTTGACGCTTGCCATGGCAGCAGGCGTGGCCACATTGGCTCCGGCGCAGCTCGAAATGGCCGCACCTGCGACACCCGTACCGCCCGTGAGCTTATCGACCGCGATAACGGGAATTGCAAAGACCACCGAGCAGATCACGCCGAGCAGAATACCGGGGAGACCGCCATTAATGAGCTGGCCAAAGGTCATGGTCGAGCCCATGGCAAAGAAGACGAGCACGATGATGGCGGAAAGTGCCGGTGCCATCATCTTCTTAAAGCTGGGGAACAGGTTACCCAGAATAATGCCGATGACGATCGGCAGAATGGCACCCACGAGCGACCAGCCGATCGGAGCCTGACCGGCAGCGCCGAGCACGATCATCGTGACCGGAGGGCCGACAACCAGCGTGGTGATGGCGACGGCGCCACGCTCGGCCTCATTGCCCATGGTGCCCATCAGACCAGCGTACATAGCGTTGTTGGCGCCGGTGCAAGCCGCCAGCATCACCATGGCAGAGATGCCAAACAGGTTGTCGTTGAACACATAAAGGATGAGCAGCGACACGGCAACGACCACGATCTGCTTGACGGCAATGATGATGGCACCGCGGGCAGCGGCGGCAGGAGCACTCTTAAACGAAATCGTCGTACCGACGATAAGCAAAAAAGCGCCCACGAGCGGGCCTGCACCCTGCTGGGTCATGCCAAGCGTAAAGCTACCGAGCGTTTTAAACAGGTCGGGGAATAGCGTGTTGAGCAGGCAGCCCAACAGAAGCGGCACCAAGATATTGGCGCCCGGGATGGAGGACATCTTAAAGAACGGCTCCTTTGCCGCCGGCGCCTCCACCGCAGTCGATTCACTCATATATATCTCCTTTGGATGCATGCGAATCGTAGCCGCACGCGCCTATGTCAGAAAGAAGGCGACAACCCCGAGTCGCCAGGGTCGCCGCCAAACGATCACCGCGGGGTATTACCCGTCCAGGACGATGCCGCCGTCGCAGTCACCGATCTCGCCGTTCACGAAGCTGGCGAGGTCGGAAGCGAAGAACAGTACCATCTGCGCAGGCTCGCTGGCCTGGGCGGCGCGGCCCAGAGGAATACCGTTGATGATGCGCTGGGAGTTCTCGTCAGAGAGAATCGAGGTCATATCGGTCAACGTGAGCGACGGGCACACAGCGTTGCAGCGAACGCCGAACTTGCCGCCTTCCTTGGCGACTGCCTTGGTTAGACCGTTAACACCGGCCTTGGAGCTCGCGTAGGCAGCGGTGCCGAGCAGACCGCCGCCGATCTTGCCAGCAACAGAGCTCACGTTGACGATAGTGCCGGCATGGGCCGCCTTAAAGTGCGGGTACACGGCATTCATCATGGTAAACGTACCATTGAGGTTGATGTCGATGGTGCGACGCCACTCGGTGTCATCGATCTCGTCGAACTTCTTGGTGCTGATGACGCCAGCACAGTTAATCAGGATATTGGTTTGAGGCAGGTCCGTAAAAATCTGCTCGACAGTCTCGCGCGCCTTGGGTGCATCAGCGACATCGAGCTGATAGAACTTGTTGCCCTCGCCAAGCTCGGCCACCGCGGCCTCGCCCTTAGCAGCGTTCCTTGCGATGAGCGCGACGTGTCCGCCGCCCGCGACGATGCCCTTGGCGATCTCGAGGCCAATGCCCTGAGTGCCGCCCGTGACAATCGCGGTCTTGCCCGTGAAGTCAAATGCCATGACTCCAACCCCCTTGATTCAGGTGTCTCCTTGCGGGAAGTTGGAGCATCGCACGTGGCGATTATATGAGTCCCAGTCGTCATGGTGGTGACAACCCCTCGCCTAACCGCGTGTATAATAGTTATTTGAAACGCTTCATCAATTGAATGATTTTAAGTCTTAATGAGCTCTTAATATTGCCCACTGTATGAGGCCCGCGTATGGGGGTATCATCTTCCACCGAAAATAGTTTCTAGTGTTAGGGGTTTTCGGTGGAAGATACCGATTTCCGTGAGCTTGGGCGTCAGCTCCTTACCGAGTTCGGCAGCATGCATCAGCGCATTTCGCGCTTTGCGGACAAAGCCCTCGGCGGCGAAATGACCGTCATGCGCGCCCTCATGCGCGCCGGCGGTTCGCTCACGCCGAGCGAACTCGCTGATCGCGCCTGGGTCTCGAGCGCCCGCATCGCCAATATCTTACGCGCCCTCGAGGCCAAGGGCTGGATCGAGCGCGAGCACTCAAAGACTGACCGTCGTCGCGTACACGTCACGGTGACCGACAAAGGATTCCAGGATCTAGAAATCAAACGTCGGGAATTCGAGGACCGCACTGCGGCTTTCCTCGAGCAGCTCGGCGAAACAGATACCCAAGAGATGGTGCGTCTTCTAAGGCGTGCCAACGAAATTATCGACCGCAATCAAGAAAGGAGAGATGCCGAGTGAGGATTCTCAAGCTCTTTAAAAAGCATGTCCTGGCACTGTTCGCAGCTATCGTACTTATCGTAATCAGCTGCAACGCCGATCTGGCACTGCCTACCTATATGAGCGACATCGTCGACGTGGGCGTGCAGCAAGGCGGCATCGCCTCGCCCGTGCCCGACACCATTCGCGCCGAATCGCTCGACGACCTCTTACTCTTTATGAGCGCCAAGGACGCCAAGGCTGTGGAGGCCGTGTTTGGCAAGGCTGACAAAAACGGCATTCGAACGTACAAGGGTACCGAGGAAGAGCGTGCCGATGGAGGCAGGATTGCCGACATTATGAGCCTGCCCGAGACTGTCCTCCTTTCGCTCAACCAGGGCATCGACGCCGACTCCATGGGCGACATGATGGGCTCGTCCAGCGAGAAAGACAACAACGCTGCCCAGGCCATGCCCACCCCCGAGCAAATGGCAGCGATGACGCCCGAGCAGCTCGCCGAGATGCAGCAGAAGGCCGCAGCGGCGCAGAACATGCAAAAGCAGATTGATGCCGACGGCGGCAAGATCACCATGAAGAGCCTGCGTCTGGGCGTTGAAGGCGGCCTAATCGACCAGGACAAGCTCGTCGAGGGCGCCAACCAAATGGCGGACAAAATGGGCTCCATGTCGGGCTCCATCGTCACCCAGCGCGCCGTGAGCTATGTACAGGACGAGTACAAGGCACAGGGCATCGACCCCGCCGACGTGCAGAACGCCTACCTGAGCCGCATGGCGACCACGATGTTTGGTCTGTGTCTGGTGTCGCTCGTCGCCACCATCCTGACCGGTGCCGTGGCTTCGCGCACCGCCTGCTCCATCGCCCGCGACCTGCGCCGCGAGGCCTTCAACAAGGTTATGCACTTCTCGCCGGCCGAGGTGGGCAAATTTAGCCAGGCCTCGCTCATTACCCGCTGCACCAACGACATTCAGCAAATCCAGATGGCTACAACCCTGTTTATCCGCATGTGCCTGATGGCACCGGTCATGGGCATCGTCGCCGTCATGCGCGTCCTGGCCAACCACACCGGCCTGGAGTGGACCATCGCCGTGGCCATCATCGCGGTTTCGGCCGTTGTCGGCGTGCTCATGGGCCTCACCATGCCCAAGTTCAAAAAGATGCAGAGCTTTGTGGACCGCGTGAACCTTACCGCCCGCGAGCTGCTCGACGGCCTTATGCCCATCCGCTCGTTCAACCGCGAAGAACATGAGCTCGAGCGTTTTGACAAGGCTTCGCTCGACCTGATGACCACGCAGCTCTACACCAACCGCGCCATGAGCTTTATGATGCCGCTCATGATGCTCGTCATGAACTGCATCACCGTGCTTATCGTCTGGTTTGGCGCGCAGGGCGTGTCCGACGGCGTGATGCAGGTCGGCAACATGATGGCATTTATCTCCTACACCATGCAGATCGTCATGGCGTTTATGATCCTCACCATGGTTTCGGTCATCCTGCCCCGTGCCGAGGTCGCAGCCGAGCGCGTGGAAGAGGTCATCACTTGTCCCACGAGCATCAACGACCCTGTCTCGCCCAAACTGCCCGCGGCCAGCGCGCCGCGCGGTGAGCTCGCCTTCCACGACGTGAGCTTCCAGTATCCCGATGCCCGCGCCGATGTCATCAGCGGCGTGAACTTCACCACGCATGCCGGTCAGATGCTCGGCATTATTGGCTCCACGGGCTCGGGCAAGTCCACGCTCGTGCAGCTGATTCCGCGCCTGTACGACGTCACGGGCGGCAGCATTTCGCTCGACGGCATCGATGTGCGCGACATGACCCTCTCTGAGCTGCGCCGCCGCATCGGTTATATTCCGCAGCAGGGTCGTCTATTCTCGGGTACCGTCGAGAGCAACCTCAAGTTTGCCGGCGACATGGTGAGTGACGAGGATATGCGCCAGGCAGCACGCGTCGCCCAGGCCGAGGACTTTATCGCCGAGCGCGAGGACGGGTACGACTCCCCTATCAGCCAGGGCGGCTCCAATGTCTCGGGCGGTCAGCGCCAGCGCCTGGCCATCGCCCGCGCGTTGGCCAAAAAGCCCGAGGTCGTGGTTTTCGATGATTCGTTTAGCGCCCTCGACTACAAGACCGACGCGCGCCTGCGCGAGGAGCTGGCCAAAAACGTTACCGACGCCGCACTCGTGGTCGTGGCCCAGCGCATCGCGACCATCATGCACGCCGACCAGATCATTGTGCTCGACGACGGCCACGTGGTGGGCACCGGTACGCACGAGGAGCTGCTGCGCAGCTGCCCGGCGTACCTGGAGATCGCACAGTCGCAGCTTTCCGCCGAGGAGCTGGGGCTTACCCAAGAAGAAATTGCAGCCGTCACGGAAGGAGGCGAGCGCTAATGGCAGACGAGACCAAGACTCAGATTCCCAAGCCCACCCGCCAGCGTGGTCCCATGGGCCGCATGGGTGGCATGCGTCGTGGCGAAAAGGCCAAGGACTTTAAGGGCACCATGAGGCAGCTGCTCGGCTATATCGGCCAGCACAAGATTGCCGTGTTTGCCGCCGTCGCCTTTGCCGTGTGCTCGGTCATCTTTAACATTGTGGGACCCAAGGTGCTCGGCCAGGTTACGACCAAGCTGTTCGAAGGCCTGGTCGCCAAGGTCAACGGCACCGGCGACGTTGACTTTGACTGGATCGCCAAGACGCTCGGCTTTTTGCTCTGCCTGTATCTGGCGAGCTCTGTCTGCAGCCTGGTCCAGGGCTGGCTCATGACCGGCGTCACGCAAAAGATCTGCTACCGCATGCGCAAGGAAATCGCCGCCAAGATTGCCGTCGTGCCGATGAGTTACTTCAACGGCCACAGCAAGGGAGACGTACTCAGCCGCATCACCAACGACGTCGATACGCTGGGTCAGTCGCTCAACCAGAGCGTGACGCAGCTTATCACGTCGGTCACGCAGATTATCGGCGTGCTCATCATGATGCTCTCGATCAGCCTGCCGCTCACCGGCGTCACCGTGCTCACGCTACCGGCAGCCGCAATTATCTTGATGGTGATGATTCACTTCTCGCAGCCGTACTTCCGCGAGCAGCAGCAGGTTCTGGGCGCCGTCAACGGCATTATCGAGGAGGACTTTGCCGGCCAGAACGTCATTCAGGTGTTCGACCGCGCCGAGGCCTCGATCGAAGAGTTCGACCGTCAAAACGACCGCCTCTTTATTAGTGGCTGGCGCTCGCAGTTCCTGTCGGGCCTGATGATGCCGCTTATGAGCCTGGTGGGCAACATGGGCTACGTGGGCGTCGTCGTGGTGGGCGCGCAGCTCGCGCTGACCGGCAATGCCACGCCCGGCGACATCCAGAGCTTTATCCAGTACGTTCGCAACTTTACGCAACCCGTGCAGCAGCTGGGCAACGTGAGCAACACGATGCAGTCGATGGCTGCCGCCACCGAGCGCGTCTTTGAGTTCCTGGCCGCGCCCGAGGAGGAGCAGAAGGCCGACGCGCAGATTCCCGAGAAGCGCCCCGGCCACGTGGTGTTTGACCATGTCAAGTTTGGCTACACGCCCGACAAGACCATCATCCACGACTTTAGCTGCGAGGCACAGCCCGGCCAGACCATCGCCATCGTCGGCCCCACCGGCGCCGGCAAGACCACGCTCATTAAGCTGCTGCAGCGCTTCTACGACGTGGACGGCGGCTCGCTGCGTGTCGAGGGCGTCGATGTGCGCGACTGGGACCGCGCTGCACTGCGCGGCGAGTTTGCCATGGTGCTGCAGGACACCTGGCTGTTTAACGGCACCATCCGCGAGAACATCCGCTACGGACGCCCCGACGCGAGCGATGCCGAGGTCGAGGCCGCTGCGCGCGCCGCACGCTGCGACCACTTTATTCATACGCTCGCCGGTGGCTACGACTTTATGATCAACGAGGAGGGCACCAACCTGTCGCAGGGTCAGCGCCAGCTCGTGACCATCGCCCGTGCCATTTTGGCCGACCGCCCGGCGCTGATTCTGGACGAGGCGACTTCCAACGTCGACACACGTACCGAGGAGCTCATTCAGCGCGCCATGGATGCGCTGATGCAGGGCCGCACCAGCTTTGTCATCGCGCACCGCCTGTCCACGATCCGCAACGCCGACGTAATCTTGGTAATTCGCGACGGCGACATCGTCGAGAAGGGCACACACGACGAGCTACTCGCCCAGGGTGGCTTCTACGCCGACCTGTATAACTCGCAGTTCGACGAGGCGGCGTAACAACCGGCGGCAAACAACCGCAATGCCCAGAAAACGGGGGCGCAGGACAACCTGCGCCCCCGTTTTTGCTCTGCGACCCTCAAACCGCCTCCCCTGGGACCTGATTGACAGCCCCTTCGAGGCCCCGTGGGCAAAAAAATGGCAAATATGAGTACTGTTACCCTTTTAGTAACAGCCAAAACAGCCCCAAATGCCGTTTTCACGGCTTACACGCGTCCCTAAATTGATCAAACAGCCCTATAGCGGACTTATATGTGTTTGCGTTAATGAACATATTTTGCTGTTATGTCTATTATTTTGCGAAGGCAATATGCTACTAAGCTAGCAACCGTACTCATATTTGGCATTTTTTGCCCACAGGGTGTTTCCTGGGGAACCGACAATAGCCTTAGGGTCCCGCGCGACGCCACTCCCTCCCGGTATCCGCCGACGTTCCCCCATATAAAACCTGCCAAAATAAACCTGTCCCTTTTGGCAGGTTTCGGGGTGGCAAGGGCTTGCACTTTAGCGTGCGACAGCGGATAATGCCGAGCATTCGACAATACGCTTATTGCTCTTTCTATAGATTGAGGAGACCCCTATGGCCATGGAATTCAAACGCAGGCTGCCGATCCCCATGGAGATCCGCGAGGAAATGCCACTTTCTGCCGAGCTTACCGCCAAAAAGCAGGCATTTGACGCCGAGGTCGCCAAAGTCTTTACCGGCGAGGACGCACGTAAGGTGCTCATCATCGGCCCGTGCTCTGCCGACCGCGAGGATTCGGTGCTCGAGTATATGAACCGACTGGCCAAGACCGCCGAAGAGGTCAAGGACAAGCTCATCATCATTCCGCGCGTCTACACCAACAAGCCGCGCACCAAGGGCACCGGCTACAAGGGCCTGCTGCACAACCCCAACCCCGAGGCTCCCGACGACCTGCTCGAGGGCGTCAAGGCCATCCGCCACATGCACCTGCGCGTTATTGAGGAAACGGGCTTCTTCACCGCCGACGAGATGCTCTATCCGTCCAACTACCAGTACCTCGTTGATCTGCTGAGCTATGTTGCCGTGGGTGCGCGCTCGGTCGAGAACCAGGAGCATCGCCTGGTGTCGAGCGGCATTTCGGTACCCGTCGGCATGAAGAATCCCACTGCCGGCTCTACCACCGTTATGCTCAACTCCATTTACGCCGCGCAGGCGCACCAGAGCTTCATCTTCCGCAACTGGGAGGTCGAGTGTGACGGCAACCCGCTCGCGCACGCCGTCATGCGTGGCTACATCGGTCTCGACGGTCGCACCTACCCCAACTACCACTACGAGCACCTCGAGCGCCTGGCCGAGCGCTATACCGAGCATGCCGGCTACGCCAATCCGGCAGCGGTCATCGACTGCAACCATGACAACTCGGGCAAGCGTCCGCTGGAGCAGTATCGCATTTGCAAGGAGGTGCTCGACAGCTGCCGCCGCAACGAGTCCATCTCCAAGCTAGTCAAGGGCTTTATGATCGAGTCCTACCTGGAGGACGGCAACCAGCCGGTCGACGGCGGCGTCTTTGGTAAATCGATCACCGACCCGTGCCTGGGCTGGGAAAAGACCGACTACCTCATCCACGAGATCGCGGAACGGGTGTAGGTTACGGCGTTTTACCAAACGCCGTAACGGCTCGACGCTGCGCGGGCCGCATTTGGACAATCTGACGTTCAACTTCAAGGGCGCGACCAGAAGGTCAGCGCCCTTTCGTTTGATGCGGCAGTTAGGGACGTTCTTTTTCTGCCGGCAGTCAGGGACATTCCTTGGGTAGCCGTTGGGGACGTCCCCAACGGCTATCTGGGCAAACGTCCAAACCGACGTAAGGGAGTTGCCTTCCCTCGTGGCGGTCTTCTAGCAGAAAAACCAAGTGAGTAGGCTTTTTGCAGAAGGCCGAGCACGCCCTAAAACGCCACAGCTCTAACCTGCGGTTTCATCGATCATTTGTCGCGATGTGCTCGGCAGGTTCAAAAAAGTCTACTCACTTGTATCTGAGACGCACCAGATTGGCAAAAACCGCCGCGAAAGGGCCCCTGGTCCTTCGCGGCGGTCATACGCCTCTAATTTTGCGACGGTTTTGCCCGCTTGTTACTCGCTGTAGCGGGTGGCGATGGCGGCTCGCACCATGCCGGTGCTCATGAGGTAGGTCACCAGGAAGTAGCCGCCGTAGGCTGCCAGGAAGATCGCGCAGGTGAGGCCCACGGTGCCGCCGATGCTCATATTTCCGAAAATGCTCACCAGCTCGATGATCACCTTAAGTGCCACAAAGGAGTGCGCCAGGCCCACTACCAGCGGGAACAGGAAGAATACCGCTTGTTGCGCCATCACCGAATGGCGAATCTGGCGGTCGTCGCAGCCGATCTGTGCCAGCACACGATAGCTGCGGCTGCCATCGGCCACGTTGGAGAGTTGCTGGATCGACAGAATCGCCGCGCATGCAACGACCAATACAAAGCCGATGTAGATGGCTAGGTAGCTAATAAGACCGTTCATTTGCGCTGCCTGCGTGTACATCTCGGAGCGTGTGATGAAGGTTCCCCACGACCCCGACTCCTTGCCGTCAACGAGCAGATTGTCGAGCACAGTGTATTTAATGCTCTCGTCTGCCTCGGTCGTATCCATCCCCTGTTTGTAGTTAACGAGCAGGCTACTGGAATACGGCTGCAGATTAAGTTGGGACAACAGCTCGTCGGCAACGACGACGGTACCCCCATTACTGCCCATCGCCGAGTTGGCGATGGCCGCCGTATCTTCGTCCGACTTATCGGTTGCGGGCTTGAGCGTATGCCCGCCCAAGGTAAGGGTATGGCCGCCAGCCATATACTTGGTGTACAGGTCGACCAGCTCGCCGCCCATATCACACGTGAGCAAATACTGGTCGTGACCGATGTGCACCGGCTCCTTGCCCATCATCTGGCGCAGTTTGTTGTACTGACTTGCCGGCGTCACAGACAGGCCTGTCATGTCGGCGCTGCTGCCCTCGAACGCCTTGGGGAGCTTTTCGCCCATGGTCTTGCACATCTCACTTGGAGTCACCGATGGATCCGAGCCGCCAAGCGGGTAGCTCAGATACGAATCGATCTGCACATGCTCGCCGGCAACATCGGCGATATTGACCTTCTTGCCGGTCTCGTCGTTGTTTTCCGCCGACTTGCCTTTAATACCGTCTGCAACGTTATCGGGGTCGACACGATCGCCGTGCCATGCGGAGTACAAATCGACCGTACTATCGGCCAGCACCATGCGATCGGCCTCAGACGGATTGACATACTCTTTGTAGTAGTCGAGCGTATCGGGCGCGTAATAGATATACGTCTGCGACATGTCGGCCGGATTATAGCGCTCCAGGTTTTCGTTCATCACGTTGGCAATTGACATACCGCACGTCACCGAGGTGATAGCCAAAAACAGGAGCATCGCGATGACGCCCATCGAAAAGCACACCGTGTTGACCTTGGCCGCAAGCTGGCGCACGGTAAACATATTGAGGCCGCGCCAATACACGCTGCGCAGGCTCTGCAGCAGCTTAATGAGCATGCCCGAGAGTCCCCAGAACAGGGCAAAGGTGCCCACGGTAACCATAGCGGTCGTAATACCAAACTGGTTCATGGCCTCTTGCAGCTTGCTGTCCGTCGCGGTTAGCGGGAACCCATCACGTAGCAGACGGTAATAGGCCACGCCCACAAGCACCACGCCCACAGCAAAGATGGCAATCGCGATCCAGGGGTTGCGTGTCTTGATGCTCTCGTTGCGACGCTCGGCACCCATAAGCTCGATGAGTTTAGTACGACGCACGGCGCGAAGGTTCAGCAGCAGCGTGAGCACAAACATTACGAGCATGCAGGCAAGGGTCAGATTGAACGCATGCACCGAGAAAAAGAAGTGGAAATTGGCGATTTGTGTCTTAAAGAGCGAGGCCGTAAAGAACGTCATGAGCTGGGAGAGTCCCACACCCAGCACAATGCCGGCGACAAAGGCCACGACCGAGACAATCACCGTCTCGAGCGCCATGATCGTGGCGACGCGTCCGCGCCCCATGCCGAGCACCTGGTACAGGCCAAACTCCTTCTTGCGGCGTTTCATGATGAAGTTATTGGCATACACCATTAAAAAGGCCATGACACCGGCCAAAAAGTACGTCAGGTTGCCGAGCATGCTGCCCATAACCTGCGCCAAGCCCTTTTCATCGATGCCGGCGATGTCGACCTGCATCGAGATGGTGTTAAAGGCATAGAAGACCGTGACGCCCAGGGTGAGCGTCAAAAGGTAGACGAGGTAGTCGCGGCCGGCGCGGCGGACGTTGCCCCAAGCGAGTTTACAGAGCATCGGAGCCCTCACCGCCCATCATGGCAACGACCTCCATAATGCGGTCGAAGAACTCTCGGCGGTCGGTGTCGCCGCGGCGCAGCTCGGTGAAGATCTTGCCGTCGCGGATAAACAGCACACGGCTCGTGTAGCTGGCGGCAAAGCTGTCGTGCGTGACCATGAGCACGGTGGCGCGCAGGCGGCGGTTGAGGGCCTCTAGGCTCTCGAGCAACAGGCGGGCGCTTTTGGAGTCGAGGGCGCCGGTAGGCTCGTCGGCCATGATCATGGTGGGGTCGGTGACGAGCGCGCGAGCCGCGGCAACGCGCTGCTGCTGACCGCCGGACATCTGGTAGGGATACTTGTCGAGCACCTGGCTGATGGACAGGCGCGCTGCCACATCCTGCACGCGGGTCGAAATCTCTGCCGAGTTTGCGCGGGCGATGGTGAGCGGTAGGGCGATGTTCTCGCGTGCCGTGAGCGTATCGAGCAGGTTGGAGTCCTGGAAGATAAAGCCGAGCTCCTCGCGGCGGAACTGCGAAAGCTTAGCCTGCTTCATGCGTGTTACGTCCTGGCCGTTGATGCGGATCGTGCCACTTGTGGCGCTATCGATGGTCGAAACGCAGTTGAGCAACGTCGACTTGCCCGAGCCCGAAGCGCCCATGATGCCAACAAATTCGCCACGGTTGACGGTAAAGCTGACGTCGTTGAGCGCGCGGGTCACGTTGCCCAGCGCTCCATATACCTTTTCGAGATGCGCGACCTCCAGTACCGGGGTCGCCATGTGCGTGGTTTGCATACCGAGTCCTTTCTTGCGATTAGTCTACGGCATCTATAGTCGCAAGAAGACGAGTCAGCTACCATCGATATGGCTTACGCTTGCCTTACCGTTGTGTAAGGTGCGGATAGCTACCCTGCCACGTGTTGACGTTGAGAGAGGACTCCTGTTGAAGACTGTTCATGTTGCCGCTGGGATCATTCGCAAGGAAGGATCCGATGAGCTACTTGCCGTGCAGCGCGGCTACGGCGACATGCAGGGACTTTGGGAGTTCCCCGGTGGCAAGCTCATGCACGGCGAGACACCCGAAGACGCCGTGCGCCGCGAGCTCATGGAAGAGCTGCAGGTAAAAGTCACCAACCTGCGCGATTTTTACACCGTTGAGTACGACTACCCCGATTTTCATCTCTCGATGGAGTGCTACTACTGCTCGCTGGCCGATGAATCCGATGAGCCGCAGAAGCACGACCGCCAGCTCGATATCCGCTGGATTCCACGCACCTCACTTGCCACGGTGGAATGGATGCCCGCCGACAAGGGGCTCATTAATGCTCTGATTGAGCTGAAGAAAGACCGGCTCGAGGCCGACGGCACTGCCAACGACGCCGAGGCCGCCGCGACCGACGAGCCCGCCACCAAGCCCAAGCGCGCACCTAAACGCCGCAGCAAAAAGCGCGCCAAGCCCGGCCTGCTCGACGGCATCGACACCTCGGACCTTTCCGCCGACGAGCGCGAACTGGTGCGCCGTCGCGCCGCCATCAAAAAGTCCATGAAGGGCAACAAGCGCGCCAACACCAAACCCGAGCTGCTCGTTCGCCAGCGCCTGCGGGCAGCAGGTCTTACCGGCTATCGCTTGGAATGGAAGGTTCCCGGCAAGCCCGACATCGCCTTCCCCGGCCGCAAGATCGCCGTCTTCGTCAACGGCTGCTTTTGGCACCGCTGCCCCAAGTGCAACCCCAGCCAGCCCAAGCGCAATGTTGAGTTTTGGGAGGCAAAGTTCCGTCGCAACGTCGAGCGCGACCGTGCCGCCGTGGCAGCGCTCACCGAAATGGGCTGGACGCCCATAACCATCTGGGAATGCGAACTCAAAAAGGACCGCATCGACGCCACGATGGAAAAGGTCATCGAGCAGGTGCGTGCCACGGCACCGCAACGCTAACAGCGAGCATTCACACGCTCCGCACGTCCGCGCCACGTCTACGCCACAAACCTTAGAAAGCCCTTAAGCTCAAAACCTTTCAAGAGTGTTACTCAATAACCTTGACCTGCGGTTTCATCGTAACACCAAACCAGGTTAAGCCTTTCTTTAGCGCTTCTTTGAACGGTCCGCTGCATAATACTGCCAACGCACGGGGCCTAGCAGCATACCCCGAGCGCAACCTTTTGGTGGACATCGAGGAGGCCGCATAAGCATGCATTCTTCCAATGACGCAGCACAGCAGCCATCCCTAAAACATGCAGACCTTTTCTCCTTCCCCCCGACACAGAGAAACGGCCTCCTCGACTCCCCCACCACAAAAGTCAAACGCTCAACCGATCAGAATCTCAACTTGCGAGCATCCTTCGAAAAGCTCCAAGCATCCCTAGACAAAACCTTCCCCAACCAAGCAAGGGCATACTAGCCCCCACCAACAAAGCGCCCCTCGCGCCCCATCCTTTCCGCCCCAACGCCACAAGGGCGACGACCTCGAGTAGGTCAACCTGGGAGGGACCAGGGCTTAGTTCCCCAATCTTTCCGCAGGGGGCAAAAAGCCTCGCCGCACGAAGTGCGCAGCGAGGCTTTTTGCATGCCCGAGGACGATTGGGGAACTAAGCCCTCGTCCCTCCCCGGGATATGTAGCGAATCGGAGTACCCTTGCTGTTACTCTGCTTTGCCCACAGAGTTGAGGTTGGTCATGCGGATCTTAACCAGCTCGGTGATCTCACGCATACCCTCCTTAGCCGGCTTCTTGGGGTCGAAGCAGGCGGGGTTCTCGGCCATGTAGGCCATGAAGCCCTTGGTGTAGGCCTGACGCAGCTCGGTGGCGTAGTTAACCTTGCAGATGCCGTTCTTCACAGCCTCGGCAACCTGCTCATCGGGCACACCGGAGGTGCCGTGCAGAACCAGCGGCACGTCGACGGCGTCGCGAATGGCCTTGACCACGGACTGCTCAATGTGCGGATCGCTCGTGTACACACCGTGGCTGGTGCCAACGCCAATTGCGAGGGAGGTGCAGCCGGTACGCTCGACGAACTCCTTGGCCTCGGCAGGATCGGTGTAGGGGCTCTCGCCCTCAACCGCGGGACCGTCGTCCTCCTTGCCGCCAACCTTGCCGAGCTCGGCCTCGACGGGCACGCCCATGGCGCGGCCAGCGTCGGCAACGGACTTGGTCAGGGCGATGTTGTCCTCGAAGGACTCGTGCGAACCGTCGATCATGACAGAGGTGTAGCCCGTGCGGAAAGCCTGCATGCAGCGGTCGTAGCCATCGCCGTGATCGAGGTGCAGAGCGACGGGCACGGAAGCGCGTTCGGCAGCAGCCTTGACCATGCCGTAGAAGTAGTCCAGACCAGCGGTCTTGATGGTGCCCGGGGTGGTCTGCATGATGACGGGGGACTTGGTCTCCTCGGCAGCGGCCAGAACGGCCATAACAAACTCGAGGTTCTCGACGTTGAACGCGCCGACGGCGTAGTGGCCGGCCTGAGCGTCCTTGAGCATCTTTTCGGTGGTAACAAGTGCCATGAGCGTTTGCTCCTCTCCCTCGCCCGCATCTGGACATCGGGCGTAGTTGTTCACAAGGCGTTTTACCTTGCGTTTTACTGCGCTCATTGTATGAAATTCAGCGTCTTTGCACGTGCGAGATATTGAGCCCATGCAGGTCAATACCGTCGTTTTTGAAAAGTAAACGGAAGGAATTGGAGCCGAGTGGGCGTGTTCGATATTGAATTTTGGGCGTTGAGCGTCTTTCTTTTATAGAAAAGATAAGTAATCGAAAGGTGTTTTCTTACTCAAAAAGAAAATGAACGAAAATAGAGTCAACACAATTCCTGCAAATTTAGCCGAGAATGGAGCAGACATGACCCAAGCTACCAACCGTGCTTTTGCCGACGAACGCCGCGCCGCCATCATGGAAATGCTCGAGCACAACGCCTCGGTGCAGGTAGCAGAAATCGCCCAGACCTTTGGCGTGTCCTCCGTCACCGCCCGCGCCGACCTGGACGCGCTCGCCGAAGCAGGCAAGCTGCGCCGCACACATGGTGGTGCCGTTTCGCTTCACAAGCGCCTGACCGTCTCCACGCAGGATCGCCGCATCAATGTCAACGTCGCCGCCAAGCAGGCCATCGCGCAAAGCGCCATCGAGCTCGTCAATGACGGCGACACGCTGCTCGTCGACTCGGGCACCACGGCGCTCGAGTTCGTCCGGCTCCTTGATCAGCGCGACGGCATCACCGTTATCACGGCCGACATTACCATCGCCGATTATATTGACGAGAGCATGCCCTCGGTCGATGTCGTCATGCTGGGCGGGGCGCTGCGCAAAGGCCATCGTTATCTGTACGGTCCGCTTACCATGCAGGCGCTCCAAATGGTCCATGCCGATCTGGCCGTCATGTGCCCTGGCGCTTTTGTTCCCGGCTGCGGCTTTACGACCGACTTTCCGCAGATGGCCGAGACCAAAACGGCTATGATCGCCGCAGCCCATCAAAGCGTCGCCCTCATGGACGCCAGTAAGGTCAACGGACGCGGCATGTACCGTTTTGCCGAGCTGACCGATGTCGACGCCATCGTGATGGACCGAGACCCCGAAGGCGCCGTCGCCACCTCAATCGCCAAGACCGCCGACGGCGCACGTCCAGCACTCATCATCGCCGCCAACTAAATCAGAACCACCCTTAAAAAGGGTGGTTTGCTCTTAGGGTATAACCCACGGGCCCCGGGCTCGCGTCTAAAGGCGCGGGCCCGGACTTCGTCCAGGCCTAGTGCATCTTGACCCGTGGCGCGCCG
>NZ_JAWHPN010000034.1:0-24661 GCF_032584215.1 Collinsella aerofaciens | reverse complement strand
GAGTCCTACCGCGTCCGCCATGCCCTCATGCAGGAGAGCTAGCCGCTCAAAAAGCGTGCGCGCTTCCGATGCTGCGACTGCTCAATTTCCGATGCTCTTTTTGCTCAAATCCTCTTGACGAAACACACTCAGCGTACTGGTTCAGCGCCTCCGGCGCGATGGCGACCGGATGGGTGCTCGACGGCGGGACCTGGTACTACGCGACGGGCTCCGGTGCCCTCGCCTCCGGATGGCTCAGCCTAAGCGGTGCATGGTACTGGCTCGACCCCTCGACGCATGCCATGACCACGGGCGTTCAAACTATCGGATCATGTGAATACATATTTAATAGTACCGGCAAGATGATGGCTAATTGCTGGTCAAACGGTGATGGGTCTTGGATGTATCATTCGTCATCCAGCGGCGCAATTGACCTTAAAGGCATAATGACCGATTCGGGAATCCAGCTGATTGACGATGACGGTAATGCCAGAACGGGCTGGATTGAGAGTCAGGGTTCTCGATATTGTTGTTCTGCTAATGGGGTAATTCTGACTGGATGGCAGCAAATTGCTGGGTCTTGGTATTACTTTAACTCGGATGGTCGAATGGCGACCGGCTGGCTTAACGATGGCGGTAACTGGTACTGGCTAGATTCCGCTTCTGGCATAATGAAAACGGGATGGCTTTCCCGTGGGGACACATGGTATTACCTTGATGCCGCACGTGGGGGAGTAATGTTGAGCAACGGTTGGTATTGGATCGGCTCTACTGACTACAAGTTCAGTTCATCCGGCGCAATGGTTGGCGCTTGGGTCGATGTCCCGTGCTATTCGCAGTACCCGGAACTTCCTACTGGCTGTGAGTCGGTTGCCCTTACAAACTTGCTTAACTACTATGGTTTCGGTTTAGGTAAGACGATTATTGCGGATTACTATTTGCCCAAGGGAAGTAATGGCAATTTTGTTACCGCTTTTGATGGCAATCCAAGGCGTAGCAGCGGGGGTCTCATGGGATGCGTCGCACCTGCGATTACTATTGCTGGTAATAACTTTCTGCGTGCTGCTGGAAGTGGCAAGCAGGCAAAAGACGTCTCTTTCTCGTCAATTTCTTCCATTAAGAACAGGCTGACCTGTGGTCAACCTGTTGAGATGTGGAATACCGAATGGGGAAGTTGGCCAGGAGGCCGTTATGCTGCGCGTTGGTATAACGGGCATTCCTATGGTCTGTGGGGCGGTAATCATGCCGTAGTCCTTAAAGGCTATGATGACGAGCAGGGAATTGTCTATCTTTCGGATTCGATTAACGGCAATGTTACGCGAAATGCCCAAGTGTTCTTCGGCACGTGGCAACAGATGGATAGCCAGGCCGTGGTAATTGAATAGCCATGATGCTAAAAGGGGAGAGCTCGACTAGCTCTCCCCTTTTGCTACATTGTTAATCTAGCTACGCCGTCTTCTTACGTCCAAATAGTTCGTCCCAGTTACTGGCTGCCAAAACTGTTCCGCATACAATTACAACGCAGCAGATTACGGATGCCATGTCGGGAATTGTTCCAAGCAAGATCAGGCCAAAGACCACTGACCATGCCGAATAGGAGATATTCAGAGCCATCGCACGCGCTGCTCCGATTGCCGCAATGCCCTTGTAATAGAACAGATAGGATGCAGTTCCTGCGAGTCCGGCGAGTGCAATAATCAATGTGGGCATGCTTGGGATAGCGCCCAACGTGAAATGCCATGCTCCGAAGAGGGGGAGTACGAGCGCTCCATAAACAAGCGCACTTGTAGTTTCGCGGATTTGCAAAGCTGTTTCGTCATCAACGGCATCATCTTTCATTCCCCATGCGCACAGCACCGCTTCGGATCCCCATCCAATAACGGCAAGCACTGCGCCGAGTAAGCCGAGGGGGGCATTTGCCATCTCGCTCGATCCGGCCGATAGATAGCCCATCGTCATTACACCGCAAAGAGCAACGAGAAGGGAAAGAATCTGGCCTTTGCCCATTTTCTCCTTCAGCAGTACGAAGGAAAGGAATGCTCCGACTGCGGGATAGAAGGCGGAGATGATTGCCGTGTAGGCAGCTCCGATGTTATTAATTGCCAATACGTAGCCGGTCATTCCGATAGGTCCACCGAGTAGGGCGCCGGCGATGACGACCTTGCCCGAACGAGTTTTAAGTGCAGCGAGCGTGTCTTTTAGTCTGCCTCGGACTCCCATGTAGCCAAAGAGCCAAATTGCACAGAAGGCATCATGGAGAAAGGATCCCGCAATGGAGGCGCATGCAAGCGCTTCCGCCGATCCAATATAGGGCGCAAGCGCCAAGCCGATTCCAAGAATTACTGTATCAAGGCCCCAAAGAAGACCGCTAAAAAAGCCGAATTGCATCGTTACTCACCTTTCCGATAGATCTCCAGTGCCTTTTTGAGGTATTTGGCACCGTAATTGAAGTAGATATAGAGCCATTCGCCCACGAAGTCGCCTTCGGCTTCTTTCAGAAGAGACCAGAGGTACCAGCACCATCCTGCAAGGGCAATGTGCGCATAGTTATGCGCAATTTCGTTGTTTGTTGCCTTGCGCCCAAAATATGCATCAAGCGCGCGGTCGACTTCATCTTCGGAAAGCTCGCAGCAGACACTGCATGTTCCAAAATCGTTTGCGTAATCGCTCATGCCAGCATATTCCCAGTCAATGAGATAGTACTTGTCGTTCTCATCGATAAGGAAATTGAGGTAAAAGAAGTCATTGTGGCAAAGGCATTTTGGTGCATTATCGGCCTGTACAAAGTGCTCCAATTCATCGATTTCGGCGGACATTTCCCTGTAGCCTGGAATGTCGATGGGACCTTTTTCCAGAAGAAGTGATTCGTACCGCTTCGCTTCGAGGTAGAAGTCAAATTCGGTTTCAACATTTGCACCACTCTCGTGAAGCGAACGACACATCTGCATCATTCGATTCATTTGGGCAGGATCATGCGGGTCAGGCTGCTTTGCGTTGGGTACAAACTTCGAAATTTTCCAACCACGCTTTGGGTCCTCATGAATGAACGTGTCGTCAAGGCCGAGCTCCTTGGCCTTTTTAAGTGCGGCTACTTCTCCATTTCTGTTAATAAGCAGTTCGGTCCCGACTCCCGGATGGCGGTAAACGTACTCTCCGTCATTGGTTCTAAAGTGGCACGATAGATTCGTAAGACCTTGTTTAAGGGGATAAACGTCGTGAATCTCTGATTTGGAGCAGCCGAGCACTTGCTCGATGTTATCGAAAATATCGGAGTCAACGTTTTCGATAAAATGCGGATCAAAGGCACGCAGCTCATCAAGAGAATCGAATTCGTTGATCTCGCCCTCAGGATACTTCTTGATAACCATATCGAGCTCCTTGATGTGCTCGATATATAGATCTTCCCAAAGCTTGTCCGTTGTTTCGGGCTTGTTATATTCCGTTTCGAGAATCTGCTTAAATGCAAGCGAGAAGGCTTTATCAAAGTAGACATGTCCGAGCATATACCAAGCATCGGAACCGCCAATCGTAACATTGGTAATTCTGTCCATTGCTCCGGTTTGAATGCACCATTCTTTGGTGGCGCCTTCAGCATATTGAGCAGAATAAAATGCTTTCCAAACGTATGCTTCGAACGGATTGTTTAGAAGGTAATCATCGCTTGAGCAAATATAGGTGTTGCCAAGCCGCTCTTTTACGCACATAAGCGATGCGTGGTTATTTTTGGATGCATATTCGTTGTTGACGACAATCGAGACGCCGAACTTGCTTTCGAGATAGAAGAAATATTCTTTTTTATAGCCGACAACGACGGTGATATTGCTGATACCTGCGTCTTGCAGCTGCCTAATCTGTCGCTCAATGAGGATCTCACCACGTACTTTTAAAAGGCCTTTGGGCTTTTCATACGAAATGGGAGCAAAGCGGCTCGAAAGCCCCGCAGCCAATATCACTGCGTTTTCAACCTTATAGGGATGAAGCGCTTCGTAACCGCCGTCGGTTAGGCTGTCCGATTCGAGAAGCCCCTCATTCGTGAGCTCTTTATTCGCTGCGTTTACTGATCCAAGTGAAAGGCCGGTGCGCTCGGCAACTTCTCGCTGGCTGGCATATGGGTTCTTTAGGTATTCGTACAGAACTGTAAAGTTACGCTTGGTCAGTTCCACTGCAGGCCTCCAATTAAGATGTTCATTGCTTAGGAAAAGAATAGAATGATTGAACGATATGTTCAATCAATTGTATTTAGCTACATAGACTGAACAGAAAGTAGCGAAAATCAATCTCGAAAGGTGGATTAAAATAACTAAATAGGATATCTGGGAGGGTCGCTTATGTATCGATTCGAAAAGAAGGCCACGCTTGTTTGTGCTGCTGCGTCATTAATCACTGCTTGCTGCTTGCCCCTGAGTGCGAATGTCGCGTTTGCACAGGATTCCGTTGAGGCTCAGAGTATTGAGTCAAAAGCGGATTTTTCTTCTGTGGTTTCCGATGATTTGCAACCTGATAATTCTTCCGTCATAAAAGATGGCTGGCAACGAGACGAGTCGTCCGGAGTTTGGTATTACGGAAAAAACGGTAAACACCAAACTGGCTGGCTGCAAAGCGGGGGCTATTGGTATTGGCTTGATCCGGCCAATGATGGTGCAATGCAGACAGGTTATTTCAATGTGACCGATGCTGGCGGATCGACTGCTTCGTTTTATGCGAATGACGGCAATGCCGCAACGCCTTTTGGCGCGCTATATCAGAACTGCTGGCTACGTAACTCAGATGGAAATTGGTTTTATGCCAATGCTGGAGGCGATTTAGCTGCTGATTGGTTTTATCAAGACGGCACATGGTATTACCTGAATCCTGCCACCCATATAATGCAGGTTGGTTTTGTCGACCTCGGGAGCGGGAAATACTATTTAGATGCCACTGGTGCTATGAAAACCGGCTGGATTCTCGTTGACGGGAATTGGTACTGGGCATATCCATCGGGCGCACTTGCTTCGTCATGGCAGACGATAGGTGGGACTCGCTATTATTTTGACTCTCAGACGCTGGCTATGTTCAAAGGTCGTCACGAGATCGATGGAAGTACCTACATTTTTGGCGACTATGGCCTCGTAAATGGATGGTTCAAAGATGGAGTAGATTGGTATTACTGCTCTAATGGTATTGCGGTCACTGGCTGGCAACTCGTTAACGGAACCTGGTATTATCTCGATCCGGCTTCCGACGGCAAAATGTCTGTTGGGTATTTAGACCTTGGCAATGCAGCATATTATTTGAATTCGAATGGGACTATGGCTATTGGTTGGGCTCAGTCCGAGGACGGCTGGTATTTTGCCTCTGAATCTGGCGCGCTTATTTCTGGCTAGTATAAAGAGGGCGTGAGTTGGTATTACCTGAACCCTGCTAGCCATCTCATGTAAACGGGCTTATTTGAGGTGGGCGGCAACGATTGTTTCGCAAACCTGAGCGGTAGACTTGTGGTGTCAAGCTGGATTACCGTTAAAGACGGCGTAGAAAGATATGCCGATGGCAATGGATATCTTTGCAAAGATGTGATCCGCGAAAACGGTACTATCCTAAAAACAGCTGGAGCTGATGGCTGGCAGGTTGCGTCCGGTTGGGTTAATGTTGCAAATCAAAGGTTTTATGCTGAGCCCGGAACGGGCGTCATTCATCGTGGATGGCTGCAGATTGATGGCGATTGGTATTGGCTTGATGCCGATTCTGGTGCGATGAAAACTGGATGGGTTTTTACTGACGGTGCATGGTATTACCTAAACGCCGACGGAAAAATGGCAACTGGTTGGAAATGCCTCAATGGAACATGGTATTACCTTGACTCCAACGGCAGCATGCATGTTGGCTGGCTTAAAGATTCGGGTAAGTGGTATTGGCTAGACGGCAGCGGTGCTATGGCAACAGGCGCAAGAACCATCGATGGCGTGCGTCGAATTTTCTGGAGCGATGGCCAGTGCGACAAGGTTGGCTGGCAAAATCCTCCGCAGTATCCCCAGGTCAGCTCTTGGACTGTTCAGTTGCCTAGCTACTGCACTGGCTACTTTTCCTATGTGACTCCTTCTCGCATTTCTGTCGAAGCGACGCGGGAAGATTGCGTGAATGCCTTTATTCAGCGTGCTTACGAATATATCGGTACGCAATATATTGAGCCTTGGTCTACCGCTCCCGGCGGGGCTGTTGATTGCTCTGGTTTTGTCTTGCAATGTCTTTATGCTACTGGCATGGATATGGGTGTTTACAACCCTTATAACCATCGCTGGGATCCAAGCCAAACCTACAATTCGATGAATTGGTATCGAAGCAACATCTTTATGCCCGTGAGCACCAGCTCGATTCAGCGTGGCGATGTGATTTATTATCGCGGGCATATCGCAATCGCACTTGGCGGCGGTATGATGATTGACTCCTGGCCTCATCAGGGTGTCGGTATTCATCCCGTCAGCGCTAGGGGAAATGTGATCGGCGCAGCCCGTCCGTTTATCTAATTGATTCCTTGTAAGACAGTCGGTACCGGTTGGGGGCCTGAAATGAATGCTCGGATTGATCATCGAATTTGCTGGCGAGCAATCGGCTTGGTGCTACTATCCGCCTCGCTCTCGGTTTTCGCCCCCGCGTTTTCTTGCACTGCTTATGCCGTGGAAGAGGGGGCGGATAACGATATCGTAGAGCGCGACTCGACGGAAGGGTCGGGTGCTTTTGTCGGCGGCGGTCTCGCTCAAGATTCCAACGATTATGCTGGCAAAACAGCGGAAGATTCGAATCCACAGGTTGTCGAAAGCCAAGACTCGTCGACGACGGAAAAACTATCTGGATGGCAATGGGACGGTTTGTCCTGGTATTACTATCTTGACGACTGCCGTTTGACCGGAATGCAGAATGTTGACGGCTCGTTGTTTTATTTGGACCCCGCTCGTGACGGCGCGATGAGTTGCGGCTGGATTTTTACTGACAATAAGTGGTATTACGCGAGTCCATCAGGCGCTTTGGCAAATGGTTGGCAGCTTATCGGAGGCCAATGGTACTGGTTTGACTCCCTTGACGGCTGTTCCATGGTTACTGGGCGACGTGTTATCGATGGGCATCCTTATCTTCTTGGAACCTATGGACTGATTAATGGATGGTGTCTTGATAACGGTTTATGGTATTGGGGTAGCAATGGTGAAGTCTTAACCGGTTGGCTTCAAACTGGCAATAACTGGTATTGGCTTGATCCCGCCAATGATGGTGCTATGTCTAGGGGAATCGTTTCCGTTGGCTCATCACGTTATTATTTATCGGATTCCGGTGCAATGGCTGTTGGTTGGGCGTTTGATGGTACGGACTGGTATTACGCAGACGGTTCCGGCGCACTTGCGTCGGGCTGGCGTTCGGTGAACGGCGCTTGGTATTGGCTCGATATCGCAAATGACAATAGAATGGTTACCGGCTTTTTTTCCATCGGATCGAATCGGTATCATTTTTCTTCAACGGGAGCGCTGTCACTCGGCTGGTTTATGAGCGATGGAGACTGGTATTACGCTGAGCCATCTAATGCATCGGGTATTGTAAAGACGGGTTGGCTGAAGGACGGTAGCCAATACTATTATCTTGATCCTGCCGTCGACGGCAAAATGCTGCTCGGGCATTTTTCTGTAAATGGGAAAAGCTATTATGCAAAAGGCTCAGGCGCTGTTGCTTGTCGTGAATGGGTAGATGTCCAGGACTCGGTTCAGGATGGTCCGTCTAAGGCTTTTGCTGGTTCTGACTGCTCGTTGTGCGGAACATTGCGCAATGGGAAGTTATTTACTTCAAACGGCGATGGCGAATTGGTCGAAGCGCGCGGTTTCGTGACGCTTGGTGGCTGCATTTTCTATGCTGATCCGACTAATGGCTCCTTGAGCGTCGGCTGGCAGAACGTTAACGGAAAATGGTACTTCTTTGATGAGACCGCTGGCTATGCACGATCTGGCTGGCTGAGCAAGGATGGCTCCTGGTTCTATTTAGATCCATCTACTTACGTTATGAAAACCGGTTGGGTTGCCGTTAACGGATATTGGTATTACTTGAATTCGTCTGGTTATATGCAGACGGGATGGCTCAATTTGGGCGGCAACTGGTATTGGCTTGATGCTAGTGGGGCTATGACTACTGGCTGGCGCGTTGTGGACGGATCCTGGAATTACTTCATGGCTAACGGCGCGTGGGTGTCAGACTATATGGACGCTAAAGCTCAAAGTTATTCAAGCAATACAAATTGGCTGATACTTGTCGATACGTCGCGTTGTATCACGAGCATCTACACTGGGTCATGGAATAATTGGTCCTTAAACCGTCGATATGTATGTTCGACGGGAAAAGCCAGTACGCCAACTGTGATAGGGGAGTACCAAGTCTACGGAAAGGGATACTCCTTTGGGCATGGATATACTTGCTATTACTACACACAGTTCTACGGTGATTATCTATTCCATTCTTCGCCCTACTACGTCAACAGTAACCGGGTGATGGATCCCACGATGGGCGTTCCATCCTCTGCAGGATGTGTGCGCCTTGAGATCCAGAACGCAAAATGGATTTACGATAACATACCTTATGGAACAAAGGTTGTTACCTATTGATATTGGACAAGTGTCTTTAAAGGTGGGAGAAAGACACTGATTCTTAAGGGACTCTTTTCCAATTGAGGTGCTTTGATTTGGCAAGCGGTTTCATGAGAAGGCAGTCATAAACTGTATGCACTTCCGGTGCGCAGGATTTTAATTCTCTACGAGCTTCCTTTTCAGATTATTTTGAAAAGCCAACCATCTCGCTCCCTCTAGGGGGGCGAGATGTCGGTGTTGGTGTTAAAAATTACGGGAGCACCATTCAATTTGCCGCCATGTATTATCTAAAGGCCGAGCCTTCTCCTGTCTTTTTTGAGCGTAATAAACAACACCTTAAATCTCTAATGATTGCTTTGCTAATCTTGAAAACATGACTTTGGGAGGATTTTTGGAAATAGAAAAGGGAAATGGTACAGGCGTATGCGTACTTCTTTCAGCATATAAACCTGATCTTAAGTTTTTCGCCGCTCAACTTGATTCGATTGATGAACAAACGTTTCCGGTTACGCTTTTGGTCAGAAATGACTGCCCCGAATCGGCCTCTTTAGAGGGGTTTATCCAAGAGCATATAAAGAAAAACGCCTATCGTTATTATCATGGCGATAAAAATCTCGGTTATGTCAAATCGTTCGAGGCACTACTCTCTTTGGCAGAAGGGGATTACGTAGTATTTTGCGATCAAGATGATATTTGGGAGCCTAACAGAGTTCAAGTTTCGCTCAACCATATGCTAGAAGAAGGCTCAATTCTTGATGTTTGCGATAGATCGGTAATCGACGAAAACGGAAACATGCTGGTAGAGAGCTACAGAAAAGCTCATCCAAATTCGCCTGAAGTAAATTGGTGCTCCGGAGAGGATATTACTATTCAGGCTGCAAGTGTATGCTACGGCATTGGTATGGCTCTCATGCTAGATGCGAGTGCTGCTAAGTCGATGATTCCCTTTCCGGAATCCACTGCACATGATTTGTGGTTGACATTGGGCTGCAGCGAACTGGGGAAGTGCAGTTTTACAACGACTCCCTTGGTTAAGTATCGTCGACATGGCGGGAATGAAACTGGATTCCTTGCGGGTGTTGCTTCAAAAGATGATTGGTATTTAACAAGAGTTAAAAACAGGGTTGATACAGCTAAGCAATTTGCCGAAAGATTTCCTGATTCACCGCACCTAAAGGAAATAATGGGGTTCGCCGATGCAAGAGAGCGACGCTCCATAATTGGCTTGCTTAAATATCGACGAGCTTGCCCGTCCATTGCTAAAGCTGAAATCGTTATGCGACTTGTACCGAATTGGCTGTTTCTTTTGATTTTAAACATGATTAAAGAAGCAAAATAGCTTCGTATCCGAATCGCGACTTGTTCAGAAGGGCGCTTATATTTGTGGAAGCCACAGAGAAGACTCTTTCGATTAAACACAATATGTTCTGGAATACCGTTGGCTCGTTGACGAATTTAGGCTGTCAATGGCTAATCACTATATTGGTCGTTCGACTGTCTGATGGATATAGTGCTGCTGGAATTTATTCCCTTGCTATGTCTATTTTCAACATGTTTTCTCAATTGGCCCAATACAGGATGTACACGGTACAAATTGCAGATGTTGAAAGGAAAAACTCTGCTGGTGAATACCTGACTTTTCGTTTCTTTACTACGTTTATGGCGTTTGCAATGTTGGCCGTCTATTCCATTGCGACGTGTCGTATTGATACGGTGCCTGCTGTTCTTTTGTATGCTCTCTATAAAACCGCCGGCTTAGTTATTGATGTCATGCATGCCAATGATCAGGTTGGCCATAGGATGGACTATATTGGGAAATCCCTCATAATGCAGGGCATTGGTTCTCTCCTTTCGTTCATTGTTGTCTTTGGGCTGTTAAATAGCCTCGAAGGTGCATTGTTGCTAATGACGGTAGTGACTATAGGTATCGGTGTTATTTACGATTATCCGAGATCAAATCGAATCTCTGCAATCAAACTTGGAATTACCCAAGCGAAGGTCAGAGCTTTCCTATGTGGCTGTTTGCCCATCGTTCTGGGCGGCATTGCTGCTTCTGCGGCGCCGAATATTCCAAGGCAGTATTTATCTTATACATTCGGAGATTCTGCTCTAGGCATTTATGCATCAGTTGCTGCTCCCGTGGCAATTATCCAAATGGGTGCGACGTATATCTATAATCCTTTATTAGGTTATTTAGTAGAGCGTTACTATTCTAGGGAAAAGTCCTTTTTTACGCTTATAGGTAAAATACTTGCCGGTATTTTATTTGTCGGCGTCATATCAGCAGTTGCGCTTTTCTTTTTCGGCAAATTATTGCTGTCTTTGTTTTATGGCGCTGGAATAGCCAAACATTCTGATCTCCTTCAGCCTATGTTGGCTTGTGCCTTTTTGACTGGCATTGCTTGGTTTGTCAACGATTTGCTGGTTTCTCTTGATAACTACCGAGGGGTATTTGTTGGCAGCATATTGTCCTTAATCAGTGCTGTTGCTGTCATGGCTCCCGCGCAAGTGTTGTTTGGCTTAAATGGCCCTACTGTAACGGCGCTTATATCCAATGCTATTTGCCTTATTTATCAGTCTTTTGTTTTGGGGAAACAGACGCAAGAATGGTTTGGGGAAAAGAGATAGGCCGATGATGTCTAAAGCTCACGCGCTATTAAAGCTTCAAAACACTGAATTGGATATCCTTCAGGTTGTCGCTGCATTCTGCTCTAAGCACGGCATCAGGTGGTGGCTTGATGGCGGAACATGTTTAGGAGCAATGCGTCATAGGGGGTTTATCCCTTGGGATGATGATATAGATATCGGAATGATGCGTTCAGACTATGACCGCTTTTGCTCTTTAGCCGAGGATGGTTTACCGGAAGGATATTCGCTCCATACATCGCGGAATACTATTGGCTATGCTGCGATGTTTGCTAAGGTGTATCGCGATGAAACTCGCTTCGAGAATCAGGAGGCTCGAGAGGCTTCCAGTTCGATGGGTATTTTTGTCGACATCTTTCCATATGACCAGCTCTATACAGATAAACGCCTTCGTGCAAAACAAGTCCGAACTGCATCAATTGCACAGAAAAGAGCTTATTTATATCACTCTTCTTCCATTGTTGTCCCTCATAAAGGGTTCCTTGGACAACTCGAGCAAATTGGTTGTTCTGCTATACACGTAGTGGAACAACTGGTTTCTCGAGGCGCATGCTCTTACCAGGATTTGTTCGACTCCTGTATTGCCGACTCAAATACGGGTGAGGTCTCTGATTATTGTCTGACGTTAAGCTGGCCGAATATGGCGCCAGTGCCTATTTCAGAGATTTTCCCTCTGAGCAGTGCGGTTTTCGAAGGCAGTGAATTCCCCGTTCCTCGTATGACGGATAAATATCTTACAACGATGTATGGCGAATGGAAGAAAATTCCGGAGCCGGAAAATCGACATACCCATCTTCCTCTTCTGCTTGACTTTGGGGATGGTGAAGTCTGGACTGCGCAGAATTAAGGATATGAAATCTTTACCAGATGAGGTTATGTAATGAGTTCTTCTATTTGTATTTTCACCCATCATTATCACCCGCAACTTAGTGGAATTGGTAATTTTGTCGATGGTCTCGCTCATGCCCTAGCTGCCCGCGGCGACAGGGTGGTTATCGTTACTAATGATTCAATGCGCGTAGGAGTCGGTCATTCAGTCGAAAACGGTCTCGAGATAATTCGGCTTCCATGTATTTCATTGCTTGATGGAAGGCTTCCTCTTCCCAAAAAAACCGGCGATTATTACCGGCTCCTGCAAAGCCTTGATGATTATGAGTGGGACGGCGTACTTATCAACACGAGGCTTTTCCCCCTCTCACTCGAAGGGCTGAAGTTTGCTGTGGATCATAACACTAGGGCCGTCGTTCTCGACCATGGTTCAGCGTATCTTTCTTTCAATCAGCCATTCCTTGATTATTTTGTGCGCCGATATGAGGATTGGATTACTGATCGCGTAAAGACGTTTGAACCTGATTTCTATGGGATTTCTTCTAAAAGCGTTGAATGGCTTCAGCATTTTAATATCGGTGCAAAGGGCGTAATATCGAACTCAATCAATGCTTCAATTTATAGGAGCATCTCTTCGGGTAGAGATTTCCGATCAGAATTAGGTGTCCCTCAATCATCTTTAGTTGTGGCTTTTGTTGGGCGGTTTATTCCTGAAAAGGGAATTTATTCAATTATTGAGGCAGCTCGCGCAAAGGATATTACCAAGCGTGATATTTGTTTTGTTCTTGCAGGGGATGGTCCGCTGGCCAATGAAGTCAAGGAAGCCTGTTCGTCGAACTTGTTTTGGCTTGGGAGATGTAGCGCAGAGGACATTTCCTCCTTACTTCAGCAAGCAGATGTGCTTTGTCTTCCAACTCGGTCCGAAGGCTTTTCGACGGTACTTCTTGAGGCTTCAGCTTGCGGAACGCCTGCTGTGGTAACAGATGTGGGAGGCGCGCACGAGCTTATTCCAGATGATAGCTACGGCACGATAATTCAGTCCATGTCATCTGATGAGGTGGTTTCGGCATTATGCAGGCTTTTTGATGATCGAAAGCTGCTTTCTCTACAGTCTCGAAACTCTAGGGCCCTTGTTGAAAATCGATATAGCTGGGACGCCACTGCTATAGATGTCGAGAAGGCGTTTTGTATTTGCTAAGTGATACTTGGCTGGCTTTTACTTAGCTTTTGAGTGAAGTTGGATCTAAGACCCGAATTTGTTATTGTCGACTTATCCTATTCGATTTTGTCTTTAGTTGGAGATGCACGTTTTGAATAATCCTGCAATTAAGAAAAGCGAGTACGCGCTTGCCATCTTTGGGCTGGGACTTCTTTTGTTAGCTGTCGCGACATCATTGCACTATAAGAATTTAAATCTATTCATTCTTGAACTCTTTTGCGATGTCGTTGCTGTTGCGTGCTTATATTTGCAACCGAAATCACAGTCGAGCGGTGATGCTATTCGTCAGATAACCGTTCTCGTCGCGTCCAGTATCCTCAGCAGCTTTCTGCTAGTTTTCATCATATTGGCTGGCGCGAAGACGTTTGGCCCCTTCGGTCTTGGTGCATGGAATATCTCAGGTCTGGTTATATGCTTTCATTTAGTTTTAGCGTTCCAGGGAATTGAGCTTTGCTATGGCCTGATGAAGAGCTTCGTAACCTCGGTTAAGAAAACTGATGCTAAGAAGTGTTTCTTTTATTTGGCGGTTTTTGTTGGATTTGCTGTTTTAATCGCTTTTATTGGCATTCCGCTCGATAAGTCAAAGACGGTGTTGTTCGCGTCTGCTTTGCCCATTACGGTTTTGATCGGATTGATTGCTATTAATGGGGGCATTTCTTATCTGAAGCCCGAACTGTTCGCTTTCGCATGCATTGTCTCAATTGGTCTATCCGTAATTATTTGCTTTCCCGTTACAAATTTTTTGACATGGGATGATGAGGTCCACTATGGAAATGCAAACAGTTTTTCCTACCTCACAAATGCTGAAATAACAAATTCTGACCGAATGATAGTCGAGCAGTTTTATATGGGGGACGGCTTTAGTTTGGATGCAGCTTTGGGTAAGTACCCAATAGATGAAACAAGAGAGTTTAACCGTGGCTCTGTTGAGCAATTGGTCAGAGAGGCTGATAAAAATGATTTAGCTGAAGGTATCGAACGTTTTAATTGTTTTGATAGTGTGGCTCTTTCTAAAATTGCCTATATTCCTTCATCTATCGGCCTTTGTTTGGGTCGCTTGCTTCATCTCCCATTCTCTATCAAATTTGCATTGGGTAAAATTTTTAATTTGTTTGCGTATGCAGTTATCTGCGGAATCGCAATTCGTATAGCCCCTTGCAGAAAATGTCTTTTCACTTGTATTGCGTTGTTCCCGTCTGCTGTGTTAATGGCAGCCAGTTACTCGTATGATCCCTGTGTGATATCGTTCAGTTTGCTAGGAACAGCTCTTTTGTTGAAGATGCTTATTTCTGAAGAGGATATTTCTGCTAAAACGTTCTTCGCATTTCTACTATCTTTTGCAATCGGGTTTGCAGCTAAAGCGATTTATTTTCCCTTATTTGGACTTGCGCTTTTAATTCCTGCAAATAAATATGTTTCAAGCAAGCAAAGACGTATCTTGATTGGTACTGCTCTATTCGTTTGTGCCATTATGATCCTATCTTTCTTGACGCCATATTTCTCATCTGTCGTAAATAATATTTCTGATGCACGTGGTGGCTCCGAAGTCTCTACGGCTGGTCAAACGACGGGAGTGCTTGCAAATCCAGTTGGAACTATAGCTGTAATCTCGAATTTCGTTTTTGGATCGATGCTGACCCCGGCGTTTCTCAATTCAATATCAACGAATATGGCTTATCTTGGGGACGTGTCTAATCTGTTCCCATGGCTTTCGTATCTCCCCATCATGCTGTTTGAAGCTATTTGCATTATTGATAATGAAAAAGATACTAAAATAAAGCTTAGCCGTTGCGGAATTGTTTGGACTCTATTCCTGGTTCTTGCTACTTGCCACCTAGTTGCTTTGGCTCTATACATCGCTTTTACAGGAGTTGGAAGCCAGACAGTTGCGGGTGTCCAAGCGCGATATCTCATACCTTTGATAATACCTTTTGCCTGTCTATTGCTCAGGTTCCCTATTTACTGCGATGAGGAGGTGAAGGCTAAAGTTACAGCCTTTATGCTCGGGGCTCCATTTGCGCTGCTGTATTTTGTGATGTTCGAGCTTCTGTATATCCGTTTTTTCTAAATTAGCGATATAGGTCATGGTTATAGTAGGAGTGGGCAATTAGTTGGATTCGATTGGATCGAATGGGACGGCGTTGAGGGTTCGCTCAGGACATGCGCCCCGTATTTGAGGCAGAACTGCAAGGGGTCCTTTTCCTGCGGTGATGGATGGGGACTCCATGTGTGCCCTAGTTGAGCAAGCTAAATATCTAAGCTTGAGATGTAACTTCCTAATGGTTAGACAGGATACAGTAAACTTAAGTCTGAGTTAAGCTATGCGTTGGACTGTAAGAGTCGCAAATTCTTTGGGCGTCGCTAAGAGCCAACTGTTTTTGGAATGGATGAATCTCGATTGTCTTTTACTTCAACGACATGTTCAAAAGGACATCTGCGTGTTCTCGTAATAATTCCTGCCTATAACGAACAGGAGTGCATTCTCAATACCGTTGCAGCTATAAAAGCTGCGGGTTATGACTATGTCGTAATCAACGACGGCTCACAAGATACAACGCTTGAGCTTTGTCGAGAGCATGGTATCAACATATTGGATTTGCCGCAGAACCTTGGTATCGGTGGAGCGGTCCAAGCGGGCCATAAATATGCCCAGAGATTTGGCTATGATATCGACATTCAGGTTGACGGCGATGGCCAACATGATCCTTCTTATATTCCTGAGCTTGTAAAGCTGATTGAGAGCGGTGCGAGTTTGGCGATAGGCTCTCGATTTCTGGTTGAGACTGATGGTTTTCAATCAACTTTTATGCGTCGTGTTGGAATCAGGTGGCTTTCATTTTTGCTCGAGTTGCTTACGGGTAAGGTGGTCACCGATCCCACTTCTGGCTTTAGGGCCTGCAATAAAGATGCTATCGACCTGTTCTGCAAGAGTTATCCTGATGACTACCCGGAGCCAGAGTCGATTGCTTTGGCTATGAAGCTTGGTCTTCCCGTTATGGAAGCGCCTGTAAAGATGAATGAGCGCCAAGGTGGACGTTCATCTATCGGGGGCTTCTCTTCCGTCTACTATATGGTCAAGGTTACGTTAGCCATTGTCCTTGTGTGCTGGGTTCATAGGGGAGACAAATAATGAATCTTATTTTGAGGATTGGTGCGGCCCTCTTTTTCGGCGGATTCCTCGTCTATGTTTTACGTCTCGTGTCCAACGGAAAGATGCTTCTTAAGTACTCTTTGCTGTGGATTTTGATGTGTATGGCGGCCTTGATCTGTGATTTATGTCCTCAGATTATTTATAGTTGCTCAACAGCTATTGGGTTTGTCAACCCGGCCAATTTCCTTTTTTTGGGTGCAATCGTGCTGTTGCTTGCAATCTCTCTGTCTCTTAGCGTTGCCGCGAGTCGTCATGTTTTGGCGATCAAAAACCTTACTCATAGGATTGCCCTGCTCGAAAAAGAGCTTGAGAAAAGGTCTGATCATGAATGAGCTCAATACATGGTTTGATTCAGTTCCTTCGGCTATCCCTCATTAGGGCTCCTAAGTTTGTGCACCATTGATCGCGCTCGACTGCTGGTTGTGGATTGTCTAACAAATAGACAATCCCTATGTTGAGTGTCTTATCGTTTTATCTGGTGCAACGTATCAAGCGAGTTGTCTTGCATATTAATTAATTTGGGAACTGCATCTCTGGGTCGACTGCATCTGGATATTCAAAGGTTAATTTGATTTGGCGAGAAGAGAAAAATGATGAAAAATCGACATCTGAGTTTAATCAGCGTGGTTTGTCTAACATCTATTTGTTTCATCTCTCTTTTATGGCCCGCAATCGCATTTTCATTAACTGAAGATTGCGTGGCTGAAGGCACTGATGGCTCTTTGGTTCAATCGGGTCAGGAAGCATTTGGGACATCAGGTAGCGATCGTTTGACTTTGGATTCCGATAATTTCAAAGCATCTATCGATTCGTCGATATATGAATATACTGGCGATGTGATTACTCCTGATGTCTCTGTTTTGACTGCCAGCGGTTCTGTGCTAGCAAGCGGAATCGATTATGAAGTCACGTATTCAGATAATGTTGCCCCTGGCTGCGCCACTATAAGAGTGAATGGGCTAGGGAATTACGCCGGCGTTACCTCTCAACTGTCGTTCCAGATCGTTCGTTCCTCTGATAATAACATCGCTCTTCCTGGTTCTTGGGCCTACCAAAACGGTAAATGGTGGTGGAGATATGAGGCTGGTGGTTGGCCGTCAAACTGTTTTCTGTCCATTAGAGGGGCGGAGTATTATTTTGATTCCGAAGGTTATGCAGCTACTGGCTGGAAATACTTGAACGATGGCTGGCATTTATTTTCTAACTCCTGTGCACATTTGAAGGGATGGGCTGCCACCGGTGGGCGCTGGTTCTACCTTGACGAGACATCGGGTTCAATGAAGACCGGCTGGGTTTTAATTGATGATAGCTGGTACTATTTGGACAGTTCGGGCGCTATGCAGACCGGGTGGTTACTCCTTGGCAATACTTGGTACTGGCTTGAGCCTTCTGGATTAATGGCTACGGGCTTTAGGCTTGTTAACGGCTCTTTGTATCATTTTTCCGAATCCGGTTCTATGAGCTCCGGTTGGTTTATTAACGATGGGGCATGGTATTGCTCCAACGCATCGGGAGAGATTCGTACCGGGTGGTTTTACAATGGTTCTAGCTGGTATTTGCTAGACCCCAATAATAATGGCGCCATGCTGGAAGGATTTCAAACTGTAAATGGCTCCATTTATTATTTGGATCCGGATAGCGGCGGTGCATTAAAGTGCAACACTTGGGTCTTCTCACAAGATGAAAACGTATATTATGCGTGCAGCAGTGGTGCGATTGTGCTTTCGGGCGTCAAGGACGGCGCGGGTGGAATTAAGCTTAGGGATCCCGAGGGAAAGCCTGTCGCTGGCTGGTATTGGTCCTCAGCTGCACAGGTGTGGTTTTACACAGACTCAGATGGGGTTCTGCAGCGCGGTTGGCGATTCATTGACGGTAGGTGGTATCACCTCGACAACGAATCCGGAGCTATGAATACTGGCTGGTTCCTCGATGATGATGGAACGTGGTACTACCTTATGTCTTCTGGACAAATGGTAAATGGCTGGAACAGAATTGGAGACTCCGAGTATTTCTTTAATGCCTCAGGTGCTTGGGTGGAGCCTGAGCACTCCGCGCGCGCCTCCTTGCAGTCCCAGATCGTTAATCGTTGCCATAGCGTTCCTTCTCCTGGGGCGGGACTGTGCTCGGAGTGGGTTAGCCATGTGTTTTACCCCGTGCTGGGGTCATATCCCAACGGCGACGCATGCGACATGTTCTGGAATTGGTGTTACAGCCGAGATATATCTCAGCTTAAAGTTGGAATGATCGTTGCGGTCCCTACGCATACTCATACAAGTGCTGGTGCCCGCTGGGGCCATATTGCTATTTATATCGGAAACGGTATGGTTATGGATAACATCGGTTACATCAGGACAACATCACTTGCTTGGTGGCTGAACTACTACCACACTACCGCTATACCACAGTGGGGCTGGGTTTTAAATACGCCTTTGGAATGATGCGGATTCTGGCCAGCATGCGGAATCAACGCCTGCTTGTGTATCGAATCACAAACGCTTCTTAACTGTATATCATGTATGGAATGCAATTATTCATAGTAAGGGAATCGAGGGTTGACCCTCGATTCCCTTATCTATTAGTCTAATTTTAATAAGGTTAAAATTAGAAAGCGCAGAATTAAGCTAACACTTTATAAATGATAGTAGCGATTTCCGGGTTCTCCCACGCTGAAATTTGGGTTAATGTACGGATCGCCTTCGACATAGTATTTTGCCCAGCGATAATTCATGTATGCGACTTCTTTGTGGAACCGAATCTGCTTTTCCGTATTGTTTTCAACGCCTCTAGAAATCGACTCGTAGTGATAGAGCTCGACTTCGGGCGTGTATACGATCAGGTCGTTAATCTCGCGTAGCTTTAAGCAAAAGTCAACATCATTAAATGCAACTTGAAGCTCTTCGGTGAAACCTCCGACTTTCTCATATTCGCTACGCTTGGTCATTATGCAAGCTGCAGTGACAGCGCTGAAGTCTTGTTGCGCATCGTTGAGTGCAAAGTAGCCCCAATTATTCCTTGGCATGCTCTGGCAAAGATGTCCCGCCACGCCGCCAGTGACGCATAGGCCCGCGTGCTGAATGGTGTTGTCGGGATAGTAGAGTTTTGCACCGACTGCGCCAACATCCTCACGTGCGCAGATGCCAAGCATGGTCTCGATCCAATTGGGCGTAATTACCTCAGTATCGTTATTCAATAGCAAGAGATAGTCGCCCTTGGCGTGAGCAACGCCAAAGTTCATGAGCTTGGAGAAATTGAATTCGTGTTCCCAAGTTACAAGACGAACGATGTCAGGATATTTTGCTTGCAACTTATCGTAATAATCGAACGTCACCTTTTCTGTGCTGTTGTTTTCGATTATGACGAGCTCGTAATTGTCGTACGTTGATTTCTCAACAATTGATGTAATGCAGTTGTTCAGAATGTCGGCGTGGTCTTTAGTCGGGATGATAATTGACACGAGTGGGTGGGAATCTGGCACAGCGTAGGTTACTTTATATGTAAAGGGACGACGCGCTTGTTCGACCTTCGCATTGAGCCCAAGCCTGTCCAAATGACTCTGGACCGCTTTGATACCTGCGATAGTGGCATACGGCTTGCTATCGGCATTTGCTGCGGTGGAGGTCTCGCTTAGGCGCCAGTGGTATAGAACCTTCGCAACATGATGAACTTTCCTTGCCTTTTCCACGGCGCGGAGAGTCAGATTATGATCCTGTGCTCCATCGAACTCTTTTGTGTTCGGCTCTAGAGTGTCTAGCAGGGACTTACGGATGGTAAGCATGTGGCAGATATAGTTATTGTTTCTGAGCAGATCGATATTGAAATCCGGCTTAAAGAACGGCTGCGCTAACTTTCCATCGGGCATGAGTTTATCTTCATCACAATAAAGAAGATCGACGCCATTATTGTTTTCAATTGCCTCGGCATATGAGAACAACAAGTCCGGTTCAAGAATGTCGTCATGGTCAAAGAAGCTAACGAAATCGCCCGAAGCTACGGCAACGCCTGCGTTTGTGTTTTCGGAAATACCCTTATTTTCGGTAAGATTAATTGACTTAATTCTGTTGTCGCGGGCTGTTTCCTGCTCAACGCGAGCCTTTAGTTCCTGATTGTCAGGGCTTGCATTAACTAGGAGGAGCTCCCAGTTTGCATAAGACTGGTTTTTTACGGATTCGACCATATCGTTAAAAAACGAAATGGGCGTGTTGTAAAGAGGGACAATGATGCTGAATTTCGGAGCGCTATTGAAGACGATTTTTCTCTGCTTCTCCAGTGCGCCAATGGTTGCCTTATGCTCTGTAAACCATTCGGGGTATTCAGGGTCAAACTGCGCATGGGTAAAGAGGAAGTTGGTCTCCTCAAGAAGCAAGCCTAATTTATCAGGCGTTAAGCAGTCAAATGCACTGAATGAAGGGTGATTTTGATCGCCAATTATAAAGTAGTAACGATCAAACGCCTTTGGCATGCGGATCGAGAGCTGTGTTTCAAGTTGTTTTTTCTCGGATGTAAATCCAACACTCGTTACATTTGAGCCGAAGTTGACTATGCTCAGCTCAACCTCATTGAGGAACCGATCGAGGCAGCGAAGTTTGATTTGCGAGTCGTTGCGGTACGGTGTTCTAACCGTGCACCTCAGGATATACTCGTTTGAATCTTCGATGCACTGCCAAAAATCAATCGTCGCCATCTCAAACTCTGAAACGTCATCGTAATTTCTGAGTTTGCTGCACATGTCAGGTTTAATTTTGTAGTTAAGACGCGACTCCCATTTGATGTTCTTGCAATTGAGCGAAAGGGAGTCGCTGCTCAGGTTACGACCGTCTTTGCCGATTTCGCTAAACTCAACTTTAATGGATCGGGTGTCGGGGTCGGGGATTACAAGAACGTATGAGTCTGATTCGCCGTTATTGTCCTTGAATTTTAGAAGAGACAAAGGTAAACGGCGGTCGTCAACCGTTGCCGCTTGAGCTTTTATGCTGGAGCCTTCATGGATGCCTTCTATTTTAAGCTGCTGGTAGATTTTCCAGTTTCCTCTGCATACTCCGGTTGTTTCGACTCGCATTGTTTGCCTTTCGTTTGTTGGACACTGCTCATTGTACTTATTCATTTCCTACCTCGCGATAAATGCAGAAAGAGTTACGTGTTTCTACTGTCCGTTTTAAAGAGAATGAGGAGGAAGCCGCTGCTGGCGCATATAATTTTAATAAATATGTTTGTCTAATCGTTGTTTGCAATTAGCAGCTTTTGCCTAACGATTGTCAACTGAGAGGAATTCTATGAAAGGCATCATCCTCGCCGGCGGGTCCGGCACGCGCCTGTACCCGCTCACGCTCGTGACCTCCAAGCAGCTGCTGCCGGTCTACGACAAGCCCATGATCTACTACCCGCTGTCCACCCTCATGCTGGCGGGCATCCGGGACATCCTGGTCATCTCCACGCCGACCGACCTCCCCAACTTCGAGCGCCTGCTCGGGGACGGCTCGCGCTACGGCGTGAACCTCTCCTACGCCGAGCAGCCGAGCCCCGACGGCCTGGCGCAGGCCTTCACCATCGGCGAGGAGTTCATTAACGGCGAGCCGTGCGCCCTGGTGCTCGGCGACAACATCTTCTACGGCAACGGCCTGTCCCGCCACCTGACGCGCGCCGTCCAGAACGCAGAGTCCGGCAGGGCCACGGTCTTCGGCTACCACGTGGACGACCCCGAGCGCTTCGGCGTCGTGGAGTTCGATGCGCAGGGGAGGGCCGTGTCCATCGAGGAGAAGCCCGCCCAGCCCAAGAGCTCCTACGCCGTCACCGGCCTGTACTTCTACCCGGGCGACGTCGCCGCCAAGGCCCACAAGGTTCAGCCTTCCGCCCGCGGCGAGCTGGAGATCACCACGCTCAACCAGATGTACCTGGAGGAGGGGACGCTGTCCGTGGTGACCCTCGGCCGCGGCTACGCGTGGCTGGACACCGGCACCATGGAGTCACTCCACGAGGCGGCGGAGTTCGTCCGCGCCGTGGAGCACTCCCAGGACCTGCCGGTCTCGGTCCCCGAGGAGATCGCCTGGGAGAACGGCTGGATCACGACCGCCGAGCTGGAGGAGGCGGCCAAGGCCTACGGCAAGTCGGTCTACGGCCAGCACCTCAAGAAGGTCGCCGCCGGCGAGATCGTCAACAGCCCGCGCGAGTACTAGCGCAAGCTTGTTTTCTTTCAGGGGCCACCGTTTATCTGGTGGCCCCTTTCGTTATGATTACGTTGACCATAAAGACAATATGATTGGGAGTGGATGTGTTAAGCGTCTACTTTGGCGATATGCCAGAAGCGATTTACAACACAGCGACATATTTCAAAAACTCTTACCGGTCTTCTTGGATTACGGATCCCTATGCAGTCTCGATAATTAAAGATGTCGATCGATCGGTTGTTGTCTCCGAAAACGTCATCGAAAGCCCTGTGCTTGGATCCATCTCCCCACTCCAGCTTTCTGGTGGCGTGAAAACGCTGCTGCTTATGAGATTTGATCGTAAGCATATTTTTAACGCTTCTACTTGTGGTGACAACTGTGCCAAGTGGATTCTCGACATGGCGAAAGACCGCAAGCTCGTTGTGAATCTCTATCATGTGATGGACTTTGGTCGCGAGGATTTTAAAATCAAAGTCGTGAACAGCGGCCGAATCGTTCATAACATGGCCGAATTGATTCACGAGTCGATTCCGTATCTGTAGGTGCTGCTTATGAACGGTTCGCATCTCGTTAAGATTTCCCGCCGTAGGGGAACCAAGTACACATTTACCATCAAGCGGAACATCACTATTGTGCGTGGCGATAGCGGCACGGGTAAGACGACGCTGTTTGACATGGTCGCAGACTACATGCGAACGGGCGAGCAGTCGGGCGTTTCCTTGCAATGCGATTGTCCCTGTGTCGCCCTGACCGATTATGATTGGCGAAACCAGCTTTCGTCCGTTCATGACTCGATTGTATTTGTCGATGAGGGCTTAAAAGAGATCCATTCTGATGAGTTTGCCCATCATGTGCTGTATTCCTCGAATTATTTCGTGCTGATCTCAAGGGCTGATTTCCCCAATCTTCCGTATAGCGTGGATGAGATTTACAAGATTAAGACGAGCGGAAAATACCATTCTTTCGTCCCTGTTTATCAAGATCGCGGGAATCATCGTTATGCTATTTCCCGGGCGGCGCCAAAACAGGACTTTTCTATCCTTCTATGCGAGGACAGTAAGTCTGGTTTCCAGTTCTTTGAACGGCATTTCGCTGACAGTGAGCTTACCTGCGCTTCGGCCATGACGAACAGCGCGATTTTGGGCTGGTTGGATCAGCATTTCGACGATCGCGTGTTTGTTGTCGCGGACGGAGCGGCATTTGGGTGCCATGCGGACCGCGTCCTTAAGCTGCAAGACATTCATCGCGATACTGTTACGGTTTGTCTTCCCGAGTCATTCGAGTGGCTTCTGCTGAGCTCTGGCGTAATTTCAAGGTTAGATGTTAAGGCGGTTTTGGAAACCCCAGAAGCCTTTGTAAACAGTGAGAAGTTTAAAAGCTGGGAAGACTTCTTCTATAAGTACTTACGCGATAAAACTGGGAATTCGGTCTTCCGGTACGACAAAGACTGCATTCCGGAGGCGTTTTGTAGGGGAAGTAATTCTGCGAAGGTCATGGCTCTTATCGCATGCCGAAATGTCCGATAGTTTTGTTGAATAGTGCCGCGGCGTCACTTCCTGCGGCATACTAAAGAAGCTGTACTTGCTTCAGATTGGATTTTCATGTCTGAGATTTTCGAACCCAAGAATATCATCGTCACTGGCGGCTGCGGCTTCATCGGCAGCAACTTCGTGCACTACGTCGTGAACAACCACCCGGGCGTCCACGTCACCGTCCTGGACAAGCTGACCTACGCCGGCAACCCCGAGAACATCGCGGGCCTGCCGTCGGACCGCGTGGAGCTCGTCGTGGGCGACATCTGCGACGCGGAGCTGCTGGACAGGCTGGTGCCGGGCCACGACGCGATCGTGCACTACGCCGCCGAGTCCCATAACGACAACTCCATCGCCGACCCCGAGCCCTTCCTGCGCACCAACGTGGAGGGCACCTTCCGCCTGCTGGAGGCCGTGAGGAAGCACGGCGTCCGCTACCACCACGTCTCCACCGACGAGGTCTACGGCGACCTGGCGCTCGACGACCCGGCCAAGTTCACCGAGGAGACGCCGTACCACCCGTCGAGCCCCTACAGCTCGACCAAGGCCAG
>NZ_JAWHPN010000033.1:0-25114 GCF_032584215.1 Collinsella aerofaciens | reverse complement strand
CGTGCCCGAGCTCGAAGAGCCCTATGGCCGCCTTCCTGGCCTCGATATCATGCTTCACCCTCAAATCAACGCGCATAAAGAAAGCCTCCCATTTCTCATGTCCAAGAAATGGGAGGCAGTTCACACGTTTGTGGGGCGGGCCTTGCTGTTACGATTAGCGTTTCTTTCCGCGGAAGAAGAAGCCGTGCAGTGACGGCTTGAGGCCGCGGTTGGCGCGATGCTCTTCGACGCGCTCGTGGATCGAAGCGACGCGCTCGATGACTTCGTCGGGAATCGGCACGTCGGGATTCATGTTCTCGACCTGGCTGACCTCGGCGGCGGCGACCTGGTCGATAATGGGCACATCGTCGCGCGAGATGACAGGTGTGGCGTCTTCCTTCATCTTGCGATAACGCTGCATCATGTCGGTCTGTAGCTGCTGGGCCGAAGGCGGCGTCCAGATGATGGCGTTGGCGCCGGCGGCGATGGTCTCGCGAATGCTCTCGGGCGTCTTGCCACCCGGCGCGATAAGCGGCAGGTTGGGATAGTGCTCGCGCAGCTCGCGTAGGACCTGGGGCGTGTTCTTGCCGGCGGCGATGTTGAGAATCTTGGCTCCGGCGCGCACCTTGGCGTGGGCATCGTCGTCGCAGCGAACGACCGTGGCGATGACGGGGATGTCGGCGATGTTGGTGATGTGCTCGACCATCTCGGCAGTAGCGGGGGAGTTGACCATGCAGCCCGCCGCGCCCTGCATCTCGGAGACGGCTGCCATCTGCACGGAGCGCTTACCGGTCGTAGTTCCGCCGCCCACGCCTACGAAGACCGGGCACTCGGCGACGGTCAGCAGCGCTTGCGTAATGGCGGGCTGCGGCGTGAAAGGGTAGACCGCAAAGACGGCATCGGCGTTGGAGTTGCGGATAACCGCGACGTCGGTGGTGTAAATGAGCGACTTGATGCGTCGGCCGAAGAGCGTAAAGCCGCTGGCCTCCTCGATCTCGTCGGGCATGCGGAGGGCCGCCTTGCGCAGGCGTCCGTCGATGGGCAGTGGCTCCATGGGGAGCAGTCCGTTGGGGGTCACGGCTACCTGGGGCTCGGTGAACTCGTCTGCGAGCTCGACCTCGGAGAAATCGACCGAGGCGACGATGTCCTCGTGAACCTCGGCGGGCACATCGATGGGAGCTTGGTCGTTTGCCGCGGCAGGCGTGTCGAAGGAGCTGGTGCCGACGAAGGCGTCGACGCGCTCATTTAGATCGTTGAGGGTATCCATGGAGGCTCGATTCTATGCGATGACGGCCGGCGCGATGCAGCCGGAATTGCGAATGCTAAATCGTTTGACGAGTTGATTTTTCCCCGCTGCGCCATCCGTTAGACCGAAGGGCCGGCGAACGTGAAGGAGCTGTGGTGGCGGGGATCGAGGTGCTATCTTGAAAGCCCCGTTTAAAAGAGAGGTGACGCGGTATGGAATTGACAGCAATGTTTGGCTCGATCGGCCTGTGTGTGGCCGCAATCGTTGCCGCCGCGGTCATCTACTTTGTGGTCACGGCCATTAAGGGCAAAAGGGCCGAACGCAAGGAGCGCGCGATGCTTAAACAGCATCGCGACCAGCAGGGCAAACGCGCACGGAGATAGCTTGTTGAGTTTTGAATCCGTGCGCTAGCTGCGTTTTCGGACCAGGGCGATATAGAAGCCCTCAAAGTCGCGACTGGGCGGAATGGTCAGCGTGCCGGGCATGCCGTTGGCAATGGCCGAGACGTGGCCCGCGGCAATGGCCTCGGTAAGGGCGTTGCACTCGATGCGCGGTTCCTCACCGGCTTCGCGGGCGCGGCGTGCTTCGCTTTCACTCGGCGTGCTGTCGAGGGGGATGAGCTCGCAGTCCATGTGCTTGTCGAGGGCCTCTTGCAGGGCATCCTCGTTTTCCTGCGGCAAGATCGAACATGTCGAATAGACGAGCGTGCCGCTCGGTTTGAGGGCCCCCATGGCGCGATCCAGAAGTGCTCGCTGCGATCGGGCGCACTTGCTCAGCAACTGCTCGGTGAGGCCGCGCAGGCTTTTCTCGTTGCCGCTGATGACGGTGCCCGTGCCGGTGCAGGGAGCGTCGAGCAGGATGCGGTCGAAGCGGAAGAACTCGTCGAGCTCGCGTGCGTCGATGCGCATGACGGGCACGTTTTTGGCACCCTGGCGATGGAGGTTTGACTCGAGCTTTTCGGCGCGGGGAATGCTCATCTCGCAGGCCGTGAGGTGTGCCTGGCCCTGGGTGAGGGCGGCGATCTGCGTTGTCTTGCCGCCAGGGGCTGCGCACATGTCGAGGATGTCCTCGCCGGCCTGAGCGCCCAGGACCAACGGCGGCATCATGGACGACAGACTTTGCAAGTAGATCTTGCCGTCGCGGTAGATGTCGAGGTCCCACAGATCAGAAACCTGGGCCTCGGGCAGGATAAAGGCGTCTGGGTACCAGGCGACGGGGTTGTGGGCGATTCCGGCGGCATCGAGCGCCGCAGCGATGTCCTCGGCGGTCGCCTTGAGCGTATTGGCGCGCAGCGTGACCGGGCGTGTGGCCGCGGCGCCGAAGCCCTCGATCATGAGCTCGGCATCGGCGGGCGCATAGGCGCCGGCGACCGTGTCGACCATAAAGCGCGGCAGGTCGGCGGCGCAGGGAAGGGCGGCAAGCTGGTCGGAAAGCTCGGTGGAGGCAAACTGCCTAAGCTTGAGCTCGGGCTTAACCTGCTTTTTCTGCTTACGACGACGCGGCTTGGACATCCGTTTTTCCTTCCCGTCCCAAATTGACTACTTTCCGGGTACGCCGTTGCTGGCGTGCTTTAGTACTGGCTCTCGTGCTTGCTAAAGAAGTCGAAGCGCGGGGGCAGCGGCTTCACTCGGTGCTCGCCGGGCTTCTCGCCCAAGCTCTCCACAAACTCATCCGTGGAGGCGAAGATGTTATCCCAGCTAAAGAAGGCGACCGGGTCAACGTCGAAGTACTCGCAGATGAGCTCGCAGCCGGCCGGCACGATGCCGTGCATGAGCACGGTCGCCACGCGCAGCTCGGTGAAGGCGTCGACGAGGGCCTGCGTCATCGCGGTATTGGCTTGCTCGCCCTCAAGCTTGTTGGCAGCCTTGGAGGCGTCGCTCCAGCGCTTGTTGGCGGCGCGCAGGTAGTCGTCGCACACAGCGAGCGCGCGGTGCGTCTCGAACTTGTACATGGCCTGCTCAAACGCGAGGGCGGCCTGCTCGGCGGCCTCCACCACGGTGGCCGAGGCGGCGCCGGCGGGGATGCAACCGTTGCGATAGGGGCTCTCGTCGCCCTCCTTGACGGCGACGCCGTAGAAGCAGCTGCGGGCCAGGCGGTTGAAGACGCCGGTCAAAAGGGCGCTTTCCTTAAGGGCCGGATCGATGACGCGCTTGTCGTCGCAGGCGTGCACCTCGTTGCCGTCCTTGTCCTTGCCGGTCACGCGGGTGTCGTATGCCTTGGGGCTAAAGCTCACCGGCTTCTCGGACAGGCCGAGCGACAGCCAGTGCGCGCGCATCTGCTCGCAGGTGTAGTGGTTGAGCAGGTCGTCTGCCGGCGGGGGAGGCGTCTGCGAGGACGAGCTTGCCTTTTTGCCCATGTAGAGCAGGTGGTAGCAGGCGCTGACGGTGCTCTGCGTGAGGTTCCAACCCAGGGCCTCCCACATGGCGGTCTGCGCGATGCAATAGAAGTAGATGTTGTCCTGGCCAATGAACTGGTAGATCTGTGCGTCATCCGAGCACCACCAGTCGCGCCAGTCGAGCGAGCTGTGCTGGTAGGTGGGCGCGGGGACCTGCGTGGAATCGGCGGCGGGCTCGCCCATGAGGGCGGCATCCTGGGCGGCGACGCCCTCGGTCACGCCGGCGGCCTTGGCATCGCGTGCGAGCACGGTGCGCGTATAGCTGATGGGAGCCCACAGGCTCTCGGGCCAGCACCAGCAGGTGACGTCGGAGACGCCATCGACCTCGGGCACCGGAACGCCCCAGTCGATGTTGCCGGTGATGCGGAAGGGTACGAGCGCCTTGCCGCTGCGGAAGCGCACGCCGCCGTTGGCGAGCACCGCGTGGGCATCGTCGCGCTCCTTCCAGCTGGGGAAGGTGACGGTAAAGCTGCTCTTGTTGCCCTCGGGCTCCAGCACGGTGTGCTCGGGAAGCTGATCCTCGACGGCATCGAAGGCCTCGCGGAACTTGTTCTGGATGTAGAGCTGAGCCGGCAGCAGCCACTCCTCCATGGTCTTGGAGACCACGGAGCGAACCTGCGGGTTCTGGGCGAGCTTGGCGGTATAGGTTTTCATAAAGTCGAGGTAGGCCGGCAGGTCGAAGTAGAGGTTGTCGACCGGGCGCAGCTCGGGCACCTCGCCGGTGAGCTGGCTTTTGGGCGCGATGAGCTCCTCGGGCTCAAACTGGTGGCCCAGGTCGCACTCGTCGGCATAAGCCTTCTCAGACTTGCAGCCCTGGATGGGGCAGCGGCCGATCACCTGACGGCCGTTGAGGAACGTGCCGGCCTTGGCATCGTAGAACTGCAGCGTGGAGCGCTTGGAGATGGTGCCCTGCTCGTGCAGGCGCTTGATAATCTCGGCGGTCACCTCGTTGTGGATCTGGGCCGCCGGCTCAAGGCCCGAGCCGCCGTAGATGTCGCAGCTGATGTTGTAGTTGTTGAGGGTCGCGGCCTGGCGGGAGTGGTTGGACTCGACGTACTCGCTAATGGACTTGTCGTAGCCCTCGTTCTCCTTGAGCTTGCGGTAGCTCTCCATGATGGGCGAGCCGTAGCAGTCGGTACCCGAGGTGAAGATGACGTTCTCGCGGCCCAGACGGTCGCGCAGGAAGCGGGCGAAGAAGTCGGCCGGGACAAAGACGCCGCCGACGTGGCCAAAGTGCAGGCCCTTGTTGCCGTAGGGCTCGCCGGCGGTAACGATGGCGCGGCGCGGCCAGCTGGGACGGTCGTTCATGGAGTATTTGGATGCCATGGGACTCCTTCGCATATGGTGAGGGCGCGGCCGGGCGCGGGGCTCGGCGGCGCGGTGGTCAATTCGTGCATATCGTTCGACATTATCGCACATGCGGACGGGTACGTGGCAGGGGCGCTATCCTAAGATGCTATGAATGAGATTTCCAACATACATGCGTTTGAGGACGAGGATTTTCTGCACGCCTGCTTTGTGTGGGGGATGGCCGTGCTTGGCGCATTTGCCGTGTGCCTGGTGCCGGTGTTTATGCTGCTGGGTGGGCCCGCTGATCTGGATGCGGCTGACGCGGGTGGCTGGACGGCGGTCTTGGACTGGATTGTCGGCTTGGCTGCGGTTTCGGCGGCGTCATTTGCCGTGCACGAGTTGGTGCACGGCGTGTTCTTTAAGTTGTTTGCGCCCGCCGGTGCGCATGTGACCTTTGGGGCAAATCTCGAAACCTGCATGATTTATGCCTGCGCCGAGGGCGTTGTGTATTCGCGCCGGCGGTATATGGTCATTTGCCTGGCGCCGACGGTTGTTTTGACGGCGGCGTTTGCCTTGGGCTTTGCGTTTTCGGGCTATCCGCTGCTGTGCTACTTGGCGGCCGGCTTGCATTTGTCGGGCTGTGTGGGCGACTGGTATTACGTGCGGACCATTTTGCGCGACCGCCGCATTGTCGCCTGCGAGGACAAATCCTTTGGCGTGCGCTTTTTCGCAAGGTAGTCTTTTTGGGACGGGGCTATTTTGACTACTTTTTGGAGATGGGTATTTTTGACTGCTTTACGTCAAAAGTAGTCAAAATAGCCCCGTCCCAAAAAGACTACTTATTGCGGGGGAGGAGATGTTGATGAAGCCGTTGTTGTTGCACGCTTGCTGCGCGCCGTGTTCGCTGGAGCCGGTCCGCCTGCTTCGCGAGGAGGGGTTTGAGCCCACAATCTGCTGGACCAACCCCAATATTCAGCCGCGCGATGAATGGCAACGGCGTTTGGACGAGCTGCGCCGGTGGTGTGCCGATGGCGACATCGAGCTCATCGAGGCGGGGGAGGACCGCGAGCGCTGGGAGGCCGGCGTGGCTCCGCTGGGCGCCGACCGGCCCCGTCGCTGTCGTGCGTGCTATGCCCTGCGCCTGGCCGAGGCATGCCGCGTGGCCCAGGAGCGTGGGTTTGAGTTTGTGGGCACGACGCTCGCCGTCTCGCCGTATCAGCTGTTCGAAACCTGCAATGACGTGTTGGAGCGTCTGGCTGCCGCTCGCGGTCTCACTCCGGTGATTCGCGATTTTCGCCCGTATTATCCCGAGGCGACGCGCCGTTCGCGCGAGCTAGGCATGTATCGACAGAACTACTGTGGTTGCCGCTTCTCGGCTGTCGAGGCGGCCATGGACCGCGCCCGCATCCGCGACGAGCGCAAAGCCGCCAAAAAGTAGTTCTTTTGAGCTGGCAGCCTGCTAGGATGTAGAGCGGACTTTAACTAAATAAGGAGTATCCGACGTGTCTATGCGTACCGATGATTTTGACTACAACCTTCCTGAGGAACTGATTGCCCAGGCGCCTGCCGAGCCGCGTGACTCCTGCCGCCTGCTGGTGGTGGATCGCAAGGGCTCCCAGGCGGGAACGCCGCTGGAGCACGGCGGTACCGTCGAGCACCGCATCTTCCGTGACATCATCGACTATATCGAGCCGGGCGATGTGCTCGTCATTAACAAGACGCGCGTGATGCCGGCCCGCCTGATCGGTCGCAAAGCCGGCTCGGGTGGCGTGGTCGAGACGCTGCTGCTCAAGCGCCGCGAGGATGTTGACCCGCTGGGCCATGTTTGGGAGTGTCTGGTCAAGCCGGGCAAGCGTCTGAAGCCCGGTGCTCAGATTGAGTATCGCGCCGGTGGCGTCCATGCGCCCGAGGGCGCGCCCGTGGTGCTGACGGCCGAGGTCATCGACTTTGTCACCGATAGCCGCGGTGGCCGTCTGGTACGCTTTGAGCCGGCCGGTTGCAATGCTGCCGGCGAGCCGCGCACGCTCGACGAGGCCATCCACGCCGCCGGTCACGTGCCGCTGCCGCCCTACATTACCGATTACGAAGGCGATCCCGAGAAGTACCAGACCGTCTACGCCATGAAGGAAGAGCATTCGGCCGCTGCTCCCACGGCGGGCCTGCACTTCACGCCCGAGCTCATGGCGGCCATCGAGGCCAAGGGCGCGAAGTTTGCCGCCGTCGAGCTCGAGGTGGGCATCGACACCTTCCGTCTGGTGGAGGAGGACGATCCCACGCAGCACGTGATGCACACCGAGCGCTACCACGTATCGCAGGAGGTGGTCGACGCCGTGCATAAGGCGAAGGCCGAGGGGCATCGTGTGATCGCCGTCGGCACCACCGCGGTGCGCTCGCTCGAGAGCGCGTTTGACGCGGACGCGCCGGTGTCCAATCCGGCTGTGACGGCGCGCTATTTTGAGGGCCGTGAGGACGGCGCCGACACGCTCGGCCGCGGTGACATCGTGGTGCGCGAGAACGCGACGACGCAGCTCTACCTCATGCCTGGCTCGACCTATCACGTGGTTGACGCGCTGATCACGAACTTCCACGTGCCGCGCTCCACGCTCATGATGCTCGTAAGCGCGCTTGCCTCCCGCGACCAGATCATGGATGCCTACGCCGCCGCCATCGAGGAGCGCTACCGCTTCTTCAGCTTTGGCGACGCAATGCTCATTCAGTAGGTTACGGCGTTTTCCAAACGCCGTAACCGGTCGACGCTGCGCGGGCCGCATTTGGACAATCTGACGTTCAACTTCAAGGGCGCGACCAGAAGGTCAGCGCCCTTTCGTTTCACGTCACCTTGTCTCAAATGCGACCCGCTCGCTGACCCTGCCATAGCATCGGCGTTACCTTGGCTGTTGGATGTAGTCATTGGGGACGTTCTTAAATGACTAGTCAAAAGGGACACTCTTGCGGCGCTTGGCACTTGGGTAGTCGTTGGGGATGTTCTTGTTCGACTAGTCGTTTAAGAACGTCCCCAACGACTACCTTGCATCAATCTAGATAAGTTGCGGTGAGATAGTTCTTGAATTGGCCTTTTTGAAGGCTAAATAGGAACTATCTCACCGCAACTGCGTTGGGGCGTTTTTTGGCAACCGGCTTACTTGCTCATGAACAGCCAGATTGCGATGATCACCAGGATTGCGGCGATGATGCAGACGATGGCTCCGGTGAATTTGACGCGTGAGTCGCGGGTTCGCTTGCGCACGTCGTCTTCGGCGGCCTCGAGTTGGGCAACTTCGCGCTCGGTCTCGGTATGCTCGGCTTTGTCGCGTGCCAAGGACCCGGCGAGCGATTCGGTGATCTCGGGATGGTCGTGCACCTCGGTCGCCTGCTCGATAATCGACTGCGCACGCGCGGCATCTGCCCGGGCGTTTGCGATGGCCTGCTCTTGCTCGCGGCGTGCCTTGTCCTGCGTGGCGATCTTTTCGCGTAGCTCGCGCTGGCGCGTAGCGGCGGCAGTTTTTGCGGACTGCAACTCGTCGCGCGCGGCATCTGCCTCAGCCGTTACGGCCTGGTGCGCTCGTTTAGCGTCGGCGATGGGGGCCTGTGCCTGCTCGACGGCCTGCTCGGCGGCGGCGAGTGAATGCTCAAGATCGGCGGTCACGCGCGGAATATCTTCTTCGGCCTTGCGGAGGGCGTCGGCAGTGTCGGAGATTTGCATAGACAACTCACTGGTGCGCACGGTGTAATTGGCGGGATTTGCCGAAGGGTTGCGCTGCAGCTCGGCATACTCGCGACGCAAGGTTTCGAGCTGTGCGCGCGTAGCATCGGCAGTTTGTCGTGCGGCGGCGACACCGGCATCGCGCTCAGCCTTCACTTTGTCGCGGATGCGTTTGGAATCCTCAAGGCGACGAACGAGGCGGTTGCCGGTCTCGCGCGAGCTCGCCTCGCGGGCTTCCACGGCGTCGAGTGCAGCCTTCAGGCGGAGCCCGGTCGCATCGTCCTCTGCCTTCATTTGCTCGAGTTGGCCCTTGAGCTCCGTCGCTTTGGCGGCATGGGCATCACGGGTGATTTCAGCTGCCGCAGCGGTCTTCTGTGCCGCGGCAATCGCCTGGCGTTGATCGGCGATAATCTGATCGTAGCGGCCTGCGATGCCCTGGCGCGTCTCGAGCTCCTCTGCCTGGTCGGCGATGCGCTGCTCAAGCTCGGCTAAATGGGCGCGGGCATCGGCGAGTGCCTTCTTGGCGGCGTTCATCTCGCGCATGGCCGACGCGCCCTGGGCGATAAAAGTGCCCACGGCGTTAGCGGTGTTTGAGACGGCGCTCCCCAGGTCGCGGCTCGTGGCGGGAGCATACGAGGTGGTCGGGTGCGCGGCCTCGGCGGTATTCGTATCGGCAGTCTGCGGCGCGGCGATATTGCCGGTGCCGCCCTCGATCACAGAAAAGCCCGCTGCATGCGGGTCGACGGCGTCCGCGCCGATCGTGGGATGTTCGAGCTGCAGAAACGAGGGCATAGTGCTGCCCTGATCGGCAACGGGGGTCTCGCCGGGCACAAAGGTCGAGGCGGCCTCGGCGGCTTCCTCTTCCTCGGCGTCGACATCGGCATCGGCGACAGCGTTCTTCATCGCTTTGACGGCATCCATCATGGAGTCCATGACGGCGTCGAGTTCTTCTTCCGATGACACCTCGATGGGGCCCGCTGCTTGCTGCGGGGCGGCGTCCTTTTTGGGGGCGTCGTCCTGAGCGGCCGAATCGTCGTTTTGCTCGTCGGCATCTGCGGTCGCAGGGATCTCCGCTGCAGCGTCGTTATCCAAAGTGGCGTCGTCGACGTCGGTATCATTGCAGGTCACAGCGTCAGCATCTGCGGCGACGTCTGCGGAATCATCAATATGCTGTTGAGTCTGGGGGTCCAGCTCGTCTGTCATAGGCATGTGCTCCTCATCGTTGTTTGTCACCCTATGATAAAGTCTCGCGCCGACATCCCGCGCCCCGCAGCAAAGTTTCAAAACGTGTTCGATGGCTCGCGCCGATAGCAAAAATTCGGCCTCTATATTCAGTTTGCGCTTGACATTCCCTTCGCCGAAAGACGTTATGCCGTTCGCCTGCCGAGGCCTTTTCTTTTCACTTGAACACGCTAAAGTTGCATCTCAGCTTTTGGCGCGTTTATTTTTGGATGCGCGCAGTCGGCGGGCGTGCCCGTCGCGATTTTGAAAGGACTTCGTATGGGACTTTTCACTGGTAAGACCGTGATCGTCACCGGCGGCGGCAAGGCCACGCTTAAGGACGGCTCTGCTGGCTCCATCGGCTACGGCATCGATATCGCTTTTGCCAAGGAGGGCGCGAACCTCGTTATCACCGGTCGCAACGTCGCCAAGCTCGAGGCTGCTAAGGAGTCTCTTGAGGCCGAGTACGGCGTCAAGGTTCTGCCTGTCCAGGCCGATGTCTCCGCCGGCCAGGACAACGAGGCCGTCGTGCAGAACGTTATCGACAAGGCGATTGAGGAGTTCGGTCGCATCGACGCCGTCGTCAACAACGCTCAGGCCAGCGCCTCGGGTGTGACCATCGCCGACCACACCATGGACCAGTTTAACCTGGCCATTTACTCTGGCCTCTATGCCACCTACCTGTACATGCAGAAGGCCTATCCGCACCTGAAGGAGACCAAGGGCTCCGTGGTCAACTTTGCTTCGGGCGCCGGCCTGTTTGGTAATTATGGCCAGTGCAGCTACGCCGCTGCCAAGGAGGGCATCCGCGGCCTGACCCGCGTCGCCGCCAACGAGTGGGGCAAGGACGGCATCAACGTCAACATCGTGTGCCCGCTTGCCTGGACTGCTGCGCTCGAGAACTTCCAGGACGCCTATCCCGAGGCGTTCAAGGCCAACGTTCACATGCCGCCGGCGGGCCATTACGGCGACGTCGAGAAGGAGATCGGCCGCGTGGTCGTTCAGCTTTGCGGCCCCGACTTTAAGTATATGAACGGCGAGACCGTCACCCTCGAGGGTGGCATGGGCCAGCGGCCCTAATAGTTACGGCGTTTTAACAAACGCCGTAACGGGCCGACGCTGCGCGGTCACCAGAGCGACAATTTGTCATTCAAAGAGGGCGGCATGACCAGAAGGTCTATGCCGTCCTCTTTTCATGCCAACTTGTTCGCTCTGGCAACCGCTCGCTGACGTTGCCAGAGCATCGGCGTTGCCTTTGTTGTTGTAGCCGTTGGGGACGTTCTTAAATGACTAGTCACAAGGGACACTCTTGCCGGCACCTGGGGACAGTCCCTGAGTGCCGGCAGATTGGGACATTCCTTTGCAAGATGGCGCTGAAGACTGTCCCCGACGGCTAGTCGTTTAAGAACGTCCCCAACGACTATGACCCCTTTGCATCAGTTTCTGTCGAGTCGGTGCTTCTTGCGGGTTGCCCGTATAATGGTTTGCGTATGAACCGCAACCAAGGAGTTCCAGTTTATGGACCAGAGCCTTTTTAAATTCGACCTGATCGCCGAGGACCCGACGACGCACGCGCGCGCCGGCGTGCTGCACACCCCGCACGGCGACATCGAGACACCGATCTTTATGCCCGTGGGCACCAAGGCAAACGTCAAGGGTATTCCTACCGAGACCGTCAAGCAGCTCGGCGCCCAGATTGTGCTTGCCAATACCTATCATCTGTCCATGCGCCCCGGCGAGGACACCATCGCCGAGCTGGGCGGCCTGCGCAAGTTCATGAACTGGCATGGCCCCATTCTTACCGACTCGGGCGGCTTCCAGGTGTTCAGCCACAACGACGCCGTCAAGCTCACCGACGAGGGCGTGCGCTTTATCGTCAACGATTACGACGGCCGCCACGTGTTCTGGACGCCCGAGGACAACATGGAAATCGCCATGAAGCTCGGCTCCGACATCTGCATGCAGCTCGACCAGTGCCCGGGCTATCCCGCCACGCGCGCCTACGTCGAGCGCGCCGTTGAGCTGTCGAGCATGTGGGCCGAGCGCTGCTACAAAGCTCATACCCGTGATGACCAGGCACTTTTCGGCATCGTTCAGGGTGGCATGCATCTGGACTTGCGCCTGCGCTCGCTGCGCCATCTGGAGGAGTGCGGTGACTTCCCCGGCTACGGCATCGGCGGCTACTCGGTGGGCGAGGACCACGAGACCATGTTCGAGACCCTGGCGCCGCTGGCTTCCGAGTACATGCCCAAGCACAAGCCGCGCTACCTGATGGGCGTCGGCAACCCCACCACCCTCGTGCGCGGTGTGGGCGTGGGCATCGACATGTTCGACTGCGTGCTGCCGACGCGCACCGGCCGCATGGGTACGGCGTTCTCCAGTGAGGGTCGCCTTAACTTCCGCAACGCGCGCTTTGCGCACGACGACGGCCCCATCGACCCCACCTGCACCTGCCCGGTGTGCACGGGCGGCTACAGCCGCGCGCTCATCCGTCACATGGTCACGCAGAAGGAGATGCTCGGCGGTATTCTGCTGTCGATGCACAACATCTACTACCTGCTCAACCTTATGCAGTGTGCCCGCCAGGCCATTATCGAGGGCCGCTACGGTGCGTTCGTGAGCGACTGGATGAACAGCCCTGCGGCGGTGGATTACTAAGAGCTGCGGGCGTGCTTGCAGAGCGCGGGCAACGGCAAGGGGCGAGCGCCGGCCGGTCATCACGTTCGCTAACACCGTCTGCGCGGCCGCTGACCGATAGCTTGCAAGCACTTGATGCATCGTGGGTACCATACCGAATAGTTGATGTTCGGGCGGGTGTTTGGCGCATGGCGTCGACCCCGCCCGTTTTTTTTGATAGGAGTACCCATGATTAAGAACGAGAATGTCGAGGGCGAGCCCGCCTACGACGAGACATACCGCCGCGGTCCCGTGGTCATGCGCGGCCCCATGATTCCTAAGGACAACACCTACGCCAACCTGCTGGCGCCCGAGGATTCGACCGACTGGTTGCATGCCGATCCGTGGCGCGTGCTGCGCATTCAGGCCGAGTTTGTCGATGGCTTCGGCGCGCTTGCCGAACTTGGTCCTGCGGTGACCATCTTCGGCAGCGCCCGCACGCCCAAGACCGATCCGCTCTACAAGGCGGCGCGCACGGTCGGCCGCAAGATCGCCCAGCGCGGCGTGGCGGTTATCACCGGTGGCGGACCCGGCGTCATGGAGGCGGCCAACAGGGGAGCGGCGAGCGTCAACGGCAAGTCAGTTGGCTTGGGTATCGAGCTTCCGCACGAGCACGGGCTCAACAAATATGTGAACCTCGGTATGGACTTCCGCTACTTCTTTGTGCGCAAGACCATGTTCGTCAAATACAGTTCGGGCGCCATCGTGTTTCCCGGAGGTTTTGGCACGCTCGACGAGATGTTCGAGGTGCTCACGCTGGTGCAGACGCACAAGGTCAAGCGCATGCCGCTCGTGCTGGTAGGCAGCGAGTACTGGCAGGGCTTATTCGACTGGCTCAACGGCCCGGTGATGAACGCCGGTATGATCAGCCCGCTCGATCCGGAGCTGGTGCACATTACCGACGACCTCAACGAAGCCGTCGACATTGCCCTGAGTGGGCTGATGTAGGGCAATCGTGCCCACCGCGATATGAATATGTATGGCACTCTGATGCTTTCTAACGTCAGTTTGCCATTTATATTGGGTATACTGATGCAAAAGACGAGGGCGAGGAGGTCGCGTATGTCTACTGCAACGGTTAAGCCTACGACGGTTCGCATCGAAGAGGGGCTCAAGGAACAGGCGACTGAGTTCTTGGACTCAGTTGGCTTGAGTCTCAATTCGTATCTCAACCTTGCTGTTCGGCAGCTGGTAAATCAGCGAAAGATTCCTTTTGAGATTGTAGGAAGGGCGGAGGTGCCCAACGAGGCGACGAGGCGTGCCATGGTAATCGCCGAGGCTCATGAGTTGGGGATTTTGCCGGACGATAGCCCGTCATTCAACGACGCTGATGAGCTTATGTCATTTCTTGATGAGGAATAGCGATGTTCGAGATCAAAGTCGAGGCTCAATTTAAGGCGGACTACAAACGAACGATGCGCATGCATCCGCAGCTAAAGAGTGAGTTTAAAGCGGCGGTTGCAGAGCTTGTGGCTCATGGGTCGCTTCCGGCGGAGTACGGCGCCCACGAGCTCTCAAACCCGGGCGGCAATTACAACGGCCACATCGATTTCCACCTATCCGATGGCTTGGTCGATGTGGTCGTTCTATATCTGCCCCATAAGACTAACCCAGTGATCAGGCTGGTGCGAATGGGCACTCATCAGGAGCTTTTTCAGGGTCCGCTGGGCTGATCGCCGATTTCTAAGTTGCGGTGGAATAGGGACTGACTGGCGGCTGATAAGCCAAAAACAGTCCCTATTTCACCGTAAGTGGTAAAGGTACCCCTAGTGGATGGGCTGGTAGCGGGGGCAGTAGCTGATGGCGATGGCGTCGACGCCTACGTGGGTGGCGATGGTGCAGCCGATGGGGCCGGTGCCGGCGTCTACGTAGTCCTGGCCTGCGAGCGCCTGGTCGACGAGCTCCTGCTCCTCGGCGGCGCCGGTCGTGAGCACGCGCACGCTTGAGCCCGGGTGCTCGGTCAAAAATGCGAGGCAATCGGCCATGGTGTTGGCGACGATGCGCTTGGCGCCGCGGCCCTTCTTGATGGCCTTGATCTCGCCCGATTTCCACTCCGGCGAAACGGCCAGGCGAATGTTGAGCATTTGCGTGAGCTGGCCGGCGAGTTTAGGTGCGCGGCCGTTCTTAACGAGGTTTTCGAGCGTGCGGGGAATCAGCAGCAGGTGGGCGTCGGGCAGCGTCGCGCGGATCTGCGCCTCGGTCTCGTCCAGGCTGCGGCCGTCCTCGCGCATGGCGAGCGCGTACTCCGCCAGCAGGCCCTCGGCGCCCGAGCCGGTGCGCGAATCGATGCAGCGCACGTCGAGCTCGTGGGTATCGGCAACCTGGCACGCGTTGGCGTAGCAGGCAGACCACTCACTGCACAGCGAGATAAAGATGGCGCTGTCGTGGCCGTCGGCGCGCACGCGGTCAAAGAGTGCCTTGAACTCACCGGCGCTCGGCTGCGAGGTGTGCGGTAGCTGCTCGGAGCCTGCCATGCGGGCGACGTACTCTTCGGCGGTGATCTGCACTTGGTCGAGCAGGTCCTCGCCTTCGATAATCACATGCAGCGGAATCACGTAAATGCCGAGCTCTTGGGCGCGGGCGGGGGAGATGTCCGACGTGGAGTCGGTTATGATGGCAAAAGACATAATTGCACCTTTCGTTGGGGCGTTTGCGCGCCGCCTTCTGAGAGCAAAGTGCGACAAGTATAGTAGAGTCGTTCCACATTGCCAGCTTTAATTGTTGAATAGTCAACAGTTTGAAGTGTCGGTGTGGAAATCGCCAACTGGGGAAGAAGGATATCGATGGCGGCATTACAGCTATGCGAGCGGCCGATTGTGCTGTTCGATTTTGACGGCACGGTGGCAGATACGGGCCGGGCGGTGATGACCTCGACGCGCAAGACGCTGACTGCGCGCGGGTTTTCGGAGGCGCAGATGGGTGACCTGCGCCGCATGATCGGGCCGCCCCTGTGGAAGAGCTTCCACGACTTTTACGGCTTCTCGCGCGAGGAATCGCTTGTGGTGGCCGACGAGTACCGTGCCTTTTTTGATGAGCTGGGACCGGAGGAATATCCCGTGTTCGACGGGACCCCCGAGTTACTCGACGGCCTTGCCGCGCGGAGGCATCGCATGGCGGTCGCGACGTCGCGCATGGAGGCAAAGTGCATCGATATGGTGCATGAGCTGGGGCTTTGCCAGTTCGAAGCCGTGGTTGGCATGAATCCGCCGCAGGGGCGCGAGACCAAGGCGGATTCGGTCCGCGATGCCCTGGTGGCCCTGGGCGCGACCGCGGACGATGCCGTGATGATCGGCGATCGCTTCAACGATGTGGAGGGTGCGCACGAGATGGGTGTGCCGTGCATTGGCATCTATTCGGGCGCGGCGGCGCCGGGGGAGCACGAGGCCGCGGGCGCCGATGCGGTGGTGCACTCGGTGGCCGAGCTTGCTAAACTTTTCGCAATATAAGTATGTGATGTGAGGGGCGGGCACGCTCGCCGCTCATTGGTAAGGAGGTCCTCCATGAATCAGGTGGAGCAGAGCGTTACCGAGTATGTCGACGAGGTCTGGGAGGATGTCGTCGCCGATATCGAGCAGCTGGTGAGTTATCCGTCCGTGGCCGTTGCTGCCGATGCGGAGCCCGGCGCGCCGTTTGGCCGCCCGGTCCGTGACGCGCTCGATTGCGCGCTCGGCATCGCGCAAAAGCTCGGCTACCAGACGCGCGACGACGAGGGCTATGTGGGCATTGCCGATATCCCGGGCCGCGGCGACAAGCAGCTCGCGACCATTTGCCATGTGGACGTGGTGCCCGCCGGTCCCGGTTGGAACACCGAACCGTTTGCGATGGAGCGTCGCGAGGGCTGGCTGCTCGGTCGCGGCGTTATCGACGACAAGGGTCCGGCCGTGCTGTCGCTCTACGCCGGCGCCTATCTGCTCAAGCACGGCATTACCCCGCGCTATACCTTCCGCGCGCTGCTGGGCTGCGATGAGGAGGTGGGCATGTCCGACGTTCACCATTATCTGGAGAACCACGCAGATCCCGACTTTCTGTTTACGCCTGATGCCGAGTTTCCAGTCTGCAATGCCGAGAAGGGCCAGTTTGGGGCGACGTTTGTGAGCTCTAGGATCGATGGCGGGCGTATTGTGTCGTGGAGCGGTGCCGAGGCGAGCAACGCCATTCCGTCGCAGTCTATCTGCGAGCTTGCGATTGCCGCCGATGAACTACCGGCGCCGGTCGAGAACGCCGACCGCCTGGAGATCACAGCGCTCGATAACGGCCATGCGCAGATTTTTGCCCACGGCATTGGCGGTCATGCCTCGATGCCTGAGGGAACGATCAATGCCGTCGGCCTGATCGTGACGTACCTGCGCGAGGCCGAGGACGCGTTTGGTGCGCGCGACGAGCGCCTGCTGACGCCTGCCGAGCACGAGTTTGTCAAGTTTCTGGCCTTTGTGCATGCGGACGCCTATGGCCGCGGCCTGGGTATCGACGCGACGAGCCCCGCGTTTGGCCCGCTCACCTGCAACCCCGGCGTCATCCGCGTGGCGGATGGCCACATTGAGCAGGTCATCGACGTGCGTTTCCCCGACAGCACGAGCGCCGATACCATCTGCGAGCGGCTCGAGCCGCTCGTGGGCCGCTTTGGTGTGACGTATCGCGTGGGTCGTACCAAGGTGCCGTTCTCGGTCTCTGCTGACGATCCGGCCGTGAAGGCGCTTATCGATACCTATAACGAGTTTACGGGCAAGCATGCCGAGCCCTTCGCCATGGGCGGTGGCACGTACGCACGCAACTTTGCCCGCGCCGTCTCATTTGGCCCCGAGGAAACCGGCCTGGAGCTGCCCGCATGGGGCGGCCAGATGCACGGCCCCAACGAGTGCGCCAACGAGGAACAGCTCAAGCAAGCGCTCAAGATCTATATCGTGGCGATCCTGCGCTTGAATGAATTAGAGCTTTAAGGTTACGCGGTTTCCCAATCTAAGTTGCGGTGGAATAGTTCCTAGAATGGGCCATTTGATGGCCAAACAGGAACTATTTCACCGCAACTCTGTTTTTATTGGTGTAAAAAGCGCGCCATGCTTGGGTGGGGATTGTTATTCGTTTGTAAAGGCTGGGCCGCGCTTGCGGTAAGGGTCTATCAAATGCCCGTAAGAAACCGCAGATAAGGCGGTTGTCGCCCGATCGGGGTCGTATCTTTCCAAACAGCAAAGCGGGCAGGGTGCCCGCGAGTCGCATGTACGAAAGGAAGATCATGCTCGATCAGGCTTATTCTCGTCGTCAGTTCCTCGGCCTCGCTGGTGGTCTTGCCAGCATCGTCGGTCTCGGTCTCGTTGGTTGCGGCGGCTCCGGCGCATCCGACGCCGCCGACAAGGGTAGCGCCGCTGCTGCCGAGTCCGTCTCCGGCGAGGTGACCTACGACGGTGCCTCCTCGTTCCAGGCTCTCGTCGAGGCTGCTGCCGAGAAGTTCATGGATGCCAACCCCGACGTCTCCGTCTCCGGCTCGGGCAACGGTTCGGGCAAAGGTCTGACCGCTGTTGCCGCCGGCACCGTCACCATCGGTAACTCCGACGTCTTCGCCGAGTCCAAGCTCGAGGCCGATCAGGTCAAGAACCTCGTCGACCACGAGGTCGCCGTCGTTGGCATGGGCCCCGTCGTCTCCAAGAACGTCAAGGTCGACGACCTGTCCCTCGAGCAGCTCAAGGGCATCTTCTCCGGCCAGATCACCAACTGGAAGGAGGCCGGCGGCGACGACGCCAAGATCGTCGTTCTCAACCGCAAGGCTGGCTCTGGCACCCGTGCCACCTTCGAGGCCGCCGTTTTTGGCGACGAGGCCGTCGACTTTAAGGGCGACGCCGAACTCGACAAGTCCGGCGATGTCCAGACTCAGATGGGCAGTACCGACAACGCCATCTCCTACCTCGACTTCTCGCACTTTGATGACTCCAAGTTCAACGCCATCAAGGTCGAGGGCGTCGAGCCCAAGAGCAAGAATGTCACCGACGACTCCTTCAAGATCTGGGCTACCGAGCACATGTACTGCTCCAAGGACGCCGACGAGGCCACCACGGCCTTCCTGGAGTTCATGCTTTCCGACGACGTCCAGGGCAAGCTCGTCGAGGAGCAGGGCTTTATCCCCGTCTCTGCCATGAAGGTCGTCAAGGACGCCAGCGGCAAGGTCTCCGCTAAATAAGTAATCGCCCCCGGAAAGGTTTGCAATGGCAAAACAGCTGCCAAAGCGCGACCTTGAGAACGTGGGCCTGGGCGTCACGGGCGCGTGCGTAGCGCTCGTGACGCTTGTCGTTGCCGCACTTATCTTCATGGTCGCCCAAAAGGGCCTCTCGGCTTTTCTCAAGGATGGCGTTTCGGTTGTCGAGTTCTTCACCGGCACCAAGTGGGACCTGGCCAACACAGCCGAAAACGGTCTGCCCTATACCGGCGCCCTGCCCCTGATCGTCACCTCGTTTGCGGTCATGGTGCTCTCCACGCTCATCGCGCTGCCCATCGCCATCGGCTCCGCCATCTTTGCGGTCGAGATCCAACCCAAATTTGGTTCCAAGGTTTTTCAGCCGCTTATTGAGCTTTTGACCGGCATTCCCTCGGTCGTCTTTGGACTGATTGGCTTTCACGTGGTCGTCGGACTTATGAAGTCCGTTTTCCACGTGAGCACGGGTCTGGGCATCCTGCCCGGCGCCATCGTGCTGGCTGTCATGATCCTGCCGACGATGACCACCCTTTCGGTCGATGGCCTGCGCGCCGTGCCCGACAGCTACCGTCAGGGCTCGCTTGCGCTGGGCTACACCCGCTGGCAGACCATCTGGCACGTGGTGCTCAAGTCCGCCATGCCGTCGCTCATGACTGCGGTCATCCTTGGCATGACGCGCGCCTTTGGCGAGACGCTCGCCGTGCGCATGGTCATCGGCGGCATCGAGGCCATGCCGACGTCGCTGCTGTCGCCGGCCTCGACCATCACCACCACGCTCACCACGTCCATGGCGGTCTATGCCGAGGGTTCGGCCCAGGACGATGTTCTGTGGGCGCTCGGTCTGCTGCTGATGGGTATGAGCCTCATCTTCATCCTGATCATCCACATTATCGGCCGCAAGGGGGCGAAGGCTCGTGGCTAGCACGCGCATCCATATCGACGAGGCGAGACTCGGACGTGTCCAAAAGCAGGACCGCATCGCCACGGGCGTGCTGACGGCAATCGTCGCCATCGTCATGCTCATCGTCATCTCCATGGTGGCCTACATCCTGTTCGAGGGCATCTCGACGCTGTTCAAACCTGGCTTTCTCACGGAGCCGTCGCGCGCCAACGGAACCCAGGGCGGCGTGTTCTACCAGCTGTTCGACTCGTTCTATCTGCTGTTGATCACCCTGGTCATCTCGGTGCCCATCAGTCTGGGCGGAGCGGTCTTCCTGGTTGAGTACGCGCCGGACGGCCCCGTCCGCGACATCGCCTCCACCGCCATCGAGACGCTATCCTCGCTGCCTTCCATCGTCGTCGGCATGTTCGGCTTTCTGGTGTTCTCGGTGCAGCTGGTCTGGAAGTACTCCATCATCTCCGGCGCCGTCGCGCTCACCATGTTCAACATTCCCATCCTGGTGCGCGTGATCCAGCAGGCGCTCGAGGACGTGCCGCAGGCCCAGCGCGATGCGTGCCTGGCCATGGGCCTTACTCGCTGGGAAGCCACGCTGCACATCCTGATCCCCGAGGCCATGCCCGCCATCGTGACCGGCATCGTGCTTTCGGCCGGCCGTGTCTTTGGCGAGGCCGCAGCATTGCTCTTTACCTCGGGTATGAGCTCGCCGGTTCGCCTGAACTTCTTGAGCTTCAACCTGTCGAGCCCCACCTGCGCCTGGAACGTGTTTCGCCCCGGTGAGTCGCTCGCCGTGCACATTTACAAGATCTATGGCGAGGGCAGCCCCGAGGCCCAGCAGATCGTCTGGGGCACCGCGGCGCTGTTGATGATCTGCGTGCTGCTGTTTAACGTGGTCGCCCGTATCGTGGGCAAGCAACTGGCAAGGAAGATGACGGCCGAATGAGCGAGATGAAAGCAACGCCCGCAACCGAAGCGGCATCGTCCGAGACCCAGGACTTCCTGTCGAGCGTGGGGGAGAGCGAAAAGCGCGTGCGCGTGAGCGGCAAGGCCGTGAGCGACGAGGTCGTGCTCTCCACCAAGGACGTCAACGTGTACTATGGCGACCACCATGCGCTGCACAACACGTCGCTCGACTTTCACAAGGGCGAGATCACGGCGCTCATCGGGCCTTCGGGCTGCGGTAAGTCGACCTTCTTGCGTAGCCTCAACCTTATGAATCGCGAGATTCGCGGCTGCCGCGTGGAGGGCGAGATCAACTATCGCGGGCGCAACGTGAACACCAGGACCGAGAACACCTACGAGCTGCGCCGCTCCATTGGCATGGTGTTCCAGCAGCCCAACCCGTTCCGCAAGTCAATTCGCGACAACATCACGTTTGCGCCCAGGCGTCACGGCATCACCGACCGCGACGAGCTTGATCGTATGGTCGAGGAAAGTCTGCGTGGTGCGGCGCTGTGGGACGAGGTCAAGGACAAGCTCGACAAGAGCGCCTACGCGCTTTCGGGCGGCCAGCAGCAGCGCCTGTGTATTGCACGCACGCTGGCGCTCAACCCCGACGTGATCCTGTTTGACGAGCCCTGCTCGGCGCTCGACCCCATCTCGACGCTGGCGATCGAGGACCTTATGTCGTCAATCGTTGCCGACCGTGCCATCGTCATCGTGACGCACAACATGGAGCAGGCGTCGCGTGTGTCCAACCGCACGGCGTTCTTCTACATGGGCGATATGGTCGAGTACGACGAGACCGACGAGATTTTCCAACGGCCCAAGGATAAGCGGCTGAATGATTACCTCACCGGCATGTTTTCCTAGTCCGGGACATGCTTGAGGCCCGTGGCGGCCACGGTCGCCACGGGACTGATTGGAGGGGCGGGTCATCTCTTGCGGGAGATGGCCCGCCTTTTTGCTCTGCGACCGAAGCGACCACCACAAAGGGGACAGGCACCTTCGTGGTGGTTTGGGGTGGGGCTCGCTGCTATCATGGACAACGTTGAATTTCTACGAAGGAGCAGGGCATATGGCGATTCTTTTGGGATGCGATTCCATCAGCCTAGAGTTTCCCACCAAGCATATTTTCGATAGCGTGACGCTCGGCGTGGGCGAGGGCGACCGCATTGGTATTGTCGGTAAAAACGGCGACGGCAAGTCGACGCTGCTGAGCGTGCTCGCCGGCACGCTGGAGCCCGACGACGGCCGCGTGACGCATCGCCGCGGCACCACGATCGGTCTGCTCGGCCAAAAGGACCAACTTGTCGACACCGATACCGTGCATCATGCCGTCGTGGGCGACACGCCCGAGTATGAGTGGGCGTCGAGTCCGCGTACGCGCCAGATCCTCGCCGGTCTCATTAGCGATGTGCCCTGGGAGGGCACGGTTGGCGAGCTTTCGGGCGGCCAGCGCCGTCGCGTGGACCTTGCGCGCCTGCTGATCGGCGACTACGACGTGCTCATGCTCGACGAGCCCACCAACCACCTGGACATGCGCACCATCAACTGGCTCGCGCGTCACTTAAAGGCCCGCTGGCAGCGCGGCCAGGGCGCCATGCTCGTGGTCACGCACGACCGCTGGTTCTTGGACGAGGTCTGCACCAGCATGTGGGAGGTCCACGACGGCCAGGTCGATCCCTTCGAGGGCGGTTACTCGGCATACATCCTGCAGCGCGTAGAGCGCGACCGCATGGCCGCGGTTACCGAGGAGCGCCGTCGCAACATGGCGCGCAAGGAGCTCGCGTGGCTGAGCCGCGGTGCCCAGGCTCGTTCCACCAAGCCCAAGTTTCGCGTGGATGCCGCTCGTGAGCTGATCGTCGACGTGCCGCCCGTGCGTGACGAGCTGGAGCTCAAGCGCTTGGCCGTGAGCCGCTTGGGCAAGCAGGTTATCGATGTGGTCGACGTGGATGCCGGCTATGCCGATACCGACGGCGCGCCCAAGCAGGTGCTCACCGATGTGACCTGGCTCATTGGTGCGGGCGACCGCTATGGCCTTTTGGGCGAGAACGGCGCCGGTAAGTCGACGCTGCTCGACGTGATCCAGGGCAAGATTGAACCCACGCGCGGCCGCGTGAAGATTGGCCAGACAGTGCGCTTTGGCGTGCTGTCGCAGCAGCTCGAGGAGCTCAAGCCCTACATGGGCGACACGATCCGCGAGGTGCTCGGCAACTATAAGAAGTACTACGTCATCGACGGCAAGGAGACTTCGCCCGAGAAGCTTTGCGAGCGTCTGGGCTTTACGACGCAGCAGCTCTGGAGCCGCATCGGCGATCTTTCGGGCGGCCAGCGCCGTCGCCTGTCGCTGTTGCTGACGATTCTGGACGAGCCCAACGTGCTCATCCTGGACGAGCCGGGCAACGACCTGGATACCGACATGCTCGCGATTGTCGAGGACCTGCTGGACGGCTGGCCCGGCACGCTGATCCTGGTGACGCACGACCGCTTTTTGATGGAGCGCGTGACCGACCAGCAGTGGGCGCTGCTCGACGGCCACCTGACGCATATGCCCGGTGGCGTGGACCAGTACCTGCGCCTGTGCAACGCTACCGCCGAGGGCGAGCCCGTGGGCGCGCCGAGCGCCAAGACCGGCACGTTCGACACCGGTGCCGCGGCAGCTGCGGCCGAAAAGCCCAAGTCGAGCGGTCAGCCCAACGGCCTGTCCAACGCCGAGCGCCAGAAGCTCCGCCGCGAGGTGAGTTCGCTCGAGCGCAAGATGGAGACGCAGCGCACCCGGGTTGAGGAGGCCGAGGCAGCAATGGCCCAAGTCGATCCCACCAACTACACGGCGCTCGGCGAGCAGCAGGCAAAGATCGACGAGGCTCACGCTGCCATGGACGAGCTGGAGATGGCGTGGCTCGAGGCGAGCGAAAAGCTCGAGGGCGAGGAGTAGGCGAGAATGATCAAAGCCGCGTTTTTCGATATCGACGGCACGCTGCTGAGCTTTAAGACCCACCGGATTCCGGCGTCGGCGCAGCAGGTGCTCGACAGCTTTCACGAGCAGGGGATTGCGTGCGTGATCGCCACGGGCCGTCCGACCTACCAGATGCCGGACTGGCTGTTCGACCTGGACTGGGATGCGTACATTACGCTTTCGGGCCAGCACTGCTTTGATGCCGAGGGGGTTTACCGCAGCTGCCCGATCGATTCGGACGACGTCGCGGTGATTGTGGACCAGGTGGCGCAGGGGCGCTACGACTCGCTGTGCATGCAGGGCGAGAACTCGTTTGTGAACCGCCTGTCCGAGCGCGTGGTGACGGCTGGCAGCAACGCGGGAATCGTCTACCACGAGGAGCCGTTTGAGCACGCCTTTGACGCACCGGTCTACCAGTTTTGCGCCTTTGTGGACCCGGTCGACGAGCATATCGTGACCGACGCCGTGTCGCATTCGCTCACCACGCGCTGGTGCGACCTGTTCTGCGACATTATTCCCGCTAACGGCGGCAAGGACCTGGGCGTGGCGGCGACGCTCGAGCGGCTTGGTATCGACGCGAGCGAGGCGATTGCCTTTGGCGACGGCGAGAACGACCTGTCGATGTTTGCCGCCGTGGGCACGAGCGTGGCCATGGGCAACGCACAGGACACGGTGAAGGCCGCGGCGACCTACGTTACGACCGCCGTGGACGATGACGGTATCTACAACGCCGCCAAGCACTTTGGGCTGCTATAGCTGAGGATTCGGCACTTAGGGACGTTCCTTTTCTGCCGGCAGCTGGGGACACTCCTTGCGGGGCGTGTCCCCATGTTGTGTTCGCCTGGCGCGTTTTGTGAAACACGGTTAACTTTTTAAACAACGTAGTAAGACATGGGCAACTTTTGCGGTAAAGTAAGCCAAGGAAAGTATCCAAAGGCTAACTAACAATCATCGCGAAAGGCGGCCCATGGCCCTACGTGAATCTGGAGAAGACTATCTCGAATCTATTTACGTGCTCTCGGAGCGCCAGGGCGTCGTTCGATCGATTGACGTTGCCGAATACCTGGGCGTAACCAAGGCGAGCGTCTCTAAAGCCATGGCGACGCTGGAGAACAGCGGCTATGTCGAAATGGGCAAGCGCGACGTTCATCTGACGGAGCGTGGTCTGGAGGTCGCTCGCCAAATGTGGGAGCGCCACTGCTTTTTCGTGCGGTTGCTCGAGGAGGCCGGTGTTTCGGCGGATGTCGCGTCGCAAGAGGGTTGCCACATGGAGCACTGCCTGAGTGAGGAAAGCTTCGAGAAGCTACGGGCGATGTTGGGCCGGGAAGATGTAGCGGGTCCAACAACAGAAGCCTAATTGGACCCCCAGTAGCGCGGAGTTCACGCAAAGCGCGAACCAGCGACCGGGACACGTATCCCCATCAGCCACGATCTCCGCCCACGCCGACCTCAAGGCCGTAAACGCAGGGGATCCGGGGGCGTGACGGGGTTTCTCTCCGGAACATTCCGCACTGATATCTTCTGTATTGAAGACGTCGATGATGCACCCGTATACCATTGACGTCGACACCATCAGATGCGGACCGCGCGGTGACCCCACATTCCGCTGGCGCCCACAGGGCTGCCC
>NZ_JAWHPN010000032.1:0-26004 GCF_032584215.1 Collinsella aerofaciens | reverse complement strand
CGGCGCGCCACGGGTCAAGATGCACTAGGCCTGGACGAAGTCCGGGCCCGCGCCTTTAGACGCGAGCCCGGGGCCCGTGGGTTATACCCTAAGAGCAAACCACCCTTTTTAAGGGTGGTTCTGATTTTGGCCCTTCATTCCCATTGCTCGGCGCGCAGAACACCGTTGTCTTCGCCGTGCCAATCTCGTTACCGCTGGGGCGTAAAATTGCACCATTCGAGCAATAATTTGCGTTGACCTGCTGAAGAATTGCGTTTGCCTTACGGCGACGTATGTCTCCGGCGGTAAGATACTTCGGTATCGCAATTTGGTCTGCGGCCGCCGTGCCGCACGCACAGGGCGCATTCTGCGCCTGCGAAAGGATCCTTGAATAATATGAAGGCAATCATCCCCGCCGCCGGTCTTGGCACGCGTTTTCTGCCTGGCACTAAGTGCACGCCCAAAGAGATGCTGCCGGTACTCGACAAGCCGGTCATCCAGTATGTCGTTGAGGAGGCGCTCGACCCCGAGGAGGTCGACGACGCCATCATCGTTACCTCTCCCGGTAAGCCCGAGCTGCTGAGCTACTTCCAGCCCGATCGCTCGCTCGAGAACCTGCTGCGCGAGCGCGGTAAGGACGCCTACGCCGACGCCGTCGCCCACGCGGGCGGCATGCCGGTCGACTTCCGTTATCAGTACGAGCCCAAGGGCCTCGGTCACGCCATTCGCTCTGCCGCCGATGCTGTGGCAGGGGAGAACTTCCTGGTTCTTCTGGGCGACTACGTTGTGCCCAACCGTGACATCTGCGACAAGATGCTTGCTGTCTCCAAGGAGCACGGTGGCGCTTCGGTTATCGCCGTTGCCGCGTGCGCTCCCGAGGAGGTCAGCCGCTATGGCGTCATCGCCGGCGATCGCGTTGGCTCGCTCGAGGGCTTCGAGAATGCTGCCGACGACGAGCCCGGTGCCGTTTGGCGCATCGGCGGTCTGGTCGAGAAGCCCGCTCCCGAGGCGGCTCCGTCCAACCTGTACATCGTCGGTCGCTACCTGCTGAGCCCGCTGGTCATGGACCTGCTCGCCGATCAGCAGGCCGGCAAGGGCGGCGAGATTCAGCTCACCGACGCCATGGCCCGCTCGCTCGATCGCGAGGCTATGTACGCTGTCGTCATTGACCCGCTCTCGGGCTACGACACCGGCACCCCGTCTGGCTGGATGGCCACTAACGCCCTCATGGCCGCAAGCGATCCTCGCTTTGCCAGCGCCTTCTGGGACGCCATCGACGAGCGCGGCGGTTTGATGCGCAAGTAAGCCTTCGGGCACCGACATTTACGGGCGCGGACCTCGGTTCGCACCCGTTTTTTATAAGAGCTGTGATTGTTGGCTCTCTGTTCACAGAAAATATATGAACAGATGTTCGATGCACACCCATCTACCTGCGCACTCTCTGTCGAAAAACTTTGCTACTCCAAAAACTCAATCGCGTCAAGGCTTTTCTTGCCCAACGGTCGGTACCTGATAAACTATTAGGTTGCGATAACTGGCGAAGCTATGCCTCGCCAACCCACCGAGCATTTCCGTGAAGGAGGAAAAACCTGGTGACCTACGCATACACTGCCACTGAGCGCAAGCGCGTCAGCTTCGGGAAAATCCCGGAGGCCATGGAGCTCCCCAACCTTATCTCTGTTCAAAGGGAATCCTTTGAGCGTTTTAAGGACGAGGGCCTTCGTGAGGCGTTCAAGGAATCCAGCCCCATCCAGAGCCAGAACCATGTTCTCGAGGTTACCTTCGGCGAGCATCAGTTCGGCGACCCCGCGCACACCGTTGAGGAGTGCCGCGAGAAGGATATGACCTATCAGGCTCCGCTTCTGACCGACGTCCGTCTCACCAACAAGGAGACCGGCGAGATCAAGGAGCAGCTCGTCTTCATGGGCGACTTCCCCATGATGACCGATCAGGGCACCTTCATCATCAACGGTACCGAGCGTATCGTCGTCTCGCAGCTCGTCCGCTCCCCGGGCGTGTACTACAGCTCCGAGATGGATTCGGGCAAGCAGATCTACAAGGCCCAGATCATCCCGTCCCGCGGTGCCTGGCTTGAGTTTGAGGTCGACAAGCGCGACCAGCTCATGGTCTCCATCGACCGTAAGCGCAAGCAGAGCGCCACGATGTTCCTGCGCGCCCTTGGCATCGCCGTCACCAACGACGACATCATCGAGCTGCTCGGCAACTCCGATGTGATCAAGCGCACCCTGGAGCGCGACACCGCCCTCACCCGCGAGGACGCCCTCATCGAGATCTACCGTCGCCTGCGCCCGGGCGAGCCTCCCACCGTGGACGCTTCCCGCAGCCTGCTCGAGGGCCTGCTCTTCAACCCGCAGCGCTACGATCTGGCCCGCGTCGGTCGTTACAAGGTCAACAAGAAGCTCAACCTCACCACCGAGGAAGAGGTCACGGTGCTTACCGACGAGGATATCGTCGCGACGCTGCGCTACCTCCTGTCCCTCGCTGCCGGCGAGCAGGGCTTCAAGGTCGACGACATCGACCACTTCGGCAACCGCCGCATCCGTACCGTCGGCGAGCTCGTCGCCAACCAGTTCCGTATCGGCATGAGCCGTATGGAGCGCGTCGTCCGTGAGCGCATGAGCTCCCAGGACATCGACGAGATCACCCCGCAGTCGCTCATCAACATCCGCCCGATCGTGGCCTCCATCAAGGAGTTCTTCGGTTCCTCGCAGCTCTCGCAGTTCATGGACCAGGCGAACCCCCTGACCGGTCTGACCCACAAGCGCCGTCTGTCCGCACTCGGCCCTGGTGGTCTTGCCGGCCACAAGTCCGGCTCCAGCCGCCGCACTAACGTGCCGACGGCCGTCCGCGACGTTCACAATTCGCACTACAGCCGCATGTGCCCGATCGAGACCCCCGAAGGCCCCAACATCGGCCTGATCGGCTCGCTCGCCCTCTACGCCCGCGTCAACGAGTATGGCTTCATCGAGGCCCCGTTCCGCCGTGTCGAGAACGGCGTTGCCACCGACCAGATCGACTGGATGACCGCTGACGAGGAAGAGAAGCACGTCATCGCGCCGGCCAACACGCCGCTCGATCCCAAGACCAACGAGTTCATCACGACCGATGCCGAAGGCAAGATCGTCCGTCCGCACACCGTGATCGCCCGTACCCGCGACTTCGACGGCTCCTTCGGCGCCCCCGCCGACGTGCCCGTCGAGGACGTCGACTACATGGACGTCTCGCCGCGTCAGATGCTCTCCGTCGCAGCCACGCTGATTCCGTTCCTGGAGCACGACGACGCCAAGCGTACGCTGATGGGCGCCAACATGCAGCGTCAGGCCGTGCCGCTGGTTCACCCCGCCGCTCCCTATGTCGGTACCGGCATGGAGCGCCGCGCCGCTCTGGACTCCGGCGAGGTCACCCTGGCCAAGAACGCCGGCGAGGTCATCTTTGCCGACGCCGCCAAGATCATCGTCAAGCATGCCGGCGGCATGGACGAGTATCACCTTGCCAAGTACCAGCGCTCCAACCAGTCCACCTGCATCAACCACCGTCCGCTCGTGCGCGTCGGTGACACCGTTGAGCAGGGCGAGCCCCTGGCTGACGGTCCTTCGACCGATCATGGCGAGCTCGCACTGGGCCAGAACCTCACCGTGGCATACATGCCGTGGGAAGGCTTCAACTACGAGGACGGTATCGTCGTGTCCGAGCGCCTGGTGGCCGAGGACCTGCTGACGACCATCAACATCACCCGTCACGAGATCGATGCCCGCGACACCAAGCTCGGTCCCGAGGAGATCACTCGCGAGATCCCGAACCTCTCCGAGGATATGCTTGCCAACCTCGACGAGGACGGCATTATCCGCATCGGCGCCGAGGTCGGCCCTGGCGACATCCTGGTCGGCAAGGTCACGCCTAAGGGCGAGAGCGCTCTGACCGCCGAGGAGCGCCTGCTGCGCGCCATCTTCGGTGCCAAGGCCCACGACGTTCGCGACACCTCCCTTAAGATGCCTCACGGCGCTTACGGCCGCGTCATCGACGTCGTCCGCTTTAGCCGCGAAAACGGCGACGATCTGGCCCCCGGCGTCAACGAGCAGGTGCGCGTCTACGTCGCCCAGCGTCGTAAGATTCAGCAGGGCGATAAGATCGCCGGCCGCCACGGCAACAAGGGTGTTATTTGTAACGTTCTGCCGGTCGAGGACATGCCCTACATGGCTGACGGTACCCCGATCGACGTTATCCTCAACCCGCTGGGCGTTCCTTCGCGTATGAACGTCGGCCAGCTGCTCGAGTGCCACCTTGGCTGGGCTGCTGCGTGCGGTTGGGATACCGAGCAGGCCGACTCCGACAAGTACGTCCCCGGTCCGTTCTTCACCGCGACGCCCGTCTTCGACGGCGCCAAGGAGGACGAGATCGCCGAGGTCATCCGTCGTGCCAACAAGAACATGCTCAACAAGGCCACCGCTGCCTTTGGCGATCACATGCGCCCCGAGTTTGTCACTCAGCTTGACGAGCGCGGCAAGACCCGTCTGTTCGACGGCCGCACCGGCGAGGAGTTCCGCGAGCCCATTACCGTGGGTACGTCCTACATCCTCAAGCTCGGCCACATGGTCGACGACAAGATCCACGCCCGTTCGACCGGCCCTTACAGTCTGGTTACCCAGCAGCCTCTGGGCGGCAAGGCTCAGTTCGGCGGCCAGCGCTTCGGCGAGATGGAAGTTTGGGCACTGTACGCTTACGGTGCTTCCAACGTCCTGCAGGAGATCCTGACCGTCAAGTCCGACGATACTGTGGGCCGCGTTAAGACCTACGAGTCCATCGTCAAGGGCGAGAACGTCCCGGTCCCGGGTATCCCCGAGTCCTTCAAGGTTCTCGTCAAGGAGATTCGCTCCCTCGCACTGGACATCGAGCCCATGCACGATGCCGACGAGGACGCCTCCGCCCCTGTGACCGCCGAGGAGACCTCCGCTCTCGACGACCTGGCTGCGCTCGCCGGCGTTGACGCCGACATCGAGGCCGAGGATGCCGAGACCGCCGAGGCGCCCGAGGCTGTCGCCGCCACGACCACTGATAAGGAGTAGTTGACTGTGGCAGATTTCGAAGCTACTGATTTTGACTCGGTAAAGATCTCCCTTGCCTCCGCCGACCAGATCCGTTCCTGGTCGCACGGTGAGGTCAAGAAGCCGGAGACCATCAATTACCGTACCCTCAAGCCCGAGAAGGACGGCCTGTTCTGCGAGAAGATCTTCGGTCCCGCCAAGGACTGGGAGTGCTCCTGCGGCAAGTACAAGGGCATCCGCTTTAAGGGCATCGTCTGCGAGCGCTGCGGCGTCGAGGTCACCTCGGCCAAGGTGCGTCGCGACCGCATGGGCCACATCGAGCTCGCCGCTCCCGTGTCCCACATCTGGTACTTCAAGAGCCCCACGAGCTTCCCGATGAGCCGTATGCTCGACATCAAGTCCAAGGACCTCGAGAAGGTTCTGTACTTTGCCAGCTACATCATCACCGAGGTCGACTACGAGGCTCGCGAGGCCGACGCCGACGACCTGCGCGAGGAGCTCGCCGCCGATCTGGAAGAGATCGATGCCGAGTGCGCCCGCCAGATCGAGTCCCTCAAGGAGCAGGGCGACCCCGAGAACTTTGACGAGTTCTCCGACGAGGAGCCGCTGACCCCCGAGGAGATCGCCTCCGGCATCGTCGACATCGAGGAAGAGTGCAAGGACGAGAAGCAGCTCCGCACGGACGCCTTCAATGCCTTCATGAAGCTCACCGAGCGCGACCTCATCTCCGATGAGCCGCTGTTCCGCGAGATGACCCGTTACTACTCCATGTACTTCAAGGGCGGTATGGGTGCCGAGGCCGTCCGCGACCTGCTCGCTGCCATCGACCTCCCCTCCGAGGCCGAGAAGCTCAAGGCCATCATCGCCGACGAGGATTCCCAGAAGCAGAAGCGCGAGAAGGCCGTCAAGCGCCTTGAGGTCGTTGACGCCTTCCTGAAGGGCGGCAACAGCCCCGCGAACATGATCCTGGACGTCATCCCGGTCATTCCGCCCGATCTGCGCCCGATGGTCCAGCTCGACGGCGGCCGCTTCGCCGCGTCCGACCTCAACGACCTGTATCGTCGCGTGATCAACCGTAACAACCGACTCAAGCGCCTGCTCGACCTGGACGCCCCCGCGATCATCGTGAACAACGAGAAGCGCATGCTCCAGGAGTCCGTGGACGCCCTGTTCGACAACGGCCGTCGTGGTCGCCCGGTCTCTGGCCGTGGCGGTCGCCCGCTCAAGTCGCTCGCCGAGGCCCTCAAGGGCAAGCAGGGTCGTTTCCGTCAGAACCTGCTGGGTAAGCGTGTCGACTACTCCGGCCGTTCGGTTATCGTTACCGACCCCAAGCTGCTGCTGCACCAGTGCGGTCTGCCCAAGACCATGGCGCTGGAGCTCTTCAAGCCCTTCGTTATGAAGCGCCTGGTCGAGCTTGGCAAGGTCGAGAACATCAAGGGCGCCAAGCGCGCTATCGACCGCGGTGCCACCTTTGTGTGGGACATCCTCGAAGAGGTCATCGACGGCCGCGTCGTGCTGCTCAACCGTGCACCGACCCTGCACCGTCTGTCCATCCAGGCCTTTGAGCCGGTGCTGGTCGAGGGCAAGGCTATCCACCTGCACCCGCTGGTCTGCTCGCCCTTCAACGCCGACTTCGACGGCGACCAGATGTCTGTCCACGTGCCGCTGTCCAGCCAGGCTCAGGCCGAGGCCCGCGTGCTTATGCTCTCTGCGAACAACCTGCGCTCGCCGGCATCCGGCAAGCCGGTCAACATCCCCTCGCAGGACATGATCATCGGTGTGTACTACCTGACCCAGGTCCGCGACGGTCTGCCGGGCGAGAACCACGTGTTCGCCAGCTTCGACGACGCGCTGCACGCCTATGACTGCCGCTCCGAGGTCGACATGCAGGCCAAGATCCAGGTCCGCGTGTCCGCTGCCGACGCCAATGTCATCAACGAGGACGGCACCCGTATCTTCCGCGTCAAGAACGGCAAGAACGAGTTTGTCGACTACGACGTCAACGGCAACAAGACCGCGCGCTTCGAGACCTCCATCGGCCGCATCATCTTCAACCGCCAGTGCCTGCCCGAAGACTATGAGTTCATGAACTACAAGATGGTCAAGGGCGACGTGGCCAAGCTGGTTGCCGACTGCTGCGATCGTTACCCCGAGGCCAAGGTCGGCCCGATCCTCGACGCCATCAAGTACTCCGGCTTCCACTACGCTACCCGCGCCGGCCTCACCATCTCGGTGTGGGACGCTCTCATCCCTGCCGAGAAGCAGGAGCTGCTCGATCGCGCCCAAGCCAACGTCGACCAGATTAACGAGTACTTCGAGGAGGGCTTCATCAACGAGACGGAGCGCCACATCGAAGTCGTTAACGAGTGGACCGCTTGTACCGACAAGGTCGCAGCGCTCATGCTCGACATGTTCGACGAGGAGAACCCGCTGTACATGATGGCCGACTCCGGCGCCCGTGGTTCTAAGACCCAGCTGCGTCAGCTCGGCGGCATGCGTGGACTGATGGCAGACATGTCCGGCGAGACGATCGACCTTCCCATTAAGGCGAACTTCCGCGAGGGCCTGCTGCCGCTCGAGTACTTCATTTCGACCTACGGCGCCCGTAAGGGCCTGGTCGATACCGCATCCCACACCTCGGACTCTGGTTACCTGACCCGTCGTCTGGTCGACGTGGCCCAGGACGTCATCGTCCGCGAGGAGGACTGCGGTACGCACGAGGGCGTCACCTACAACCTCATCATCCCCGGCACCACCGACCTCAACACCGACCTCGTCGGCCGTTGCTTCATTGAGGACGTCGTGGCCCCCGATGGCACCGTGCTCTTTGAGCAGGACGGCTACATCGAGAAGGTCGCCGACATCCAGAAGATGGTCGATGCGGGCCTTAAGAAGGTCAAGCTTCGCGCGCTGCTCACCTGCCGCTCCAAGTACGGCGTGTGCCAGAAGTGCTACGGCTGGGATCTTTCCACCCGTCGTCCGGTCGCCATCGGTACTGCCGTCGGCATTATTGCCGCCCAGTCCATCGGCGAGCCCGGTACGCAGCTTACGATGCGTACCATTCACTCCGGCGGCGTCGCTGGCGTCGACGATATTACGCAGGGTCTGCCTACGGTCAGCCGTATGTTCGATATCGTCGGCAACGTCAACGAGAAGATTCTGGGTCGCGAGGCCGAGCTGGCTCCGTACTCCGGTCACCTCTCGATCAAGCCCGAGAAGTCCGAGTACGTGCTGACGCTCACCGACTCCGAGGATCACACCCGTGTCCTCGACGAGCGTCGCGTCCCCGCATCTGTGCGCTTTATGCCCGAGATCGAGGATGGCTGCGAGGTTCGTGCCGGCGACCAGATCACCAAGGGCTTCGTCAACTTCCGCAACCTGCGCAAGTTGACCGACATCGAGTCGACGATGCACACCTTCGTCGAGAGCGTCAAGGACGTCTACACCAGCCAGGGCGTTGACCTGAACGACAAGCACATCGAGGTGCTCGCACGTCAGATGCTGCGTCGCGTTCAGATCACCAACCCCGGTGACTCTAAGTACCTGCTTGGTCAGTACGTCGACCGCTATGAGTTCGCCGACGAGGTCGAGCGCGTTGCCCGTCTGGGCGGTCAGGCTCCTGTGGCCGAGCCCGTCATCCTGGGTACGCTCAAGGTTGCGTCCAACATCGACTCCTGGCTGTCGAGCGCTTCGTTCATCCGTACCGCCGGTGTCCTTACCGAGGCTGCCATCGAGGGCAAGGTCGACCACCTGCTCGACCTTAAGTCCAACGTCATCGTCGGTAAGAAGATCCCGGCTGGTACCGGCCTCAAGCCGTACGCCAACGCCAAGCTGACGTATCGCACGGCCGACGGCTACGTGGACATCGACGGTCCGGCTTCGCCCAACGCCAAGTCGCTGCCCGAGTGGGCTCCTGTGGAGCTCAAGGACCTGGACGAGCAGCTTCCGCAGCAGCTCGACTGGGCCGGCTACGACGAGTTCGGTGGTGCTGACGGTTCGTTCACCCGCAACGGCCACACCATCTCCGCCGAGAAGGCTCGTCTGTACCTGTTCGACGACCTGGGCGTGTCGCAGCGCTGGACCAACAAGTTCAGCGAGGTCGGCATCGAGACGGTTGGCGACCTGGTTGGCAAGTCCGAGGAGGATCTGCTGCGCATTGATGGCATCGGTGCCAAGGCGATCGAGGAGCTCCGTGACGGCCTCGAGGCCCACGATCTGCTCTACATCCTCGAGAACAACGACGACGTTGCCGACGAGGAAGACCTCTCGCAGCTGCTGCAGATGGTCTTTAGCCCCGACGGTCCGGACGATATCTTGCTGGGCACCTCCGCTCCGACGCATCACGCCGACGCCGACGAGGAGCTCCTGGGCGCCCCGATCGACGACAAGAAGGCTCCCGCCAACGGTGCCATCAACGAGGACATGGCTTCCCTCGACGAGCTGCTCAACCAGCTCGTGGACACCGACGACGCCGAAGAGGCCAAGGACAACGACGAGGAGTAATTAGTTCCGCCGTTCTAACGAACGGCGGCGACCTCCGTCGCTGCGCGGCCCCCAGACCTACAATCTGTCATTCAAAAGGCAGGGCATGACCAAAAGGTCAATGCCCTGCCTTTTTCATGCCACCTTGTACGCTCTGGGGGCCGCTCGCTTGCGTATGCTCAACCTGTTGCGTTCCGTTGATCCCTTGCCAATAAGGGACAGAGTCATTTTGGTAGGTTATTCATGCTTGAATTTGAAACATTCCGTTCGGTCAAAGCGTATCTATGGTGAGGACCTCATCAAGAATCATTAACGTCACCGGGAGGTGATTATGGAAGAACAAGCATTTAGACAGGCGGTCGAGGATCACCGTGATGTCGTGTTCCGAATCGCATTGACGTACCTGCGCGATCGTGCCGATGCCGACGATATTGCCCAAGACGTCTTTCTTAAGTTGCTTAAAAGCGATGGACACTTTGAAAGTTGGGAACATCTTCGCCGCTGGCTTATCCGGGTCACGATCAATGAATGTAAATCGCTCTTTCGAAAGCCATGGAGGCGTGTGGAGGATATTGAGAACCTGGCCGATTCGCTTTCGGCGGCGCAGGATGAGACCAAGGCGGTCCTGTCAGACGTTATGCGACTTCCGGAGCGATTCCGCGTTCCCATCGTGCTCTATTACTATCTGGGCTTTTCGACCTCAGAGATTGCCGAGTTGTTGCATGTACCAGCCGCGACCGTTCGAACGCGTTTGGCTCGCGGCAGGTCGAAGCTCAAGTTCATCCTAGAGGAGGGCGACCGTGAAATCCAATCAAATCAAGCAGGCCTTCGAGTCCATCCAAGCCGATAGCAATCTTGCAGATCGCGTCCTTAATACTGCTGCGGGTGAGCCGCTTCATCGAAAGGGCCACGCGAAGCCTCTCTATGTTGCCGTAATCGGGTGTCTTGTCGGAGTGTTGGCGACCGGAGGGGTCGCCTACGCAGTTATCAATTCCAGCTATTTTGCCTCAGCCTGGGGAAACCACGGCAACGGGGATTCCATTACCTGGACCAACGGCGGCTCATCGGGGACTCAATATACCTACACCAGAGAGTTCGGTGACGGCATCGCGCCCCAAAGCTTGGAGGGCACAGTCCAGAAGGTTAATCTGTCCGTCGAGGGTAACGGCTATACACTCGATATCCATGAGATGGCAATCGACCAAAACGGCTGCGGTGCTGTGACGTTTACGCTATCCAATCCAAATGGTGTTAACTACTACAAGCCGGCAGCAGAGACTGGCGAACTTGTTCTCTATGGTGAAGAAGAACAAGGCATCGGCACGCCCGGCATGAACTTCGGCGAGGAATGGGCTGACACACGCTGCACCATTGATAAGGGCACATCAAGCGACACGGTCATTAATGGCACGATGTACTTTGCTTCGTGGAATCGCGAGCGAGATTTGGGACATGCGGTCACCTGGAATATCTGCTGGACTGAGGGCGAAGGCGAGGACGCGAAGCTGTTCGAGGCATCGACGCCCGAGTTTAGCGTTGGAACGTACGTCGATACAAAGGAACTCCGCTCCGATGACTCGCCTCTCGAGATCAGCCCGTTTTCCATCCAGGCGCACATCGATGATCTGGGCATTGACGCAGTCACGAAAAAGTTGACCGTTACCTACAAGGATGGATTGGAGCAGATTATCGAAGACGATGCTGCGGGCGCGTACAATTTCTATGTCTCGCTGACGCGCAATAGCGGAGAGAACATCTCGGTGCCGACAAAACTGATCAATGTCGATCAAGTGGTCTCGGTAACCCTTGAGGGCACGAGGTACACATCAACAGGAGAGACCGAAACAGAAGTACCCTTTACCATCGTTTATTCGTAAAGTCTGGGCCGCTTCCCAAGGGGGGAAGCGGCCTTTTTAGCGTTATATGGACAAGTGGATTGGACGTTATTCGTCTGATTCTCGGAAGAACGTAGCAAATGGATGCGGATCACCGTGAAGAGTGGCGTTTTTCCAGATAAAACCGACCAAAATAAACCTGTCCCTTTTTGGCAGGGAACGTTGCCCCGAAGAGCACGTCGGATTCCCGGGCCGGGCGGCACAGGGGTTAAGTTTGTCGCGAGTTCCGCACGAGCCGGAGGCCACTTAATGTGGCCTCCGTGCGAGCCAGGACTGTAGAGCAGCAAACTTAACCCCTGTGCCGCCCGGACCGGGAATCCGCCCACGCGCACAGAAGGGGATTCCTTTTGTGTAGGCTTTGCGGAAATGTGGGTATTTTAGGATACGCCCGGCGGCGTGGTCTGTTGACGACACAGCTAACGCCACGTATCCTATCGAACTGCGTGTTTCGTAGGGGGATGCTGACCCCTCGATTCAAGCCGTTGCACTTTACAGAAAGCTGGAATCATTCGAGAAGGAGTACGCTTTGCCTACTATTAACCAGCTGGTTCGCCAGGGCCGTCGTTCCGTGCCCAAGAAGTCCAAGAACGCTGCCCTGCAGCACAACTCCCAGAAGCGCGGCGTGTGCACCCGCGTCTTCACCACGAGCCCCAAGAAGCCGAACTCGGCTCTTCGTAAGGTTGCCCGTGTTCGCCTTGTCAACGGCATCGAAGTTACTGCTTACATCCCGGGTGAGGGCCACAACCTGCAGGAGCACTCCATCGTGCTCGTCCGCGGCGGTCGTGTCCGTGACCTCCCTGGTGTCCGTTATCACGTCATCCGTGGCGCCTACGACGCTGCTCCGGTCCAGAACCGTATGCAGGCCCGTTCCAAGTACGGTGCTAAGCGCCCCAAGGCTAAATAAGCCAGATAACGTTTTGATACTTTCGCCGTGTGCCGCCTAAGCGCCGCACGGTAGACACTTAAGGAGATTTCACATGCCGCGTCGTGCAGCAGCTAATCGTCGTGAGGTTCAGCCTGACGCCGTTTACAACAACCGCCTGGTGACTCAGCTCATCAACAAGGTCCTTCTTGACGGCAAGAAGGCCACCGCTGAGCGCATCGTTTACACCGCTTTCGAGATCGTTGCCGAGAAGTCCGAGGGTGGCGACGCTCTCGCTACCTTCAAGAAGGCTATGGACAACGTCAAGCCCACGCTCGAGGTTAAGCCCAAGCGTGTCGGTGGCGCTACCTATCAGGTCCCGATGGAGGTCAACTCCCGTCGTTCCACCGCTCTGGGTATCCGCTGGATCGTCAACTTCTCCCGCGCTCGCAAGGAGAAGACCATGGCCGAGCGTCTCGCCAACGAGATCCTCGACGCTTCCAACGGCCTGGGCGCTTCCGTCAAGAAGCGTGAGGACGTCTTCAAGATGGCCGAGGCCAACCGCGCGTTCTCTCACTATCGTTGGTAAGTTAAGGTAAGGAACTAACATGGCTAAGCCTAAGTACAAGCTTTCCGATACCCGTAACATCGGCATCATGGCCCACATCGATGCCGGTAAGACCACCACGACCGAGCGTATTCTTTACTACACCGGTAAGACCCACAAGATCGGTGAGGTCCATGAGGGCGCTGCCACCATGGACTGGATGGTTCAGGAGCAGGAGCGCGGCGTAACCATTACCTCCGCTGCTACCACGTGCTTCTGGAAGAAGGACGGTACCGACTACCGCATCCAGATCATCGACACCCCGGGCCACGTTGACTTCACCGCCGAGGTCGAGCGCTGCCTGCGCGTCCTCGATGGCGCTGTCGCCGTTTTCGACGCCGTTGCCGGCGTTCAGCCCCAGTCTGAGACCGTTTGGCGTCAGGCTTCTACCTTCAACGTCCCCCGCATCGCCTTCATCAACAAGTATGACCGCGTGGGCGCTGACTTCTTCAACGCTATCGAGACCATGAAGGATCGTCTCGACGCCAACGCCGTGGCCGCTCAGGTCCCGATGGGCGCCGAGGACAACTTCTGGGGTGTCATCGACCTCGTCACCATGACTGCTTGGGACTTCAAGGCCGACGACAAGGGCATGACCTACCCCGAGCCGATGGACGAGATCCCGGCTGAGTTTGCCGACATCGCTGCCACCAAGCGCGAGGAGCTCCTCGACGCTGCTGCCAGCTTTGACGACGAGCTCATGGAGAAGATCCTCATGGAGGAGGACTTCACCGTCGAGGAGCTCAAGGCTGCTCTGCGCAAGGGCGTTCTGGCCAACGAGCTCAACCTCGTCTTCGTGGGCTCCGCCTACAAGAACAAGGGCGTTCAGGAACTGCTCGACGCTGTTGTCGACTACCTGCCCAGCCCGCTCGACGTCGAGGCCGTCACCGGTACCGATCCGGACACCGGCGAGGAGATCCAGCGTCATCCTTCCTTCGACGAGCCCTTCTCCGGCCTGGTCTTCAAGATCATGACCGACCCGTTTGTCGGTAAGCTCACCTATGTCCGCGTTTACTCCGGCCGCGCCGAGTCCGGCTCCTACGTGGTCAACGCTTCCAACGGTCAGCGCGAGCGCCTCGGCCGCATCCTCGAGATGAACGCCGCAGAGCGTATCGACCGTGACGACGCTGCCGCCGGCGACATCGTCGCCTGCGTCGGCTTCAAGAACTCCACCACCGGTGACACCCTGTGCGCCGAGGGCAAGGAGATCGTCCTCGAGAAGATCGAGTTCGCTAAGCCCGTTATCGACGTTGCCATCGAGCCCAAGACCAAGGCCGAGCAGGACAAGATGTCCCTTGCTCTGACCAAGCTCGCCGAGGAGGACCCGACCTTCCAGGTGTCCACCAACCACGAGACCGGTCAGACCATCATCGCCGGCATGGGCGAGCTGCACCTCGAGATCATCGTCGACCGCCTGCTCCGCGAGTTCAAGGTTGACGCTAACGTCGGTAAGCCCCAGGTTGCCTACCGCGAGACCGCTGGTCACGACGTCGAGAAGGCTGAGGGCAAGTTCGTCCGTCAGTCCGGCGGTCGCGGTCAGTACGGCCACGCCGTCATCAAGCTCGAGAAGATGGAGGAGGGCTTCGGCTACGAGTTCGTCAACGCTATCGTCGGCGGCGTCGTGCCCAAGGAGTACATCCCGTCCATCGACAAGGGCATCCAGGAGGCCCTGAACACCGGTGTTATCGCCGGCTTCCCGGTCCTCGACGTTAAGGTCACCCTGTTCGACGGTTCTTACCACGAGGTCGACTCCTCCGAGGCCGCCTTCAAGATCGCCGGTTCCATGGCTATCAAGGACGCCCTCAAGAAGTCCGATCCGCAGCTGCTCGAGCCGATCATGGCTGTCGAGGTTGAGACCCCCGAGCAGTACATGGGCGACGTTATGGGCAACCTCTCCGGTCGCCGCGGCAAGATCGAGGGCATGGAGGATCGCAAGAACAGCAAGCTCATCCGTGCCAAGGTGCCGCTGGGCGAGATGTTCGGTTACGCTACCGACCTTCGCTCCCAGACCCAGGGCCGTGCATCCTACACGATGCAGTTCGACTCTTATGAGCCCGCGCCCAAGTCCATCGTGGACGAGGTCATGAGCAAGAACGCCTAAGTTCGAGCTCCCTGTTACGTAATCCGCGAGAACATCTCTCGCACTCTTTGGAGGTTTAAGTTGGCTACCCAGAAGATCCGCATTCGCCTCAAGGGCTATGATCACGAGGTCGTCGATCAGTCCGCGAAGCTCATCGTCGAGACCGCTCAGAAGACCGGCGCTCGCGTTTCCGGTCCTGTCCCCCTGCCCACCGAGCGCAACCTGTACACGGTTATCCGCTCGCCGCACGTGAACAAGGACTCCCGTGAGCAGTTCGAGATGCGCACCCACAAGCGCCTCATCGACATCCTCGACCCCACCTCGGGCACCGTTGATTCGCTCATGCGTCTCGACCTCCCCGCTGGCGTCGACATCGACATCAAGCTCTAAGCGATATCGCTCATAGCTTAAAGGGCCTCGCTGCCGTAACGGCAGCGGGGCCCTTTTGTTTTGAATGATGGTTTGGACTGCGGGGTAATGCTGCCGAGTAGGTGGTTGCGGCGCCCTATTCGCTCAAGGGGCGCAGCGATGCCTCCTCAAAATGGAAGGATCGAAAGCCGTCTTCCGTTTCGATGCACGCGCGGCCGCAATCGTCGACCGTTCTAAATATGCCACGCGCAAGCTCGTCCTCAGCGGGGGAGCGGGCGATAACGTGCTCCCCGATCCAATTGAGGTGAGCGATATATTCGTCGTGGACGGGCGCGAGCGGACCGGCGTCTTCTTCCTTGGCGTTGAGGCGCTCTGCCCAGGCATCTACAGCGTCTATAACTGCGTGATAGACCTCATCGAGGAGCATGTCGACGGCGGGAACGTTCTTGTTGAGGTCTGACAGGCCGATTGCTGGCAGGCCGCCATCGGGAACCTCCGCGGGCACATAGTTCACGTTAACGCCGATGCCACAGACCGCAAAGGGGTTGCCTTCGTTATCGCGTGCGGCCTCGACCAGAATGCCGCCGAGTTTGCGTCCACGCGCGACCAGGTCGTTGGGCCATTTGAGGCCAATCTCGTTTGCAAGACCCTGTTTTTCGAGTGCCTCGAGCACCGCTAGGCCGCTGACGGCGGCAAGACCAGAGTACTTTGCGGGATTAACGCGTGGACGCAACACAATCGAAAGTAATAGATTTCCGGCGGTTGAATCCCACTTGTGGCCGCGCCGGCCGCGTCCTGCTGTTTGAGCCCGGGCGGCAAGTCCTGTGCCGTGCGGCGCTCCCTGTTTTCCTGCTTCGAGCAGGTCATCGTTGGTCGATCCGGTTACGTCGACTATCGTTAATTGGGCATTCATAACGGTTGCTACCTCCTAAGTTAATAAGGCAATCGCGTAATGGTGTCGAGAGATAGACACTATGTGAAGCCTTTGTCGCATTTGGACAATTTAATGTTAACACGTCAACAACGACTGAAATGCGTTATCCTCTCTTGGTCGATGTAAACACGTCAACAACTCAAAGGAGGTTAGTGATGGGTTTCACGATTCTTGGAACAGGTTCGGCACTTCCTGAGCGCAGTGTTTCCAATGACGAGCTGTCCGAGTTCCTCGATACCTCGGATGAGTGGATTTTTACTCGCACAGGTATCAAGAGCCGCCACGTCTGCACCGCCGAGTCACTTGACGACCTTGCCGTAGCGGCGAGCGAGCGGGCACTCCAGGTGTCCGGAATCGACGCGAGCCAGCTGGATCTGATCGTCTGCTCGACGACGACGGGTGACCACCTTGTTCCCGCTGAGGCGTGTGCCGTTGCTGAGCGACTAGGCGCGACGTGCCCTGCCTTCGATGTCTCGGCGGCTTGTGCCGGCTTCGTATTTGCGCTCGATGTCGCCGAGGGCTATATCGCCCGCAGCCGTGCCGAGCGCGTGCTTGTTGTTGCTGCCGAGCAGATGACGCGCGCGCTCGACTGGACCGACCGTGCCACCTGCGTGCTTTTTGGCGATGGGGCAGGCGCCGCAGTGATTGAAGCTGGGGGAGACAGCCCCCTTGCCGTTGAGCTTTCGACGGCGCCCGACGTCGAGACGTTGCGCGTTCCCGGTCTGCTCGGCACCTCGCCGTTTAAGGCTTCCGCAGATAGCGCGAGCGTGCTGTCCATGAATGGCCGCCGCGTGTTCAAGTTCGGCGTCAACGCCATCTGCGACACGGTCCATAAGCTTGCGATCGATGCGGGCATTTCGGTCGAGGACATCGATCATTTTGTATTCCATCAGGCTAACGAACGAATCCTGAGTCAGGCGGTCAAGCGTCTGGGCGTGCCAGACGAGCGCGTGGTTCGAACGCTGCGCGAGACCGGCAACATTTCGAGCGCATGCATTCCGCTTGCCCTCGACCGGCTGGCAAACGCCGGTGCACTTCACACGGGCGACACCATCGCCTTGGTTGGATTTGGCGCCGGTCTGGATATAGGTGGCTATCTGCTTCGTTGGAAGTAGTCGCACATAGGAAATGAAAACGCCCTAGGGCACAACCAAAGGAGAACTACCATGGCAGATCAGAAGACCTTCGAGCGCGTTTGCGACGTTATCCGCGAGACCGCTGGCCTTGACGACGTCGAGATGAAGCCCGAGTCCACGCTCGAGGAGATTGGCCTCGACAGCCTGGGTACCGTCGAGATTCTCGTCGCCGTTGAGGACGAGTTTGGCATCCAGCTTGATACCGAGGAGAACCCCAAGACGGTCGGCGAGTTCGCCGATACGGTCGAGGCGGCATTGGAGAAGTAGAGATGCTCAAGACTCCTCTCTGCGATCTGCTCGGCATCGAAAAGCCCGTGTTCCAGGGCGGCATGGCCTGGATTGCCGACGCCTCACTGGCATCGGCCGTATCCGAGGCGGGCGGCCTAGGCATCATCGCGGCTATGAATGCCGACGCCGACTGGCTTCGCGACCAGATTCATGAGCTGCGCACCAAGACGGATAAGCCCTTTGGCGTTAACGTCATGCTCATGAGCCCGTTTGCCGACGAGGTTGCACAGGTTGTGATCGATGAGCAGGTGCCCGTTGTGGTGACTGGTGCCGGCAATCCCGCCAAGTACATGAAGGCGTGGAACGAGGCGGGCATCAAGGTCATCCCGGTCGTTGCCTCGGTGGCGCTGGCGCGCCTCGTGGCGCGTCGTGGAGCCACGGCGGTTGTTGCCGAGGGTACCGAATCGGGCGGCCATATTGGCGAGACCTCGACGATGGCACTGGTGCCGCAGGTCGTCGATGCGGTCAACATTCCCGTCGTGGCCGCCGGCGGTATTGCCGACGGCCGCGGCGTGGCGGCCGCCTTTATGCTGGGCGCCGAAGGCGTGCAAGTGGGTACGCGCTTTCTGGTCGCAGACGAGTGCACCGTCTCGGAGCAGTACAAAGAGATGGTCCTGAAGGCCAACGACACTTCGACGCGTGCGACCGGCCGCTCGACGGGACATCCGGTGCGCGCCCTCAAGAGCCCCTTTACCAACGCCTACGCCAAGAGCGAGGCGGCGGGCGTAAGTGTCGAGGAGCTCGGGGCCATGGGCACGGGCGCCCTTCGCAAGGCCGCCAAGGACGGCAATTACGAAGAGGGTTCGTTTTTGTGTGGACAGATTGCCGGCATGGTTAGCGAGCGCCAGAGCGCACGCGAAATCGTTGACGATCTGGTCGATGGCGCCGAGCGCGTCCTGAAGGGTGCGTCCGCATGGGTAGCGTAGCGTTTCTGTTTGCCGGCCAGGGTGCCCAACACCCCGCGATGGGCGTCGACCTGATCGAGACATCGCCGGCGGCCGCCGAGGTGTTCACCATTGCCGACGAGGTGCGCCCGGGGACCAGCGAGCAGTGCCGGAGTGCCTCCAAGGAGGAGCTCTCGCAGACCGAGAACACGCAGCCGTGCGTGTTCGTTCACGACCTGGCAGCGGCTGCCGCCCTGCGTGAGCGCGGCGTGGTACCTGCCGCCTGTGCGGGATTCTCGCTGGGCGAGGTCGCCGCGCTCACCTTTGCGGGGGCGTTCGATATGCGAGCGGGCTTTGGGCTTGTGTGTGAGCGCGCGGCGCTGATGGCCGCGGCTGCCGAGCGCCATCCGGGCGGCATGCGCGCCGTCATCAAGCTCGATGCGGCGCAAGTCGAGGGCCTGGCAAAACAGGCCGGCGAGGACTGCTGGCCAGTCAACTACAACAGCCCGCAGCAGACGGTTGTGGCCGGAGCGCCCGAGGCGCTGCAGGAGCTCGACGTCCTAGTAAAAGAGGCTGGCGGCCGCGCTATGAAAGTCGCGGTGTCGGGTGCATTTCATAGCCCCTATATGGCAGAGGCGACTGAGGGGCTGGCGACGTATATCCAAGACGGCCACGTTCCGTCTTCGCTGCTAATTCCGGTTATGGCAAACATGACGGCGGCGCCCTATCCGGCGGACCCGCGAGCGGCATCGGATGTCTTGGCCAACCAGGTGAGCCATGCCGTGCGTTGGGTCGACACGCTGCACACTCTGCAGGATCAGGGTATCGACACGTTTATTGAGGTCGGCCCTGGCAAAACGCTGTCCGGCCTGGTCAAGCGTACGCTGAGCGACGTTCGTGTGTATTCGTGCGAGACGGCCGAGCAGGTCGCAGCTATTGCCGACGAGCTCGCATAGTCCACAGGGCTGTAACCCGAAAGGAATGACATGGGCAACTTGAACAATGGCGCGCTCGAGCGCAACGACTCACGTCGCGTGGCACTGGTCACGGGCGGCTCGCGGGGTATCGGCCGCGCCTGCGCTATCGGTCTGGTGGAGGATGGCTACGATATCGCCGTCGTCTATGCCGGCAGCGTCGATGCGGCGCGCGAGACGTGCGACGCCTGCGAGGCGGCTGGCGCCACGGCGCGCTCATATCAATGTGACGTGGCCGACCCCGCTGCCGTCAACGCGTGCGTGGAAGCGGTCCTCAACGACTTTGGCTCCATTTGGGCGCTCGTCAACAACGCTGGCATCACCCGCGATGGCCTGCTCATGCGCATGGGCGATGATGCCTTCGACCGCGTGCTCGACGTCAATCTCAAGGGAACATTCAACATGACGCGCGCGCTCACCAAGACCTTTATGCGCCAGCGCGGCGGTTGCGTCGTCAACATGAGCTCGGTCGTGGGCCTGATGGGCAATGCCGGGCAAGCCAACTACGCTGCCTCCAAGGCGGGCGTGATCGGTCTGACCAAGGCGGTGGCGCGCGAGCTTGCGCCCCGCGGTGTACGAGTGAACGCGGTCGCCCCCGGGTTTGTCGAGACAGATATGACGGCAAAGCTCTCGGAGAAGGTGCGTACGGTAACCGAGGAGCAGATTCCCCTTAAGCGTATGGCGCAGCCCGAAGAGGTGGCCGGTGTGGTGCGATTTTTAGTGAGCGATGCGGCTGCCTACATTACGGGCGAAGTCATACGCGTCGACGGCGGAATGGCGATGTAGAAAGCAAGCCGGGTAAGCGGCTTGGATGAGGAGACCATGATGGAACAGAGAGTTGCAATCACCGGTATCGGTGCCGTGTCGCCGCTCGGCAACACCGCGCTTGCCACCTGGGCGGCCATGTGCGCCGGCACGTGCGGCATCGGCCCGATCACGCACTTCGATACCGATGCGTTTGCCGTCAAGGTGGCAGCCGAGGTCAAGGGCTTTGACGGCAACGAGTACTTTGGCAAGCGTGACGCCAAGCATCTCGACCCCTGCGTTCAGTTTGCGATGGCGGCTTCGGACGAAGCCATGCACGATGCGGGCTTTGATGTCGAAGGCGCCATCGATCGCGAGCGCCTGGGCGTCTACGTGGGCTCGGGCGTGGGCGGCATGACGACGCTCGTCGACAACGTCCATACGATTGCCGAACGTGGGCCCCGCCGCGCATCGCCCTATATGATCGCGATGATGATCCCCAACATGGCATCGGGCAATATCGCAATCCGCCACAAGGCAAAGGGCCCGACCCTGCCCGTGGTGACCGCGTGCGCAACCTCGGCCCATGCGGTGGGCGAGGCGTTCCGCGTCATCAAGCACGGCTATGCCGACGCGATCCTCGCGGGCGGCGCCGAGGCCGCAATTATCCCTGATGCCGTTGCGGGCTTTACGTCCTGCCGCGCATTGACCACCAACCCCGATCCCGCGACGGCCTGCCGTCCGTTCGATGCAGACCGCGACGGCTTTGTGATGGGCGAGGGCGCCTGCGTGCTCGTGCTCGAGAGCATGGAACATGCGCAGGCGCGCGGTGCGCACATTTATGCCGAGGTCGTGGGCTACGGCAACACCGATGATGCCTATCACATCACGAGCCCTGATCCCGAGGCTGCCGGCATTGCCCGCGCGATATCGCTGGCGGTGACCGAGGGCGACGTCAAGCCTTCCGAGGGTCTCTACATCAATGCCCACGGCACATCTACCAAGCTCAACGATTCGTCCGAGACGGCGGGCATTAAGCGTGCGCTCGGCGAGGACGCGGCGCGCGCCGCGCACGTCTCGTCGACTAAGTCGATGACCGGCCACATGATCGGTGCCACGGGCGCCATCGAGGTCATGGCCTGCGCCATGGCGCTCGAGCAGGGCGTGGTGCCGCCGACCATTAACTACCGCACGCCCGATCCCGCCTGCGATCTTGACTACACGCCCAATCGCGCAGTTCGCGCCGACCTTACCTGGGCGCTTTCGACCAACCTAGGCTTTGGCGGGCACAACGCCGCCATCGCGCTGCGTAGATATACGAGGAGCTAGAGCATGGATTCCAAAAGACTTGCCGAGATAGCCGATGTGATGGAGGATCGCGGCCTCACGCGCGTGCGCGTTGAGGAGCCCGATGGCACCGCGGTCGAACTCGAGCGCGCGAGCGCCGCACAGCCGGTTGCCGTGCCCATGCCCATGCCGAGCGCTATGGCCGCTCCAGTTGCAGCTCCCACAGTCGCGCCTGCCGCACCGGAGCCCGCCGCGCAGACACCTGCCGCCGCACCGGAGCCCAAGGGCACCGAGGTGACCGCTCCCATGGTCGGCGTTTTCTATGCTGCCCCGGCGCCGGGCGACGAGCCGTTTGTGCACGTGGGCTCCAAGGTCAAGGCCGGCGAGACCCTCTGCATCATCGAGGCCATGAAGGTTCTCAACGAGGTGACGGCCGAGGCGGATGGCGAGGTGCTCGAGATCTGCGTGGCCGACGGCGACCTCGTGGAGTTTGGCAGCTGCCTCATGAGGATCGGATAGGTGATATCCATGAACAAAGAAGAGCTCAAGAAGCTGTTGCCGCATCGCGAGCCGATGCTTTTGCTCGACGAAGCCGAGCTAGTGGGCGACGAGGCCCGCGGCAAGATCACGATTACGGGCGACGAATACTTTTTGCAGGGGCATTTTCCGGGAAACCCGGTGGTCCCCGGCGTGATCCAGTGCGAGATGCTCGCCCAAAACTGCTGCGTGCTGCTGATGGGCGATGAGGAGGCGCGCGGCGCGACGCCGTTCTACACGAGTCTGGACAAGGTGCGCTTTAAGCGTCCGGTGCGCCCGGGCGACACGGTGGATCTGGTGTGCACCATCACGCGTGCGCGCGGGCCGTTCCGCTTTGCGACGGGTACTGCGAGCGTCAACGGTGAGGTTTGCTGCCGCGCCGATATGTCTTTTGCACTCATGCACGAAAGTTAAGGAAGGCTTCATGTTCGACAAAGTGCTCATCGCCAACCGCGGCGAAGTCGCGGTCCGTGTTATTCGCGCGTGCCGCGATATGGGCATCAAAACCGTCGCCGTCTATTCCACGGCCGATGCGGACGCGCTGCACGTGCAACTTGCCGACGAGGCGTATTGCATCGGCGGCCCGCGTCTTGCCGAGAGCTACCTCAACGACGATGCCGTGCTCACCTGTGCCGTAAAGTCGGGCGCAAAGGCGATCCATCCTGGGTACGGCTTCTTTTCCGAGAAGGCGAGCTTTGTACGCGACTGCGACAAGTATGGCCTGGCTTTTGTCGGTCCTTCGGCCGAGGTGATCGACAGCATGGGCGACAAGGACGCCGCACGCCGAACGGCTGCCGCGGCGGGCGTGCCCATCGTGCCGGGCTGCGATTTGCTCAAAAGTCCCGAGGAGGCGACGGCCGAGGCCGAGCGCATTGGCTGTCCCGTGCTCATTAAGGCGCGCGCGGGCGGTGGCGGTCGCGGCATTCGCAAGGTCGAGCGCGTGGAAGATGCGGCAAAGGCCTTTATTGAAGCACGCGCCGAGGGCGAGGCCGTTTTTGGCGACGGCGAGTGCTACATGGAGAAGTTCGTCGCGCCGGCGCATCACGTTGAGGTGCAGATTATGGCCGATAAGCAGGGCCATGTGTTTTCGCTCGGCGAGCGCGAGTGCTCGGTGCAGCGGCGCAACCAAAAGCTAATCGAGGAGAGCCCCGCGCCGTGCCTCGACGGACACGACGACATTCGTGCTCGCATGCACAAGGCAGCGCGTGACCTGGCTCGTGCCGTCGGCTACGAAGGAGCCGGTACCATCGAGTTCCTGTATTCGGACGACGGCAATTTCTACTTTATGGAAATGAACACGCGCTTGCAGGTGGAGCATCCGGTTACGGAGTTTGTGACCGATACCGACTTGGTCAAGTGGCAGCTGCGCGTGGCAGCCGGCCAGCCTCTGCCCTTTGAGCAGGAGGACATGCCGGTCCGCAACCACGCCATGGAGTGCCGCATCAATGCCGAAACGCCGGACTTTCTGCCGTCATGCGGAACGGTCACCGCGTTGCGTGTGCCGGGTGGTCCGCGCGTGCGCTGGGATTCCGCCATGTTTACCGGTGCGAAAGTTCCGCCGTACTACGACTCCATGCTTGGCAAGCTCATCGTGTGTGCGCCCACGCGTGACGGCGCCATTCGCAAGATGCGCTCGGCCCTGGGCGAGCTCGTGATTGAGGGCGTGAGCGAAAACAGCGAGCTTCAGCTCGACGTGCTGGCAAACGACGAGTTCTTGTCGGGCATGTATCACACCGATCTGATGGGGCATCTCTATGCTGATGAATAGAAAAGCGAAGACGGTCAACGTCCTCGAGGGACCGATGACCGAGTCGTGCGCCGAGTTTCCTGCGCGCCACGTGTTTATCAAGTGCCCGGAGTGCCGCCGCGTGATCGATGAGACACGCCTGCACGACAACCTCGAGGTCTGCCCCCGTTGCGGCAAGCATTTTCGCGTGAGCGGTCGTGCGCGCCTGGGCATGACAGTCGACGAGGGCACGTTTGAGGAATGGGATGCCAATCTGGCGTCGGAGGACTTCCTCTCATTTCCCGGCTATGCCGACAAGCTCAAGAGCGTGAGCGAGCGTTCGGGCGAGCACGATGCCGTTGTGTGCGGCAGGGGCAAAATCTGCGGTTGCGATACCGCGCTCTTCTTTATGGACGCCAACTTTATGATGGGCTCGATGGGTTCCGTGGTGGGCGAGAAGATCTGTCGCACATTTGAGCGAGCGACCGAGCTTGGATTGCCAGTTGTCGGCTTTACCGTTTCGGGCGGTGCGCGCATGCAAGAGGGCGTGACATCGCTTATGCAGATGGCCAAGATTTCTGCGGCGGTTAGGCGCCATAGCGAGGTGGGCGGCCTGTATATCACGGTGCTCACTGATCCCACGACCGGAGGCGTAACCGCGAGCTTTGCCATGGAGGGCGATATTATCCTGGCCGAGCCCGATGCCCTGACGGCATTTGCCGGCCCGCGCGTGATCGAGCAGAACATGCACAAGCGCCTGCCCAAGGGATTCCAGCGCTCCGAGTTTTTGCTGGAGCACGGCTTTTGCGATGCCGTTGTTCCGCGTGGCGAGATTGCGCTCACGGTAGGCGAGCTGCTGGCGCTGCACGAAGGGCACGCGCCCGGCCTGGGGGCACCGCATGAGATCGTGCATACGGGTCGTCGCGGCAAAAAGCTGGGACACTTGTTCAAGCGCTCGACCGCACCAAAAACCGCGCTCGAGATTGTCAAACAGACCCGCTCGGCAGATCGCGCCACGGCGGGCGAGATGATCTCGCTGGGCCTGGATGGATTTGTGGAGCTGCATGGCGACCGTTACTTTGGCGACGACGCCGCCGTGGTGGCTGGCATTGGCTGGAAAGACGGGCGACCCGTGACGGTTATCGCCGTCGAGCGCGGTACCACGACCAAAGAGCGCATGCGTCGCAACTTTGGTATGGCACATCCCGAGGGCTACCGCAAAGCGCGTCGCCTTATGCGCCAGGCCGAAAAGTTTGGTCGACCGGTTCTGTGCCTGGTTGATACTTCGGGCGCGTTTTGCGGCATCGGTGCCGAGGAGCGCGGCCAGGGCGAGGCGATTGCCCAGAATCTCATGGAGATGAGCGGCCTCAAGACGCCGATTGTCTCGGTGGTGACAGGCGAGGGCGGCTCTGGTGGCGCGCTGGCGCTGTCCGTGGCCGACCGCATCCTGATGCTCTCGAGCTCGGCCTATTCGGTCGTGAGCCCCGAGGCCTGTGCGTCGATCCTGTGGAAGGATACCGAGCGCGCGAATGAGGCCGCCGAGGCGCTTAAGCTCACGGCCCCCGATCTGTTGGCGCTCGGCATCATCGACGGCATTGTTGACGATAGGGGCCTGTCGCATGAGGAGATCGCCGGTGCCGTCATGTCCTCGGCATTTGATGCCTTCGATACGCTTGGGCAGCTCGACGACGCGACCCTCACAAACCTCCGCTACGAAAAGTACCGCGCAATCGGTCAGTACCGCACGATGTGACAAAGGGAAAGCTCGCATGTCACATTGGGAAAGGCGTTCCATGTCACAAGTTTCTAACACCTCGTTTACAACGACGGTTTCATCAAACGCCATGGCCGTGGTGGACTATCTGTCCAAAAGCATGATGTCGGCGCTGCCGTTTATTGTCTGCGCGGCGTTGTTCCGCACCGTCGCCGTCATTATGGGCGAAGGTATGCTGGGCCTGTGGTCTGCCGATTCCGAAATCTATCGCCTGTTCTACAGTTGGCTCTATAACGCCGGCTACTACTTTTTGCCCATTCTAACAGTTTAGATAACAGGTGATGATTCGGGGACCGCAAGGCCCCCGAATGCTATGCTCTTCCCAGCCAAACAGAGAATTTGCCCGAGCGCCCACCCGGATCTTTGTTTGGCGACAATCCCTC
>NZ_JAWHPN010000031.1:0-32065 GCF_032584215.1 Collinsella aerofaciens | reverse complement strand
GGAGGGATTGTCGCCAAACAAAGATCCGGGTGGGCGCTCGGGCAAATTCTCTGTTTGGCTGGGAAGAGCATAGCATTCGGGGGCCTTGCGGTCCCCGAATCATCACCTGTTATCTAAACTGTTAGAACTATAATACACGAATCATGAAGTAAGATAAGGCTAACCTTATTTTCTTGGCTAAGACGCATCTCTTCGGTTTTCGCTTATAGCGGCGCGAATCAGATGCTAGGCTGGAGCTGAAGAAGGAGCTTGGCGGACAGGCAGGTCGATACCGGTTCTCGGGACGGTGATCCAGTCAATTACACCAGGGCTCTAGTCATGCAGGTAAACCCAATCCATGACGGGAAATAGGTCCTTTTCTCTGGCTCGACGTCTTTCGGAGCTTGACGATTTGGACTGATGGAGGTGGGAAGTCCCCCACCGCGCCAATACCTGACGATTGCGCTACGGGCATCTCTCCGACCCTTTGAATCACCCCTTTTCACGCCACCCGCTACGAACCCCGGCGGAAACCAGGGAGTGATTAAAGGAGCGACTTGCGGTTTTGCGAATCAATTGAGTCATTCTCGAAATCGCGAATCAAGGGCCTGATTTGCCCAAATTGCGCACGAATCAGCCCTTAGGCGGTACGACGTGACACGCATCGACAACACTCGGACTGGATTAGTCACTGAGTGGTATTAACGGGAACTGGCTTTTGAACTCGCGTTTTGATACCGTCGAGTACCGCCTGATGCTGTTTCGGCGCCGCCATAGAGCAAAGCCACCAGCGAAATAACGGGAATAACAGCCTCCGGACCCTCTGGTTCGGAGGCTTTCTTTTTGCATGTCTGCCTAAAACAACTCCTTGCCAAAGCCCCTTGAGCATCGGGCGGCATTATTGAGTGTGGGCGTTTTCGTAGGTACTTTTGATTTCTTCCGGCAAATTGTCGGGAATCAGCGCCTTCAGTCTATCCTCGTTGCCATCCTGAATCGCCTGCTCGTAGTACCAGCATTTGAACTTCAACATGTCCAGCGCGCGGTTCATCTTCGCGATCTCCGACTCCATGTGGGTCTTCCGCTCCTCGAACATGGCCTTGCGCTTGGGATATGTCGATGGGCCCTCCGCACACCATTCCATGAACAGCCGGATGTCCTTGATCTCCATTCCGGCCTTCTTCAGGCATTCGATGACCCGAAGCGCCTCGAGTTCCGTATCGCCGAATCGGCGAATGCCGGACGTCCGCTCCAATTCCGGGAACAATCTCTGCTTGTCGTAATAACGCAGCGTGGAAACGGGCAGATCGAACATCTCCGCCACCTGTCCGATTGTGTACATGGTCCCTCCGGACAAATCTCGAATTTACTCCTTGACCTAAAGTTAGGTTTAGGTATTACCTTCATTCTCGTCAATATAAATTGGGAGCGCAAGGGATTTTCGCCAAAGGCGCACGCTTGCCGGAACGGTTTTCGCCGGCGGCGTGAACGACGTGGGTAATATCGCCGGGCACCCTGCTCTTGAGCAGGCGCGACGAATGGGCATGGGAATCTAGGCGGGCCACTTGGCCATGCGTAAACAGATTCGTGTCCAGAACCATCGATAGGAGGAAATCGATCATGGCAATTAAACAGACGGCGGGCAGAGACGCCCTGAGGGATTTTGCCCCCAAATTCGCTCAGCTCAATGACGATGTGCTGTTCGGCGAGGTGTGGAGCCGAGAAGACGGGCTTTCCCTTCGAGACCGCAGCGTGGTGACGGTGGTGGCCCTAATGGCGCAGGGGCTGACGGACTCTTCGTTCCAATATCATCTGATGTCCGCAAAGAGCAACGGGGTGACCAGGGCTGAGATAGCGGAAATCCTTACGCATGCGGCGTTTTACGCGGGATGGCCCAAGGCGTGGGCGGCCTTTCGCATGGCGAAGGAGGTCTGGGCGGATGGCGACGCCGCCGACGCAAGAGCTGAGCACCAAAACGAGATGGCCTTTCCTATCGGCGCCCCCAACGACGCATTTGCGAAGTACTTTATCGGGCAAAGCTACCTCGCGCCCCTTTCCACCAAGCAGGTCGGCGTCTACAACGTGACGTTCGAACCCGGCTGCCGCAACAACTGGCACATCCATCACGCCAAAAGCGGCGGCGGACAGATCCTCGTCTGCGTGGCTGGTCGAGGGCTTTACCAGGAATGGGGCAAACCGGCACAGGAGCTGTGCCCTGGCGATGTAGTAAATATTCCTGCGGGCGTAAAGCACTGGCACGGTGCGGCGCCCGACAGCTGGTTCTCCCATCTCGCGGTGGAGGTTCCGGGCGAGGAGACCTCCAACGAGTGGTTGGAGCCTGTGGACGACGAGGAATACCTTACAGCGACTAACAAGGAGGCATGAAGATGGAACAGTTGAATCTAGCGTAGGAATGGGACAAGGTGTTCCCCAAAAGTGACAAGGTTGAGTGCAGCAAGGCGACTTTCAACAACCGATACGGCATCACGTTGGTGGTCGACGTCTACGTGCCAAAGAACGTGAAAGGCAAGCTGCCTGCCATCGCCGTCAGCGGTCCGTTTGGCGCGGTGAAGGAGCAAACGTCCGGCCTTTATGCGCAGAAAATGGCGGAGCTGGGCTTTTTCGCGATTGCCTTCGACCCGTCCTATACCGGCGAGAGCGACGGTGCACCCCGCTATGTGGCATCGCCGGACATCAACACCGAGGATTTCTGCGCAGCGGTGGATTTCCTCTCTGTGCAGAATAGCGTTGACCTGGAGCGCATCGGTATCATCGGCATCTGCGGTTGGGGCGGCATAGCAATCAATGCCGCAGCCATCGACACCCGCATCAAGGCCACCGCGGCTATGACCATGTACGATATGACCCGCGTGACCGCAAACGGCTACTTTGACGCCGAGGATTCCGAGCAGGCGCGCTTTGAGAAGCGTAAAGCGCTGAACGCGCAGCGCACCGAGGACTATAAAAATGACAGCTACGCGCTGGCGAGCGGCGTGGTCGATCAGCTGCCCGATGACGCGCCGTAGTTTGTGGCGGACTATTACGACTACTACAAGACTCCGCGAGGCTACCATCCCCGCAGCCTGGGCTCCAAAGGCGGCTGGAATGTGACGTCCTCGCTGTCGTTTTTGAATATGCCGATTTTGCAATATAGCAGCGAAATCCGCTCTGCTGTGTTGCTGGTGCATGGCGAGAAGGCGCACTCCCGCTATTTCAGCGAAACCGCGTACAGCAAACTGACCGGGGACAACAAGGAGCTGCTTATTATCCCTGGTGCCAGCCACACCGACCTTTACGATCAGATGGACGTCATTCCGTTTGGAAAGCTGAAAGCGTTCTTTGAGGAGTATTTGAAATAAGGCGTGCCTTGATTCAATGCCAAGTCTCCAGCAACGATTCTTCTAAAGAGTGGGAGTAGCTGAAACGAGGCGATTGAATAGCTCCATCCGTTTTGGTTAAAACAAAAAATATGCCGCGCGCCTGCGGCATGAAGGAGGGAGATTCTTATGAATATCGTTGTGTTGAGCGGTAGCCCGCGCAAGGGCGCCAATACCGACACCATGGTCGAGGCGTTTGCCGAGACCGCGCGTGAGGGCGGCAATACGGTCGAGGTCGTTCGCGTTGCCAGCAAGAAGATCGCTGGTTGCCTGGGGTGTCAGTATTGCTTCGCCCACGAGGGCACCTGTGTGCAGAAGGACGACATGGCCGACGTGATCGAGTCACTGAAAGACGCCGATATGGTTGTCTTCGCTTCGCCTATCTACTGGTTTGATATCACTGCGCAGGAGAAGGCCGCCATCGACCGCCTGTACGCCTTCGGTGCTACGGGCTTCCCGTTCACCAAGACGGCCCTTTTGCTCGATAGCCACAGCGAGGGCGTCTATGATGCGGCGATTGCTATGTACAGGGCCACATGCGCGTACTGCAAGTGGGAGGACCAGGGCATTGTCACCATCAGCGGTATGACCGAGCGCGACAGCATGGCATCGTCGCCCAAGTTGGAAGAGGTGCGAGAGCTCGCTCGCAAACTCGCCTAAGGACAAGAAGAACGCATGGCAATCAGCGTTGGCGGAAAGCCTACTTCCCTTACCAAGAGGATTGCTGATTGCCATGCGTTGATGTCCTTATGGACAATCTCCGCGTGCTAGGAGACTTTCTCGCTCAGGAACTCCCTGAATGCGGGGATGTCAAAGCCAACGAGACCACGCCCACGTTCCCCGATAACGCCGTCCTCGAGGAGGCGGCGTTTGTATTGGCTTGCGTAGTTGCTGGCGACGCCCATGCGTTTGGCTATCTCCGAGGTCCTGCTGGGGCCAGAATCGGGCAGCATCGCGAGCAAAAACTCAATGTCTTTATCGGAAAGCTCCCGATAGGTCGTTTCGAGAATTCGATCGCGCAGCTCCATGCGGGCAAGCAGAGAACCCTGCTGTACATCAGGTGCACTGATTTTGGGCGAGTTCTCCGAAACATCCCATGTGCGATATCCGACGAGCTGCATCATATAGGGAAATCCGTCGACGGCCTTCACGGCATCCTCGAGCGCTTCTGGCGTGATTGAGCGGCCTCCGGCCTCAACGGTTTTGCGGAATGCGTTTGCAATTTCAACGTCAGTGATTCGTCCCAACTGATGATATTGGGAACGCCTGAGGAACGAGACGGAATCGTTACGCAGCAACGCCGATACTTTGTAGGGCAGTCCTGCCATGAGTAGGGCAACTTTTTTACCTTCGCGTACAAAGTGCTGGTAAACAGAGGCAAATTGAAGCATTTCTTCGAGATCGACGGTGACTTCATCGATGGTGATGAGAAGTCCGATGTCATGTTTTTCGAGTTGCTTAAAGATGCCATTCATGCGCGTGCGCCAGTTGCCCTGAGCCTCTTGAGCATATGTCCAATCGATGCCCACTGGGCCAATTTGAACACCGTTTATGCGCGCGTGAGGCTGTGAGAGGTGGCTATCTGCGGCTTCTTTGGTTCGCTCGATAATATCTTCGAGCATGCCTGGCATGGCGGAGACATTTGCTGCGATCCAGCCGTGTTCAAGCGCCGTTTCTGAAAGGAGCGAGAGAAGCGCCGTCTTGCCCGTTCCCCTTGCGCCAGTAAAAATGGTTGACAGGTTTGGATCTCCCGGGCCGTTGATAAAGCCACGGTTGATGTCACGCAGGATATGCTCGCGACCCGCTAGAAAGGGAGGGACGCTTCCGAACGTCGGGGTAAAGGGGTTCTTGCTGTACTCCATGGTGACTCCTTTGCAAGTTTTGCTAATTTTTGCAAGTTTTGCTAATTTTTGCAAGTTTTGCTAACAGCTGACCAAAGGGCATCGAAGCAGTGACGCTGACATTTTTTACGCAGAAAAATAAGCAGAAATCAATTTATCTGCGTTAAAAAATAGTTGAGAAGAAAAACGACGAGTCCCGGGCGCAATGCCGTTGCGTTCCGGGCCTCGTCGCTTTGAGAAGTATCTAACGGTCTCGTTGCCGTGGCACCTAGTCAAACAGGCTCGGCATGTCGTTTTCCTTCATGAGGGCACCGGCGGAGGGGAGGCTCTGCGCGGTGAACTTCTCGGCCGAGACGCCGGCGCCAAGAATCTTCTCGGTCGTGCCGACGGTGGTGACCGAGCGGCCCTTCTTGGCGGTAAAGGCCTGGACACCCTGCGTGTTGGTGGTCGTCTTGGTCTTGAGCAACGACGTGTTGAAGTTCATCAGGCGGTAGTCGCTCGAGACCAGCGCGATGTCGCGATCTTCCTTGAGCACCTGGGCATACAGCAGTTTGCTGCCGCCGTAGATGGCGTTCTTGAGGCGCTTGCGGTTGGTCTTGGTGACGTATCCAGAAAGCGCGACGCGCACCACGCGGCCGTTCTCAAAGACGAACAGCACGTCGGCCTTGTAGTCCTCGGGGTCGATGACCCAGATGACGCTCTCGTCGGGTTCCATCTCAAGATCGGTCGGCAGGTACGAGCCCAGCTGGGCCGACTTGGTATCCTCAAACGCCGCAACCTTGCACTTGTACACCTGGCTCTTGTTGGTAAAGACCAGCAACTCGTGGGTGTTGGAGGACGGGAACTCGATAAAGGGTTTGTCGCCGTCTTTGTACTTGAGCGTGGTCGCCTTCTTGAGCACGCGGTCCGTCATCTTCTTAAGGTAGCCATCGCGCGAGAGCATGATGGTGACCGGGTACTCCTCGACCTCGGGCTCCAAGCTTACTTCGATAACCTCATGGGGCTCGATCCTGCCCGTGCGGCGCGGCATCACATACTTCTTGTTGACCGCGGCCAGCTCGTCGCTGATGACCTTCTTGATGTTCTCCTCGCTGGAGAGGATCTCCTCAAGCTCGGCAATCTCGCCCTCAAGCTTAGCGATGTCCTTGGTGCGGTTGAGGATGTACTCCTCGTTGATGTTGCGGAGCTTGAGCTCGGCAACAAACTCGGCCTGGGTCTCGTCGATGTCGAAGCCGCGCATAAGGTTGGGCACGACCTCGGCCTCGAGCTTGGTGCCACGGATGATGGCGATCGCCTTGTCGATGTCGAGCAGGATCGCCTCGAGGCCGTGCAGCAGGTGCAGGCGCTCGGACTTTTTTCCCAGGTCAAAGTTAATGCGGCGACGCGTGGACTCAATACGCCACTTGACCCACTCGTGCAGGATCTGACGCACGCCCATAACGCGAGGGTAACCATCGACCAACACGTTGAAGTTGCACGAGAACGAATCCTGCAGCGTGGTCGAGCGATAGAGCTTGGCCATGAGCTTGTCGGGGTCGACGCCGCGCTTAAGGTCGATGGCGATGCGCAAGCCCGAGAGGTCGGTTTCGTCGCGGATGTCAGCGATCTCCTTGACCTTGCCCTCTTTGGAGAGCTTGACGATGCGCTCGATGATGACATCGGTCTTGGTGGTGTAGGGAATCTCGTAGACCTCGATGATGCGCTCTTCGGGAATCCAGCGCCAGCGGGAGCGGATCTGGAAGCTGCCAAGGCCGGTCTCGATAATCTTTTCCATCTCCTCGCGGCGGTAGATGATCTCGCCGCCGGTCGAGAAGTCGGGCATGGGCATGTACTCGAGCAGGTCGCAATCGGGATCCTGCAGGTAGTGCATCGTGGCGGTGCAGACCTCGTTGAGGTTGAAGCCGCAGATGTCGGACGCCATGGCGACGCCGATGCCCTTGTTGGCCGAGACAAGGATGTTGGGGAACGTGGTGGGCAGCAGGCGCGGCTCCTTCATGGCACCGTCGTAGCTGTCGACGAAGTCGACCGGGTCCTTGTCGATGTCCTTGAAGATCTCGGCGCTGATGGGGGAGAGCTTGGCTTCGGTATAACGCGAGGCGGCGTAGCTCAGGTCGCCCGAATAGTACTTGCCAAAGTTGCCCTTCGACTCAACGAACGGTGCGAGCAACGCCTCGTTGCCGGTTGCCAGGCGCACCATCGTCTCGTAGATCGCGGCGTCGCCGTGCGGGTTGAGCTTCATGGTCTGGCCCACAATGTTGGCGCTCTTCTGGCGCTCGCCCTTGAGCAGGCCCATCTTGTACATGGTGTAGAGCAGCTTACGGTGCGAGGGCTTAAAGCCGTCAATCTCGGGGAACGCACGCGAGACGTTGACGCTCATGGCGTAGGGCATGTAGTTGACCTCGAGCGTCTGCGTGATCGGCTGGTCGGTGACCTCGGAGTGCAGGCCGATGACGTTCTCGGCGTTGACCTGCTTTTTCTTTGGCTGGTTCTTCGTCTTCTTCTTTGCCACGATATCCTCTTGAACTTCTTATGGGCCGTCGTTATCGATTTGCTGCTACTGCAGGTCCAGCTGGTCCAGGTATTCCTTGCCGTGCTCGGAGATATGGCGCTTGCGGCCCGCTTCGTCGTTGCCCAGCAACAGGTTGAACATGGTTTCCATCTTGGTGACGTCCTCGGGCTCCACCTTGATCAGGCGACGCGTCTCGGGGTTCATGGTGGTGAGCCACATCATGTCCGGGTCGTTCTCACCAAGACCCTTGGAGCGGTTGATGGAGCACTTTTGGTCGCCAATCTCCTTGAGGATGCCGTTCTTCTCGAGTTCGGTGTAGGCAAAGTAGGTCTTTTCTTTGCAGTTGATCTCGTAGAGCGGCGACTCGGCGATATACACGTAGCCCTCGTCGATAAGCGTGGGCACCAGGCGATAGAGCATGGTGAGCACGAGCGTGCGGATGTGATAACCGTCGACGTCGGCGTCCGTACAGATGATGACCTTGTTCCAGTTGAGGTTGTCCAGGTCAAAGGCGCCAAGGTTCTTGATGCGCTTGTCCTTGATCTCCACACCGCAGCCCAGCACGCGCATGAGGTCCATGATGATGTCGGACTTAAAGATGCGCGGATAATCCTCCTTTAGGCAGTTGAGGATCTTGCCGCGGACGGGCATAACACCCTGGAACTCGGCATCGCGCGACGTGCGGATGGCGCCTGCTGCCGAGTCGCCCTCTACGATGTAGATCTCGCGGCGGCTCTTGTCCTTGGAGCGGCAGTCGATGAACTTCTGCACGCGGTTGGCCATGTCGGTCTTCTGCTGTAGGTTGGTCTTGATGCTCTGGCGCGTCTTTTCGGCGTTCTCGCGCGAGCGCTTGTTGATGAGCACCTGCTCCATGATCTTGTTGGCGGCATCTTTGTTCTCGATCAGGTAGGTCGAGAGGCGCTCCTTAAAGAATGTCGTCATGGCCTGCTGGATAAAGCGGTTATTGATGGCCTTTTTGGTCTGGTTCTCGTAGGACGTCTGGGTGGAGAAGCAGTTGGTCACCAGTACCAGGCAGTCCTGGACGTCCTGCCACTTAATGCCGCTCTCGTTTTTGTTGTACTTGCCCTGTTGCTTGATGTAGGCATCGATGGCGCTGGTCAGAGCGCTGCGGGCAGCCTTCTCGGGCGAGCCGCCGTTCTCGAGCCACGATGAGTTGTGGTAGTACTCCTGCATCATGAAGGTGCGCGAGAAGCACATGCACGCGGTGATCTTGACGTTGTAGTCGGGCAGGTCCTCGCGGTCGCGACCGCGGCGGTCGGCCTCGATAAAGAAAGGCTCAGTAAGGTAGTCGGTACCGACCTTCTCGAGCACGTAGTCCTCGATGCCCTTTGGATAGCAAAAATCCTCTTCGGTAAACTCGCCATCGTCGCTCTCAATACGCAGGCGGAAGGTCACGTTGGCGTTGACCACGGCCTGACGGCGCATGGTCTCGCGATACCAATCGTGGGGGATGCTGATGGAGGTAAAGACCTCAAGATCGGGGCGCCATTTGATGGTGGTGCCGGTACGGTCCTCGTCGCTGGGCTCAATCTCGAGTGCCTTCTTTTTGGCACCGACGACCTTGCCCTTCTTAAAGTGTAAGGAGTACTTGTTGCCGTCACGCCAGACGGTAACGTCCATGTACTCGGAAGCGTACTGGGTCGCGCAGGAGCCCAGGCCGTTGGTGCCGAGCGAGAAGTCGTAGTCGCCGCCCTGGTTGTTGTTGTACTTGCCGCCGGCATAGAGCTCGCAGAAGACGAGCTCCCAGTTAAAGCGCTTCTCGGAAGGGTTCCAGTCGAGCGGGCAGCCACGGCCATTGTCCTCTACCTGGATAGAGCCATCGCGAAAGGCGGTAAGGGTGATGAGCTTGCCGTAGCCCTGGCGCGCCTCGTCAACGGCGTTGGACAGGATCTCGAAGGCGGCATGCGCGCAGCCATCGAGTCCGTCCGAGCCAAAGATGACGGCGGGGCGCAGGCGTACGCGCTCCTCGTCCTTGAGCTGGCGGATACTGTCGTTACCATAATTTGCGGTGTTTTTTGCCATACTCGCTCTCTCGGTGCTCCTTTGCTGCGTTTAAGTCATATAGATAGTCAAGGTAGCATAGCCCAGCCCACAGACGATTCCAACCAACACGAAATCCATCGAACAATCGTTCGGAGTTCGATGGAGATTCGTTTACTCGGACAAAACCGAGTCGGCTCTGTCCGAGTAAGTTTGAATAGCGAATCGAAATTGCTATGTCCGCATAGCGATGGCGGATATGGTTTCCGTAATGACAGATATAGTTGACATTGGCTGATAGATGCAATATATATGTGTCATGTTGCAACGGATATCTGTCCATTACTACGAAAGGAACTCCATGCCGGGCAAAAAGAACCTACGCATGAAGGCGGCGCGCGCGGCGGTTGGCCTTTCGCAAGCTGACTTGGCCGAGGCCGTGGGCGTTACGCGCCAGACCATCGGCCTGATCGAGGCGGGCGGCTACAACCCCACGCTCAATTTGTGCGTGGCAATCTGTAAAGCGCTACGCGTTACGTTGAACGACTTGTTTTGGGAAGACGAGAGCGACGTCGACCCTGACGCTCTTTAGGAGTTCGCTATGAAATTTGAAGATTTAAAACTCGTGCAAAAGTGGCGTGAATATGCCGGCCCAAAGGATGAGCGCCTGGAGGCTGAGAGCGCGAAGATCTACAAGATTGGTTTCGTGCTGCTTTCGTTTGGCATGTTGATGATCTTTTTCTACCAGTTTATAGCTCGACAGGTTGCGTGGGTTCACAGCGACGCCAGTGAAATGCCGCATGGCTTTGCAACGCCGTTCGAGGCAGCCATGTATTTGTGGCTCGTTCTCGTGATGTTGATTTGCGCAGGACTGCAAACGCGGAAGGGCTATGTCGATACCAATCGTTTTGGGCAAACCGAGTATCTTCCTGTTGGATATTTCCTGCTTCTCAGCGGTCTTAGCGGCGCCGCGTTCGCGCTTGTTATTGCCGCAATGCGCTGTATCGCTGAGGCGCAGATCGTGCCGCTCGAAAGCGTCTTTTGGTTGGCGAACCTGGCCACGGGCGTGTTCTGCGGCGCGACGATTTTCGCGGCCACGTTTGCTGTCCTGTGCGCAACGTTTTTCACGGCGAAAAGACGCCGTGCCAAGCTCGAGGCAGAACTCAACTCCTCTGACGACATCTAATGCGTAATGGGCTGGCTCTGGGTATCCAGAACCAGCCCATTTGATGTTCGATGAGCCGAGTCGGCGTCTCTCACAAAGGTAACTGAGAGCTAGTGAGGCTTATCAGAATTGACCTCATCGGGGGCGACGTTTTCGAGTGCCGTGCGGCGGGCGCTGTAGGCGACAAGGCCGGCACCAGCTGCGGCGAGTGCTGCTGCGGCTACCGTAAGGGGAGCGTTGACATCGCCCGTGCCCGCAAGCGCGCCCGATTTTCCGGAGCGCTTGTTAGTGCCGTGGTCCTTGCCACTGCTGGAGCTGCTTCCGCCGGAGCCGCCGCCCTCGTCAGTACCGCCGCCACTCGAGCTACCTCCGCCGTCTGCTGTCACCGGGGCGTCGTGAAGTCCTGTCGTATCCGCGCTGTCGCATACGCCGACCTGAACTTCCGAGCGTTCGCATGCCGCGTCGGGCACATGAAGCCCGTGCAGTACGGCACCCAGCGCCGAGTTTGCGCCCGGTCGAATTTCCTCAAGCGTTACGGGATCGAGCGCCACCAGATTACGCGCCTTCGCATACAGTGTTACGCGTTTGCCCACTTCGTCGCTCCAACTCTCGGGAATGGCGAAGCTCATGCGGAACTGTGCCGTGCAACCCGGTGCCAGCACGGCGTTGCCGTTGTCGGCTACCAGCGGGTGCGTTGCAAAACGTGTGCCCAGCGTCTCGAGCGCGTACTTCACATGCGCCATGTCGTTGGCCGAAGCATCCTCGGCAAGCTCTGGATCGTAGACCGATGCCATGCGTGCGTTTATTCCGAATCCGATGGATGCGCTGGAGAACGGCTGGCTGGAGCCCTCTCGGTACAGATCGATCGTGCCGGCGGTCAGCAAGGTGTTGCCGTCGTTTCGCACCGTGACCATGAAGGATTCGCCTGCTGCCCCGGGCACCACCGCGCCCGAGGTAGCGACCGCGCCCGTCGGAGTGGCACACGCCACCAAGGGCACTTCGATGCCGTGCAGCTCCGCCTTGCTCTGCTCGGCACTCACAATGTGCGTGGCGAGCGCGGAGAGCATGCCTCCCGACGTCAAAAATGTCGTTATCTGATCGACAGGGTGGTCCAGCTCGCACATCACGAACGGCTCCGTGAACAGATCGCCTGCCAAGGTGCTGGCGAAGATGCGGAAGTGCTTGCCCATCACTGCTACCGGGTTGCCTTCTTCGTCGTAGGTTTGTCCCACCTTGCCATCGGTGTTCTCTACATAGAGCACGCACCTGCCGTTGTTGCTTACGCTAAACGATGCCGGGCCACAGCCTGCGGCACCCACGGGCTGCGTTGCAAATGCTGATGCGCCTCGCGTCCAAGTAATATGCTGCAGTTGCTCGTTGATGGTTGCCAAAAAGCCCGTGTGCTGCGGCCACGGCACCGCGTGGGGTACTGTGGCATCTGGCGACATAACGCCCCACCCCGCGATGGACTGGCCGATCACGGCGTACGATGCGCAGCCACAATCGCCTGCAGTCTCGTATGCAACGGGTACCACCATTTTGCCGTTGATATTCTCGGGCGCGCCGAGCTCGATGCTCGACGGTGCCTGCGGGAAGCGGAGAACTTGGCGGAACGTCAGGCTGTCGCCCGAAACGTCCGACCACAGGGTAAAGCACTCCAGCGCAACCTCGGCCTCGCTGCCGAGCGCCTTTTCTGCGGTGGTTCCGCGGCGGTGGAGGTAGGCGCCCGACAGGCGCCCGTTGACAAGTGTCTTGCCCACCGTGATGCGTGGGCACTGCAGGCAATGGTAGCCATCCTCCTGAAGGCGGCCGCGCGAGATGCTGCGCCACGACGTGTGCGATACCACGCGAACTCCGTCGTTGCTTATGCGCAGGCGCACAACGGACAGTATGCCGGCTGTGCTTGCCATATCGAAAAGGGTGTCGTCGCCGGCGGGGCGCTCGCCCGAGACCAGCAGCACGTAGGCGTCCTGGTTTCCTCTTCCGTCCGTATATTCCACTACGTCGAAGTCGTAATCGTATATGCTGTCGCGCTCCACGTCGCCCTCGCCAAACCCAAGGGGAAAGTCCACAGGCGTGGGAGCGGACCACGTTCCGTTTGCCTTTGTGTGTACCACCAGGCGCGAGCGACCATTGTCGCCGTAGCGCACCGAGGCGATACGGAACAGGCATTCTACGCCGGCAATCATTGCCAGCTTCATGTGGGCTTCGCTGAGCACGCCAGCAAACAGCACGTTGTCGCTCGAGGGCTTGATGCCGCCACGCTCGTCCTCCGACACGCCGGCAGAATCGGCGTTCGGGTCGGCAACGGTGTTCGTTGCCTGACCGATGTAGGTGTACTCATACATCGGCGCGGCGTTTTCGTCGTTCTCTATCAGCGCATGGACGAAATGCTCGATCTGTCCCGTGTCGTCGCTTTCTGCATCCGCCTCGAGCTCAATGCGCGTGACCGCTTGACCCCAATCGCGCACGACAGGCGCGGCGTTTACGGCAGTGGCCTTAACCTCGGCGCGTGCGAGCAGTTCGGCGTTGGTGACGATGGTGGCCGATGCGATAAATTGCGGCACACCACCCGCCTCGGCGTTGCCGGCCGAGCCGAAGCAGGCATCCAGCGTATAAGGCGTATCTCCATCCAATGCGAGCTCAGAGCGCTGGAGCACATACTGGTCGCCATTGTTCACCGACATATTCCACGAATCGATGAGTGTGGGCCACGACCCCGACCAAGCCTTGGTGGTCCACTTGAACATTACGAACTGGAGTATTACATCGACATCGACGTCTGCACCTACACGCAGTCGCGGAAGCTGGTGTCCATTTGCCTTTTCGTACCCAACGAACAGCGTGAGGGATGCGGCGCCGCGCACGGCAGACGAAGCGACGCCTGCAACGCCGGCGCCAAAGGTGACGGCAAGCCCGATCTGGATGGTGAACGAGCCCGACGTGTTTGAATAGTCGAGCGAAATGTTTTTAAAAAACGCCGCGCCGCTGCCGTGCGTGTGGGCACCCACGGCGAGCGCCAGTTTTGCCAGCACCCAGGGGTTGACGTTTAGGAAAAATGGCACCGGTCCTAGGGTAAACTGCTCGGTCCAATTGAGGTCGGTTCTTACCTGGAAGAGGGCCTTAATATTGCCGTATGCGGGGTCGTTGTTGTTACCCCAGGTTTTGCCCACCCAATCGTAGGCGAGCGAGCCGTACAGCTGTGTGGCGATATCCATCGTGAACAGCGGCGTGCAATGGTGGCGAAGGAGCTTGGTGTTTCTTGGATCGGTGCCCGAACCGGCACTCATCCTCTTGTACTGATTCCACTTCCCCTCCATCTCGTCGAGGTAGCGGTTTGCCTGCTTGGCGCCCGACTCGCGCGGCGATTTCTTCCAGTATTCCGGATCAGGGTTGCCCGAATCGTTCATATAGCTAGCTGGTTTGTACCCTCCGCCAAACAGCACGTATCCAGCAAACGAGAAATCGAACAGAATGGGAAATGTGGGCATCCAGCACGTGAACTTATTACCACCGATGCCGGGAAACGCCGCTGGGAAATCAAACGGAGTGACCTCTTGGTCCATGGTGGTGGGAATGATGGTGGTCGAGCCCGATTCCGCCTTTGCGGCCGGCGCGGTGACAACGGCCATAGGGGATGAGAGCGTGTAGGTTTTGCCCTGGTAGTCGAGGACAAAGCGCAGCTTGCACCCTTCTTCCAGAAGGCCCGATGCCGCATCAAGGAACTTGTCTTCGAGTGTGAACGTTGCCAGATTATCTGCGCCCGATGCGCTGGCCTTGATCTGGCCGATCTGCGTGACGGTTTCGGGTGAGCTGCCCGCAGCATGCGTCACTTTGTTGATGCGCAGCGTTGCCTGTCCACCCTGTGGCAGATGTGCCTGCACAGTAAAGGCATGCGTATCGGGCTGCTCGTTTGCCGTGTCGTCCTTCGGCAATGCCATAAACGTGGCGTCGGCGTACTGGATGTCCCATTCGTCGAACGTGAGCTGTCGAAAGTACGGCTCGCCATCGGAGAGCGGACGTGTGGGTGCGGTAATAGCGGTGCCGCCTTGGACACGCGCGAGGGGAATCTCGACATCGCGGTAGCCCGCCATGCTAATGGAGATGCCGCCGTTAAAGTCGTACGCGTCGAGAAGCGTCGCCTCGTCCACGTAGCCTTCCGAAAGCGGCGCGATCTCAAAGATGGCCGTGCCCTCGTCGTCGGTCGTGGCGGTGAGCTGCTTGCCCGCGGCATAACGCGACGCGAGCGTGACCTGGGCTCCCTTGATGGGCATATTCTTGTTGGCGACGTCGACCACGACCACACCAAACATTGTGCGCGAGAGAACGAGCACCCTGAAGGGGTCTTTTTCGTCGGCATAGGCTTCGGTAGCCACGAACGGCAATATGAAGGCGTTTGCGCTTCCCGGCACGCGCGGCAACATAATGCTCGCCAGCGAGGACACTCCGGCAACAAGTAACGAACGGCGATCAAGCATCTTTGGCTCCCATCCCGCAGGTATCGGTGGAAATAATCCAATTTTGCGAGAAGGCATCCTGTCACGGTAGTGCCGTCCGAGGGCCAAAATGTCCAATTTGAGCGAGCGGAGCGCCGGGGCTCCGGAGCGCATGCTGCGCTAGGCAGTCTGGTCGCTAACGCAACATATGCGCGACCAGCTCAGTGCGCGTGCCGATGCCAAGCTTTGCATACACACTGGATAGGCGGTTTTTGACAGTGCCCGGCGATACTCCCATATGGCGTGCGATTTCGGCGTTGGTCCATCCGCGGCAGGCGAGCATGGCCATGGTGAACTCTGTGGTCGTCAGGTCGTCAGCCACGTCCTCGCCCGAATCGGGGTTGTGGATGCGCCGCCAGCCGTAGCTGAATCGATACGTGATCTCGATGATACGTGCGAAGTCGTCAGGGTATTGCGTTTTTAGGCACGCCTCGATGAGCCCCTGTAAAAGACCGTGGTGCTCGCCAATGAGCTCAATAAGGCCGTCGGGACGCGCAATGTCCCAAGCGGCTCCGAAGTGTGCCTTTGCGGCGTCGATGTCCTTGAGGCTCATGCATGCCATGGAAGCTGCCAGGTGCAGGAATAGTTCCGAGATGGGATAGCTTCCCTGTTTCATAATCAGGGCGTTTTCCGCCATGCCCAGGCTGCGGCCGTATTCGCCGCGCAGATACAAGGCGTGCGCCATCACGTAGCTGGCAAATAGGCGCAGGCCTTCGGGCAGATGCGCCGCAAGCGGATAAAACTCTTCGGCAGAATACGGGGAAGGCAAGTGCAACAGGACGCTCGCGGCCGAGGCGAACAGGATATGCGTGGCGTGGATGGCGGGCGATTCTTTGTCGGCTGGCGTATCGAGGATGCCAGCAAGGCACCGGCGGGCGTCGGCGATACGGTTGAGCGACAGGCTGGCGTATCCGCAGATAAAGCATGCGGAATAGCGCAGCGCGGGATCGGTGGCGTCAAGATAGGGGCGCGCCGTCTTGGCAGCGAGGGCGGCCTGTCCGCGAAAGTACAGCGCTTCTGCCGTGGCGATGGCGCGCGAATCGGGGTTGGAAATGCCTGCAACCGCAGCGTCAATCTGCCCTGGCACAAAGGCGGTGCACATCAACGGCATGGGAACGCGTAGGTAGCCATCGCAGTCCATCTTCCATCTTCCATCAGGTGGCAACAATGCAGCAATTGTACTCCTGTTGCTCGGGACCCCTTTCGTTTTACTGTTCGGTTGACGCTGCGGATCGTTTTGGAAGGCTTACGAGCATGGTGGTCCCGTTCTCGGAACTTGCTTCGACCTCTACAGCGCCACCGTGAAGCGCTGCAATCTCCCAAACGAGCGCTAGCCCGAGTCCTGCGCCGCCGTATGCCCTGCTGCGGGATTTGTCTAGACGAAAGAACGGCTGGAAGATGCTCTCTCGGTACTTCTTGGGTATTCCCGGGCCCTCATCTTTGACTCGTAGGAGCACGTGGCTGTCGCTGTCGCTGATGGAGACGCTGGCAGTCGAGCCGGAGCGGCTGTAACGGATGGCGTTTTCGACCAGATTAAACACCAGCCGATAGAGGAGCGTGTCGCTCCCGATTACTAAAGCGTCTCCAGCACAATTGAGGGCTATGCCTTTATTTTCGGCAAGTGGTGCAAGGTCGGTGAGGACCTCTTCGGACAAGGGGCCAAGTTCAACATCGTCCTCGCAAGGAACGCTGCGGAGCTCGCTCATCTCGAGCAATACCTTGGTCATCCGCGACATCCGCTCGGTTTGTTCTTGTAGCAGGCCGAGCAGCTCGGCTGTTTCGGGTTGCAAGCCGGAGTGCTCGGAGATGAATAGTTCAATCTGTGCCCGCATAAGGGCGAGCGGGGTGCGCAGCTCGTGTGCGGCGTTGCCGGTAAACTGACGCTGTGCAGAGAACCCTTCGCCAAGACGGGCGATCATGTCGTTGAAAGAGGCGCTGCATCGTTGTAGCTCGGTGGGCACATCTTCACTGAGTCTGATTTCGCTTAGATTATCAGGCTGCACGCGCTCAACCTGGGCTGCAAAAGCCCGTAGCGGTTTGAGTGCACGGCCGCTCACAAAGTATGCCAGCACGCCGCCAAGGAGTGTGACTCCAGCCGTGATGCACCAGGCTGTCGTGCCAAAAGACTCCTGTGCGTCGTTTACGACGATCGTGACCTCGTCATCGAGGGTCGTTTTCGTTGGGTCGAACGCCTGGGGCGAATCTTCGCCGGTTGCGTTAAAGGCCGAGATGTCACTGCCGATGGCATCCATGTAGCGCATGCCCGTATAGCCGACCAGGCAGTTCGTCAGCACGCATGCCGCGCACGTCAGCAGCGCCGTCATGATCGTTATGCGCCATTGCAGCGAAAGCCCTTTCATTCGCCATCCTCCATAACGTAGCCCTCTCCAATCCGATTGCGAATCGGGTCGTATCCCAAAGCGCCGCGCAACTTTTTGCGGAGTGACGAGATGTGAACGCGGGTTGCGTTGCTAAAGCTGTTCACGGTGCTATCCCAAACGTGCTCTATAAGCTCCTCTTGGCTTACCGGTCGCCCCCGATTAAGCATCAGGTATTCCAAGATTCCCGTTTCCTTGCGCGTAAGAGATAAAGCCTCGCTGTCCACGGAAGCGATGCGTGCCTTGGTGTCAAAGCTGAGCTTTCCGCAGGTTAATACTATGTCGCTTTGTGCGAAGCGCCTGAGGGTAAGGCTGCGGATCCTTGCCGCAAGCTCGTCAAGATGAAACGGCTTGGTGAGGTAATCGTTGGCGCCGGCATCGAGTCCGGCGACTTTATCGGATACTTCGCCACGTGCGGACAGAATCAGTACCTTAGTCTCGCAGTCAGTTTTCCTAAGTTCCCTGAGTACGGTCATGCCGTCGATACGGGGGAGATTGAGGTCGAGTACCACGAGGTCGAAGGCCTCAACGTCCAGCAGGTCGAGCGCCTTCTGTCCGTCGTGGCAGCAGTCGACGCTGTACGCCAAGTTTCGCAAGCTGCGTGCGATCGTGTCGCACAGCGCTCGCTCGTCTTCGACGATCAAAATACGCATAACAGTCTCCTTGCACATTCCAAATCGCGCTTAACACGGATTTTATAGTCGATATGGTCCAATGGTCGCGTAACGAAAGGAGTGGTCGAGTTGTTCAAAGCGGTAAAACCCATGGTACAGGTCGCTTTGTTGATCGTCGGAATTGTCATGGTGTGCTTTGGTGTTATGCGTGGCGAGGCGGATGCCGTGCTGGCCAAAGCGATTAGGCTGTGCTTGGAGTGTATCGGAATTGGATAAAAGAGAAAACACTGCGTCGCATGTTTTGGCTCGATTTCGCGGATTCATTCAGGCGGCGGCGACGCTCGTCACCAACATTCACCTGCCAAACTTTGCCAAAGGCGGCATCTATCAGGGCGCGGGAAAAACAGTCTGCGTACCTGGACTTAATTGCTATTCGTGCCCCGCGGCATCGGGTGCGTGCCCCATCGGGTCGTTCCAGTCGGTGGTGGGCTCGTCCAAGTTCAACTTTTCTTACTATGTTACCGGTACGCTCATTTTGCTCGGCGTGCTGCTGGGACGCTTTGTATGTGGCTTTCTGTGCCCGTTTGGCTGGCTGCAGGAGCTGCTGCACAAGATTCCCGGCAAAAAGTTCTCCACGAAAAAGCTCAAGCCGCTCACGTACATCAAGTACGTCGTGTTGCTGTTTGCCGTGGTGCTGCTACCCGTCTTGGTGGTTAACGACGTGGGCATGGGCGACCCGTTCTTTTGTAAGTACATCTGTCCGCAGGGCGTACTCGAGGGCGCCATTCCGCTGGCCATTGCCAATGCCGGCATTCGATCTGCGTTGGGACATCTCTTTACTTGGAAACTTGCCGTTCTCATTGCCGTGGTAGTGCTGAGCGTTTTGTTCTACCGCCCCTTCTGCAAATGGATTTGTCCACTCGGCGCATTCTATGCGCTCATGAATAAGGTATCCCTGCTGGGGATTCGGGTCGATGCATGCAAATGTGTCTCGTGCGGCAAGTGCTCAAAGGTTTGTCAGATGGACGTTGATGTGGTCCGCGCGCCCGATCATGCCGAATGTATCCGGTGCGGAAAGTGCATCGGGGCCTGTCCTGTCGATGCCATCAGCTATCGCTATGGCCTGGATGTGTCGGCGGAAAAGCTTCCCTTGACCGCCGATAAAAAGTAAACAAGCTTCGACAAAACGGAGGAATGACCATGAAGCTTTCTAAGATTGCGGCCCTGTTTATGGTGCCGGTATTGGCCTTGTGCCTTGTGGCATGTTCGGCGCCCGGTGGCAATGCGAGCGAATCTGCGAGCTCCGATTCTAAGATCGCAGAACTCACTGCGCAGAAGCCGGCCAATGCCGACGAGGCCGCCGAGCTGTATGCGAAGCTCATGCAGAAGGAGAACGAGATCTTTGCGAGTGATAACGCGCTGTGGGAAAAGGTATTCAATGCGGCAAATAAAGACTCGGCAATGATTGAGGACGGCAGCAATTACGGCGATTTCCTGCTCAAGACCATCGACGGCGCCAAGGATGAGTTCACGGCGGATGAGCTTAAGACGCTCAAGGCCGGTGCACAGCAGATCAAGGAGATCGAGGACAAGCTCGAGAGCCTGGAGAAGGAGTTCCCCGGCTGTGGAAGCACGCCGAGCGCAGGCGAGAGCGTCGACGCTTCAGCCGCTGGCATGACGGCTGGCGCCAATGCTTCGAGCGAGGCGACGAAGTTCCCCAGCTTTACGGGCAAGGACCTGGATGGCAACGACGTGAGCAGCGACGAGCTGTTCTCTAAGAACAAGGTCACCGTCATGAACTTCTGGTTCACCACTTGCAAGCCGTGCGTGGGCGAGCTGGGCGATCTTGAGAAACTGAATCAGGAGTTTGCCAAGAAGGGCGGTCAGGTCGTGGGCGTCAATTCCTTTACGCTCGATGGTAACAAGGGCGAGATTGCAGATGCCAAGGACGTGCTGAGCAAGAAGGGCGTGACGTATAAGAACATCTGGTTCAAGTCGGATAGCGAGGCCGGTAAGTTTACGTCAAATTTGTTCTCGTTCCCGACAACGTATGTCATCGATCAGAATGGCAACATCGTAGGGGAGCCCATCGTGGGCGCCATCAGCTCCGCTGAGCAGCGCGCAGCGCTCGACAAGCTTATCGACCAGGCGATTGCGAATAGCGAGCAGTAAAAACGTGTAAAGCATGGCGAGGATCGTGTGTCGCTGTGCGAAGTAGCCCGCTACCTTTCAAGATAAGCTCCACCATATAGAGGTCCCGCTCGGGACCTCTTCTTTTGGGCGTCATCTCGTTCGTTTTTTGGCGCCGTTCGTTACATTCCTCACTGGCTCCGGCAAAAAATGGGGATAGAGTAGGACAAACGCGTCGAATACGAACGGCGGAGGAGAGCGGGCAGGGTGCCTGCGCAGGAGAGGTTGCCGTCCATGCTGGAGCTCAAAGGAATTTGCAAAAGGTACGTTACGCAGTCGTTTACGCAGGTGGCACTCGACAACGTAAGCCTGTCTTTTCGCGATAACGAGTTCGTGGCCATTCTGGGCCCCTCGGGCTCGGGCAAGACCACGATGCTCAACGTTATCGGCGGGCTCGACCACTTTGACTCGGGCGACCTGCTGATCGACGGTATTTCGACCAAGGATTTTCACGATCGCGATTGGGACGCCTATCGTAACAACCGCATCGGCTTTGTGTTCCAGAGCTATAACCTCATTCCACATCAGACCATCTTGGAAAACGTTGAGCTGGCGCTTACGCTCACGGGTGTGGGCCATGCCGAGCGCCGCCAGCGTGCACGTAAGGCACTCGAGGCAGTTGGTCTGGGCGAGCACGTGAACAAGCGCCCGAGCCAGCTTTCGGGTGGACAGATGCAGCGCGTGGCCATTGCCCGCGCCCTGATCAACGATCCCGAGATCGTGCTGGCAGACGAGCCGACCGGCGCCTTGGACTCAACGACATCCGTGCAGGTCATGGATCTGCTCAAGGACGTGGCGCGCGACCGCCTGGTCATCATGGTCACGCACAATCCCGAGCTGGCGTACCAATATGCCACGCGCATCGTCAATCTGGCGGACGGCAAGATCACCGACGATTCCGATCCCTTCGATGCTGCCAAGGCCGCGCGTCGCGAGGCAAAGCCTACGCGCAAAACCTCGATGAGCTTTGTGACGGCGCTGGGGCTTTCTGCCCGAAACCTCATGACCAAGAAGGGCCGCACGGCCATGACTGCCTTTGCGGGCTCGATTGGCATTATCGGTATCGCGGCGATTCTGGCGCTGTCCAACGGCGTAAACGGCTACATCAAAAAGGTCGAGGAGGATACGCTCTCGAGCTACCCGCTCACCATTTCCAAGCAGGATTACGACCTGTCGTCCATGATGGGCGGACAGGGGGCCACGGACGACGATATGTCCAAGAACGAGGGCTCGTCCGACGACAGTGCCGGCGGCAAGGCTAAGGGAACCGATAAGATTCCCGTGGTCACGGCCGTAAAGGATATGTTTGCGAGCGTTAAGTCTAACGACATGACAAGCTTTAAGGCATGGCTCGATGCCGGTGGCGACGGCATCGATAAAGAGGTCAACGCCATTCAGTACGGCTACGGTGTATCGCCGGTTGTCTATCGTGCCGGCAAGGGCGACGAGAAGCCTGTCCGGTTGGTGCCCAACGCCATGACCGAGGCCATGAGCGGAGGCGCGAGCTCGGCGGCAACGGTGAGCATGGAATCCATGGGAACCTCGGTCTTTAACGAGATGATCGACGACCAGAGCCTGCTCGACAGTCAGTACGATGTCGTCGCCGGTCATTGGCCCACGTCCGCCAACGAAGCCGTAATGGTGCTTTCGAGCCGCGGTACGGTGGGCGACTATACGCTCTACAGCATCGGTGCGCTGGATATCGATGAGCTCAACGATCTGGTAAACAGTGCCATGACGGCCGACGGTAAGATCGAGACGCCCGAGACCGGCGCCGACTTTACCTACGATGATGCGTTGTCCACGACGTTTAAGGTGCTGTCGCCGGCCGATGCCTATCGCAAAAACGAAGAGACCGGCATGTGGACCGACATGTCTGGCGACGCCGACTTTATGGCCGCCAAGGTTGCCGACGGTATCGACGTGCACATTGTGGGTGTGGTGCGACCTAACGAGACCGCCAACGCGAGCGCGCTGTCTCCGGGTATTGCCTATACGCATGCACTGACTCGCCAGCTTATGGAGCGCGCCGCCGATTCGCAGATTGTGCAGGAGCAACTCGACCACCCCGAGACGGATGTCTTTACGGGCAAAACCTTCGACGAACTGCAAGGCGAGGCCAAGCAAGGCGTTGATCTGGGCAGCATGTTCAGTGTGGACGAGGCAACACTTAAGAGCGCGTTCTCGTTCGATACTTCCGCGCTCTCGGGTGTTGCCGGCGGTATGGACCTGTCGGGTCTTGACTTGTCCGGGCTGGACATTGACCTTTCGAGCGTTGGCAAGGACATCGACTTCAGCGACATCATGGCAAAAGCGCCAACCCCAGATTTCTCGGGTATCTTTGACGGTCTGGAACTCACGCCCGAGCAAATGCAGCAGGTGGGAACACTAGCCAACCAGCTGTTTGAGGGCTTTTTGCAGTCTGATCAGTTTAAGGCGCTGTCGCCCGAAGATCTTAAGGACGCGTCAAAGCTCTCTGCCGCATTCTCGACGTATCTTGAGAATGATGCCGCAGCCCAGCAAATCCTGGCCCAGCTCAAAGCACTCGGCGGCGATGCCCTGGCCGAGCGTCTGCAGCAGGCGATGAGCGACTATGTGCAAAAGCAGCTGGCTCTGTATCTGCAGCAGGCTATGGATCAGGTGATGAAGGCAATCAGCGAGCAGATAGCGTCGACGGTATCATCCCAGCTCAAGGCGGGCGCGGCAGGGCTTATGGACCAGATGGCGACGCAGATGTCTTCGAGTTTTGCTAACCTGGCGAGCGCCATGCGTGTGGATGCGAGCGCCTTTGCCCGCGCCATCCATTTCAACATGGACGCCGAGGACCTGAGTTCGCTCATGATGAGCTATGCGAAGGCGTCGAAGCTCACCTACGACAACAATCTGACCACGTTGGGCTATGCGGACGAGGCGGACCCCATCTCGGTCAAGATTTTCCCGCGCGACTTTGAGGCCAAGGAGCGCGTGCTCGATCACATCGACGCGTACAACAAGCAGGTCAAAGCCTCTGGCCACGATGAACAGGCAATCTCATACACCGACTACATGGGCATCATCATGGGCTCGGTGACCGACATCGTGAACACCATCAGCTTGGTGCTCATCGCATTCGTGAGCATCAGCCTGGTCGTGAGCTCCATCATGATCGGCATTATCACCTACATCAGCGTACTGGAGCGCAAAAAGGAGATTGGCATCCTGCGCGCGATCGGCGCGTCGAAGCGCAACGTGGCCAACGTATTCAATGCCGAGACCTTTATCGAAGGCCTCATCGCCGGCGTCTTTGCCATTGTCGTCGTGGTGGCCGTGAGCTTCCCGGTCAATGCTTGGGCGCTTGCGGCCAAACAGGTACCCAATCTGATGAGCCTGCCCGTGCGGGATGCGCTAGTGCTCATCGCGATTTCGGTGCTGTTGACGGTCGTTGCCGGCCTGCTGCCTGCCCGCAGCGCATCCAAAAAGGATCCCGTGGAAGCCCTGCGCTCCGAATAATGTGACAAAGGGACAGTCCCTTTGTCACATTGAGACCCTTGCGAAATCGGGGTCTAATTACCGTTCGGCAGGTTAAGAACTCCCTCCCCCCGCTTAATGCTTGACGAAGAGTCCTCTGGTTTATATACCTATCGGTAGGCATATAGGATGTATTGCCGATAGAAATGGAGCAACCATGACTCTCACCACACCAGCCAAAAAAGATTGTCTCCGTGAAAGCGGCGCATTTGCTTGGGTCGTCGTTATTGCGCTCGGCTTAATGTCCGCCGGAACAACTGGCACATATAGCATTATTGCCGGCTCATTCGTTGCTCCAGTATGTGAAGATCTGGGCTTTGACTACACTTCTTTTTCTTTCTATTTCACCGCGATTCTTCTTGGCCTTGCGCTTGGGCTTCCGCTTTTGAGTCGCTTCATTCCAAAAGTAATCGGCAAACCATGGCATATTTGCATTGAACTCGTCCTTATTGCCGCCGGCGCCGCAATGGCGTTCTACACCGAGGTCTGGATGTTCACCGTCTCCGCCGCAGTGATCGGCATCTGCTTTTCGTTTACAACGGGCGTCTGCATGTCCGATGTCATTGACCAATGGTTCAGCAAATCGTCCGGTCTTGCCATCGGCCTCGCTTGGGGCGTTAATTCTCTCTGTACGCTGTTATTGAGTCCTGTCATTACGCTGGTCATCGAGCAGCAAGGCTGGCGTACGGGATACATCGTGCTTGCGGCCGTTTCTGCAGCTATGATTTTGCCTGCAAGCGCATTTATCATTCGCCTTAACCCCTCTGATCGCAACATGCTTCCGTACGGAGAGACCGCCTCCGAAACCCATGAGAGCTGCAGCGCCGATGAGCAGGAAGATGTTCTTTCGGGCATGGCACTCCGCGATGCCGCGAAAACGCCGTCTATTATTCTCTGCGTCCTCTTGCTTTGCGTGGCGCAGCTCACCTGCTGCATGAACCAGCTGTTTCCAACCTATGCAAGCGAGGTCGGTTTCAATCCTATCGTAGGAAGCTTAATGGTCTCGGCAGCTTCACTCTCCGATATCTTCCTAAATCCCTTCGTGGGCAAAACATGCGACAAGCTTGGCGCTATTAAAGCAACGGTCGCATGGACAGGTGTCAGCATTCTTTCATTCCTGCTTCTTATCATTGGCGGAAGCAATGAGACCGTTTCCATCATTGCAGCTGGTGTAAACGATGTCATGTTCGCCATCGTTGGAACCGCAATGCCGATGCTTCTACTCTCGCTCTTTGGATCACGCGATTTTGGAAGGATCTATTCGATCGTTTGCTCAGCGGGCTATGTCGTCGGTGCTTTTGGAATGCCGGTCATGATGAAGGTTTACGGCATGGCGGGGTCATTCCAGGGAGTATTTATCTTCTGCATTGCCTGCAACCTTATGATTGCTGCGTTTGCTATCGTTTCCGGCTTTCTCAATAAGGCTGCTGAAAAGTAATAAGCGCCGATTTGCATCGGCATAGATTGCCACGCAACAGGGGTCGACTCCAAGCCAGACTGGAGTCGACCCCTGTTTTCGTTTTAAAGGTTGCCCGCAGGCACCATGGGTGCCAACATGCGCTTCAGCTTGGCTGGTTTATTTGAACATAAGCTCGACTATTCCCGCCCAAACCGCTTTTTCATCGATATCCTCACCTTGAGCGACCGTATTGCTCGCTCCCTCCAGAACGGTATAAAGAATTTGTGCGTAGAGCATCACGTCGGCACTATCGGAAAACGCGCCAATCTCTACACCATGAAGAAGGATGTCTTTAAGCGCATCCATGGTTCGTTTGGTCGCCGTCGCTTGACGTTCCTGAACTGCAGGAATTCGATTTGCTTGGACGCTAACCTCGGCCAGCACGCGCCGGCGCTTTTCATCGCTTCGATAGCCACCTATAACTGAATTGCCGAGCTCGATAAGCGCGGCCTTGAACCCGTCCCTATCGACTATTAGCGAGTAGTCGCGCTGATAGTCGATGGTCGGAAACATGCTGTCCAAGAGCGTAGTGAAAATCTCCTCTTTAGAGGGAAAGTAGTAGTACACCGACGGCTTGGATATACCGACAAAGTCGCAAATCTTTCCGATAGACGCTTTGTCATAACCGACTTCTGCCACAAGATCGTACATTGCGTCCAATATTTTTTTTCTTGTGCTCACGCTGCATTTCTCCATTGTAAATCACTTCCGCACTATCAACATTATTAAGGATGGCAACGGAACATCAATTCGTGTCCAAACATGACCACTATATACGGTGAACGGTATGTATCAGTAGGCGAGCGGCAATTATTCAAAACTATCTACCGAACGGTAGGTATAGTAGTACTATAGCAGGCGAAACCCCGCTATTGTCGCGGCCGGACAGCATCGCGGGAAACCCGACGGAAGGACCAACCATGTACGAGAACTATCGTATGCCGGGCGAGTTCGAGAAGCGCTCCAACGTCTATGTGACATGGCTTCCCGATTACATCCGTGCAGAGGGTTACGATAACCGTCAGCCCTGCGTTGACGTGATCAAGGCTCTGCTCGAGTATGGCGACGTTACGGTCAACCTCAATTGCGGTACCCCCGGCTCCTATGAGGAGGCTTGCTCGCGCCTGAAGGAGGAGGGGGTTGATCTCGATCGCATCGAGATCACGCAGTTCGAAGACTCCAACTTCTATGTCCGCGACAACGGTCCCAGCATCATGGTCGACGACAAGGGCCATTCTTATATGGTCAACCCCGCTTGGACCTATTACGGCGTGTGGGACAAGAACTCCCCGGAGTGCCAGTCCGCACGTAAGGCAGCGGTTCACATGGCGGTTGCGCTCGGTTGCTTCGATATCGTCAATTCCGAAATGGTTTCGGAGGGCGGCGACCGCGAGTTTGACGGTCACGGCACTCTGATCGCCATCGAGGACACGGAATGCCGCAAGCGTAATCCCGAGTTCACGAAAGAGGAAGTAGAGGCCGAGTATAAGCGCATCTACAACCTCAACAAGGTTATCTGGCTTCCGCAGCCTATGCTCGAGGACGACGACTATCGACTGGGCATCCTCGACGAGAAGGAAGACGGAACTCCCGTCTTTGGCATGAGCTTTGCAGCTCACATTGATGAGATGTGTCGCTTTATCACTCCGAACAAGATTCTTCTTGCCGAGGTGTCCGATGAAGAGGCAGCCTCGAGCAAGGCTGGAGCAGAGTCTCGTCGCCGCATTGAGGCAGCCTACGAGATCCTGAGCAACGAAACGGACTGGGAGGGCAAGCCCTTCGAGATCGTTCGTATGCCCACCGCCGAGCCTATTGAAGTCGTTATCGCCCCTGGCGATGAAGATTACGAGCTCTATAAGGGCTTCATCGACGAAATGGGCGGCAAGTTTATGGATGGCACCCCCTGGCCCGAGGGCCCCGTCCACTTCTACGCCGCAGCGAGCTACTGCAACTTCCTGATTTGCAACGGCGTCGTTCTTGGCCAGCGTTATTACCACGAGGGCATGAGCGAGGTCGTGAAAGAGAAGGATGGGCAGGCCAAGGCAGTTCTTGAGAGCTGCTTCCCCGATCGCAAGGTCATCATGATTGATTCCCTCGCGCTTAACCTGTCCGGCGGCGGCGTGCACTGCTGGACTAAGGACGTGGCGGCCAGTCGTTAGTGAGCCTTAGAGCCTGCGCTCTTTGGCTTAGGCGCCACATGTACCGCTCCCCGAGGGATATCCGTGTTTTCCTCGGGGACACATTCAACAATAATTTTGATAATAATTCGAAAGGAAATAGGCATGAACAACAGCCTCCGCGGTCGCGACTACATCAACATCCATGATCTCTCCTCCGAGGATTTCCGCTATCTCATCGATCTTGCCTGGAACCTTAAGGCTCAGAAGAAGTCTGGTGTCGACCAGCGCTACTTCCCCGGCAAAAACGTCCTCGCCAACTTTGAGTGGGGCTCGACCCGTACTCGTTGCGCATTCGAGACCTCCTGCAATGATTTGGGCATGGGCTTTACTTATCTGACCAACTCCCACATGGGTGACTGCGAGACCGTCAAGGATGCCATGCGCGTCTTTAACGGCATGTACGATCTCATCGTCTACCGCGCACAGAAGGACGAGCAGTTCCTCTATGACGTCGCCGACCTGGTTGACATCCCGGTCATCAATGCCCTTACTCTCGGCGATCACCCGACTCAGATGCTCGCTGACGCTCTTACGATGGAAGAGCAATGGGGCGGTCTGCGTACGAGCCGCGGCAAGAAGATGGCTTTCGTTGGCAACTGCGCCGGCGCCCCGGTGTGGTATGGCCGTCTGTGCGCTATGCTCGACATGGACTTCCTCGCCATCGGCCCCGACGACCTCCGTCATCAGATGTGCAAGGAAATGATCGAAGAGGTGGAGGCCTGCTACGCCAAGTACGCTCCCAATAGGACCTTTACCATCACCTCTGACCTCGATGCCCTGGATGGCGTTGACGTTATCGTTACCGAGGAGTGGCGCTACATCAACCCCGAGTGCGGAGAAGAGGTTCTGGATCCCGACGACTACAACTCCTGGTTGGGCGATGCCGAGTCTCTGTACCCCTATCGCGTCACCAGCGAGCTGTGCAAGCGCACCAACAATCCCGACATCTTCTGCATGCATGAGCTTCCCTCTGTCCACAACGCGGATCACCGTGTTGGCAAGATGCTCCTCGACCAGTGCAAGAACGACCTTCATCGCGAGATCATCACCGAGGGTTTCGAGATTGCCGACGAGTGCTTTGAGGCCAACGCTTCGGTCATCTTCCGTGAGGCAGAGAACCGTCAGCACACCATCAAGGCCGTTATGTGTGCCCTTCTGGGTCTCTAGGAGCTGCGTCAATGGAAAATGCAAAGTTAAAGAGCAGCAAGGTTTACGCATGGGTTCTCGTAATCGCGCTCGGCCTTATGTCTGCCGGCACGACCGGATCCTATAGCGTCATCGCGGGCTCCTTCGTCGCACCCGTGTGCGAGGAGTTCGGGTTTGACTATTCCATCTTCTCGTATTACTTCACCGCAACGCTCATTGGTCTTGCGGCAGCTCTTCCGTTTGTCGGAAAACTCATTCCCAAGGTCGTTGGCAAGGTTTGGCTCCCCGTTGTCGAGCTTATTTTGCTCGCTGCCGGCGCAGGCATGGCCTTCTACACCGAAGTCTGGATGTTCATCGCCGCTGGCGCCCTGATTGGCGTTTGCTTCGCCTTCACCACCGGCGTCGCTATGTCCGACGTTATTGACCAGTGGTTCAAAAAATCTGGTGGCCTGGCAATCGGTCTCGCTTGGGCAGTGAACTCGATTTACATGCTCATCATGAGCCCCGTCATCACCTCTGTCATCGAGGCCGCTGGCTGGAGGACTGGCTATCTGGTGCTCGCTGGCGTCTCCGCCGTGCTCATTCTCCCCGCTTCCGTCCTGATTATTCGCTATAAGCCTCAGGACAAGGGCATGCTGCCCTATGGCTACGTCGAGGGCGAGACGGTCACCGAGACCGAGGAGACGACCGAGGATAGCACGCGTGGCGTTAGCTATGCGCGCGCCATTAAGTCGCCTGCCTTCTTCTTCTGCATCGGCTTCCTCTGTCTCGTTCAGCTCACTTGCTGCATGAACCAGCTCTTCCCGACGTATGCTTCCGAGGTTGGTTTTAGCCCCATGGTGGGCGGCTTCATGGTATCCGCTGCATCGCTCTTCGATCTGTTCCTCAATCCGATCGTTGGCACCACTTGCGATAGGTTCGGCAGCACGAAGGCCATTCTGGGCTGGCTCGCTGTCTCCATCCTCTCCTTTGTCATGCTCATGATGAGCAGCGGCAACTCGACGCTCAGCATCCTCGCAGCAGGCGTGAACGACGTAATGTACGTCATCGCTGGCACTGCCCTGACCGTTTTGGTTATGGATGTCTTTGGCTCCCGCGATTTCGGTCGCATCTTCGCGCTGATCTGCTCCGTGGGCTATATCGTCGGCGCCTTTGGCATGCCCGTTATGATGAAGGTCTATGAGCTTGTCGGCTCCTTCCAGGGCGTCTTCATCTTCTGCATCGCATGCAACGTTATTATCGGCCTGTTCTTGCTGCTGGCAAAAAAGACTGGTAAGAACCTCTCCTGGGACGAATAGTTCGATTCGTCTTAGACATACGCTGTAGGGCTTAACCTGCAGCCGCTTTGGGGCATCGACTAACATCGGTGCCCTTTTTCATCGAATGTGACAAAGGAGCAGCCACTTTGTCACATTGAGTGGCATGTAAATCGAGGTCTAATACTTTTCCGAGAAGTGAACGGCCATACTTGGACCTCCGAAGCATCGACATTTTTAGACGTCAAACCCGCAGGATTTGGCTGGCAAAACCGCAGGAAATTGCATCTCGAAAGTGCCGATGCTTCGGGGGCCCGTTTTCACTCGTTCACTTCTCGGGAAAAGTATTAAACCTCGTTGTATGGGGTGCGGCTGGAGGGTGGTCATCGTTCAGTAGCTACCTCTTCCTTGTGAATCGCCTGAAGCGCAAGGCATAATGCATGTGACAAAGGGACAGTCCCTTTGTCACGTTCGTTGATATGAGAGAAGAGTAGATGATTCTATCGTTGGCCCCTATGGAGGGGATTACCGGGCATGTGTTCCGTCGCGCGCATGCGGAGTGCTTCGGCGCGCTCGATTGTTATTACACGCCGTTTTTGCCGCCGCCGCGGGTGGGAAACCTCTTTGGCGGCAAGGCGTTTAAGGAGATCGATCCTGCCAATAACCAGGGGCTCAACGTTGTGCCTCAGCTGATGTCCAAGAACGCGGACGAGTTTGTGTGGGCGGCACAGGTGCTCGCCGACATGGGCTACCGCGAGGTCAATCTCAACCTGGGTTGCCCCTCGGGTACGGTTGTTGCCAAGGGCAAGGGCTCGGGTTTCTTGCGCAATCTCGACGAGCTCGAGGCGTTCTTAAGTGATGTGTGCGAGCGGTCGCCGTTGCCGGTGTCGGTAAAGACCAGGCTGGGGCTGGAGAATGACGACGAATACGAGCGCGTGCTCGATCTGTATTGCCGCATGCCGCTAACAGAGCTGATCGTGCATCCGCGCGTACAGAAGGACCGTTATACAGGCTCGCCGCGCAAAGAGTTTTATGGCGAGACGCTGGAGCGTGCGCCGTTTCCGGTGGCCTATAACGGCGACATTTTCGATCTTGAGGATATGGACGCGCTGGCGGAGGCCTATCCCGACACGCGCCATGTAATGCTAGGGCGTGGCCTGCTCGCGAACCCCGCGCTGGCTCGCATGGTTAAGGGCGGTCCTGCTGCCACGGCAGCCGAACTGCAGCGTTTCCACGACACGCTGTTTGCGGTCTATGCAGAAGAGATTGGCGGCAACGCGGTCTTTCGTATGAAGGAGTGGTGGTTCTACGCCAAGTGCGCTTTCGCCGACCCCGCTACCGTTCACAAGCTCGTACGTAAGACCAAAAAGGTCGACGAATACCGCGCCGCCGTCGAGCGGGTCTTTCGCGAGCAGCCACTCGCACCCATAGCTCGCTTCCACGGCTAACTAGTCATCGGGGGCGTTCTTTAACGACTGGTCATTTAAGGACGTCCCCAACGACTATGTAGCAAAAAGCTGTACACCAGCATCCAAAGATGTCGAAAAATGTCGACTTTGGATGCTGACGTACATGTTTGGGTCGGTGGGGGAGCGGTGCCTAGGCAATCATTGCATCAAGTGTTACGAGTTCCCTGAGCCGTTCCGTGCGCGTTTGCCCATGGCGTTTGGCTTTTTCGTCAAACGCCTCAAGAATCGATTCGCCCACACGTGCTGATATAACGACGCTCGGCTCATCGGAGATCGACGGCCTTCCCAGCTTGATGGTGCGACCCTTCGGCCACTCATCTTTTTCGTAGGCTTCCGCGGCGTTCTTCAACTCTCCGGGGGCAAACCCCATTATCTTTGGCTCTGTTAGACCAGGATTGACATTCCGCCCCGTCATCTTCTTGCGATTGCACAATGGTCGCCCCTTGTCGAATCTGAATCCGGCAAGGGGCGATGCGCCCGAGACCGGACGAGTTGCTCGCC
>NZ_JAWHPN010000030.1:0-34692 GCF_032584215.1 Collinsella aerofaciens | reverse complement strand
AGGCGAGCAACTCGTCCGGTCTCGGGCGCATCGCCCCTTGCCGGATTCAGATTCGACAAGGGGCGACCATTGTGCAATCGCAAGAAGATGACGGGGCGGAATGTCAATCCTGGTCTAACAGAGCCTTATTTAATCCCCGTCCCGAAATTGAACCGCCCCCTCATTTCTTGAACATTAGAAATGGGGGCTTCTTTATGGACGGGAGAGTCAGGCACGACGCCACGCTGAGGACTCTTGCAACAGAGCTTTGCGACAGGGGGTACGGGCGCGCCGAAGGCCGGCGGGAGGCCGAAGGGTGCCCGGACCCGGCCGGGGCCGGCGGCGTGCGAGGGCAAGCTCATGCGACGGAGCTGCTGCCGGGGCGCCTGAAGGACGAATTCTACAGGAACCGGACGTGGCGGAGCTTCGAGGAGTTCAAGCGGGACCTCGAAGCCTATACCGTTCACTGGAACAAGAGGAGGAGGCGGGCTAAGCAAAAGGGGCTGACCCCGGAGGAGTTCCGGAATCAGTCCCCATGTGCGGCATAGGCCGCTAATTGACCCGTCCAAGTATCGGGGCGCAGTTCATTTCAGCGCCGCCCGAGAAAGCTAAACGCCTTCTGGCAGGTTGTCCCGGGCCGAGGGCGGCCACCTTGATCGCCCTCGGCCCTCACCCACCTCAACTGCTCCTCAATTACATGGAGCTGGTCGAGAAGAGGCGCAAGCTAGCGGGCGCCTTCCTCTTCGTCGTTGGGCCGGTAGGTGATGAACTCGATAACAAAGGCCAGGACGGCAGAGACGAGCGAGGCGATGATCGCGAAGATCATGTGAGAGATCCCGGCGCCACCAGGGGTCCCGTCGATGAAGTTGAGCAGGTTGAAGACGCCGAGGCCGCCCGAGATGTACATGAGGGCGCCCGTCATTCCCACGATGGCGCCGCCAACGGCGGAACTCAGGCATGCCACGACGAATGCGCGCTTGTTGGGCAGGGCGATGCCGTAGATGCCCGGCTCGGTGACGCCGAAGAAGAAGGCGGAGATCATCGCGGGAAGGGCGATGCCGCGGAAGCGCTCGTCCTTGTTTCTGAGGTACATGGCAAAGATGACCGCTCCGAGCGCGAACCCGTGGCCGATGGTGGCGGCGAGCACGCTGTCGTGGCCGAGGGTGTTTAGGTTCATGATGGAGATGGGGATGAGGCTCCAGTGGAAGCCAAAGATGACGAGGCACATCCACAGTCCGCCGACCAGGGCGCTGCCCAGGACGGAACCAACCACGGGAAGCTGGAAGATGAACGAGAACGCCGCGCTCAGCAGGTTGGTGATGAGGGTGGCCACCGGGCCGATGACGAGGTAGCCCAAGACGATGGAGACCGTCATCGTGGCGAGCGGGACGAGGAACATCTTGAGCGCAGTCGGCATCCAGCTCTTGAGCCAGCGCTCAAGGATAGAGCCGAACCACACCATGAGAAGGACAGGGATCACCGAGCTCACGTAGCCGGACACGGGCATGATGATGGGGACCCCGAGGGCGGTGGCGTACCACGAGAACGTGCCGGCCACGCCGAGGTCGATGCTGCCGAGCGCCTCGCCCGAGGTCAGGGCGACCATCGTCGGGTAGAGGAGCGCCACGCCGATTGCCACGCCGGTGAACTCGTTCATGCGGAACTTGCGCGCGGCACTGAACGCCAGGGCGACGGGAAGGAAGTAGAAGAAGCCGTCAGCCACGGTGTAGAGCAGCGTGTAGAGGCCGTCGTTTCCAAAGGCCGGGACGAAGTAGGTGATGAGGGCAAGCAGTCCCTTCATGATGCCTGCGGCGGCAAGCGGTCCCAGGATGGGCTGGAAGATGCCAGAGATGAGGTCGATGACGACGGAGGCAACGGTCTTATCGCCCTGGGGCTCGTCGTCGGCGCTTGCGCCGCCCGAGAAGCTGCAGGCCTCCAGGACCGCGTCGTAGACGTCCTCGACGATGTTACCCACGACCACCTGGTACTGGCCGTTGGCCTGGATGACCTGGATAACGCCCTTGAGGGCCTCGATCTTGGCCGTGTTGGCGCGGGACTCGTCCTTGAGCTTGAAGCGCACGCGCGTGATGCAGTGCGCGACGCTGGCGACGTTCTCGGCGCCGCCTACGTTCTCGAGTATGGATCTGGCCAGATCGTCGTATTTTTCAGCCATTATTTTCTCCTTAGCGATATTGCCCAGGCGGCTAGCCCAGGTCGCCTCCGTTGGTGGCGATGGCCTGTTGGTACCAGTAGAAGCTCTTCTTGCGCCTGCGCTCGAGCGTGCCGTTGCCCAGGTTGTCGCGGTCCACGTAGATGAAGCCGTAGCGCTTCTCCATCTCGCCGGAGCCCGCGCTCACGAGGTCGATCGGCCCCCAGGTGGTGTAGCCGAGCATCTCGACGCCGTCCTGCTCGATGGCGTCGCGCATGGCCTCGATGTGCTCGCGCAGGTAGGCGATGCGGTAGTCGTCCTCGATCGTGCCGTCGGGAAGCACCTCGTCATAGGCGCCGAGGCCGTTTTCCACCACAAAGAGCGGCTTCTGGTAGCGGTCCCAGAGGTCGTTGATCGTGATGCGAAACCCCAGCGGGTCGATGACCCAGCCCCAGTCGCTCGTGCGCACGTAGGGGTTCTCCACGCCGGCGAAGGCGTTGCCCTCGGCGACGCCGCCCACGGAATCGGGGTCGCCCGCGGTGCAGCGCGAGGAGTAGTAGCTAAACGAGATGAAGTCGACGGTGTTCTCCGCAAGGATGCGCTCGTCCTCGGCGGTCATGCCCACGTCGATGCCCTCGCGCTCGAGCATCTTGAGCGCGTAGCCGGGGTAGTGCCCGCGTGCCTGCACGTCCACGAAGAAGAGGTCCTCCTGGTTCTTGACCTGCGCTGCGCGGACGTCCTCGGGACGACAGGAGTAGGGGTAGTAGCTTCCCGCGGCGAGCATGCAGCCTACCTTGTTCTCCGGGTCGACTTCGTGGGCGATCTTGGTGGCCCAGGCGCTCGCCACGAGCTCGTTGTGCGCGGCGCGGTACTCGGCCTCGCGGGCATTCTCCCCGGGCTCGAGGACGATGCCGGCACCCATGAAGGGACGGTGCAAGATCATGTTCATCTCGTTGAACGTGATCCACCAGCGCACGAGGCCGCGGTAGCGGTTGAAGAGCACCGTCACAAGCCGCTTGTAGAGCTCGATAAGGGTGCGGTTTCGCCAGGCGCCGTACTTCTTGACGAGGTGGATGGGGCAGTCGAAGTGCGTGATGGTCACGAGGGGCTCGATCCCGTGCTCGCGGCAGCAGCGGACCACGTCCTCGTAGAAGGCGAGCCCGGCCTCGTTGGGCTCCTCCTCGTCGCCGTTGGGGAAGATGCGACTCCAAGCGATGGAGAGGCGAAAGACCTTAAAGCCCATCTCCGCGAAGAGGGCTATGTCCTCGCGGTAGTGGTGGTAGAAGTCGATGCCCGTCTGGGCCGGGTAGTAGTACCCGGGCTCAAAGTCGAGCATGCGCCTCAGGCCGCGACTCACGTCGTTGCGCTCCGGCCCGTGTGGGATGACGTCGACATTGGCAAGGCCGCGGCCGCCCTCGTCATAACCTCCCTCGCATTGGTTGGCAGCGGTAGCTCCTCCCCAAAGGAACCCTTTTGGAAATGGCATAGTGCCTCCTTCTCTCTGGCGCCCCCATCTCTGCGGGGGACGCTTTATAACGTCCTTGCGACCTCACGCGCCGGGCCCGTGGCCCTTTCCCTGATGCGCGCGGGCCGCCTGTGAAGGGGTGACTAGCTGACGGCTTGTCCTGCGGCGGCGCGACGTGCCTCCCGGCCTCCAAGCAGGGAGGGGACCTGCGCCAGGCACACGCCGGCGAGGATGATGGCGACGCCCAGCCACTCGACGACGCCGAGCGGCTCGCCGAGGACAATCATGGCAATGAGCAGGCCGGCGGGGAGTTCCGCGGCGGCCATGACAGTGGAGAGGCCCGCGGGCAGGTGCGGAGAGCCCATGCCGAAGAGCAGGACCGGGCAGAGCATGCCAAAGAAGCCGGCGATGACGGCAAAGGGCAGGATGCCCTGGGCGAGGACGCCCGAGACGACGTAGTCCGGGCACACCGTGAGCGACATGACCACGGAGCCCGCGCACACGATGACGCCACGCTGCTCGGACGAGCAGGGGGCCTCGACCTTGCCGGAGAGGGTGACAAAGAGGGAGCAGGACACGGCCGCCCCCAGCGCGCAGAGCAGGGCCACGGGGTCGTACCCGGTGATGCCGGTCTTGTAGACGCCGCTGGCGAACACCGTTCCGAAGACGATGACCAGGGCGGAGGCCACTTGGAGGACCCTCGGCGGTCGGCGCGTCATGACGGTCTGCCACAGGAGCCCCAGCCACGTGAACTGGAAGAGGAGCGTGAGCGCCACCGGGGCGGGCAGCACGCTCATGGCGTAGCAGTAGAGGATTGAGGTGAGGCAGGTGAGGGCTCCCAGGCCCATGAGCTTAAGGGCGAGCTTCCAGCCCACGCGCTGCCAGCGGTGCCCGAGTGCGTGGCCCGCGAGTGTGGCGAGGGCGAAGAAGAGGCAGCCGAACCACGCCTGGCTCGCCACCACCTGCGCCGAGGTGAAGCCCGCGGCGTAGGCGAGCTTGTAGGTCGTGGCCATCGCGCCGTAGCAGGCGCCGCCCGCAAAGACCTGGAGCGCCGCCTTGGCCTGTCCCACGCCCGTGGCTCCTGCCCCGGCGGCCTGTTGCTTGATTGTGTTTGTTCCTGCCATTAGGCTCCCTTCCGTCTGCTGTCTTACAGATGCACGTCTCGTGCGTCTGTTCCCTGCAGTCGGAAGGTGGGCTCGTGCGGTCTTCTGGCGGTGCATGTGGTACCTGCTGCCAAGACGAAAAAAGCCACGCAACCGACTGCTCGGTTGCGTGGCAAAAAGGTGGCTAGCGCCCAGAAAAGTCCACGCGTTTTTAGACTGGGACAAAGTACTACAACAGGTGAGATTCCGTCAAGAAAAAACCGAGGAAAAAAGTGAGCCTCTGCCCGCCGTACCTATGGCAGTCGTTCCCCAAACGGGGCGGTGCTGTTGGGGACTGTCTCGATCTGTAACAGTAAGACCCGGTTTTGGTCCGTAGATGTTACAGATTTAGACGTTTTGTCGGGGCGGTTTCCGTTTGTCTTGAACTGTAACAGTTAGGGTCAAAAGTGGGTCTAGATGTTACAGATTGAGATTGTTGAGGATGGGTGAGGATAGCTAATTCGGACGGGGCTATTTTAAACATTGGGAAATCGAGCGTGGCAAGCGGAGGTCTTCGGGGTATAAGACGGCTAATTGTATGCCGCCTATGAAAGGAACCCTCATGCCCAGCGTTGCCGTTCTCGCCGCCGATGGCTTTGAAACTATTGAGTGCTTGACCATGGTCGATGTCATGCGTCGCGGCGGCGCGCGTGCCACGCTCGTCTCGATTATGCCCACGCGTGAGGTCGTAAGCTCGCTGCAGATCCCCGTGACCTGCGATGCGCTCTTTGATGAGATCAACTTTGACGAGTACGACTGCGTCGTGCTGCCCGGCGGCCTGCCCGGTGCCACCAACTTGCGCGCAGATCAGCGCGTCTGCGACGTGGTCTGCGAGTTCGCCGCGACCAAGCACGTCGCCGCCATCTGCGCCGCCCCGTTTATCCTGGGCGAGCTCGACCTGCTCGAGGGGCGCCATGCCACGTGCTTCCCTGGCTTTGAGAAAAGTTTCCCCGAGGGCGCCTATACCGGCGAGAAGGTTACGCAAGACGGCAACATCATCACCGCCAGCGGCATGGCCCAGTCGCTCCCCTTTGCGCTTGAACTGCTGCGCACGCTCGCCGGCGACAAGGCTGTCGAGAAGGTCGCCGAGGGCATCCAACTATGATTTTGGCTTCGCAATCACCGCGCCGCATCGAGTTGATGCGCGAGGCAGGGTATGACATTCGCGTGATTCCCGCAGATATCGACGAGACTCCCTTCGACGGCGAGGCCCCGCTCACGCTTGTCGAGCGCTTGGCACGCGCCAAGGCGGCTGCCGTTGCTGCCGAGTATGCCGAGCCCAATGAGCTGACGGTCGCGGCCGACACCATCGTCACCTTTGACGGCAAGATTCTGGGCAAGCCGGCAACCGAGGACGTGGCGCGCACCATGCTCCGTGAGCTTTCGGGCCGCACGCACCAGGTCGCAACCGGCGTCTGCATCGTTAAAGCCGGCGACGTTACAGCCCCGCATGCCGCCGAGAGCCTATCCTTTGTCGATGTGACCGACGTGACGTTCTACGAGCTCACCGACGAGCAGATCGAGCGCTACGTCGCCTCGGGTGAGCCCATGGACAAGGCCGGCGCCTACGGCATTCAGGGCACAGGCGGACGCATGCTCGTGCACGATATTTCGGGCGACTTCTATAACGTGGTGGGCCTACCCATCGCCCGCGTCGCGCGCGCGATTCAAAAACTCTCGTAATTGCATCTGGCGCTGGGTATTCCCCAGCGCCTACAATTTTGGCGTACCGTACGGATCCCGACCGGGCACAAGGCGCGGCGGAAAACCGATAGGAGTAAAACATGGATACACTGCTCGAGACCATTGACGTCTGCGATGTCGATGGCTTTTGCTATGGCAACTATACGGACGAGGAGGCCGGCACCGGTTGCACCGTAATCGTGGCACCCGAGGGCGCCACCGGCGGTGTTGACGTTCGCGGCGGTGCTCCCGCTTCGCGCGAAACCGACCTGCTGCGACCTGAGAACACCGTCGACAAGGTCCACGCCGTCTGCCTTTCGGGCGGATCAGCCTTTGGCCTCGAGGCTGCAAGCGGCGTCGCTCGCGAGCTTGAGAGCCGCGGCATCGGCCTTCCCGTCGGCCCCACGCAGGTGCCTATCGTGTGCTCCAGCTGCATCTTCGACCTCGCCTTTGGTAACCCCACCGTTCGCCCCGACATTGAGGCCGGCATCGCCGCCGTGCGCGAAGCACTCGACAACACCCCCACCAAGCTCGAACAGGGCAACGTGGGCGCCGGCACGGGCGCTACCGTGGGTAAGCTCATGGGCCCCGCTACCTGCATGAAGGCCGGCCTTGGCGCTGCCGCTTTGGCTCTCGGCCCCATCAAGGTGGGCGCCGTGGTCTCGGTCAACGCCTGCGGCAACGTTGTCGACCCCTTCACCGGCGAGTGGGTCGCCGGTATGCGCGCCGCAGCCGATAGCGACCAGATCGTCGACATGGAACTCGCAGCCTTTGCCGCCGCCGGATCCATGCAGATGCCGCTCGACCGCACCAACACCACCATCAGCTGCATCGTCACCAACGTGGAACTCACTAAGGCACAAGCCACCAAGGTCTCCCAGATGGCCGCAGACGCCTACGCACACGCCATCCGTCCCACGCACACCACCAACGACGGCGACACCATCTACACCCTCGCCAGCGGCAAACTGGGCGCCCAGGCAAGCGCCACCGTTCCCCTAGACCTGTTGGGCATGCTCGCCGTAAGGGCCTTACAGACCGCCATCGTAAACGGAGCAAAAACCGCCAAAACCTCCCACGGCATCCCCGGCGCCGCGAAGTAACCCCACTCGACCGTCGGTCGGAGGCGGGCGGGCGTTACGTTTGCTGCTCTACAGTCCTATGCAAGACGAAGGCCACATTAAGTGGCCTTCTTTGCATGCGGAACTCGCGACAAACGTAACGCCCGCCCGTCTCCGACCGACTAACAACTAAGATCTTTTCAGCCCAGGCCCCTGTGTACCGCGCGTCGAAGATCTTCAAATTCAAATAACCTGACAATCGATTCTTATAGCAGAGGCCCCTTGGCCTTTAGTTTGATACAAGTTCCGCACGAGCCGGAAAGCACTTAATGTGCTTTCCGTGCGAGCAGGACTGTTCGCAGTAGCAAACTAAAGGCCAAGGGGCCCAGTCAACCTATCAGCAACGATTACTCAGCAGCTAGTTGAATTTGAAGATCTTTGAGGCAAGACGGTATAGGCCGAGTGTGGTTTTGTCACCGGCACGACCGCGCAGATTGGTGAAGAACCCGACCACGCCGTAGCGGGCACGACGATACATGCGCTCGTCGTAGGCCTTCAAATCATTCCACAGCGTCTTTAGGCGCTCGTCGGCGCAATCTTCCTCGGAAAGCTTGGTGAGCACCGAGCAGATCGCCATCATCATGGTGAAATAGCCCATCATGTACGAGCGCAGACGCGACGACTCAACATCGCTGTACAGGTGGTACGACTCCATCATGATGCGCGTCACACGGAACTGCTGGTCCAGACGCTTGACCATCGTGGCCTCCTTGACACTCTGGCCCTCGCGACCGATAAAGTAGCGATAGAGGTCGATGTCGGCGTAGTACATGGTCTTGCAACGCGGCAGCGGCACGTAGGCGTAGATGTTGTCCACATAGAACGTGTGCGGCGGCATGGGAAGGTTGGACTCGCGCAGCACATCCGTGCGATAGCACAGGCTGTGCATGAGTAGGTTCTGGTCCAGGCGGAAATGACCGATCTGATCCCAGGAAAAGATCTTCTTGCGCGGCAGGGCAAATTTGTAGCCAATAGCGGTATGCGTGCCCTCGTAAACCTTCTCGTACACGTAGTTCGAGATAAACAGGTCAACGCGCTGGTCGCGCTCCTCAAAGCCACGCAGAATCGACAGCATGGTCGAAAGGGCAGCGCCGTCAAGCCAGTCGTCCGAATCAACAACCTTGTAGTAGGTGCCCTGTGCCTCGCGCAGACCCGAAAGGACGGCAATACCGTGGCCGCCGTTCTCCTGGTGTACCGCTCGAATGATACCGGGATAACGCGCCTCCCACTCATCGGCCTTATCGGCCGTCTCGTCCTTGGAGCCGTCGTCCACCACGATAATCTCGATATCGGTGGCGTAATTGCTCCCCTCCAAGATGGAGGTGATGCAATGGTCCATGTCCTTGGCGGCGTTATACGAGGGAATACCGAATGTTATGACTTTATGCATGGCAGGCGATAATCTCATCCGAAAGATCGAGGGCGGAATTGGTCACAGCGTCCATATCGTAGTAACGATACTCGGCCAGACGACCCACCGGGTGGAAGTTCGTCAGGTTCTGGACGCGCTCAAGATAGCGCTCATAGAGCTCACGGTTCTCGGGCTCAAGAATGGCGTAGTACGGCGTCTCGCCCGAGCCGGGCGTATAGGCCTTGGAATACTCCTTCATGATGGTGGTCTTGCCGGGCAGGGTCTGACCGGTCATGTTCTTGAACTCGGTAATGCGCGTGTAGTCCTCGCTCGTGGTGTAGTTGACGGTGCCCACGGGCTGGAACTGGTCCATATCGAGCGTCTCGAACTTCATGTCGAGCGTGCGGTACGGTAGCGCGCCCAGATCGAGATTGAACAGCTCATCGAGCGGACCGGTGTAGACGATCTCGCCACCATAGACCTTGCCGTCGATCTTGACGGTAGTCTCGTCGATTTCAAAGAGGTCACGGGCGTCCACGTCGCAGAACACGTCGATCAGGTCGTGGTCGAGCATGTGCTCAAAGAGCGCCGTGTAGCCCTCCTGCGGCATGCCCTGGAAGGGAGCTTGCGGGAAGTAGCGGTCATCATCGCCCACAAAGACGGGAACGCGGCCGGTGATCGAGGGATCGATCTGATCGGGCGTCTGGCCCCACTGCTTCATGGTGTAATGCAAAAAGACGTTCTCGTAGACGTAATCGGCGACCTCGGCAAGATCCGGGTCGTTCTTCTTACGCAGCTCCATAATGGGCACCTTGACATCCTTGCCAAAGGTCTCCACGAGCTTCTGATACAGCTCCTCGCCGCGCTCGTCACCAAAGGCGAGCTTGAGACTCGCATGGTTGAAGGGCACGGGCATAAGGGTACCGTTGATGTTGGCGAGCACCTTGTGCTGATAATCCGTCCACTTGGTAAAGCGCGACAGGAAATTGTGCACGCGCTCGTTAAAAGTGTGATAGATATGCGGACCGTACTCGTGGATCAGGATTCCGGCCTCGTCAGTGCAGTCATAGGCATTGCCCGCAATGTGGCTACGGCGCTCCAAAACGGCAACACGATAGCCGATGGTCTCGGCAAGACGGCGGGCGCAAACGGCACCGGCATATCCAGCACCGACGACAATCATGTCGTACGCGCCGGCGTTAAAGCCTTCAGGCAGGCCTGAGGTAATCTGCATCGATACTCCTTGTCAAAAGCCACGGGCTCGTTAGCTGGGCTTTTCTCGAACATTCTTCGAGACATATTTATCAGAGCGATTATAGCGCTAATGCGTCCTATAATGAGCTTGCCACACAAGGAAAGCTCAAGCACCGCGGCGTACATAATTGAAAGGTAAACCCGCTAGCAGCGGGTTTATTCGTGAACAGCCGGGTGCCTGGAGCTTAGCGAAACGCTTGTAAGGAGTAACATGAGCGATTTCCTAAACCGTATGAAGTCTGCCGCCAAGGCCGACCTTAAGACGATCGTCCTGCCCGAGGGCGAGGATCCGCGCACTATCGTCGCGGCCACCAAAATCATCGAGGAGGGCCTGGCAAAGATCGTCATCCTGGGCAACCCCGACGAGATCAACGTTCCCGGCGCTACCGTCATCGACCCGCGCAATGCCGAGAAGCACGAGGAGTACGCGCAGAAGTTTGCCGAGCTCCGCGCCAAGAAGGGCGTTACCATCGAGCAGGCTCGCGCCCAGGTGATGGACGCCACCTACTTTGGCACCATGATGGTCAAGATGGGCGATGCCGACGGCCTGGTCTCCGGCGCCTGCCACTCCACCGCCGACACCCTGCGCCCCGCGCTTCAGATCCTCAAGACCGCCCCGGGCACCAAGCTGGTCTCGGCCTTCTTCGTGATGTGCACCGACACCCCGCAGTTCGGCACTGACGGCACGCTGATCTTCGCCGACTGCGGCCTCAACATCAACCCGTCCTCCGACGAGCTCTCCGAGATCGCCATCGCCTCCGCTCACTCCTGGTCCACCTTCATGGGCAACGTTGAGCCGCACGTGGCCATGCTCTCCTACTCCACCATGGGCTCCGCTGGCGGCGAGGTCGCCAAGAAGGTCCAGGAGGCTGTGAAGTTCTGCACGGAGAAGGCTCCCGAGCTCGCCATCGACGGCGACCTGCAGCTCGATGCCGCTATTGTCCCCACCGTCGCCCAGCTCAAGGCTCCCGGCTCCTCCGTTGCCGGCAAGGCCAACGTGCTCGTGTTCCCCGACCTCGAGGCCGGCAACATCGGCTACAAGCTGGTCCAGCGCTTCGCCGGCGCCGACGCCTACGGCCCCATCCTGCAGGGCATCGCCAAGCCGGTCAACGATCTGTCGCGCGGCTGCTCTGCTGACGACATCGTGGGTGTCGTGGCCATCACCGCCGTCCAGGCTCAGATGGCTGAGTAGCGCACATATCCCCTCGGGACAGGAATTTCCACCTGCTAGCAAAAAGGCCTCCGGAGCTGTTGCTCTGGAGGCCTTTCGTTTACTTGCAAATGCGCGCGTTAGTTGTTCTTGGTCAGGCGCTCGACGTCGTGGGCGATCATGTATTCCTCGTCGGTGGGGATGACCATAACCGTGACGGAAGAGCCGGCGGCGCTGATGACCTGTGGGCCGTTGCCCACGGCCTCGCGGTTCTTGTTGTTGTCGATGCGCACGCCCAGCCACTCAAAGCAGTCGCAGAAGGCCTTGCGGATCGACCAGTCGTTCTCGCCGATGCCGGCGGTAAAGGTGATGGTGTCCACGCCCGCCATGGAAGCGATCATGGAGCCGGCCTGCTGCATGGCCTTATAGGCGAACATATCGAAGGCGAGCAGGCAGCGCTCGTCGCCCTCGGAAGCGCGCGTGCGGATGTCACGGGCGTCGTTGGAGATACCCGAGATGGCAAGCAGACCGGACTGCTTGTTCATCATGTCGTCGACTTCCTGGTAGCTGTAGCCGCCCTCGCGCTGCAGGTAGCACACCGTAGCCGGGTCGATAGAGCCGCAGCGGGTTCCCATCATCAGGCCGTCAAGCGGCGTGAGGCCCATCGTGGTGTCGCGGCACACGCCGTCCTCAATGGCGGCAAGCGAAGCACCGTTACCCAAATGGCACGAAAGCAGACGGTGGCAGCGCGAACCCAGGATCTCCTTGGCCATCATCCACTCATAGCGGTGGCTCGTGCCGTGGGCGCCGTACTTGCGCACGTGGTACTTGTCGCACACGTCCTTGGGCAGCGCGTAGGTATAGGCGACCTCGGGCATGGTCATGTGGAACGAGGTATCGAAGACGGCGACGTTGGGCAGCTCCGGATACTTCTCGCGGCAATACTCGATTGCTGCGGCCTCGCCGTAATTGTGCAGCGGGGCGAGCGGGGCCACCTCGAGAATCTTAGTCATGACCTCGTCGTCGACGACCGCGGAATCATCGAAGTGCCAGCCGCCCTGAACGATGCGATGCCCAATGCCATCAATCGTAAAGTCGGTCTTCTCGAGCTCCTCGAGCACGCGAGCGATAGCAGAGCGATGATCGGGGAAAGGGACCTCCTCGGTTTGCTTGGCGCCACCGTTCTCGGAGTGACCAAAGATGCCCATGTCCGATCCGATACGCTCGCAGTTGCCCTTGGCGAAAACCTTGCGGGTATCGGTATCCAAAAGCTGATATTTAAGGCTTGAGCTGCCGGCGTTGACAACAAGTACGTTCATGAGACTCCTTCGCAGTGCAATACGGTCGACGCAGGCCCCTTAAGGCGGCCGCATTTTAATAAGAAGTTATCATATCTTGATAAATAGATATCAGCATATCGCCCAACGAGCGCAAAAGAGGGGCCGAACGGCGCTCGGTCGTCCAGCCCCTCCCCTCTTGCAATTACTTGCCGTTGACGATGCGCTCGACGTCGGAAGCGATCATGAACTCCTCGTCCGTGGGGATGACGAAAATCTTGACCTTGGAATCCTTGGCAGACAGGCACCAAGCGCCATCACCACGCAGGGCGTTGCGGGCATGATCCATCTTGACGCCCATAAAGGCCAGACGGTCGGCAACGCCGGCGCGAACAGCCGGAGCGTGCTCGCCGATACCGGCAGTAAAGACCAGGGTGTCCATACCGCACATAGAAGTAGCCATCTCGGCAGCCTTGGCGGCAATCTTGTAGACAAACATGTCGAAGGCAAGCTGAGCATCGGGGTCACCAGCGGCGGCGAGCTCCTCGACGTTGCGGCAGTCGTTGGTCTTGCCGCCGGTCACAGCCAAAAGGCCGGACTTCTTGTTCATCATCTCGTCGACCTCGTCGAAGGTGTAGCCGCCCTCGCGCTGCAGGTAGCACACGGTAGCCGGGTCGATGGAGCCGCAGCGGGTGCCCATCATGACGCCGTCGAGCGGGGTGAGGCCCATGGTGGTGTCCATGCACTTGCCGTCCTCGATGGCGCACAGGGAAGCGCCGGAGCCGATATGGCACACGACGACCTTGCGGGCCTCGCCGTTGGTCATCTCGGCGACCTTCTTGGAGATGTAACGGTAGCTGGTGCCGTGAGCGCCGTACTTACGGATGTGCAGCTTGTCGCAGACGTCCTTGGGCAGGGCGTAAGTCTTGGCGACCTCGGGCATGTTGAAGTGGAAAGCGGTGTCGTAGACCGTGACGTTGGGCAGGTCGGGATACTGCTCGAGGCAGTACTCGATAACGTTGGCCTCGGGGTTGTTGTGCAGCGGCGCCAGCGGGGCGACCTCACGGATCTTGGCGAGAACGTCCTCGTCGACGAGGGAGGAGTCGCCAAAGTACCAACCGCCCTGAACGATGCGATGGCCGATGCCCTCGATCTTGACGCCGTTGGCCTCGAGGTCCTTCAGGACGACCTCGATGGCGACCTTGTGGTCGGGGAACTCGATGTTCTCGGTCACCTTCTTGGAACCGTTGGCAGCGTGGGTGAAGGTACCGCCGGTAAAGCAGACGCGCTCGCAGGAGCCCTTTGCGGACACCTTGTGGGACTTGGTATCGATGACCTGATACTTAAGGGTCGAAGATCCCGCGTTGACGACCAGAACGTTCATGTGTCTCCCTACTAACAGGCGGTGTGGCGCCGCCAGGTTACATACGCTTCAATAATAAACCCAAACGCCCTCGCGCTCGGGTTTATTGCGTTGATATATAAGTTATCGGTGTCCAAATACTCACGGCCTTTGACTTGTAAGACGAAAGAGCGCGGGGATATACACCAAGGAAGAAATCCCGAGCGCAACAAGCAATACGACTCGAATGCCTGCAACGCTACTCAACACAGCGTTGAGCAGATAGAAAAGAACGGCACCCACCGCCACCATCTGGCTTTGAACCGAAATCAGTGAACAGCGCATCGAAGAATCGGCAGCATTTTGAAAAACTGAGTATTTGATTGGGGCAAACAACGAGTACGCAACCGTCTGCAGTACATAGAACACGGGCAGCAAATTAGCCGGAGTAAGGGGAATCAAAAACAAAGCTGTCAATACTAAGCGAATGATGCCGCATATACACGCAAAACGGCCCTTGTCGACACGAGCAATCACACTGGGCACAATAAACCCTATGGAGGCGGAGGCAAGGAGCTGAACCGCAATGGTCACGCCCGAAGCGACAGCATTCATTCCGCGACCCGCAAGCAGCAGTGAGAAAAAGTCTTCCAGGGCGACAAAAGCAAATGCCTGAGAACAGTCCATGATGAACGCCGAACGAAGAATACCATTACACGCAATAGCGGCACCGATCATCTTCGGGCTAATTCCACGTTCAGGTGTCGCCGCAGTGCCCTCTCTTCGCATCTCAGGAATGCAGACAGCAACAACCAACGTCAACACCATTGCGATGATATCTGCCGAAAGACCAATGAGATATGCACCGACAGACGAAATGAAACCGCCCACGCAAGCGGAGATGGCATAAGAGGCATAGAAAACAAATCGCTCAACGACATTAAGTCTTACGAACTGGTCCCGAGAGACGCTGTCAATGTAAATCGCTTCGATGGATCCGCTCACACATGCAGCGGCAAAACCTTTGAGAGCAAACGCGCCGATCAAAAGCAGAGGAGAACGGACAAGGAGTAGGGCGGCGTAGTATCCAAGCATTCCCACGACGCCAACGAGACCGCTCGTCTTTCGTCCAAGCCTATCAGCAATATAGCCAGTGGGAACTTCAAGGATGAACTTGCTCACTTGATATGCAATCATCATGCTAGAAATCGCCACCATCGAGAATCCGACGAATTCAAGGTAAACCGTCAGAAAATACAAAATGGTGCTGAAGTTCGACAGAAAAACGAACGTCATATAAAACAAAACCGTACGGTTTTTCATGCTCCGCCCTCCAAGAGTCAGCAATCTAAATCGGAATCTTGGAAAAGCATGAGGGCAGAGCCGTCAGTCATGTGTTACAAGGCGTCAACATTCACTTGACGCCACGAGGCCAAATGGCCTCACGAAGCAAGGTGACGCAATAGGTGAAGAAATACCGTCTGGTGTCGATCGGTCCAGGCATTTTGTCGATAGCAAAAGTAGATGGGCAAGGCTACGTCATGCGAGCCTTCAATGGAGCACTCGCTCACTTCCAGTCCATCTGATGCGAGAGAAGAGCCAGAAAAACTCAATATCAATCCCCCGGCCTGAAGAAACTCAGCCTGTGCCCTGTTTCCGTATTCGACATCGCGAAAGCGGAAATTAACCAGCTGAGCTTCGGGGCATTGATTGATTGCATTGAGACAGGGCGACAAATTAATGGGAACAGCTAACCTGCCGCCCAGTAACTCACGAACGGTCATAGCGCCCACAGATTGATGACCCGCTGGGCACGAAAGAACCTTGAGCTCCTTTTCACCCAAGTATTTCGAAGAAAGGACACTGTCCCTTGGTTCCTCAAATGAGATGGCCGCATCCGAAATGCCAAGCACAAGTGATTCAAAGCATGTAGCCGTTGGCTGATGCCAAACATCAAGGTGAATCTGAGGGTGCGAGCTTTCAAACGAGTCGTACCAGTTTTCGGAAAAAAGACGCCCCCGCCCGTGAAGACAGGGGGCGTAAAGACGGAAATGGCCGTCGGGCGAAACGCCGCCGTTCCCCGATTGAGCGTACTTTTTGAGATCGTCGACTTGTGCCAGGATCACGCGCGCACGACGCGCAAATTCTCTGCCCGCCGGAGACAAAACAGCCTCCCCCGCCAATCGGTTGAGCAAAACGATCTGATACTCAGATTCCAACTTTTTGATTGCCGACGAAACGGCCTGCGGACTCACATGAACGGCGCGAGCTGCTTTGCGCACGCCACCATAGTTCGCTACCGCTTGAAGGTATTCGAGTTGAGAAAGCTGCATAGATTACTCCAAAGGCAGCCAAGTCGACGGACTACGCGCCCTCAGATGAGGTTCTCGCCCAGGTTTTTGCCGCCGAGGACGTGCATGTGGAAGTGCATGACGGTCTGGCCGGCGTTGACGCCCTTGTTGGAGATGACGCGGAAACCGTCCTCCAAGCCCTTGGCCTTAGCGACCTCCTGGATGGCGTGAGCCATGGCGCCCATGGTCTCGGCCGGCACGTTATCGGCGATATCGCTGTAGTGCTTCTTGGGGATCACGAGCGTGTGGACCGGCGCCTGGGGGTTGAGGTCGTCGAAGGCGATGACCTGGTCGTCCTCATAGACAACGGTCGAGGGGATCTCGTGGTTGGCAATTTTGCAGAAGATGCAATCGCACATGTTTGGTTCCTTTCTCACAGACCAAGGCAATTATATTTGGTCGGGATGGCTAGAACGAGAGGTTGTCGTCCGTGTTGGCGGCTTCGCCGTCGGCGAGCACGTCGTTGCCGTCGACGTCCTTAAGAAGCACCGAGACCTTCTGCTCGGCATCGGACAGGCGGGTGCGCAGGCTCTTGAGGAGCTCGACGCCGCGGGTATAGCTCTCGAGCGACTCCTCGAGCTCCATATCACCCGACTCCAAGCTGCGGATGATGAGCTCCAACTCCTGTGAAGCCTGCTTGTACGTAAGCTGCTCGACCGGGGTCTTCTCTGCCATATCTGTTTCCTTTCCTAAAGGTTTATCGCTATGAAACGCGGCCTACTCGACCGCATCGACCGTTGCCGCAACGTTACCGTCTGCCATGCGCACGCGGATGGCGTCGCCGGGCTTAAAGGTCTTGGCGCTCGTGGCCACACCGTCATCGCTGTACGCGATGGAATAGCCGCGAGCAAGCACCTTGAGCGGCGACAGGGCATCGAGCGAAGCCGCCGCACGGCCCAGGTCGGACGATGGCTTGCTGAGCATCGTGCGCCCCTGATGCTCCAGGCGGGAGCTTGCGAGCGTGAGCGCATGGCGCTTGCCATCGAGTCCTGAGGTGCTTGCGATCAAGCGCTCGGGCAGACGCTCGAAGTTGGAGCGGAAGGCCCCAACCGAACGCGTTATGGCGCCGGACAGACGATCGGCCGTCAAGGCAAGCTCAGACTCGCGACGCTCGACCATAAACGTTGGATCGTTGAGGCACGGGCGGCACGCGGCGGCATCGAGCGCATCGCCCAGACGAGCCGTATAGGTGTCCCAAGCACGACGACCGCGCTGGTTGAGCATTTCCAGATCAACCTGATTCGACCCGATCATCGAAGCCATCGCGGCGCCCAGACGCTGATGGCGCGTCTCGAGCACGTCGGCCAACTCCGTCATAGCCGGTGCCACCGATTCCGCCGCTGCCGTTGGCGTGGAGGCGCGACGGTCGCTCACCATGTCGCAGATCGAGGTATCGGGCTCATGCCCAACGCCCGTCACCACAGGCACGGGACAGGCTGCCACCGCACGGGCAAGCTCCTCGTCGTTAAAGGTCATGAGGTCCTCGAAGGAACCGCCGCCACGCACGAGCAAAATGCAATCGGGCGCCGGCGTAATGGCAGCGGCGCGGCGCAAACCTTCAATAAGCTCTGCCGGCGCACCCTCGCCCTGGACCTTTGCGCCCACGCAGACAAGCTCGACGAGCGGGTTGCGACGGCGCAATGTGCGCTTAACGTCGTCGATTACGGCACCCGAAAGCGAGGTGACGACCGCCACACGCGAGCAAAACACCGGAATGCGGCGCTTGCGTGCTTCGTCCATCAGGCCCTCGCGGCGTAGCTTTTCGGCCAGTTGCGCCACTTGTTGACGCAGCAGGCCCTCCCCCGCCAGCGAAAACGAGCGAGCGACAAAGCTCATGCGGCCCGTGGCCTTATAGAGATTGAAGTTGCCCTTAAAGCTCACCTGCATGCCGTCGCGCAGATCGAACGTGCGCTTGAGATAGGCGCCCTTCCAGATGATGCAGTCAACGGCGGCCGAGTCGTCCTTAATCTGGAAGTAGCAGTGGCCGCTTCGGGCATTGGGGCCACGGAAGCCCGTGACCTCGCCCAGAACGCTCAGCTGCGGAATGGCATCGAGCGCACCGGCGGCGATCTCTACCGCCTGGCTCACGCTGAGCTCCTTGCGCTCTTGCTCGTCCGAACCGTCGAACTCGGCGGAAACGGCATTGCCGGTCAGATTCCAGCCTGCCACGCAGCCTCCTTTCGTTATCGTGCATAAGGGCTCCGGCCCTGCGCAAATTCAAGTCCAACACATAGTACAGCGCCGCGGGGACACAAATCTCCGCGGCGCCTGTCAAGCCAATTTGTTATCGGTTGGAGTTTCTGTTGTAGCGAGCCATCAGGTAGAGCAACTGAATGATCGAAGTGAGCGCTGCAGCAACATAGGTAAGCGCGGCTGCCGTCAGGACCTTCTTGGCGCCATTGACCTGCTTGGAGCTCATGCCCGACTGCTCGATGTACGCCACGGCGCGTCGGCTGGCGTCAATCTCGACAGGCAGCGTAACGAGTTGGAACAGCACACTAAACGAGAAGAAGATCAACGCGAGGGATGTGAGCCCGGCAATGTTCATAAACAGGCCCAAGAGCAACACGATGGTCCAAGTGTTCTGGGTAAAGTTGACAACCGGGACCAGGGCGGTGCGCACCTTCATCATGGCATAGCCGCTTTGACGCTGAGCGGCGTGGCCTGCCTCGTGACAGGCGACGGCAACGCTTGCGACCGATCCGCCCGAACGGTTGGCATCCGACAGATACAGGTTGTTGTCCTGCGGGTTGTAATGGTCGGTGAGCTCGCCAGCGACACCCTTGATACCCACGGCGCTACAACCGTTGGCATCGAGCATGCGGCGAGCGACTGTGGCACCCGTATCGCCGTCCGAGCGAACCTTGGACCAGGTTTTGTACGTCGAGTTGATATAGTTCTGTGCGGCAAGGCCAAGCACCGTGCAGACAAGAACAACCAGCAGGTACAGCGGGTCGATGCCAAAGCCGTATCCATAGTAATAAGGCATGCGAATTCCTCCGAATCGAGTTACACGTTGGAGGCATTTTACCCATTCGACTGACCAGCAAATCAACATCAATGTTTTGGCAATGTCAGCGAAAACGGCCGAGAGCGAGCAAGGTGACGTGAAAGAGAAGCGACGCGTACTTTGGTACGCGAGCGACGATTGAACGTCAGATTGCCGCTCTCGGCCGTTTGCAGCGTCGAGCTGTTACGCGGTTTGGTAAAACCGCGTAACTATATACCTACAGCAATTCGATTTTTCCGTCCTTCACGGTGAGTCCCATATTGCCGGAAAGCAGATCGTCCAGGCGCGAGCCCACAAGCTCAAAGCGCCAGCCTTCGCGCAAGGGGCTCTGCTCGGGATGCTCAATATAGTCGGCCAGGTCATCGCGCGAGGCAATGACCGAAGTCGCCACGCCCGAGCGCTCGGCAACCAGGCGGATGAGCGCGTACATCAGGTCCGTCACACTCTCCAACTCCGGCGAAATCTGACGGTGCCCGCGCACCATGAGCGGCAGGCGATCGTGCGGGCAGCTCGCGCCGCGCTTGATGGCCATGAGCGCACCGTCCACGTCGCGCTCCCCCAACTGATCGGTACCGCGGATACTACGGAACTCCTCAACGCGCACGGGATTGCGCTTAACGAGCGCAAGCAGCGTGTCGTCGGACATGACCCACTTGCGCGGGATGTTACGGCGCTCGGCGCGGTCCTCGCGCCAGGCGGCGAGCTCGCGCGCGATGCCCAACTGGTGACGGCTGCACGAATTGATGCGTTTGACCTTGCGGAACGCCTCGTGGCGATCGGCGCGATAGTGCGACTCGTCAGCCAGCGGGCGCAGCTCGTCGAGCACCCAGTCCACACGGCCCAGCTCGCGCAGGCGGCTCATCATCTCGGTATAGGCGACGATCAGGTACTTGACGTCATCGATCGCATACTCAATCTGCTTATCGGTCAGCGGGCGGCGCGACCAGTCGGTCAGCGACTCGGTCTTGGGCAGCGATACGCCGCAGAACGTCTGAACAAGCGCGCCATACGAAATCTGCTGGCGCTCGCCCAAAAAGGCGGCGGCGACCTGCGTATCGAAAATCGGTCGTGGCAGCACGCCCACGGTATGGAGCATGACCTCCATATCCTGCGAGCACGCGTGGAAGACCTTGGTCACGCTCTCGTCGGCCATAAGCTCGGCCAGCGGCAATAGGTCGTCGATTACCAGGGGATCGACCGCGACGCTCTCGGCAGGGGTGGCAATCTGAACCAAACACAGACGCGGGTGGAATGTGCGCTCGCGCAAAAACTCGGTATCGACGGCAATCGCGTCGAACTCACGGGCGCGCTGGCAAAAGGCGAGTAGAGCCTGATGTGTGGAAATGTACATATCAACCCATCGAATAAGGTTAGGCCCGAAAAACACGGGTAGAATATCGGCATTGCCTTACAACTATACTCGGTTAGTCACAGAACGAGAACGTAAGTATGCGCTGCCTTATCATCCACAACCCGGCATCGGGCCCCAGCTCAGATGAAATCTACGCATTCACGCACGCCCTCGCGCAGGGCGGCGACGAGGTCGTGATGCGTTTTATCGGCGATGGCATGGAGCCCGAGGATGCCGTGGCAGACGTGCGCGAGTTTGATCGCGTGGTCGTTTCGGGCGGCGACGGCACCGTCTCCAACGTGCTCGACCAGATGCGCGGGTGCGGTGTCCCCACGCTCGTCTTCCCCTCCGGCACAGCCTGTCTATTCTTTAACAACATCGGTAATGCCCCCGAGGCAGCGGCGCTCGCCAAGGCCTGCCGTGCCGGTCGCACGGTCAAAGTCGACATGGGTGAGCTCTTTTGGCTCGACGAGAACGGCAACGAGAAGCGCCACGGCTTTATCATCATCGCCGGCTCGGGCTTCGACGCCGAGATCATGATGAAGGCCGCCCCCACCAAAAACGACATCGGCGAGATCGCTTACTTCCTCTCCGCGCTCGCCACGCCCAACCCTACGGTAGCGCACTTTACGATTGAGCATGACGGCATTGTCGAGGAGCTCGACGGCATCTGCTGCATGGCCGGCAACACCTCGGTCATCCAAAACGACATCAACCTGTTCCCCGACTGCCGCATGAACGATGGCATGGTCGACATTGCGGTCATCGAACCCGTGCGCACCGTGCAGCTGCTGCCTACCGTGATCACCGCTGCGCTTGACCCCGCCGGCAAGGTACTCGGGCGCCCGCAGTTCAAGATCATCCAGACCAAGGAAGCCAAGATCACCTGCACCCCGTCGCTGGGCATGCAGTTCGATGGCGAAATTATCTCCAGCAATTCGGGCGTCTTTGGAGCCCGCGCGCTTCCACAATGCCTCGACCTCATCGTCGACGAATTCTCCCCGCTCGGAAAATAGGAGGACCCTATGAACGACAATCCCCTGATCGGCTTTATTGTCATCGTCTTGGCCATGCTCGTCGGTTACGCCATCAACGTGATTCACCGCCGAAAGAAGTAAATCCACATTGGTATGATATTCATCCAGTTATCGACTCTCCCGCTGTTTATGCAAATCCTAAACAGCGGGAGAGTTTTCTTTTTGAGCACCGTCTAATGCTTTATTCAGCTACAGTAAATGCAGGGTGCCTTTATTTAACTAAAGCCATAAAATGAGTATTATTATCCGTTCATCGTATATTTCCACACGCTCATCGAGTAAAAGCTGTTGTCGAATGAATACTCTTTACACTTCCTTTAGGCTAGTAGATGTATTTATTAGCTGAAACTCCGTACGGTTTCGCGGGGTTTCAACAGTTGGGAGGGATTATGAGGTTTACTCATCCTGTCAACACGCTCAAGAAGCTCGGCTGCGGCCTTGCGTTTGGAGCAGCGGCCATCATGGCCATGCCGACTTCGGCACTCGCCTGCACCCAGATCTACATGGGCAGCAAGCTCACGGCAGACGGCAACACGTACTACGGCCGTTCCGAGGACTTCGGTCCGCGCTATGTCAAGCACTTTGGCATTGAGCCCGCACACAAGGACGGCAACGAGTACACCTCGGTCGAGTCCGGTTTTGAGTACAAGTCCAAGGGCGCAACCTACCGCTACACCTTCGTTCGCGACAACCCCTCGCAGTGGGAAGATCGCTACGACGCATATTCCGAGGCAGGCATCAACGAGAAGGGCGTCTCCTGCTCTGCCACGCTGAGCACCTCCTATAACGAGAAGGCCGAAGAGGCCGACCCCATCACCGAGGAGACTGGCATTGGCGAATACAGCTATGCCAGCGTCATCCTGGGCGAGAGCGCCACGGCCCGCGAGGGCGTCGAGCTCATCGGCAGCCTGATCGACGAGCAGGGCGTCTGCTCCAACGACCAGATCATCATCGCCGACAGCACCGAGACCTGGTTGTTCGCCGCGCTTTCCGGCCATCAGTGGATTGCTATGAAGCTCGCCGATGACATCGCCTCGCTCAACCCCAACATCGGCAACCTCACCTATAACGTCGACCTCGATGACACCGAGAACTGTCTCCATTCCGAAGGCATCGAGTCCATGCCTAAGGAGAAGGGCTTTGCCGAGTACACCGACGGCAAGTTCGACGTCGCCAAGACCTACGGCGAGGAGATTAGCGAGGCCGGTATGCACCAGTGGTCGCGCTATATCCAGGGTCGTGATTACTTCATGGCTCCGCTTGCCGAGGGCACCGACTACGAGATCGTCAAGGACGAGCGCGAAGAGGCTCGCGCCACGACCGGCGCCCTGGTCCACGAGATGCAGCCGCTGTTCTTCCAGCCCGGCAAGTCCGACTGGAACACCTTTGAGATGATTCGTTCCTTCGCCGCTCGCGGCGAGAATGTCGCCGGCCTCAACGCCAACACCGACGGCGCCTATGCCATCGGCTCCAACCGCAACACCGAGATCCACACCTTCCAGATCCGTCAGGGCATGGACCCCGAGATCGCGACCATTCAGTGGGAGATGCTCTCCAACGCCGAATTCTCCGTCGCCATCCCCTTCTACTCCGCACTGCTCACCGAGGTCAGCCCCTACTTCAGCGATCAGGATGTCTCCTTCGATCACTGCGAAGAGGAAGACGTCGTGAACAACGAGGAGCCCAAGAACTCCATCAACTACGTCCTCATGGACATCAACACGCTCGCCTATGAGAACCGCGACCACTGCGCCACCGGCGTCCGCGCCTATCTCGACGCCCTGCAGAAGGAACTCATCGAGCAGAACCTGACCGTCGACGAGGCCATGCAGGCCGAAGAAGGCACCGAGGCCCGTACCGCCCTGGCCAACAAGGCCGGCAAGGCTGCAACCAAGAACACCTATGTTAAGTGCAAGGCCATGCTCGAGGAGATGCGCGACTACCTCAAGGAGGGCGATTTCTCCGAGGAGTTCGTCCCGAGCGACTACGATGCCGACAACGACTGCCTGGTCGAATCCATCACCTACGCCGACGAGGCCCTTTCCGATGAGGACGTGACCGAGCCAGAGGCCGAAGAGGAAGAGGTCACCGAGGAGAAGTCCGAGGGCAACAACATGGCCGCCATGGCCGTTGGCGCCGTCGTCATCATCGGTGTCTGCGTCTACGTGATCTATCGTCGCAAGAAGGCCTAAGACCCTCATGTCCTAGCTGAGCGGGCGGGGCACATGAGTCACCTCGCCCGCTCAGCCCGCTCTTTTGGCCGGTGGGAAACCCGCCTGAAATCTTTTTAAAAAAGATTTCCCCGCACACACTTCGCTGTGCTATAGTGCAGCGCAACAGCAACTAGGTGCGACCGCGCCACGGCATCACGAAAGGAGCCACCAACATGAAGAACACGATGAAGTCTCTCAACAACTGGTGGTGGCGTGATGCGAATACGATCGGTCGACAGTGAGTCCCTCACGCCTGTTTTTGCGCTCTAGGTGATTGGAAGGCCTCCGGTTTCGACCGGGGGCCTTTTTCTATCTCGAGCCCGATCGCATTCGCATCACGCGCCTCCGCTTTTCTCTTGCAATCCCCTTCCGAAAGGATTTTCACCATGTCTCAGAACACCACCGCCACCCAGCCCCGCACCGTCCAGACCGCCGATCGCGGCAAACTCGATGTCCGCGCCCTCGTCCTGCTCGCCATCCTGCTCGCCGCCGGCTTCATCCTCAACTTCACCGTCGGCAAGGCAATCTCGGGCATCTCGGGCGGCATGATCAGCCCCGAGTTCATCATCTCGGCCTTCTGCCTCACCATCCTGGTCGTTCGCCCCAACATCGGCCAGGCGCTCGTCATTGGCCTCATCTCAGCTGCCGTGATCCAGATCACCACCACTTCGCCGTTCGTCGATTTTGCCGCCGAGGGCATCGCCGCCATGCTCATGGCCGGCATCGTCAACGCCGCCGGCAAGAACGGCCAGGTCAAGCCTGCCGTCGCCATCGTCGCAACCTTCGTGACCACCTTTGTCTCCGGCGTCATCTTCATGGTCATCAAGATGGCCATGCTTGGCGTGGTGGGCGAGCTCGCCGCCGCCATGCTGCCCGTCGTCGCCATGACCGCCGTCTTTAACGCCATTCTGGTCGGTGCCCTCTACCTGCCCATTCAGAAGGCCCTTAGGCTCAACTAACCCGCTCGGCTTTACGAGCCACCCCATCTTGGCGTTCATTCGTCGCTCGCGTGCCCAAGTACGCTTCGCTCCTCTTTCGCGCCAACCTGGGGCCCCTCGTAAAGCCGCCTCCGTGCTTCACCACCAAAGACTGTCCCAAACAACTAGCTTTTGGGGACGTTCTTAAACGACTAGTCATTAAAGAACGTCCCCAATGACTATGAAAGGTATCCATGGAAACGATCATCAACGTCGACGATGTCTCGTTCTCCTATGGCACGCAGACCGAGCAGGCGCTCAGCCACATCTCGCTCAGCGTGAACAAGGGGGATTTCATCGGCATCATCGGGCCCTCGGGCGCCGGCAAGTCCACGCTTGCCGCCTGCCTGTCGGGCGCCGTGCCCCACCACTACACCGGCACGTTCTTTGGGTCCGTCATGGTCGACGGCCACGACACCTGCGAGGTCTCGCTCACCGACGTGTCGCAAATCGTCGGCAGTGTGCTGCAGGATATCGACACGCAGATGGTCGCTTCGGTCGTCGAGGACGAGATGCTCTTTGGCCTCGAGAACTTTGGCGTTCCCCACGACCAGATCGAGCAGCGCGTGAGCGAAACGCTCGAGACCGTCGGCATCAGCGACCTGCGCGACCGCGAGATCGCCACCCTCTCGGGCGGACAGAAGCAAAAGGTGGCCATCGCCGCCATCCTCGCCATGCGTCCGCGCGTCTTGGTTCTCGACGAGCCCACCGCGGCACTCGACCCCGCCAGCTCCACGCTGGTCTTCGAGACGCTGCGTGAGGCAAACCGCACACTTGGAATCACCATCGTCGTCGTTGAGCAAAAGGTCGCCCTACTCTCGGAGTACTGCAACCGCGTGCTCGTGCTCAACCATGGCGAAATCGCGCTGCAGGGCGAGCCACACGAGGTCTTCGCGCATACCGACGAGCTCCGTGCCATCGGCGTCGACTGCCCTCGCGTCACGCGTATCTTCAATAGCCTCGAGGCCGATGGCCTGGTAAGCGGTACCCCCTGCTTGGATGTCGATGAGGCCGAGCGCCTGATTTCGGGCATCGTCGACCCCGCACACGCGGCTATCGAAGCCCAGGCGCCCGCCGGTTCCCCGCATGCACCGTCATTGCGTCCTCATGCCAAGGACGCCGAACCCGTACTCACCTTCGACCATGTTGAGTTTGCCTATCCCAATGGTGGCGCCGCCGTACACGACCTTAGCCTGACGCTCTATCCTGGCGAGCTCGTGGGCATCGTCGGCCAAAACGGCGCCGGCAAGACTACGCTCACCAAGCTGCTCATGGGCCTGCTTAAGCCTTCCTCGGGCAGCGTACGCGTTACGGGCCTGGACACTGCCGCGGTCCCCACGAGCCGTATCGCCCGCGAGGTCGCGACCCTCTTCCAAAACCCCGACCGCCAGATCTGCAAGGACACCGTGCTCGACGAGGTCGCCTTTGGCTTGGAACTGGGCGGCATGGACCGCGCCGAGGCCCTGCGTCGCGCCCAGCTGGTCATCGATCGCTTTGGCTTGCCGGCCGACGAGGCGCCCTTCTCGCTTTCGCGCGGCCAGCGACAAATGGTGGCGCTTGCCTCCGTCGTAGTGGTTGAGCCCAAGATCGTCGTGCTCGACGAGCCCACGAGCGGCCTTGACTACCGCGAGTGCATGACCGTCATGGAAACCGTGCGCACCATGGCCGAGCGCGGCTGCGCCGTTATCATGGTCTGCCACGACATGGAAGTTGTCTCCGACTTTGCCGAGCGCATCGTGGTAATGGCCGACGGCCGCATCCTCGACCGCGGCCGCACGCACGAGCTATTCTCGAACATCGATCTCATGCAGCGTGCCTACGTTGAGCCGCCCCAGGTCATCGAACTCTCGCGCCGTCTGGCATCTTCCGTCTCGCCCGCTTTTGCGCAGGTGAGCGAGGTCACCGATGTCGTTCGAATTACCAAGGAGATGGTCCACCGTGGTTAACGTCATCGACTACATGCCGGGTGACACGCTGCTGCATCGCCTGAACCCCGTCGTCAAACTGGGCCTCGCCGCCGCCATCATCGTCGGCATCTTCTTGTCCGACGCCTACGTGGCGCTGCTGGGCTTTTTGGCACTCACCCTTGCGCTGGGTGCCTATGCCGGCGTCGTCGACCGTCTGTTCTCGCTGCTCAAGTTGCTGATTCCGCTCGCGCTTATCATGCTGGTGCTCCAGCTGGCCTTTATGCGCGATGGCAACGTGGTGTGGGGCTTTATCACCGACACGGGCCTCATCACAGGATCGAAGGCCTGCCTGCGCCTGCTGGGTGTGGCGTTACCGCTCATCCTCATGCTCATGGTGACCAAGCTCAACGACCTTGCCAACGCCTGCGTCGAGGTGCTGCACGTGCCGTATCGCTATGCCTTCACCTTTACCACGGCGCTGCGCTTTGTGCCGGTGTTTGGTCAGGAGATGAACGCCATCATGGAGGCGCAGACCGCACGCGGCGTCGAGTACGACACCAAGAACCCCATCAAGAAGCTTAAGCTCATGCTGCCACTGTGTGTGCCACTGCTCATCTCGAGCGTGGGCAAGACCGATGCCACAGCCTTGGCGGCAGAACAGCGCGGCTTCTATCTGCGTACGCGCACCAGCTCGTACAAGCGCTACCCCATCAAGGGCCTGGACATCGCCGTGCTCATCGTCAGCATCGCCCTCATCGCCATCGGCTTCCTGTTCTAGTTCACCACCGACAGCAACCGCCCAACGCAAAAGGCCTCGGCTCGCACCAAACGAGCCGGGGCCTTTACTGTTTCACCAGATAAAACCTACCAAAATAAACCTGTCCCTTTTTGGCGGGTCGGAAGCTAGAGGCGGTAGGGAGCGCCGCTACGGATGATGGATTCGCGCACCAGGACATCCATGGCGTCGAGGGTAATCTCGGGCATCTCTCGGTACTTCTGCAGCACCGAGAGCTCGGTGCAGGCCAGAATGACGCGGTCGCAGCCGCTACGGGCGAACTCCCACATCACGCGGTCGAACTTATCCATATCGGGCTCACATCCGGCCTTCACATCATCGTAGATAAGCGACATCACATCGTTCTGACGTTTCTCGCTGGGATAGACAACCTCGACACCCGCGGCCTCGCATTCGCGGCCGTAGACGCCCGCGCCCACGGTGCCATCGGTTCCCATGATGCCAATCTTGTGCACCGGCTCGGCCGGCATACTCAGGTTGGGATCGAACTCGCACTCACCCATCACCGCACCCGCAAGGGCATAGCGAACCGACTCGCGCGGCATGTGGATAATCGGCACCTTCGTAAACGACTGGATCTGGTCGTAGAAGTAGTGCGACGTGTTGCAGGGAATGGCAATGTGCGCACAGCCCAGCGACTCGAGTGCCTGGGCACACTCTTTCATGGTCGCCAGCAGCTTGGCATGCTCGCCGGTCTTAATGGCCAACGTGCGGTCGGGCATGGTCGACTTGGAGAGCACCACCATGTCGATATGTTCCTGATCGCAGGCAGCAGCCGTATGACGCACCACTTGGTCGTAGTAATACGACGTGGCCTCGGCGCCCATGCCGCCGATAACTCCCAGCTTTTCCATCGCCGCCTCCTTGGTGACGCTTGCGCAATTGCGCGTATCATACCCGCGCCCGCCCGATGCAAACCGGACGGGCGCCGCGCTCATCTACTTGTAATACGTCTTGAACAGCTTAAAGTGGCGCAGCTTGGTGTGCCACATGCGCAGCCAGCGGTTAAAGACAAAGTCGCCCTTCATAAACGAAGGGTCGGCGCCCTTGCCTTCCTTGTCCAGGCGATGCACCTTAGCGCGCAGCTCGGGATCCTTGACGTACTTGTCGACGACGCCCATGGGGACGACCATCCACAGGGCCTCGTCCTGAGCCGTCACAAACTCCGGCTCAAACGGGCGGTTGAACACATACTCGTCCACCACATACTTGGCAACGTTAAAGCCGCTGTTGGTAACGTAGTAGTTGCTGCGGCCCTGGCGCGTGTTGAAATCGAAGAACTTAAACGAGCCGTCGCGCTCGTCGTACTTAACGTCAAAGTTGGAATAGCCCACAAAGTGAAGGTCCTCGAGCAGCTTGCGCACGCCGCCCATGAGTTCGTCGTTAGGCTCGGTAATGATACAGGCATGGTTGCCGACACCGTGGGGCTGATGCTCCTCGAGCAGCACATGGCCCAGGCACATCATGCGGACCTTACCGTTGCGGTCGGAATAGCTGGTGAGCACGCGCATGTACTCGTCGTTGCCGGGCACGCGATCCTGCAAGATCAGATCGTCGGTGTAGCCGCTGGCATACGAATCGCGAATGACCTGTTCCAGCTCGGCGCGGTCGGCAATCTCATAGGCCTTCTTCTGGCCCTCGAACTCATGCTGCCACCACATGATGCCGTCAGAAGGCTTCAGAATCATCGGGTAAGGAAAATCGATCTGGTCGAGCACTTCGGCAGGCGCCTCACCTTGGGCGTTCAGCATCGCCATGGTGAAGGTAAAGGTATGCGGATAGGGCACACCATGCTTCTCGCACAGCTCGTAGAAGATCTCCTTCTTCTGGCACTGCTCGAGCATGCTGTAGGGCGCGTAGGGAGCGACGATGTTATCCGCCAGCTCATGAGCATCCTTGGCTTGAGCCACGAGAGCGACATAGTTGTCGCCACAGCCCACAAGGACAATCGTCTTATCGGTATGCGCTTGGGCAATGCCGTTGACGGTTTTGAGCATCACGGGCATGGTATCGATATCCACGTTGGGCGTGTAGTCGATAATCTGGCTGCGGTACGCGGGACCCGTCTGATACTTGCCAAAGACCAGACTCTTGACCTGGTACTCCTCGTAGAAGGCGCGCGCCACCGAATAGGCGTTGATGTCGCCACCGAGCAGCACGGGAATGAACTCGCGCTCTGTAAATTGCAATGCCATGGAAACTTCCTATCATGAACTGCCCACACAACGGGCGGTCTTTGCGCAACTGATTTATTCTAGCGTGCCAAGCCGCCGGCGCCCAAAGCTCCACCGTATCTATGGCAATCGACGCAATCGTCCAGCACGAAGGCCAGCACGAAGACGGCGCTCACCGTTGTATGACAATAGGCAATGAACCTACCGTTGTTGTAGGATTCAGCGTATTGACATCTTCGAGCGAAAGGCGCACACGTGCCCCAAGACCATCCGACCGATAATCCCATCCTCAATGCCGCGAGGCGCGAGCTGGCGGAACGTGCGAAAGCGACCGCTCCCCTGTGCACGGCAAACGACGCCTACAACGGACCCGCCCGCATCGTCTCGATCAACACGTCGGCACACAAGGGCACGCGCAAGTCGCCCGTCGCCGATGGACGCGACACCGTTATAGAGCAATTTGGTCTCGCCACCGATGCGCACGCCGGACATTGGCACCGCCAGGTCTCTTTTTTAGCCGCGGAGTCCATCCAGACGGCGCAGGCACGCGGGCTCGACGTTCACGAGGGTGACTTTGGAGAAAACTTCACAACCCGGAGCATCAACCTGTTCTCGCTCCCCTTGGGCACACAGCTCAAGCTTGGAAGCGACGTGCTCGTCGAAATCAGCCAAATCGGCAAGGTCTGCCACACACGCTGTGCCATCTACTATCTCGCCGGCGACTGCATCTTTCCCCACGAGGGCGTTTTTGGCGTGGTACTAAAGGGCGGAGAGGTCTACGCCGGCGACGATATCCAGGTAATCAAACTCGGCGACGGCACCTGTTCGTTCACCCCCGCCGAAGCCCTCGAAGAGATTGAGCAGGCTCGCCAGAAGGGCACGCTGTAGTTATAAAACCCCACGTTGAGATGGCTTTTACAGCCCAAAACTCCTCTCAAACAGGGCTCTGTAACGTTAAAGTTGAACTCTATGGTTTCTCAACAATTCGTCATAACTGCAGGTCAAAGCCAAAGCCTCAAGTTCAACTTGACCCTTTGGAACCTTTAAGGTTCAAGTTGAGGTCGAAAGCAGTAGTAGAATACCGTTCGAACCATAACCTACGATTGATTGCAGAGGGACTGGATGCAGCATTCGAATCATCGCACCGCAGCGCTCATTGCGTCGAAGCCGGCTCGTATCATCACGAGCGCCGCTCTCGCCGTTGCGCTGACGGCCACGCCGATGCTCTCCCCCGTTGCGGCGTATGCCGCCTCGCAGGCAACGCAGGACCAGCTTTCCGCAGCCCAGCAGAAGATCGAAGCCGCCACGAGCGCCTACAACGACGCCCGCACCAAACTCGATGACCTGCAAAAGCAGATTGACTCCAATGAGGCAAGCATCGAGGAAATCGAGGCCAAGCTTCCCGAGCAGCAGGCCAAGGCAAGCTCCGCCATGCGCGATCTGTACAAGTATCAGAAGGGCACCAATCCCATCGTGAGCTTCCTGGTCAACGCGCAGAGCCTGGGTGAGTTCATCACGACCTGCAAATACACCAACCAGATCACGAGCTCGAGCGTCGACGAGATCGAACAGCTCAATAACATGCAAACCGAACTCGAACAGAACAAGGCTGAGCTCCAGCAGGCCAAGTCTCAGCTTGAGGCAGAGCAGAAAAACGCTGAGGATGCGCTGGCGCAGGCCCAGCAGCTCCGCAGCGAGGCACAGGCAAAAGCCGAGCAGGAAAATGCCGCCGAGCTTGCCAAGCTTGAGGCCGATAAGGCCGCTGCCGCTGAGAAGCTCTCGGGCGAGGGCGTGAGCGGCAGCAATTCCAGCAGCCAGGCCACTAACACCAACACCACCATCGACACCACGGTGAACAACGCCAATACCGGTAGCTCCGATTACGATTCGTTCATTAATGAGTGGACGAGCCGCATCGACAATTATCTCGCCGGCTCCCCCATGGCAGGCCAGGGCTATAACTTTGCCGTCGCCGCTTGGAATACCGGTGTCGACCCCCGTTGGTCCCCCGCCATCGCCTGCATCGAGAGCACCAAGGGTGCTTATTGCGCCAATTCTTACAACGCCTGGGGCTGGAGTGCACGTGGCGGCGGCTGGCGCAGCTTTGGCAGCTGGAGCGAGGGCATCTCCGCTCACGTTGCCTATCTGGGCGCCAACTACGGCTCCACCCTTACCCCGGCTGCGGCCAAAAAGTACTGCCCGCCCACGTGGCAGGACTGGTACAACAAAGTCGCCGCTCAGATGAACCGCATCTAAGTGCAACTGCAAAGGGCCCCAACGGGGCCCTTTTCTTTAGGTAGCGGAGGTATCGACGACGCCGGTCGCATTGGCAACCGCGACTAAGACGATCATGCATAGGAGCAGCACACCCAATGCCTTGAACCAGAGTTTCGCGAGTTTCTTGCCGCGATAGCTGTCGAGCAGTGCGAATCGCCGACGAAGACGGCGCTTATCGAGCAGCGCAAAATGCATAAGCACCATAAGGCCATCGACAAAGATAAAATACTCGATTACGAGAAGCCACGTCGGGTAGCTTTGGTTTGCTCCCGTGGGGTGAAAGACGGCAAAGTGACTTCCTGCAAAGAACACAAGCAGCGAAAAGCAGACGAGTGTATTCCAAATGCGCCCCAGAGACTCCGGAACGCGAGAGAGCAGACCGCATGCAGCGGAGGCGGCAGGCCCAGGATGCCCTGTGGGGTTCTTGAGCCCTTGGGGCGTCAACACCGTCTCCGATGCCGGAGTACGGACAGGCGCAGGAGGCCGCACGGGGCGACTCAGGTCGTATGCCGCGCGCGTCGCCCGTCCCAACGCTTCCGCACTCGCAAAACGTTTGGCCGGGTCAAGCGCCATCGACATGCAGATGACATCGGCAAGTGGAGTGGGAATGCCGCGCGCCTCGCATTGCTCGCGCATGTCGAGCCCTGGTTTAGGGTCGACTCCCGTCAAGCAGAAGAACAACAGGGCGCCAAGTGCGTAGACATCGCTGCGCACGCTCGTCTGCCCAAACCCGTACTGCTCGGGCGGCGCATAGGGTCGCGTGCCAAACTTGACGGTGTCGGCATCGGCGCCATCGCGCCATACGCGGGCGATTCCCAAGTCGATAATCACCAGCGATGAAAATGTCAGGCCGTCATCAAGCGTATAGTTGGCACCTGTCACGATGATATTCGACGGCTTGAGGTCGCGATGGATCACCGGCGCCGGCGTCTCCCCCGCCATTGCAAAACCGGCGTGGAGCTCGCCCACGGCATCGCATAGGGCAGGATACAATTCACGCACATAATCGGGAGTGGCTCCCAGACGGTCCACCAGCGCCCCGAGTGTCTCCCCTTCGATGTATTCCATAACCACGTTGAGCTCGTCGCCCACACGACGACAATCGACGATTCTGGGCAGGTGCTCAAAACGCCTGCCTGCCCGCTGGGCGGCAAACAGACGCTCGTATGCCCCGCCGATTTGAGCCGAAGCATCGATGCGTTTACGGACAAAGGGGCCGAGCGAACCACCGCCGGTTCCTTCAAAGTACACGAGCTCGGTTGTTTCAACGGACGAGCGCTTAAGTACACGCTCCACGCGATAGCTGTCGTCGCGATCGAGCGACGCCAGGTGCTCGGCAAGCGCTGCGGTCAGCTCGTCATTGGAATATGTTGGGGTCTGAGTATCCATAGCCTCCATCATAGCGCAGGGCGCAGACACCCCATGGCATCCGCGCCCCGTTCGTTTGCATCGTTGTTCGACAGCTCCGCCGGCTCAGATATCAGCCGCTAACTCACCGTCTCCTCGCCAAAGCGATACAGTTCCTCGTTGACCTTTTGGAGGCTGCACCCGCGATCGATGCAAAAGATGATAATCGCATCGCGGCGGTCCTTGCAGTTAAGGACGCTTACCCCGGCAGCCGTCAGCGCACGGTTGGTCTCTTTGAGCGTCAGCGCCATCGCAAAGGCAATCTGCAGCACCTTATTGCGACTCGGATGACGCGCACCGGTAAAGATCTGATAGCCAAAGGTCTCATTGAGATCGGCCATACGAACCACGCGCGAGCGCTCCAAGCCCTTTTCCTGCAGTAGCTGCTTCAGGTAGTCCGAAAGCGACGGGGTGGCAAAGTCGTGCTCCTTGATATAGTCATCGATGTTTGGCGCGTCGAGAAGCTCATTGAGTAACTCGTCAGTCAGCTTTTTATCGGGCATACGACCTCACCTCCCATACGGCGCAACGGTAGCGACATGCTAGGCCAGCGCCCAGCTTGCAGTGGCAGACTTATCAAACATGTTGGCAAAATACAGTGCCTTCTTGATATCGCCATCAAAGTAGATATTGCCCGCCACGGAGCCACCGGCGGAAAGGGTACCAGACTGCAGCTCATCGGAGCCCTCGCTGTAGTAACCCTGATTCTGTTGAGCGCCGTTGGCGTCCTCGCCCTTCCAGTCGTAGATATTGTAATCTGCGCCCTCATCGCCATTGTTAACGTACGTGACGTGAATGCCCGTCATGGTCGAACCGTCATAATTTGTGAGGCCGGGCTGGACGGAATCGACAACGACGGAAAGACCGGCAGCCGTGGTCACCGTCGCACCAACCGCCAGGTCAGTCGTAGACTGCTCTTCCTTCTTCGCCTCTTCCTTCTTGTCGCCATCGCCAGCGTCCTCGGTGACGGTCGCCTTATCGCTACCACAACCGGCAAGAAGACCGGCAGTCCCCAAGGCGACGGTGGCGAATGCGCTCAGTGCAGCGCGACGGCTCAGCAGCACTTCGTTTTCAAGCTTTTTCATCATGCATCCTTCCTACGATCCGGCTACCGTGCCGGCACACAGCACATCGTAGAAAGGATTAAACTTGAATCTAACAGTTTAGATAACAGGTGATGATTCGGGGACCGCAAGGCCCCCGAATGCTATGCTCTTCCCAGCCAAACAGAGAATTTGCCCGAGCGCCCACCCGGATCTTTGTTTGGCGACAATCCCTC
>NZ_JAWHPN010000029.1:0-35045 GCF_032584215.1 Collinsella aerofaciens | reverse complement strand
AAGCCCCATCGCGCCGAGAGTACTGCGGGGTCAGCCCGTGGGAGGCCAGGGCGCCGCTGACCGGTGGACGGCACCGAGCCGTACGCTTGAACTGAGAAGGGGGAGGCCTCGCGGCCTCCCCCTTTTTTGCGTTTGCGGGGCATAAATAACTCATTTACGCCAGACGATTTAATTCTTTTTGGTATTGAGCTTTTATTTAAAGAAAATAAAACGAATAACAAGGGCAACTGCTATGGCCACAATGATCAAAAGCAGGATTGTCAGTCGATGCTGCTTGCGTCGTTTACTTGACGAAACGAAGATTGATTTTCCCTGTTTTGGCGTTTCGAGATAGCGAGCCGAATTCGTCAAGGTTTGCTTTGGTCGAGGACCTCTTTGTTGATGAGTGGCGGATGCTTTCATCGGCTCATCACTAGCTGCGCTGTTTTTAGATAATGGTGCGTCTTTCAGATATACGGGGTCTCCCGAGGCGACGCCCATATGTTTACGTCCCGTTTGGGCATCCTCGAGCGTTTGATATCGATTTCTCGTCACATACTCGGGCTCCGGATCATTAATGGGCTCTTGCGAGATGTGGGGGCGATGGAACCGTGGCGGCTGTGTAGAAGTATCTTCGCCCTGCGTCGGCATAAACATTTTGTTCTGGTTTTGGTCGTCCATGATGCCCTTTAGCTCGTTACCAACAACGTGTACGCGCTCATTGTAAGCCCCTTGTTATTTGTAGCTGGGGACATACTCGGTATTTAAGCTCTGGTTCAAAGAACCTTAACCTTCCTAAAACCTGAGTCATACGCACTTAGATATGCTTATAGTACTGGACTCAAAAAACTTTATAGTCGATGTATATATGAGCACTGGGTGGGCATATATAAGAGCGTCAAAAGAAGTCCCAGTCACCTGGAAGATGACTCGGCAGTCCTATAAAGGAGTGGTAAACATGGCAAGCATGGTTCCTTATCGTTCGGTTTTTGGCGTTCGTCCCTCTGCAAGCTCGCTGTTCGATCTGTTTGATGATATGAGCGACCTAGTGAACAGCTCGATTGCCTCTAAGGCGTTCCCCGTTGACGTTGAGGATAAGGGCGATGGCTATGAGGTCAAGGCTTATCTGACCGGCGTCGCCAAGGACGATATCGATGTCGAGCTTAACGAGGGCCGTCTGTCCATTAGCGTGAATGTCGAGGAAGACGAGGAGAACGAGGGCAAGAACTTCCTGCAGAAGGAGTTCAGCTCGTACAGCGCGACGCGTGGCGTGTATCTTAAGGACGCTTCGAGCGAGGGCCTCTCGGCTAAGTACGCTGACGGCATCCTGACCGTTACGGTTCCCAAGATCGTCGAGAAGAAGAACGTTACGAAGATCTCCATCGAATAACTTCGTTGGTGTTCTTCGCTATTAAAAGACAACAAAAGGGGCTGGGAAGCGATTCCCGGCCCCTTTTGCTGTTTAGGACAGTCTATTGAATGGTTGCTGGCCGATACTGGCTTGCGGGGCGTATCGAGAGTTTTCGCGATCCTTGGAGAAGGGTGGCGGAGCTGCCGAGCTCGTCATCCAGGGTTGCGGCTAGAGCTTTGGCATAGCTTTTGACGGTAAGGCTCGGACGATTGTTGTCTTGGCTGATATGCATGGCAATGAGCTGTTCGGTGCGATCGGTAACAAGTTCGCGCGCGGCTTCGGCGGCTTGACCGTTGGAGAGGTGTCCCCTTGCAGACAGGATGCGCTCCTGAAGAAAGCGGGGATATTCTCCCTCGCGCAGCATGGTCACATCGTGGTTGCTTTCGAGCGCGAGGACTCGACAATCTTTGAGGGTGTTCATGGCTTGGCTCGATAGCTCTCCGGTGTCGGTAGCAAAGCCGATGGAATCATCGAGGGCGTCGAATCGAAAGCCGATTGGATTTATGACATCGTGTGATGTTGAGTAGGTTTGCACGTGGATGCCGGCAATGGATAGGGTGTCACCGGGGTCGAATTCCTCGACAGGCAGATGCGAAAGATTTTCTTTGCTCGAAAGTGTGCCCCTGCTGGCAAAGAGGGGACCGTGCCAGTGCTTGCACCAGACATCGAGACCCTTGATGTGATCGCCATGCTCATGAGTAATGAGAAGAGCCGAGACGTTGTCTGCCGAGAGTCCCAGTTCTGCCATGCGCTTTAATGTCTCGCGGCGAGAAAGACCGTCGTCAATCATGATGAGCCCCCGGGGGCCTTCGATGAGCGCGCAGTTGCCTTTTGAGCCGCTGCCAAGGATATGAAGGTGCAGACGAGACATAAGATTCCAAAGGATACAATGGGTGCGGACGAATAGAGGAGGAAGCAAATGCCTACGGTATCACAGCATTACGGACACCATGCCGTGCCCGGGGCAGTCGATGAGACCCGAACGAGGCAGCAGGCTGCTCCTGTCGTGCTCATGGTATCAGGCGGCGCGGACTCGACGGCACTGCTTCTTATGGCGTGCACATCAAAGCTGGATATCCAAGACGGGCGCGGTGTTGCCCCCATTGCTCGCGAGCGCCTGCATGTGCTGCATGTAAACCATCATCTGCGCGGCAAGGCGTCCGATGGCGACGAGGCCTTTGTGCGTGAGCTCTGCGCGAAATATGGTTTACCGCTGTGCGTGGAGCACGCTTATTTTGATGGGGAGTCGGGCAATATTGAGGCCGCGGCCCGCGAAGTGCGCTATGCCGCGGCGCGGAGGTATGTTCGCGAGCTCTGCGCCCAGACGGGGGCACCGCGAACGGCGGCTCGTATCTGCACCGCGCACACGTCTTCGGATCGCGCGGAAACGTTTTTGATGAACGCGATTAAGGGTTCGGGCCCCGCTGGCCTATCGAGCATTCCTCGCCGGAGGAATATCGTGGTACGTCCCTTGCTCGACCTAACTCATGGCGAGCTCGTGGGCTATCTACAGGTACATGGTCAGCCGTGGCGTGAAGACGAGAGCAATGAGGATATCTCGTATCTGCGAAACTACGTGCGCCATCGAGTAATGCCAGTGGTGGCGCAGCGCAACGCGAGCATCTGCAAGACGATTGGCGCCGCCTGCGAGATCTTAGGCGATGAGGACGCGTTTTTGTCTCAGCTTTCGGCACAGGCGTTTCGAAGCTGTTTGCGCAAAGAGGCAGCGGGTGCGCTGGTGCTCGATGCCAGGCGCCTGGCTGCGGCCGAGGTGGTAATCGCGCGGCGCATCGTGCGACTGGCGATTAAGCGCATCGATCCGGACGCTCGTCCCGAGATGCGACATGTGGAGCGAGTCCTTTCCTGCGTTGCCGAGGGCACCGGCTCGGTCACGCTTCCGGCGGGGATTGACGCACGCATTGAGTTTGGCATGCTGGCGTTTAAGGCGCCGGCGGCTCGCGAGGGCCTGGTCGCGGACTGGGTTACCGTACCCGGTCGTTTGCCGTTGGGCGGGGGACGTATGCTGGTCACAGAACCGATGGCTGTTGAGCCGGGATGCGATATCGTGCGCCGCGCCCGTGAGCTTGCGGCTGCCGGGGAAGTGACAGCTTTGGTAGACGCGGCTGTCCTGGGTTTTGCCGACAGCGATAGTGAGCGGATCCTGTCGGGCTCGCGTGGCGAGATCCCTGCCGAGGCGCGATTGGCGCGCCTGTGGGTGGACGGTCCCGCGCCGGGAGACGTGATGTGCCCGTTAGGGATGAGTGGCCGAAGCAAGAAAGTATCCGATTTGCTAGGTGAGGCTCGCATTCCCGTTTCCGAGCGCGCCGGCGTGCCCATGGTGAGGACGGCGCCGGGGGGTGCCGTGGTGTGGGTCGCCGGAGTTCGCGCGGACGAGCGTTTTAAGTGCACGGCCGCAACGCGCGTGGCATATCTGCTCCGCGTGGTCGATGCGGAATAGCGTCCCACGCCTGCTATTCTGTGCGACGTTGACGGTATTCCCGCGCTGATGGCGCACGGGCTGGTAAATTTACCCCGTGCGCTGCTAGAATGTGTAGTTCGCGTCCATACGGCGGTGTGTGGGCGATAAGCACAAGAAAGGGTTGTCATGACTTCTCAACATCCGGATATCGAGAAGGTTCTGTTCACGCAGGAGGATATCGACGGTATCGTCTCTCGCCTGGGCGAGGAGATTACGCGCGACTACGCGGGTAAGGATCTGGTGCTGATTGCGGTCCTGCGCGGCGCCGTGGTCTTTATGGGCGACCTGATGCGTAAGATCGAGCTGCCGACCAACATCGATTTCATGGCTGTTTCGAGCTACGGCGACGGTGTGAAGTCCTCGGGTATCGTGCGTATCATTAAGGACCTGGATATCGACATCCGCGGTCGCGACGTGCTGATCGTCGAGGACATTCTGGACTCGGGCCTGACGCTCAAGTATCTGATGAAGAACCTCGAGAGCCGCAAGCCCGCTTCTCTGGAGGTCGCCGCCTTCCTGTGGAAGGACGTTAAGGACCGCGTCTCGGCCATCACGCCCAAGTATGTTGGAACCCATTGCCCCGATGCCTTTGTGGTGGGCTACGGCCTCGACTATGCCGAGCGCTATCGCAACCTTCCGTATCTGGGCATTTTGAAACCGGAGGTTTATTCGTAAGATGCCCGACGACCGTAACGACAACAATTCCCAGACTCCCCGGGACCCAAAGATCCCGGGGATGCCCGGAGGCAAGAAGCCCACGCGTACGGGCTGGCTGTATTTTCTTTTGGCTTGCGCGCTTCTGGGCTATGCCTTCTTTAATATGGGTTCCGGCTTTGCCAGCTCCAGCAATACCGTTAAGCTCGCGACGAGCGAGATGGTCAGCGCCATCAAGCAGGATCGCGTCGAAGATCTGACCTATACGGTTCAAGACGGAAGCGTGACGGGTCATTACTGGAAGACAAAAAAGGACAAGGGCGATACGAGCGAGCTCAAGAGCTTCTCTTCGACCTATGTCGGCTCCGATTCGCTTGCCGAGCTCATGGCGGAGCACCCCGATACCAAGTACATCGTCAACACCAACGATCCCGATTTTTGGGGCGACTTGGCGATGAGTGTGCTTCCGACGATCGCCCTTATCGCCATCATGTTCTACTTTATGCGCCAGATGATGGGCGCCAACAACAGGAACATGCAGTTTGGCAAGACCAACGCCAAGACCAACGAGGCCACACGCCCCAAGGTCAAGTTTGAAGACGTTGCCGGCGTGGACGAGGCAGTCGAGGAGCTCGAGGAGATCCGTGACTTTTTGAGCGATCCGGATCGCTATCGCAAGCTGGGCGCCAAGATTCCGCGTGGCGTGTTGCTGGTTGGCCCTCCGGGCACCGGTAAAACGCTGCTGGCCAAGGCCGTTGCCGGCGAGGCGGGCGTGCCGTTCTTTAGCATCTCGGGTTCCGACTTTGTCGAGATGTTCGTAGGTGTCGGCGCCAGCCGTGTGCGTGACCTCTTTAAGGAGGCCAAGTCCCAGGCCCCGTCGATCATCTTCATCGATGAGATCGATGCCGTGGGACGTCAGCGCGGAGCTGGCTTGGGCGGCGGTCACGACGAGCGCGAGCAGACGCTCAACCAGCTGCTGGTCGAGATGGACGGCTTTGAGGAAAGCGAGTCGGTCATCCTGATCGCCGCCACCAACCGTCCTGACATCCTGGATCCGGCGCTGCTGCGTCCCGGCCGTTTTGACCGCCAGGTTACGGTCGACCGTCCGGATGTGAAGGGCCGCGAGCAGATCTTGCGCGTGCATGCCGAGAACAAGCCGATGGACGAGGACGTTAAGTTTGAGAAGCTCGCCCAGATGACCGTTGGCTTTACCGGCGCCGACCTGGCGAACCTGCTCAACGAGTCTGCGCTGCTGGCCGCTCGCCGTCATCGTTCCGTGATCTCGATGGACGAGGTCGAGGAATCGATGGAGCGCGTGATTGCCGGACCACAGCGCAAGGGTCGCGTGATGACCGAGGCCGAGCGCACCACGATTGCCTACCACGAGAGCGGTCACGCTTTGGTGGGCCATATCCTGGAGCACTCCGATCCGGTCCACAAGATCTCGATCGTCAGCCGCGGTCAGGCCCTGGGCTACACGCTGCAGCTTCCGCAGGAGGACCACTTCCTCAAGACCAAGAACGAGATGCTCGACGAGCTTGCCGTGTTCTTGGGCGGTCGCGTTGCCGAGGAGCTCATGTGCGACGACATCACGTCGGGCGCGAGCAACGATCTGGAGCGCGCGACCAAGATGGCGCGCGAGATGGTCACACGTCTGGGCATGAGCGAGGAGCTGGGCACGCAGGTCTTTGGCGAGGCGCAGCATCAGGTGTTCCTGGGCCGCGATTATGCCGATCATCAGGATTACTCCGAGGAGACGGCGCGTCGCATTGATATCGAGGTTCAGCGCATCATGCGCGAGGCCCATCGTCGTGCTGTCGAGATCCTGGATGCCCGTCGCGATCAGCTCGATCTGATGGCGAAGGTGCTGCTCGAGCGCGAGACCGTCGAGGGCGATGCCGTGAATGCCCTGCTCGATAACGAGTGGGACGCCTACCTTGAGCGCGAGGACGATATCCTGGCGGCCAAGGAGGAGCGCAACGCCAAGGCTGCCGGCATGCCGAGCAAGAAGCGCGCGCCTCGTATGAGCGAGGAGGAGCTGGCGGCTGATGCCGCGGCCTTTGCGCAGGCGGCCATGCAGGAGGATGCCGAAGCCGCATCCGATGGTGCTGACGATGACCATGCCGTCAATGCCGGTGCCGACACCGACGCCGACAAATAGTCCTTGTAACAAAAGCCTCCGCGGGGAAACCTGCGGAGGCTTTTTCTTTTGAGCGATATGGGGCCGTCTGTCCCCAATTAACATTGCTGCGGCACTTTGCTCGGCTAAAGCGTACAATAGCGCCTATGCGAAAGGGGAACAGATGATCAACGAAACTATGTATGCTCGCGGCGCGGAAAGCTCCATCATCCGTGAGATTTTTAGCTATGGCCTTGAGCGCAAGGCGCAGATCGGTGCGGAAAACGTATTCGATTTTTCGCTGGGCAATCCGAGCGTTCCGGCGCCCGCTGCTGTGGCCGAGTCGATTAAGAAGGCCCTGGGGCTGCCGAGCGACCAGCTGCACGGCTACACGCCCGCACCGGGCCTGCCGCAATGTCGTGCCGCTGTGGCCGAATCGCTCAACCGCCGCTTTGGCACGAGCTATGAGGGCAAAGACGTCTTTATGACGGTGGGTGCCGCGGCTTCGCTCACCTGCGCGCTCAACGCCGTTACGAATCCGGGCGACGAAGTTATTGTTATCGCCCCGTACTTTCCGGAGTATCGCGTTTGGATTGAGAAGGCCGGCTGCACGTGTGTCGAGGCGCTTGCCAACGAGGACACATTCCAGCTGAGCGTGGATAACGTATTCAAGGCGATCACCGACAAGACGGCAGCCGTCATTATCGACTCGCCCAACAACCCGACCGGTGCCGTATATACGCGCGACACGCTGACGCGACTGGCCAATGTTCTGCGCGAGGCCAACGCTCAGCGCGATCCCGAGAATCCGATTATGCTCATCTCGGATGAGCCGTACCGCGAGATCGTGTACGGTGCCGAGGTGCCTTGGGTGCCCTCGATCTACGAGCACACCATCGTGTGCTACTCGTATTCCAAGTCGCTGTCGCTGCCGGGTGAGCGCGTGGGGTGGATCTTGGTTCCCAACACCAATCCGCAGGCTGCCCGTCTGATGCCGGCCGTTGCCGGTGCCGCCCGTACGCTGGGCTTCGTGTGCGCGCCGGCGCTCTTTCAGCGCGTAATTATCGACTGCATCGATGAGCCGAGTGACGTTGAGGCCTATGCACGCAACCGCACCGCGCTTACCGACGCACTAGCGGAGTATGGCTACACCTATGTTGAGCCGGATGGCGCGTTCTACCTATGGGTGAAAGCATTGGAGCCCGATGCGAATGCGTTTTGCGAGCGCGCAAAGAAGTATGAGTTGCTTGCGGTTCCCTCGGACAGCTTTGGTATGCCGGGTTGGTTCCGCCTGGGCTATTGCGTGAGCTACGAAACGATTGTCAATTCGCTACCCGCTTGGAAACAGTTGGCGGACGAGTATCGTTAAAAGTAAAGCGCTCTGCCTACAATGTTTTACGTGAAACGGGGTTTGGTGTTAAGCCGGACCCCGTTGTCATGGACGTTGTGTCTTTGGGATGGAGTGGTTTTACGACTATCGAAGGCTATGCGTACAATGAATATAAGCGACGGCCGTGCCAGATAAGGAGACCTGATGCCCTACCTGCTTTCTTGTGACATTCATACCCATACGATGTTCTCTGCGCATGCATATTCGACCATTGAGGAGAATGTGTACTGGGCGGCAGAGCGTGGTCTGCAGGTGCTCGGATCTGCCGACCATTTGAGCTCTATGGTTACGGCTTGCCCCAATGACCTGCGCAGTTACCAGTTCTTTATCAACCAGGATATCTGGCCGCGCATTTGGAGCGGCGTGCTGGTGCTGCGTGGTGCCGAGGCCGATATCGTTTCGCTGGACGGAAGCCTGTTTGGCGAGGACACTCCTGTCACGCTCGATATTGCCGGCGATTCGTACAGCCGTCAGCATTCGCTGTTCGATTTGGTTACGCGTAATTTGGATTATTTGGTTGCGAGCGTGCATAATCCGCAGATTGCTGAAGGCGCGACGCTGGCCCAGACGACCGAGATGTATATCAATGCCCTGGAGCACCCCAAGGTGTTCATGCTGGGTCACACGGGGCGTTCGGGCGTGCCGTTCGATATCGACGAGGTGCTGTTGGCAGCTAAGGCCAAGCACAAGATTATCGAGATCAACAACCATAGTCTTGAACACGGTGTCGACACTGAGCATTGGGCCGTATGCCGCAAGATCGCCGAGCGCTGCGCCGAGCTGGGCGTGGGCATTGGCGTGTCAACCGATGCCCACATTGGCATGGCCATTGGCAAGCTCGATCACGCGCGCAAGATGCTCGACGAGATTCACTTCCCGCTGGATTTGATCGTGACGCGCGACCGCGAGACGCTGCTGCTCGAGATGGCGGCAGCCGGCGTGTGCGATCTGCGCAATGGGATGTAGCGGAGTTTATAAACCAAGCGAAGGGGGCGGCCCAGGCGGGTCGCCCCCTTTCTTGTCCCAAAAATCTACTGAGGTTGGTTAGCGGCGTTCGAGGACCGCTACGGTTTCGGTGTGGTCGGTGTGAGGGAACATGTCGACGGGCGTGATCTTGAGCAGGCGATAGCCTCCGTCGAGGAGCTGGTGCAGGTCGCGCTCTTGGGTCACGGGGTTGCAGCTGATATAGGTGATGCGGCGCGGCTTAAGTGCGCAGGCAGCTTCGAGGAACTCGGGCGTGGAGCCGGCGCGCGGCGGGTCGATGGAAAGGACGTCGACGCGCTCGTTGTTGTCGGCGGCATCTAGGATGTAGTCGGTGGCATCGTCGGCCATAAACCAAGCACTGCGGATGAGGCCATTGAGCTCGGCATTGCGGCGTGCGTCGGCAATGCCCGCCGGGTTGCGCTCCACGCCGAGCAGCATGATGCCGATCCCCTTGTTCTGGGCATCTTTAGCTGCGCAAAGACCGATGGTACCGCTACCGCAGTAAGCATCCATAAGCACATCGCCCTGGTGCAGATCCATGCCGTCAATCGCGAGCTGATAGAGCAGCTCGGTCTGCTGCGGGTTGGTCTGGTAGAACGCGGTGGGGGAGATGTCGAACTCGCAGCCGAGCAGCTGGTCGCGCATGCACTCGGCGCCATATACAATGCGGGTTTCCTCGCCGAGGATGGCGTTGCCGGGACGTCCGTTGATGTTTTGGGCGACGGTGACGATGTGCGGATTGAGTGCGACGACAGCCTCAAAGAACTCCTGCGCATGCGGCAAGTCGCGCTGAGCGGTCACGAGCGTGACCATGACCTGGTCGGTATGCCAACCGCAGCGGACGACGGCATAGCGAAGCAAACCAAGATGCTTGTCCTCATTAAAGGCGGGAATATGCAGCCGCTCAGCTTCGCGTGCGATGCCGTTGAGAATCTGACGGGCGCCCGGTGCCTCGACGGGGCATTCGGGTACGGCAACGATCTTGTGCGTGCCGCGCTCAAAGAAACCGCAACGGACGGCGCCCTCCTTACCGGGAGCAAAGGGAGTGGCGGCCTTATGACGAAAGCCACGCGGCGCAGGATATTTACCCGGGTCGCCCAGGGTGACTCCCATACCGCGAATGGGGTCGACGCTAATACCCTCGCGCTCGCAAAGAGCAGCAAAAAGCTCCTCCATGGCGGCCTGCTTGGCGGCGAGCTGCTTCTTATAAGGACGATTGAGCGCCGTACACCCACCGCAAGCTTTCATGATGGAACAAGGAGACTTGGGATCAACGGCCTTGCGCGCAGACGGAACCGGATTCTTATACGGGCGCTTGGAGCGAGTCTGAGATGCCTTATCCTCGCTCCGACGAGAGCCGGGACGCTTGGCCTTAGCCTTGCCCTTGGCCGACTTACCCTTCGCGTCCTGAGACGACTTGGATTTCTTAGAAGACTTTCTCTCCTTCGACCCCTCAGCCGCCTCGATCAAAGCACGACGAGCCTTACGCTCCGCACGAGATTCTGCCATCAATAACTCCACTAATTCATGAATTAAAAGCTGCAAGCATTGTACCTTGCCAAGTCAACGGGCGATATGCAAGCGCCCATTTCATGCCAGTGATAAGTCCAACGTTGTTTGCCCGGCATGGGCGGGGAGCGGCGCGTAATTAAGTTTATCGCGAGTTCCGCACGCAAAGGAAAGCACTTAATGTGCTTTCCGTCTTGCGCAGGACTGTAGAGCAGGAAACTTAATTACGCGCCGCTCCCCGCCCATGCCGGGCAAACCCTCCCTTGTACTTTATCAAGGTAGAGTGTATGATTCTGAACGTTACATGACTCACTTTACTTAACTAAAGTGCCATCAAGGGGGAATACCATGAATGCCGATATGTCTCGTCGTCAGTTTGTTGGTCTAGCCGGCTCGCTCGCCACGGTGCTTGGCCTTGGTCTTGTCGGTTGCGGCGGTGGTGCCGGCAAGGGCTCCGCTGCTGGTTCTGCCGCGGCCAAGGACGTGAAGGGCGCTGCGGAGTCCAAGAAGCTCGTGGTGGGCTTTGATAAGTCCTATCCTCCGTACGGCTTTGTGGGCGACGATGGCGAGTACACCGGCTTTGATCTCGGTCTTGCCAAGGCTGTTGCCGATAAGCAGGGCTGGGAGGTCAAATACGAGGCCATCGATTGGGATGCCAAGGACACGCTGCTCAACTCCGGCGCCATCAACTGCATCTGGAACGGCTTTACCATGGAGGGTCGCGAGGACGACTACACGTTCTCCGAGCCGTACATGCTCAACGAGCAGGTGCTGGTGGTCAAGAAGGATGCGGGTATCAAGAGCTGGGACGATCTTGCCGGCAAGACCGTGATTACCCAGACCGATTCCGCTGCGCAGGATGTGCTCGAGGGTGACCAGAAGGATCTGGCGGCGACGTTTGCCACGCTCGACACGATCGGCGAGTACAACACGGCCTTTATGCAGCTCGAGAGCGGCGCGGTCGATGCCGTGGCTTGCGACCTTTCGATTGCCCAGTATCAGCTTGCCGCCAAGCCCGATGCTTATACGCAGCTTGATGAGCCGCTGTCCAGCGAGCACTACGCCGTCGGCTTTAAGAAGGGCGACACCAAGTCGGCCGACGCCGTGACCGAGTCGCTCAAGGCGCTCTACGAGGACGGCACGGTTAAGGACCTGTGCGACAAGTATTCAAGCTATGGTCTATCTTTCGATAATTGGGTGCTCAAGTAATGTCTATTCAGGTCATGATGCAAATGCTTGGCCAGGGATTCTTGGTCAGTTTGCAGTTGTTTGTGCTGACACTGCTGGGGTCGATTCCGCTGGGAATCCCCGTGGCGTTTATGCGCATGAGCAAAATCGCGCCGCTTCGCCGGATTGCGCGCATCTACATTTCGGTCATGCGCGGTACGCCGCTCATGCTGCAGATGTTTGCCATCTACTTTGCCCCGTACTACGTGTTTGGCATTTCGCTCACGCCCGATTCCAAGTGGACGGCGTGCGTCGTGGCGTTCATCATCAACTATGCCGGCTACTTTGCCGAGATCTATCGCTCGGGCTTGCAGTCCATTCCGCGCGGTCAATACGAGGCGGCCGAGGTGCTGGGCTATTCGCGCATGCAGACGTTTCTGTATATCGTGATGCCGCAGGTCGCCAAGCGTATTCTGCCGGCGATGGGCAACGAGATCATCACGCTGGTCAAGGACACGTCGCTGGCGTTTGCCATTGGCGTGGGCGAGATGTTCTCGACGGCCAAGGCGCTGGTTGCCTCGCAGGTGAGCATGGTGCCGTTTGCGATTGCGGCGCTGATCTACTGGGTCTTTAACTTTGTGGTCGAGATGCTGCTGGGCGCCGCCGAAAAGAAGCTGGACTATTATCATGACTAACTCAGTGATGAAAATCGAAAGCGCGCGCAAGGCGTTTGGCGGCAATGAGGTGCTCAAGGATATCTCGCTCGAGGTCAAGCGTGGCGAGGTCGTGGCGATTATCGGGCCTTCGGGTGGCGGCAAGTCCACGCTGCTGCGGTGTGCCACGCTGCTCGAGACACTCGACGGAGGCTCGCTCTCGTTTGGTGGCCTTGCCGTTGCGACGGATGCGGGCTCGGGCGCGGTCTATGCGAAGGGCGATGTGCCCAAGCGGGCACGCTCGCGATTCGGCCTGGTGTTCCAAAATTACAACCTGTTCCCGCACTATACCGTGATGAAAAACATCATCGACGCGCCGATCCGCGTGCTTAAGCGCCCGCGCGAGCAGGCGGAAGCTCGTGCGCGCGAGTTGATCGCGCAGATGGGGCTTACGGGCAACGAGAACAAGGTGCCATGTGAGCTTTCGGGCGGTCAGCAACAGCGCGTGAGTATTGCCCGCGCCCTGGCGCTCGATCCGGAAATCTTATTCTTTGACGAGCCAACCTCGGCACTCGATCCCGAGCTGACGGCCGAGGTGCTGCATGTCATTAAAGACCTTGCCGCGCAGAATATGACGATGGTAATCGTGACCCACGCGATGCAGTTTGCGCGCGATGTTGCCGACCGCGTGGTCTTTATGGATGGCGGCCGCATTGTCGAGGAGGGTCCTGCCGAGCAGGTCATCGACCATCCGCGTGAGCAGCGCACCCGTGAGTTCTTGAGCCGTATCGAGGGATAGGCTCAGGTATTTACTCAACTATTAATTGAGGCGAAGCCGTCGCAGGTCTTACGGTCTGTGGCGGCTTTTTGTTTGCATCGACGGGGTTCAATAATCGCCTCACAAGCTTGTCTCTTCCTCTCGCCGCCTGTATTCATACGTGCGCCGAAAGGTATGCATGGACGGCCGCCCGTGAGGGTAGGGTGGTGGCATAGGACATTTGGAGGGTGAGTCGGCTCGGTTGCCGACCATGCTGCTCCCGGGATGGCACCGACCGCGAACTCTCCCCGTTGGCGTCGCGCATTGCGCGCGGCCCTGCAAGGAGGTCATCATGGGTGCTCCCAAGACCGGCAATGTAAGGAACGTGGTGCTCGTAGGCCAAGGCGGGGTGGGCAAGACTTCACTCGCCGAGGCCATGCTCCACCTTTCCGGCAAGACCGCCCGCCTGGGCGGCCACGACGGCACCAAGCCCACGCTCGACTATGACCCTGAAGAGGTCAAGCGTTCATTCTCCATCTCGACGACCATCGCGCCGATCGACTGGAAGGGCGCGCGCATCAATGTGCTCGATGCCCCGTGCTACCCCGATTTTATCGGCGACGCCTTTGCCGCGATGAGCGTCTGCGAGACGGCTCTGTTTGTGGTCGACGCCGAGGCCGGCCCGCAGCCTACGACGGTTAAGCTCTGGTATGCCGCCGAGGACCTGCGCCTGGCGCGTGCGGTGTTCGTAAACCGCCTGTCGCGCTCCGAGGCCAGCTTTGCGACCACGATGGACCTGCTGCAAGAGCGCTTTGGCACGCGCCTGGGCGCCGTGACCCTTCCCTGGGGCGAGGGCGAGGACTTTGACGGCATCATCGACCTGGTGCGTATGAAGGCGCGCCATTGCAACGGCACCGAAGCCGTTGAGTCGGAGATTCCCGAGGAGTATCGTGCCCAGGCCGAGGAGGCCCATGACCATCTGTGCGAGCTGGTGGCCGAGGCCGACGATGAGCTGATGATGAAGTACCTGGAAGGCGAGGAGACGCTGACGCAGGAGGAGCTTGAGGGCTTGCTGTCGAAGGCGATTGCCGAGCGCATCTTTGTGCCGGTCTTTGCGGGCGATTGCATTAAGGAGCAGGGCGTCAACTCGCTGATGGACGACATCGCGACGTACTTCCCGGCGCCGACCGACTACGGCGAGATGCCGCTTATCGACGGCGATTCGCTCAAGATTTCGAGTGACGATGACCGCCCGGTGGCCTTTGTGTTTAAGACCCTGGCCGATCCGCAGCAGGGTCGCATCAGCTTTATCAAGGTGCTGACGGGTACGCTTGAGCCGGGCCTTGAGCTGGTCAACGCGCGCACGCGCAAGGGTGACCGTCTGGCTCACCTGTATGTGATGTGCGGCCGCGATATGACCGAGGTTGGCCATGCCTATGCCGGCGACATTATCGTGGCGCCCAAGTTGGCGGCAGAGACGGGTGATACACTCTCCATTACCGGTAAGGTCGAGGCAGCGGCGTTTAAGTTCCCCAACTCGCAGTACCGCATTGCCATCGAGGCCGAGAACCGCGGCGACGAAGAGAAGCTCTACACGTTTATCGAGAAGGCATGCAAGGCCGATCCGACCATGAGCATCGATCGTGACGAGGAGACGGGCCAGACTATCATCTCCGCCGTTGGTGAGGCGCAGGTTTCGGTGTTGCTTAACCGTTTGGAGGATCGCACCAAGGTCGTGGCCAAGAGCGTGCCGATCCGCATTCCGTATCGCGAGACCATCCGCCGCACGGCGAGCGCCCAGGGTCGCCACAAGAAGCAGACCGGTGGCGCCGGTCAGTACGGCGACTGCTGGCTGCGCGTGGAGCCGCTTATTGGGCCCGACGGCACGAGCGACGGCTACGAGTTTGTGGATGAGGTCGTGGGCGGCCGCATTCCGCGCTCGCTGATCACCGCCGTGGACAAGGGCGTCCAGGAGACCATGAAGGACGGTATTATTGCCGGCTACCCGCTTACGGGCATTCGCGTGGCTGTGTACGACGGTTCGTATCACAGCGTCGACTCCAACGAGATGGCGTTTCGCGCGGCGGCTCGCATCGGCCTGCGCAAGGCATGCGCCGATGCCGATCCGGTGGTGCTGGAGCCCATCGAGGAAATCACGGTGACTATCCCCGAGAGCTACGCCGGCGCCGTGATGGGCGACATCTCGGCATCGCGCGGTCGCGTGACGGGCATGGAGACCGATGAGCGCGGCGACACCGTGGTCATCGCCCAGGCACCTCTCGCCGAGCTGACGGATTACTCGACGCGCCTGCGCTCTATCACGCGCGGCACGGGCGACTTTACCATGAAGCCTGCTGGCTACGAGCAGGTGCCTTATGACGTTCAGGCCAAGCTGGTCGAGCGCTATGAGGAGGGTCGCGCCAAGTAACGCGTGGTTTTGCCTGCAACATGCATGCCGATGCAAGGGCCGCCCTGGGTAACCGGGGCGGCCCTTTTTGATCCCTTGGGGACGGAGGAAAACGGATCATTTTAGGTTTTGGGGTAGCTTGGTCGGTCCTAGTCTCCCGAGGCCTGGTTGCGGCCGGTAGCGTAGTCGATCTGCACGTGCGGCTGCAGGTTGTAGCAATATACGTGGAAGCAGAGGGTCTTGCCGTGGTCCTCGACCGATTGCGCCTCAAGGCGCATGCCACGGCAGACAAGTTCCTCTTCGTTATACATGGGCGTGACGCGGTAGAGCACATGGTTGCCCGTATCGCGAATATAGTTGAGAATCTGCTCTTCAAACGGCAGCATACCCGTCTCGTTGAGATAACGCGTACCGGTGAGGAGATTCTTGCGATTGGCGTTCTCGCCGCAGAGTGACCAGGCGATAAGGTGGCAGCGGTTGTAGAGGCTCTGGCCCGGAATAAAGTCGTAGCGCTGCTGGTGCCAACCGGCAGGATGGATACGCGAGATATCGCCGCGCTTGCCTTGACCGAGTGACTCGGGGCCCACGCAGGCGAGCGCCTTGCGAGTGCGGCCCAGGCTGTCGAGCTTGGAGAATTTCTTAAAGCAGCCCTCTTCGGTGGCGCGATCGTATTCATCGAGTGTGAATGATGGCGTGCCGAGCGGGTGCGTGCTGTCGGCGCGCAGGGCAACGTAGGGGTTGCCGGCGTAGTCGGGAATGCTGCTGAGATATACGCCGCGGGCGCGGTGGAGATCGGGGTTTTCGACCTCGTCGATGGGGGTGGTGGAGCTGTCCTCGGAAGCGGCATTACCGGTGTCGGGTGCGGCGGATTCGGAGCCATCGCCGGAGTCCTCGGAGCTGGCTGTTCCCGATTCGAGCCGGGCGACCAGATCTGCCTCGTCGTCGGTGCGGCTGGGACTCTCGTTTTGTTTTTCAGCCAGAGCCGCCGCCTGTTCATCGCTTTGTGGCGGCAGCAGCTTGGGCGCCCCGTCGAGCGATCCCGTAAACAGTGCAAACCCCAGCACCACGGCGGTGCCGATGGAAAGTGCTTGCTTGTAGGCGGACTTGCGCGACATTGAGGCTCCTGGATGGACGGTTGGGAATCTACCAGTCTAGCAGGAGCCGCCGAGGGTCGTTCTATCGAACAAATACTTAAGATTTGGGACAAACACTACTGGCTCATTTGCCTCATATGGAGCTGCGGCGGTTGTGAATGTGGGGCTTCGGCGTTTCCCCAGATAAAACCTGCCAAAATAAACCTGTCCCTTTTTGGCAGGTTACTGGTTCATGTTGCCGTGAATGTAGGGGGTGACCTCGGGGGAGATATGGTCGCAGCCCAGCTCGCGCAGCGCGGACTCGATAACGGCGGGCAGCGGGGTCTTACCCTTGTCGTCGATGGCGGCACCGCCGAGGGCGGCAATCTTGGCAACATCTGCGGGTGCGGCCTCGATATGCATGCAGCCGCTGATCAAGCGCGCGCGTACCTGTGCCAGATCAAGATCGTGCAGGTAATCCTCGCAGGCGCGGATTAAATCGACCTTCTCGCGTGTAAGCTCCTCGCCCGTGGGGACGCGGGTGGCAAGACATGCTCCCGCCGGCAGGTTCCAAACGGGATAGCCCCATGCGCGCAGCAGCTCGCGCTCTTCGTCCTTGGTAAAGCCGACCTCCATAAGGGGTGAGCGTACGCCGAGCTCTTCTGCCGCACGCATGCCGGGGCGGTAGTCACCGCGATCGCTTGCATTGCTGCCATCGATGACGGTGGGAAAGCCGAGCGACTTGGCGTGGTTGACGATGGCGGTAAAGCCGGCGTGCTTGCAGTGGTAGCAGCGATTAGTATCGTTGCAGGCTACTTGGGGGAGCTGCAGCTGATCCACCGAAAGATTGAGCACGGGGAGCTTAAAATGCGGCCCCTCATTGGCCTGCCCATCAACGGACTGCTCAAACGAAGCCTGCTCGGGCGTGCCGATGAGCGGCGTGGTGAGATGGACGAGGAGGGTATTGGTAGGCATGATGCGGGCGCATACGGCGGCTAAAAAGCTGCTGTCGACGCCACCGGAAAACCCGATAGCCACGCGCCCGTATGCCAAAAGCAGCTGTTCGAGCGCCGATAGCTTGTCTTGAAGCTCCTCTGCGGGTGCCGTGGTGTCTAAAATCATGAAACGTTCCTTATCGTTGAGTACTCGATCGAAAACTATAATCCTAATGCGTTACTTGCCATAAGACTTCTATCTGTGTAACGAAAGTGCAATATGGCATATACGTTATATACAAGTTGCCAAATGCGGTAGAGTTGCAGCAACGCGACAGCGAGAGTCGATGGGGAACCGATATGATCAAGGCTGTTATTTTTGACATGGATGGAACGCTGGTCGATACCGAGCGTTTGGGGATTAAGGCCTGGAAGGCAGGCGCCGCTGAGCTGGGGCTCGCGATTGATGAAGCGCTGATCCATCAGTTTATCGGCCGCACGCTGCCCGATGTCATGGACATCCTCGATAGGCATTACGGCAGCCATGAAACCACCGAGGCGGTCTATGTCCGCCACAAGGAGATTCGCGACGAGATGGTCAAGACCGAGCTGGAGCTTAAGGCCGGCGCCGCCGAGTGCCTAGACGAGCTGCTGGCTGCGGGCTATCACGTGGGTCTAGCGACGTCGTCGCGCCTCGTTACGGCGGAGCGCAACCTTAAGATGGTTGGCCTCTTTGACAAGTTTGAAACGGTAACGTGTGGCGAGGACGTCGTGCACGGCAAGCCCGACCCCGAGATGTATCTGCTCGCCTGCGAGCGCGCGGGCTTTGCTCCCGAGGAATGTGCCGTGGTCGAAGATTCGCGCAACGGTTGCGTCTCGGGCATTACGGCCGGCTGCCATGTCTTTGCCGTCCCCGATATCGTGCCGCTGCCGCAGGACGTGGTGGATGGCTGCGAGGCCGTGCTCGATACGCTGTTCGACCTGGCGGCGGCAATCAAGACTGTGCGCTAGAAAATTGCGGCGTTGAAACGAGCGATTGCTCACGTTTGCGCTTAAGCAAAAGGGGTCCGGCAATGGTCGGGCCCCTTTTGCTTAAGCGGCGACTTAGCATACTCGCGGGCGTGCTATAGATACGCACCGAGGTTGATGGCCGTGGCGTCGGTCTGGCTGCTTGCCTGGGTGCTGGCGCGTTCCAGTAGGAACGGACGTACCAGTTCTTGGCGGTTGATATCCTCGGCGGCGACTGCGGTGACGGTACGCGCTGCGGAGCCGACACGGATATGCTTGATCTTTGCCGGGGCCTTGTTCTCGATTTGCTCCATCAGCAGTTGGACACCCTTGCGGCCAATCTCGTAGCCCGGGGGCGCTACCGTAGTGAGCGGGACCGATCCGCTCCAAGCGAGCGGGTTGCCATCGCAGCCTGCTACGCGTACTTGCCCGGGGACAGAGATGCCCTTGTCGACCAGTGCCGAAACGACGCCCGAGGCCAACACATCGGTCAGGCCGACGACAAAATCGGGACGTTCGTCCGCGGGGCGCTCGGCGATTTGGGCACCGATGCCGTAGCCGTCGGCAGCGGTATTCCATTCGCCGGCGTCGATGACTTCGATCTTGATATCGGGGTGCAGGGCGAGCGCCTTATGAATGCCAAGGACGCGCAGGGTGAGTTGCATAAATGCTGCTCGGCCGACGACGACAATATGGTGCGCGCCGCGGGCGATGGCAAGTTCGGCAATGATGCGACCCTGGGCCTCATTGTCGGCCGCTACGTAGTAGCCGGGCTCGGAGCAATGGATGTCCAGATGGACGATCGGCACGGGCATCTTGGTCATGGCGGGGTGCCAGTCGGGGGATGCCATGGGCTGAACCATGACGCCGGACATCTGGGTGCCCATAAAGTAGCGCAGGTAATGATCCTCGAGAATATCGTCGTTATCGGCGTTGGCGATGAGCAAGTCGTAGCCGTGCTTGCGGGCCTCGTTGTGGGCGCCGCTGGCGATTTGGAGCGAAAAGCCGTGATCGAGACGGGGGAGCACCAGGCCAAAGGACTTGGTGGCGCCGCCCGCGAGCTGACGGGCGCTTTGGTTGGGCAGGTAGCCAAGGCGATTGATGGTCTCGTTGATGAGCTTGAGGGTCTCGGGGCGCAGCTTTTCGGGGTGGTTGAGCGCGTTGGAAACCGTGCCCAACGAAACCCCGGCCTCGCGCGCGACGTCGCTGATTTTTACCTTTGCCATAGCGGCCCCTTTGATGCGTTTCAAGTACAAGCCAGATTGTAGCATCCCAAACCTACCAAAAAGGGACAGGTTTATTTTGGCAGGTTTATCTGGGGAAACGCCGTTGCCAGCGCGACCACCACGAAGGGGGCAGGTACCTTTGTGGTGGTTTGGACCGGCTGGACGTGTGTGCATCGAGTGGTATCTAAGTTGAGATACCACCTCTGGTATATCAGCTTGCGTTTGCGTGAGTACAATACTCGAACGTTATGCGTCTCAGCGCCCCCTGTGCGTGGACGTTTTGCAGTCAAGCGGACGAAGGGATTTATCCTATGTGCGGAATTGTCGGCTACACCGGCTCTGATATTGCAAAGAACATCCTGGTCACGGGCCTCAAACGTATGGAGTATCGCGGCTATGACTCCTCGGGCGTCGCGCTCGAGGTGGGCGAGGGCGCCGCGGCGCACCTCGATGTCATCCGCCGCGTGGGTAAGGTCGCGGGCTTGGAGAGCGAGCTTTCCAATATCGACAGCGACGCTACCTGCGGTATCGGCCACACCCGTTGGGCCACCCACGGCAAGCCCTCCGTCGTTAACGCTCACCCCCACACCAGCTGCGACGGTCGTATCGCCATCGTCCACAACGGCATCATCGAGAACTTCGCCGAGCTGCGCGAAGAGTTGGAGGGTCGCGGCCACCACTTTAAGAGCGAGACCGATACCGAGGTCTTCGCGCATCTGATCGAAGAGGCCTATGCCGAGACGCACGACCTGATGGCCTCCGTGCGCGAGGCTTGCACCCACGTGGTCGGTGCCTATGGTCTGGCCGCCGTGTGCGCTGACGAGTCCGGCGTGATCGCCGTGGCCCGCAAGGATTCCCCGATCGTAGTCGGTGTGGGCGAAACCGGCTCCTATGTTGCTTCCGATGTCATCGCGCTCATCGACGCCACCCGCGATGTCGTGGTGCTCGAGGACGGTCAGTTTGCCAAGCTCACGCCCGCAGGCGTCGAGTACACCGACGAGGCCGGCAACGTTATCGAGCCCAAGGTCACCCACATCGACTGGGACCTGGACATGGCAGAAAAGGGCGGTTATCCCGACTTTATGCTCAAGGAGATTCACGAGCAGCCGCGCGTTGTGCGCGACACGCTGGTTGGTCGTATGACGCCGGCCGGCGAGCTCGACATCGACGAGCTGGGCCTTTCGCTCGAGGAACTCAACGACATCGACCGCGTCTACGTGATCGCTTGCGGCACCAGCTATCACGCTGGCCTCATTGCCAAGAATCTCATTGAGGGCTGGGCTCGCATCCCCACCGAGGTGGAGGCGGCCAGCGAGTTCCGCTATCGCAACCCCATCATCACGCCGACGACGCTCGTCGTGGCCGTGTCCCAGTCGGGCGAGACGGCCGATACCCTTGCCGCCATTCGCGACGCGCGCATCAAGGGTGCCAAGGTCTTCGGCATCACCAACGTGGTGGGCAGCCCCGTGGCGCGTGAGAGCGACGGCGTCATCTACACCAAGGCCAACAAGGAGATCGCGGTCGCCTCGACCAAGAGCTTCATCGGCCAGGTCGTGAGCCTTACGCTTTTGGCCCTGCTGCTGGCGCAGGTCAAGTACCGCTTGACCACCAAGCAGGCGCGCATGCTGTTCCGCGAGCTTTCCGATACGGCCGAGCAGATCCAGTGGATTTTGGATACCCAAACCGAGGCCGTTCATGAGGCCGCCCTGCTGTGCAAGGACGCGCAGTCGGCGCTGTTCGTGGGCCGTGGCATGGGTGCCGCTATTTCCTACGAGGGCGCGCTTAAGCTCAAAGAGGTCAGCTACCTGCACGCCGAGGCCTACGCCGCCGGCGAGATGAAGCACGGCCCCATTGCCTTGATCGACCCGGGCTTCCCTGTCATCGCCGTGGCCACCAAGAGTGCCACCTACGACAAGACCGTGTCGAACCTCATGGAGTGCAAGGCGCGCGGCGCCAAGGTCATCGTCGTTGCTACCGAGGGCGACGAGGAAATCAACAAGATTGCCGACTGCATCATTCGCGTGCCGGCCGTCCGCGACGTGTTCAGCCCCATCACGGCGAGCGTCCCGCTGCAGCTGCTCGCCCGCGAGGTTGCCATCCTGCGCGGCTGCGACGTCGACCAGCCCCGCAACCTGGCAAAGAGCGTTACCGTGGAGTAGTTGGTTCCGCCATTCTGGCGACCAAGGCCCGGCTCCGTTGCAGCGGAGCCGGGCCTTGTTTCATTTGCCCAGATAAAACCTGCCAAAATGAACCTGTCCCTATTTGGCAGGTTAGCGGAGCTTGCTGGTCTCGAAGTACTCGGGGAACTGGTCCAGAACCTCGGTCTGGTTGCGGAACATCATATGCAGGTGCTTGCTGACCAAAAAGCTCGCTTCGATGGGGTCGCGACCGGCGATAGCGCGGCGAATCTGCTTGTGCTCGTTCACGATGTCCTGATTGTCGAGAACCTGCGTGGCGGCGCGCAGCCAGCGGAAGCGCTCCAGGTCGGCATTGGTCTCTTCGAGCCACGACCACACGGTGCTGCGACATGCGATGCTAAAAATCATGTGATGCATGAGGTTGTCGCTCAAAAAGAAGCCGATGCGATCCTCTTCGGCCATGGCCTTTTCCTGCAGCACGATGGCGCGGTCGAGCTGCTCGATGCCGGCCGACGTGGCGCGCGCACAGCACTCCACAATCACCTGCTTTTCCAGATGCTCGCGGATGTAACAGGCACTCTCGGCAAGGGTGAGGTTGATGGGCGAGACGTAGGTACCGCTCTGGGGCACGGTGCGCACCAGGCCTTCCTGCGCCAAACGAACCAAAGCCTCGCGCACAGGGGTGCGCCCCATATCTAGGTCGTCGCAAAGTTGCTTGACGCCCAGCTTTTCGCCCGGCTTGTAGTCCAGGTAGACGATTTTGCGTCGAATGGTGTGGTAGGACTGGTCCTGTAGGCTCGTTTCCTGCTCGCCGACGTGCATCGATTCTTCCATAGCGCCTCGCAACTGTTCTATCAAACTCATATGTCAGTTGTTAATTATGCCGCGAATCAGCTCTCCGCGGTGGGCAATTCGGCTGTTGCCTGAGAACTATTGCGGCATCTTAGTCTGTGTTTGCGCAAGGCTGTGCTCAATGTTGCCGTATCATAAGCCGTCGCAAACGTGAAATAGAAAGAAGGAATCCCATATGCAACTGGCAAATATCGTTCGCGAGCGCTGGAAAGGCGTCTTGTTCTGCCTGATCATTGCCATTCCCGCGACGTTGCTCGGCAAACAAATTGAGGTGGTCGGCGGTCCGGTATTTGCCATCCTCTTTGGCATGGTCCTGGCGCTCGTCTTTCCCAGGAAGCGTCGCGAACAGCTCGCCGCCGGCGTCACCTATACGTCCAAAAAAGTCTTGCAGTACGCGGTTATCCTGCTTGGCTTTGGCATGAACCTCTCCCAGATTCTGTCCAAGGGCGCCCAGTCGCTGCCGATTATCGTGGCGACGATCTCGACCTCGCTTGTCATCGCCTTTGTGCTCTGCCGCGTCATGAACGTACCGGGTAAGATCGCGACGCTTGTGGGTGTGGGTTCGTCGATTTGCGGCGGTTCGGCCATCGCTGCGACCGCGCCCGTCATCGATGCCGACGATCGCGAGATTGCCCAGGCCATTTCGGTCATCTTCCTGTTTAACGTTATCGCGGCGCTCGTGTTTCCGACGCTCGGCGGCATGCTCGGGCTGACCAACGAGGGCTTTGGCCTGTTTGCCGGCACCGCCATCAACGACACCTCGTCGGTAACGGCTGCGGCGAGCGCCTGGGACAGCATGCATCCCGGCGCCAATGTGCTCGAGAGCGCCACAGTGGTCAAGCTCACCAGGACGCTGGCCATTATTCCCATCACGCTGGTCCTCGCATGCTGGCAGATGCATCTGGCACGCAAGGCCGGCGGTGACGCCAAAAGCACGTTCTCGCTTAAACGTGCGTTTCCCATGTTTGTGCTGTTCTTTGTGCTGGCGAGCGTGATCACCACGGTGCTTCAGCTTCCCGCGTCCATCACGGCGCCCATCAAGGAGCTGTCGAAGTTCTTTATTGTGATGGCCATGGCGGCTATTGGTTTTAATACCGATATCGTCGAGCTGGTCAAAAAGGGCGGCAAGCCCATCGCGTTGGGCTTTTGCTGCTGGATTGGCATTGCGTGCATGAGTTTGGGAATGCAGCACGTGCTGGGAATCTGGTAGAGAAGTAGCTTATTCGCGTGCTGGCTGCCGGTGAGCGCAAGCCTTCGGTGGAGCGATAGGAGCTCTTGCGGGTATGGCTTGTCCGCAGGTTTATAAGTCCCGAAGAGCTCTTATCGCCCCGCCAGGATGGCGATGCGGGGCAACACCTATACTCGCAGGACGGCGCTTTCTGCCCTATAGTGTTTGGTGAGCAATATCGTTCAATTTTGAAACACTCGGTCGTGCGACCGTCGGCGGTTGCACGTCGCCGCGGACAGGGGCAAATCATGGATAGCAATGCTAAGCTGAACATCTTGACCGATGCCCTAGCTGCTGCCGGGGCCTCGGCATTGGCAATCGATGCGCGTGGGGACGTCGCGATCTCGACCATGAATGACACGGCGCTCGAGCGGGGTGTGGCGGCTTTTGTCGCTGAGCGCCTCGACCGTATAGGAGACGGCGCGCGTCTGGTTATGGGGCGTGCGGGTACGCGCCTGAGCCTGACCGTTCGCCCCACCGACAAAGAGGGCGGGGGCCTTTGGGTCGTCGTGGTCCGCGAGGTGCGCGGCGCCGCGGCGCATGCGGGCATCGAGTGGCTCAACGCCGACGAGGTTGAGGCCCGCTACGAATCGAGCGCGTACGGCATCGTTGAGGGGGCGGCCTCGGTGGCTGCGCCGGTTGCCGAGAGCTACGCGCGCGGTGTGCCCCTTATGCTCGAGGGTGAGCTGGGAGCGGGTCAGGTCGAGATCGCCAAGCGCCTCTATCTGGACGGTCCTTTTGCCGATCAGCCCTTTGTTTCCGTTGCGCTCGATGAACTCACCGATCGCGGTTGGCGCCATATGCTCAAAAGCTCCGAATCGCCGCTGTTCCAAACGGGGCTGACCCTTTGCATTGAGGGCTGGAACGCGGTTGGCCCCCAGCGCCTCCGCGAGCTCGTTTCCACGATGGCCGACACCGCGTTGGCGACGCGCTGCCATGTGGTGCTGACGGCGAATGACATGCCGGGCGGCAGCGAAAGTGATCAAGCCGCCTTTGTGACCGAGCGCTTCGCCTGTGCGGTGAGCGTGGCGCCGGCAATCGCCGAGCAGGGAGCCGCGTCGACGAAGGTTGCGCGCTATTTGGAATATCTCGCTGATGCATTTGGGACGGCAGCGCCCACGCTGTCTGCCGCGGCGACGAAGACGCTCGATGCTTACCGCTGGCCGCGCAATTATCTGCAGCTCCGCGAGGTCTCGGAACGACTGTATATATTGGTGGGGGCGGGCACGGTGGACCGCGCTGTGGCGGAGGAAGCGCTCGCCCAAGAGGACGTGATTAAGACCGCAACCTTTGGCGCCCCGACGCTCGAAAGCGACCTGTATATCCTGCGACCGCTGGCCGATACCGAGCGAGATATCGCGCATCTGGTTGTAGATCATCTCCACGGCAACCGGACTCGTGCGGCAGAGGTGCTGGGTATAAGCCGTACAACGCTGTGGCGCTTGCTGAAGGACGATGACCGTTGAGCGAGGCGCCCGTGACCGCGCGCGACGCGTGTGCTACAGTCCAAAGCGTTATTGTTTCGATTTGGTTACGGCGTGCGAGGGCATATGGCTGAGACTTCAAAACCGAGCCGCAGAAGGCGGAGCGCCGCGCCGGTCAACCGACGCACGACATCGGTGACGTGGGGCAAACACGCCTCGGGGTTTGATGGCTCGTTCAAGCGCACTAAATATGGCTATCCTTCGGCAAGCGCCCGCTTGGCAATGCAGGCAGAGTCCTCACTGTGGGGCCGCAAACGCGTGGTGGGCTCAAAGCTCAAGCACGACGGAACGCTCGGTTACATCAGCCGCGGGGCGGCTCGCCGCAGCGGGCTCAATCCCGCCGGCTGGCATCGCTACGTGCCGATCGTGGCCGCCGTTGCAGTGATCGTCATCGCGCTCGCTGCGCTCGGATATGCCGGCGGTGGCGCCAACTTGGACGCAGTGTTTAAATCGCCCGAGCTCGCGCATGCAGGCACAGAAGTTGTCGAGGGCGCTCAGACCCAGACGGGTGTCGCGCCCCAGCGCGGTATCGTCGCGGCGGCCTCCACCATCGCCGATGCGCAAAAGGACGAGGACGAACAAGGCAGCGAAGCCGAAACGACCCAGACGAACGAAACGACGACAACTCAAATATCAACATAGCTTGCCGGCAGAAGGGGACGTTCCTTTTCTGCCGGCAGTTTGGGACACTCCTGCGCTACTTGACGTATACCACGTTGTCGCGGCGGGGTTTGGGCTCGGGTAGCGTGTCCTCGGCATAGCCCAGAATGCAGTGACCGACGCCGCGCAGACTGCCGTCGGCGGGCAGGCCCCAGCTGGCCAGCAGCTCCAGGCCCTCGCCCGAGTCAAAGACCTCATGCGCGCGGTGAATCCAGCACGAATCGACACCCAGCGCATAAGCGGCGTTGAGCAAGTTGCCCATGGCGAGCGAGCCGTCTTCCAGATGTGTGGGCACGCTGCGGTCAACCAGCACCACCACAACGGTCTTGGCGCCATAGAAGGGGTCGCTGTTGCTGCCCATGACTTGCGCGTTGAGCTGCGAGAGACGCTCGACGGTCGCGGGGTCGGTGACGGCGACAAACGTCACCGGCTGGCGGCCCATGCCGCTCGGTGCATATTGGCCGGCTTCGATAATACGTGCAAGCTTTTCGGCCTCGACGGGACGATCGCTGTAGTTGCGGCAGCTGCGGCGGTGAATGAGTGCTTCGATAGTCTCCATGGTGTCTCCTTGCGGTGGCGTTGCAGATGCCCCGTTCATACCCGTCGGGCTCAAACGATAGACGGTCAATTGCCCGGCCAAAAGGATAGATTCCAATTGGGAAAGTAGGTTTGCATAAAAGTACCTTCAGAATGTGACAAACAAATGGGATGGTTAAACGTTTTATCCCGTCTACCCTGCGGTTTTTTACCACTTGCCTAAATGACGAACGCATAACCTCTGATAAAGGTTTTACTAAAGGAGTACCAACGTTTATCAATGCGCCGTGGTGGCGCCGGGCCAGGAGGTAACATCATGTTCCAGGCTGGAGATGTCGTCGAGACCGACTTCGAAGGATTTCTGAAGCTGCTGCGTTCCAAGACGCGCGCTTTCGTGTCGATCAACGATCACGAGTACTACATCACGCACACCGATGGCTATTGGCGTGTTCAGGATTGCGAGGCCCTCAACGACAAGGGCCACTTTACTGACTGCTCCGAGCTGGTCAACACGGTCTGCGAGGTCGTCGAGCTGCCGTGGATTGCCGGCAAGAGCCTGCATGACAGCTTCTCGGGCGCTACGGTCTATGAGGCCGTCGCCGCTTAACAGGCAATAAAACTCGATTTTCACGTGACCGCTGGCGCCGCCCCCGCGCCGGCGGTCTTTTTCTGCCGATAGGCCATAAAAGTGCACGCATTTGCGGAGAGCCTGTTGACGATAGTCAAAACTCGGACTAATCTAGAGACACAAAATTGGTCAAAACTCGGACAATCGAATGGTGGGATAGATGAATAGTGCGGTTACACTGGTCGACTTCGACCGGTTGCTCAATGGACTCGACCATATCTATTCGGAGTTCTCGCGCGCCTGCGGCCTTTCGGACTGCGCTTACTGGATGCTCGTTGATACCAGCACGGCGGGCGGCAGTATTGCCGTAAGCCGTCTGACAAGCGAATGGTTCTACAGCAAGCAGACCATCAACTCGGCAATTAAAACCTTGACGGCGCGGGGCTTCGCAACGTTGGAGTTTGCCGAAGGCAGTCGTAAGAACAAGGTTGTGAGCCTGACCGAAGAGGGCAGGCGATTTGCCGAGCGTTATGCGCTGCCGGCACTCAAGGCCGAGCAGCGAGCCTTTGGCGCGCTTGAGCCGTGTGAGCAGCGCGAGATTATGCGCTTGATCGGCAAATTCTCTCAGGTGCTCGGCGAGGAGTGCGAGACATTTAAGCAGCATATCGCTGCCGAGAGCCAAGCCGAGAATCAAGATGAGGGGGAGTCGTGCGACTGTTAATGAGGTTTTTGAAGCCCTATCGAGGGCTTGTCGCGGTGACGCTGCTGGTGCTGCTGGTGGATAACGTCGGTACGCTGTTGGTTCCCACGATGCTGGCGAACATGGTCAACACCGGTATTACCACGGGCGATGTCGACTACATTTTACGCAACGGCCTATACATGTTTATTGCGACGAGCATGGCTAGCGGCGGCACGGTGCTGGGCTGCTATCTTTCGGCGCGCCTGGCCGCCAACGTGGCTTGCGATATCCGCAATGCCGTGTACGACAAATCGCTCGAGCTCGCGGCCAGCGATTTTGAGCGCTTTGGCACCGGATCGATGATCACGCGTTCGCTCAACGACATCAACGTGATTCAGCAGGCGATTCTGCAGACGATTCAGCTGGTGCTGCCCGTGCCGTTTTTGGCTGTGGCGGGCATCATCTTCGCCTGGTTTATCGATCCCGCCATGGGCACGCTTCTGGGCGTAGTCGTTGCGATCGTGCTCGTAGCGGCGGTCTTTACGGTGGCTAACGCCGCGCCGATCTTTATGCGCTTGCAGAGCTTTATCGACCGCATGAACGTGGTGCTGCGCGAAAACATCGTGGGCGTGCGCGTCATCCGTGCGTTTAACAAGGAGCGTCACGAGGAGCGGCGCCTGGACGAGGTGTTTAGCGACTACGCCGCCAACGCCATCAAAGTCAACCACCTGTTTGTGGGCCTCGACAGCTCAAGCTTCTTTTTGATGAACATCGCCGAGGTGGCGGTGCTGTGGGTTGGCGGCAACCGCGTGGGCGCCCACGCCATGCAGATCGCGAGCATCTCGGCGGTGCTGGAGTATGCAATTCTGATCCTGTTCTTTGTGATGATGGCGCAGATGGTGGTGCTGACGCTTCCGCGTGCTGCCGCGTGCCTGAACCGTGCGCAGCAGGTGTTGGAGATTGAGCCGAGCATCGTCGATGGCGAGCGCACGCTGGATGACGGGGCACGCGAGCCCCAAGACGAAGCCGATGCGGTGGCCGTGTTCGACCACATGTCGTTTCGCTTTGACGATGCCGACGAGGACACCCTGTGCGACCTGAGCTTTGCCTGCCGTCGCGGTCAGACGACTGCGATCGTTGGCTCGACAGGCTCGGGCAAATCGACGGTGGCAAAGCTTCTGCTGCGCTTCCACGATGCCACCAAGGGCTCCATTCGCCTGAATGGTGTGGACCTGCGCGAGCTTACGCAAGACGAAATCCGCGGGCGCATTGCCTATGTGCCGCAGAAGGCGTGGCTGTTCTCGGGCACGGTGGCGAGCAACCTTCGCTTTGGTAACGAAGGCGCGACCGAGGGCGACATGCTTCACGCGCTTGAGGTTGCCCAGAGCACCTTTGTACTCGACCAACCGCAGGGGCTCGATACCCCGGTGGCGCAGGGCGGTACGAACTTTTCGGGCGGCCAGCGCCAGCGTTTGGCAATCGCCCGTGCGCTCATGAAGCATGCCGATCTATATATCTTCGATGACAGTTTTTCGGCCCTGGACTTTAAGACCGATGCCGCCCTGCGTCATGCGTTGCAAGACGAGACGCGTGACGCTGCGGTGCTCATCATCGCGCAGCGCATCTCGACGATCTTGCACGCCGACCAGATCGTCGTGCTCAAGGATGGCGAGGTTGTGGGCTTGGGCACGCATAGCGAGCTTATGGAAACCTGCGAGGTGTACCGCGCCATCGCGGAATCGCAGATGAAGGGAGGTGAGTAGCATGACCGAGGAGCTCAAGAAGCAGGGCGGCGTTGATGACGCCGCTGCCGCGGGACTGGTCGAGGAAACGGCTGCCGTGGCACCCGAGCTGGATGACGCCGCCAAGGCTGCAGCCGAGCGCGAGGCTCGCCGCCAAGCGCTCTACGAGGAAAACGAACGTGCCGAGGACGAGCGCGCCCGCGCCGAGGCAGAGCGTATGCGCGACGTGGACGATGAAGACGAGGACGAGACGCCTCGAGATACCTGGGCGACGGTGCGCCGCCTGTGGAGCGAGGCTGCCGGCGACCATTGGCGCTTCTATATCGTGTTCGCGAGCATTGTGTTCTATGCCATCTTTAACACTGCTGCGCCGGCATATAGCGCCCGCGTGATCGATGAGCTGTGGAGCCACATTCAGGTGGCGTTTGCCAACGACACCACCTTCAACATCACCTGGGAGAACTGCGGCAGGACCATCTTCATCTACTTTATGATCTGGACGGCCGCTGCCTCGTTCTACGCGCTCCAGAGCTTTTTGATGTCGAGCGTTGCCGAACGCCTCAACCTGTGCCTACGCAACCGCATCGCACAAAAGCTCAACCGTCTGCCGCTTGCCTTTTTTGACGCGCATCGTCCCGGTGAGGTCGTCAGCCGTGCGACCAACGACTTGGACAAGATGTCCGAGAGCATGCAGCGCGGCTTGCTGCAGCTTCTGGTGTCGATCGGTACCGTGGTGGGCGCCGTGAGCGTGATGTTCGTGTTTAGCGTGCCGCTCACGCTCGTCTTTTTGTTCTTTACGGCGTTGTCGCTGCTGGTGACCAAGGTGGTCTCGCGCCGCACGCATGACGTAACCGGTGAGCGCCAAGAGTGGGTGTCCAAGATTACGAGTGCGGTCGAGGAAGGCTACTCGGGCCGTCTGGTGATTCGCGCGTTTAACCGCGAGCGCCAAAGTTCTGCCGAGGTGCACCAGGCCTCGGGCGAGCTGGCACGCGTGAGTGCCAAGGCCGACTTTATGATTAACGCCGTCGGCCCCGCGGTGCGCTTTATCGGCCGCCTGGCACAGATCGTGATTGCGATTGTGGGCTGCAGTATGCTGGTTGCCGGCCACATGACCGTCGGCGTGTTCCAGGCGTTCTTCCAGTTTATCTACGAGGCATCTGAGCCCATGACGCAGCTGTCGTTTACCTTCAACTCGCTGCAGAGCGCGCTGGCGAGTGCGGAGCGCGTGTTCGACCTGCTCGATGAGCCCGAGATGGAGGCCGATCCGCTGCCGGACGAGGCCGCCAAGCTGCCGGGTCGCGTTGAGGGTCGCGTCTCCTTTGAGCACGTGCGCTTTGGTTATTCGCCCGACAAGCCGCTTATGCACGACGTGTCGTTTACCGCCGAGCCGGGCCAGAAGATTGCCGTGGTGGGAACCACGGGCGCGGGCAAGACGACGCTCATCAACCTGCTCATGCGCTTCTACGAGATTGACGGCGGGCGTATTACGCTCGACGGCGTGGATACGAGCCGCATGGACCGCGGCGAGCTACGGCAGCAGTTTGGCATGGTGCTGCAGGACGCCTGGCTGTTCGATGGCACGATTGCCGAAAACATCGCCTACGGCTGTCCCGAGGCGACGCGTGAGGAGATCGTGGCGGCTGCGCGCGCCGCGCAGGTCGACTTCTTTGTGCGCACCATGCCGCAGGGCTATGACACGCGCGTGGCCAACGATGCCGAAAGCATCAGCCAGGGCCAGCGTCAGCTGCTGACCATCGCACGCGTGCTGCTCAATAACCCGGCGATTCTCATCCTGGACGAGGCGACCTCAAGCGTGGATACGCGTACCGAGCTTGCCATCGGTCGTGCCATGGACGCGCTCATGCGCGGGCGCACGAGCTTTGTGATCGCGCACCGCCTGTCGACGATCGTGGACGCCGACCTGATCTTGGTCATGGATCACGGCAACATTATCGAGCAGGGCACGCATAAGGAGCTGCTGGCTGCCGAGGGTGCCTACGCCGACCTCTATCTGAGCCAGTTCGCATAATGTGACAAAGGGACAGTCTCTTTGCCACATCACAAATAAGGCGCGCCGGGGATGAATTCCCTGGCGCGCCTTTGCGTTGATGCCGATGTCGTTTTGTGCCGCTTGCGTTCCTAGCGTTCGTCCACGAGCTTGGCGACGAGGGCCTTGAGCTCGGCCACCTCTCGCTCGAGTTCCTTGACGCGGCGGGCATTCTCGGTGATGCCCTGGCGGTTGAGGGCGGACTGCTCGGCGGCGTCATCGGGCATGTACTCGCGATGCTGCTTGGCGTCGAAACTCTCCTCGAACACACGGCAGCCGTTGCGCTTGATGATGCGTCCCGGCACGCCCACGACGGTGCAGTTGTCGGGGACGTCCTTAACGACGACCGAGTTGCCGCCGATCTTGACGTTGTTGCCGATGCGGATGTTGCCGAGCACCTTGGCGCCCGTGCCCACCGTGACATTGTTGCCCAGGGTGGGGTGACGCTTGCCGGTCTCGTTGCCGGTGCCGCCGAGCGTGACGCCCTGGTAGAGCACACAGTTGTCGCCCACAATGGTGGTCTCGCCGATGACGACGCCCATGGCGTGGTCGATAAAGAAGTGCTTGCCAATCTGCGCGGCAGGGTGAATCTCGACGCCGGTGATGTGGCGGGTGATTTGCGAGAGCACGCGGGCGAGCGAGCGATGACCGTGCTCCCACAGCCAGTGCTCGGGCACGTGGTTCCACTTGGCGTGCAGGCCAGGATAGGAAAGAAAGATGACCAGACCGTTTTGCGCGGCGGGGTCCTGCGCCTGGACGGTCTTGATGTCCTCGCGAATGGTATTGATAAAGCTCACCGGCCGCCCTCCCTTAGCGCCATGGCAATGCGATTCAATAAAGTATAGCGATTCGCTAGGGATTAAAAAGGACAATCTTGGCGGCTTTGCGCTACAAGTGTCAGTTATGCAAACTTGCTGGTAATGGAGTCATGCTTTTGTGGGGTTGCGCACGAGGGGGCACCGCAACCGTATACTGGTCAACTTGGACGTATCCGCGCCCACAACTGAGAGGTTTTACTTCATGGGTTTCATCAATTTTATTGCCGAGCTGCTTAAGGACCCGCGCACCGCGATCGCCAGCTGGATCGCCGCCGGCCCGCTTATGGCCTACGGCTGCGTGTTCCTGATCATCTTTATCGAGACGGGCGTGGTGTTCTTCCCGTTCCTTCCCGGTGATTCGCTGCTGTTCGCCTCGGGTTTCTTTGCCCACAACGGCGGCTTTAACATCGTGGCGCTTCTGGCCACCGCATGGGCCGCTGCCATTTTGGGCGATCAGTGCAACTTTATGATCGGTCACTTCTTTGGCCGCAAGATCATCGCTTCGGGCAAGGTCAAGGCCATGACGCCCGAGCGCATCAAAAAGTCCGAGGACTTCTTGGACAAGTGGGGTCACCTGGCCATCTTCCTGGGTCGCTTCTTCCCGTTTATCCGCACCTTTGTGCCCTTTATCGCTGGCATGGGCGGCATGCACTGGCGCAACTTTGTCGTCTTTAACGTGCTGGGCGGCATTACCTGGTCGACGGTCTTTACGCTGCTGGGCTACTTCTTTGGCGGCATTCCCTTTGTGCAGGAGCACTTTGAGCTGCTGATTATCGGCATCGTTGCCGTGTCGATCATCCCGACCGTGGTCGGTCTGGTTAAGGCCAAGCTGGGTAAATAGAACGCCTAGCTCGAGCCAGCGCGCAGACCGTACAGTTGAGGCCCGTCACCGCTTACGGTGGCGGGCCTTTTTGCTTCGGTCAAATGAAAATACTTTACTTAGTTAAAGAAAAGCGTTTTATCAGACGCGTGCGGGGAGTACAATCTCGTGCATGCGAATCGACGTGCCATCGGCTTTGATGCTGCTCGCGTGTCCCGTCCGGCTCTACGCTCCGGGCGTGCGACGTTGCGACGCGGTCGGCCTCGGTCCTTGCGTGCGGGTTCGCGAGTTTGCAACTGTGTATGTAAGGAGCGACATATGACTGTCGAGAAGAAGGATATCGATTGGGGTAGCCTAGGCTTTGGCTACATGAAGACCGATTACAGCTACGAGGCCCATTGGAAGGATGGCGAGTGGGACGAGGGCGGCCTGACCACCGACCACACCCTGCACGTCTCCGAGTGCGGCGGCATCTTCCATTACTGCCAGGAGGTCTTTGAGGGCCTGAAGGCCTACACCGCCGAGGACGGCAGCATCGTCTGCTTCCGCCCCGACATGAATGCCGAGCGCATGTACAACTCTGCGCAGCGCCTCGAGATGCCCCCGTTCCCCAAGGACAAGTTCGTTGAGGCCGTCAAGCAGGTCGTTTCTGCCAACGCCGCCTGGGTTCCGCCCTTCGGTTCCGGCGCGACCCTGTACGTGCGTCCGTTTATGATCGGCTCCGGTGACGTGATCGGCGTGGCTCCCGCTCCTGAGTACACGTTCCGCATTCTCGTGACCCCGGTCGGTCCGTACTTTAAGGGTGGCCTCAAGCCCGTCAAGCTGCGCGTTTCCGAGTACGACCGCGCCGCACCGCACGGCACCGGCAACATCAAGGCCGGCCTGAACTACGCCATGTCCCTCAAGCCCACGATGGAGGCTCACCGCGAGGGCTATGCCGAGAACCTGTATCTCGACTCCGAGTCCCGCACCTATGTCGAGGAGACCGGCGGCGCCAACGTTCTGTTCGTGAAGGAGGACGGCACGCTCGTCGTTCCGCAGTCGCACACCGACTCCATCCTGCCCTCTATTACCCGTCGTTCGCTCGTTCAGGTTGCTCAGGACCTGGGCATGACCGTTGACCAGCGTCCCGTCGAGTGGGCCGAGGTCAAGGCCGGTACCTTTGTCGAGTGCGGCCTGTGCGGCACCGCTGCCGTTATTTCCCCGGTCGGCGAGATCGACAACAAGGTTTACGGCGCCGACGAGACCGTGACCTTCCCGGCTGGCTACACCGAGATCGGCCCTGTGATGAAGAAGCTCCGCGAGACCCTGACCGGCATCCAGTCCGGTGCTGTCGAGGATAAGCACAACTGGGTTTACACCGTCGCGTAATTTGTCTTACCTATCCGGGCAGAGAACAAGTTCCCTCCCGGCGCGTCCTCGGACATGCAAGAAGCCCTCGCTGCGCACTTCGTGCGGCGAGGGCTTCTTGCGTCCTGCGGAGTGCGCCGGGAGGGAACTTGTTCTCTGCCCTGCGGGTTCGGCGATGTCACAACGGGCAATGATTAATCTGAATAAAGATGGTGCGCGGCCTTTTAGGCCGCGCTTTTGCTTCAAGACTTTAGTCCGCTGGCCGCGCAGCGGCCAGCTTTAAACCACCCGCTACGCGGGTGGAGACAAACGGCTTTACAAAGCCACCCCTCCGACCGATATTGACGATTGTTCAGGCCGTCAAGAAT
>NZ_JAWHPN010000028.1:0-35732 GCF_032584215.1 Collinsella aerofaciens | reverse complement strand
AGGGATTGTCGCCAAACAAAGATCCGGGTGGGCGCTCGGGCAAATTCTCTGTTTGGCTGGGAAGAGCATAGCATTCGGGGGCCTTGCGGTCCCCGAATCATCACCTGTTATCTAAACTGTTAGATTTCGTTATAGTTGTTCGCTTTATGCTACTCGTCGCTCAAATCTACAGCAAAGACTGATGTCGGAAGCAACGCCTCATTGCCTCCGCCGTCCCGCATCTGCCTCACGACATTTTTTGCACGCTCAACAATAAGCTCCTCAAGCTCTTTCTCGCTCACGCGCTGAATAATATCTCCCGGTTGACAGTCAAGTTCATCGCAAATATCGAGAAGCGTCTTAAGGCGAATAGCTTTAATTTTTCCGTTTCTTAGCTTAGAAATATTAGCCGGAGTATGCCCCGTGGCACGAATCAGATCAGCACTGGTCTTTCCGGTCTTAAGTAGCTGCGTCTCAAGCTCGATGATGAGATAGCTCATGCTTCCTCCTACACAAGCTCGTCAGACTGCTCTTGGAGCAGCGAGGCATAACTCCAGATCACCGAGATACACAGACAGACAGCCGCGCCGATAAGCGACCCCGCATCAAAGGCAACGCCTTGGCAAATCTCAATAACGAAGGAATGAGGCACGACGTAAAGCTCCAGCCCACCAATGGTAAGATTGACCGATCCGTAGGCACCAATAAGCGAAACCGCGGCGTTAACAGCAAAGGCAAGCGCAAGAACACGGATAAGCCGCACATGCGTCTTGGTAAAGGGCGAGACGCCTCGCGAGATGTTACGGCTGATCCCACACAGAACGACAAGCGAAATACCCACGACGAGTGCCAGGCACAGTCCGCTTGGGATAACGATGCACCCGCCATCGAGAAGCGTCACGACGCCGAAAGAATCGACAGAGGCAACGTTTGCAACCGCATACCAGATCACGTAAACAACCAACGCGGCAAAAGCGACGAGCATCCCTGCAAAAACGGCTGCCATGCAAAAGCCAAGCTTCCTGATATTTTCGCCCGCTTTGGCCATACGCTGAACGCTGTTAGACATACACTCACCCTCATCGACTCTATCGTTATTCGAACAGTTTATCGAACAACGATATTGATTGCATGCGGAAAGCCCCGCCAGTGCGCATAGGCCATTTACTAACCCGGAGGGGTGAGCGTGGATTTTTGGACACATATCGAACGAGAGTGGATAATCTCCCACTTTGAGGCCGCCACCGGGCCTAAAACGGGAGATTATCCACTCTCATAGTCATCAAGGCCCGCAAGCTCTTATTCGGCCGTCTCGCGCAGGGCCGACATCGTTGCCGCATATTGCTGCTGCAACGCATGCATTCCCTCGCGAGCGCCGTCAACGGCATCGGCGCCGCGCAGTGCTTCGGTCACCACGACCGCCGGCTCGTACAGATTATCGAATCCCAGGTTCTGGCTCACGCCCTTGAGCGTGTGCGCTGCCATAAACGCACCTTCGGCGTCTCCTGCCGCCATGGCGGCCTCCAGCTTGTCCATGCTCTCGTCATCCAAAAACTTGAGGGCAAAGCGGGCAAGCATTTCCTCGCCCATCAGCCGAGCGCACGCGTCATCATAATTAGCGCCGATCTTCTCATACGCCTCACGCATGGAAATCATGGATTAAAACTCCTTAGGTCAAACTAAATCGTGGGAAACGCGACAACGTCGGCGGGGCGTGCCAACGTCTCGGCAATACGGTCTTGCACCTCGAGCAGACAGTCGAGCAACAGCGGGTTAAAGGTGCCGCACTTACCGTCCAGGATCATCTGGATCGCCTCCTTGTGCGGAATAGCGTCCTTGTACACACGCACGCTCGTCAGAGCATCGTACACGTCGGCCACCGAAACCACCTGTGCGGCAATGGGAATTTCGTCGCCCTTAAGGCCATCGGGATAGCCCTTGCCGTCCCAGCGCTCGTGGTGCCAACGCGCAATTTGGTACGCATATTCCATAAGCGCATTGCCGACGTGATGGCAACCCAGCTCAAGCAACATGTCGGCGCCGATCGTGGTATGCGTCTTCATAATCTCGAACTCCTCGGACGTAAGGCGTCCGGGTTTGTTGAGAATCGCATCGTCAATCGCCATCTTGCCGATATCGTGCAGCGCCGAAGCCAGGGCAATCGTGGAGCGTTCCTCGTTGTCGAGGGAAATGGTGTCGCTGCGCTGGACTAGACAGCCAAGCAGCAGCTCGGTCAGCTTTTCGATATTCGTAACGTGCCTGCCACTCTCGCCATTGCGAAGTTCCATGACACCGGCCATGATGTCAATGAGCATGCGACTGTTCTTGACGCGCTCGTTGTACTGCTGGGACAGCAGGCTCGTCAGGCGGCGCTGCTTGGCGTATAGGCGGATGGTGTTGCTTACACGGCGGCGCACGACACGGGAGTCAAACGGGCGGCTGATATGGTCCGAGGCGCCCAGCTCGTACGCGCGCAGAACCACATCGTCGGAATCTTCGCTCGAGATCATGATGACAGGTAGTTTGTCAACAACCGATCGGCGCGACAGATCGGCCAGCACCTCAAAGCCGCTCACGTCCGGCATGACAATGTCCAGTAGCACGAGCGACAACTCATCGCCATAGCGGTCGACCATATCGAGCGCCGTACGACCGTTATCAGCCTCGAGGATGCAATACTCGTCCTTGAGCATCTCGTTGAGAATGGCTCGGTTCATCTCGGAGTCATCGATGATAAGCACCAAAGGCTTTTCGTTTTGGAAGGCCTCGATGAAATCGCCATCGGTCACGACCGTACCGGCTTTTGCCTTAGCACGGCTCAGTAACTGGACAGCGCGGCCAACGCCCTCATCAACCGTCTCGCCATGAATACGAACGCCACCAACACATGCCGTCAGGCTCACGTACTCATGGCCCGGAACAATCGTGGCATGAACGGCATCGGACACCTGATGCAGGCGACGGGCGAAGTCATCGGAGGGAATATTGGGCATGACGACCACAAACTTGTCGCAGCCATAGCGCACAAGCTCGTCAGTCGAACGAATTCCGCTGCGTATGGCTGTCGCCACAGCACCGAGTGCAAGGTCGCCGGCATGACGGCCACACGTATCGTTGAAGGCCCTAAAATCATCAAGGTCAATCATCGCAACGCCGGCATTCATGCGGGCGCTTCGGAGCTTTTCCTCGTAATATCGGCGATTGCGCACGCTCGTCAGCACGTCGGTGTAGACAAGGTCCTCTTCTGCGGCCTCTTGCTCATCGATCGGACGCACCATCAGCAGGACGTGAGGCTCGCCCTCGACCTTCAGAGGGCGCAGATGGGCGCGGTACTCAACGCCATCGTTGAGCAGTTGCTCCGACACCTCATCGGAATCTGTCAAGGCCTCAAGACTTGAATGACGCAGGCAAGGACACCGATTGCCGGCGAGTAGGCAGTTAGGCTCGTTCTTAATCTGATCGGCCGACAGCAAACGCACCACGGGGTAGGTCTTCGCGACACGGGCGACCTCGGCGGCAGCCTCCTCGTCGGTTAGATTGACCTCGTGATTATTGAGCATATGGGGCCCTTTCGATAGTTTCGCATGAAGCGGTTGGTTCCAAATGTTACAAGGGTAACACCTTGTCGATGCAGGTAAGCACGTGAATCCTGTTACATTTTTATGAGTTGGCAGACGGCACGATTGAAGCCGCAGACGTGAGGTTTTGAGCACAGTTGTTAACACGGCCGAAACGTTTGCAGGTGAAGGCCGCTTTGACTATTGCGGGTGTTAGAGCCCCAGGATGCCGCAGACAGCCCGGGCAGCCGCTGCCGGGCGATCGCGCAGGCCGTTGTGCGCGCCGGGAACCATTACGAGTGGACAGTCCAAAAGCTCAGCCGCTATCCTCGTGCCCGCCTCGCGAGGCGTGCCGATCGAAAGCTCGCCCAAAAGCACGGCGTTCACCGTTCTTGACGCGCGGACGCTATCCCAATCGGGAACGCAGGTCATAGTAATCCCGTATTCGTTTGCCATGAAACTGCGGCCGTTGCGTAGGGCATGTTTGGCTTCCGCCTCGGTCGTCCCAGGAGCCTCGGGGTCCAAGTCGCCGAGGGCTCCCAAGAAAAGCCGGAGCGCCCTTGAAACCTTTCCAGCCGCAATCATATCGAGCAAAACCGGAGCTGCGCCCATGCCGACGCCTTCGGCCGACACGGCCGGCTCATGCAGAATCGCACGGGCGACAAGATGGGGTTCGGTGCGAAGAAGCTCCAGCGCCACCAACGTGCCGGCGCTGTGCGCAAGCACATTTGTCGGAGCGCCAACGTACTCGATCACGGCTCGCAGGTCGGCGGCCTGAGTGGCAAGATCATAGCTGCCGTCTGCCGCATCGCTGCTGCCACCACAGCCGCGGCGGTCGTAGGCAATTACGCGGTAGTTGCGACTGAGCTCACAAGCGATGCCGTCGAAAAATGTGCCGTCGACACAAGCGCCGTGCACGCACACCAAGGCAGGAGCATCAGGCGACACATCCGGGCCGGCATATTCGCGACAGGCAATCGTGGTGCCCGCATTCTCGACCGTAAAATCCATGTTGTGCCCCCATCATCAACGCCCATCCAGTTGCACGTCAGTACGGTTGGATGGACCCGCATTGCCTTACGCCTTGTTAACAGATTAACTGTACCCGACCCGAGACTTTTCATGGCGCGGCATAATGAGCGACGCGAAAAAACGAAACTTGCAAAGCAAGAGCCCGCACCTTGCTTTGGAGCCGATGCTATGCTTAGGCACAATTGTCTTGAGGAGCACATGCCTATGTCTACGTTTTTAAATGCCAGCCCCATCTTTGGGCCCGTCCGCAGCCGCCGTCTGGGCCTTTCGCTCGGCGTCAACATGATGCCGGCCAGCGGCAAAATCTGCACGTTCGACTGTATTTATTGCGAAAACGGCCTCAACGCCGAGCGCCCCTGCCATGAGCCCTATAACACGGCTGCCGTGGTGCTCGATGCACTCGAGGCCAAGCTGCACGAGATGGCAATCGAGGGTGAGCTGCCCGATGTAATCACGTTTGCCGGCAACGGCGAGCCCACCGCCGCGCCGGAGTTTCCGCAGGCCATCGCCGGTGCCGTCGCGCTTCGCGACCAGCTGGCCCCAAACACCAAGATTGCCGTGCTTTCCAACGGCACGCGCGCCGACCGTCCCCAGGTGCACGATGCGCTCATGATGGTCGACGACAACATCCTCAAGCTCGATACGGTCGACCCGGCATTTATCCAGCTGCTCGACCAGCCCGTTGGCCCCTACGATGTAGAGCACCAGATCGAGACGTTCGCGAACTTTAACGGTCATGTCATTATCCAGACGATCTTTTTGACCGGCGAGTATCAGGGCAGGCTCATCGACAACACCGGTGAGGAGTACGTTGGTCCTTGGCTCGCGGCGCTCGAGCGCATTCGCCCGCAGGAGGCGACCATCTACACCGTCGCACGCGAGACGCCGGTCGCCGGCCTTGCCAAAGCAGCGCCTGAGGTACTCGACGCCATTGCCGAGCGCGTCCAAGCCCTCGGCATTCCCTGCCAGGTGAGCTACTAGCAAAACCACGCAGCAGCTAGTGTCAGCCATCCCGCCCCATCAGTTGCGGTGATATAGTTCCTATTTGTGCTGTTAAACCGCTTAAATCGGAACTATATCACCGCAACTTTTATGGACGCGTGGGTGGGCTATACTAGCTGCGGATGAAAGGAAGTTAGCCATGTATGACAAAGGACCCGTGCCTGGCCGCAACGACGCTTGCTGGTGCGGCAGCGGCAAGAAGTACAAGAAATGCCACAGCGCCTTCGACGAGCGCCTCGAGCGCCTGTGGGAGGAGGGCTGGGAGGTTCTGCCCCGTACGCTCTACAAGACGCCCGCCGATATCGAGGGCATCAAGCGCTCGGCCGCCATCAACGTGGGCGTGCTCGATTACGTGGGCGAGCACATCGCCGCGGGCATGACCACCAACCAGATCGACCAGATGATCTACGACTACACCGTCGAGCACGGCGGCACGCCGGCCGATCTCAACTACGAGGGCTATCCCAAGAGCGTGTGCACCTCGATCAACGACGTCGTCTGCCACGGTATCCCCTGCGATGCGGATGTGCTGCACGAGGGCGACATCATCAACGTCGACTGCTCCACGATTCTTGACGGCTACTTTAGTGATTCGAGCCGCATGTTCTGCATCGGCGAGGTCTCTGCCGAGCGCCAGCGCTTGGTCGACGTCACCCGCGCCAGCGTGGAGGCGGGTTTGGCGGCCGTCAAGCCATGGCTGCCGCTGTCTGTGATGGCCGAGGCCGTGCAAAAGACGGTCGAGGACGCCGGCTTTAGCGTGGTGCGCGAGTACGGCGGACACGGCATCGGTAAGGAGTTTCACGAGGACCCGTTTGTGGGCTTTACCACCGAGGCACCCGATGTGGACACCATCATGGCTCCGGGCATGGTCTTTACCATCGAGCCTATGGTCAATGCCGGAGCGCCCGACATCAAGATCAGCAAGGGCGATGGCTGGTGTGTGCGCACCAAGGACGGTAGCGATTCGGCCCAGTGCGAGGTACAGCTCGTGGTGACCGAGGACGGTTACGAGCTGCTGAGCTGGTAGCCGTGGATGCGCCGGGCTTCGCGATGGATATGTTACCCATCGCGAAGCCCGGCGTTTTTTAGCGTTTTGCCTGATAAAACCTGCCAAAATAAACCTGTCCCTTTTTGGCAGGTCAAGCGGAAAGGACTGCTTGTGAACATTCTGGTTTTGCTGCCCGTCAACGACCGCCATCGCGCAATTCTTGAGTCGAGCGCTCCGGGCGAGGACTTTATCTACACGAGCTCCGACGCCGTCACGCGCGAGCAGGTCGCCGATGCCGACGTGATCTTGGGCAACATCGACCCTGACATGCTCACGGCATGCGAACATCTCCAGCTGTTGCAATTGCAGACCGCTGGCTATGACGATTACTTGGCCGCCGGCACCGTGCCGGCCGATGCCAAACTGTCTTGCTCGGTGGGCGCCTATGGCCAGGCAGTAAGCGAGCACATGTTTGCCATGGTGCTGTCTATGATGAAGCGCCTGCCCGGCTACCAGGACCTGCAGCGCGAGCATCGCTGGGAGGATTTGGGGCCGGTTACCTCGCTCAAAAACGCCAACGTGCTGGTGCTGGGCGCAGGCGATATCGGCGGCCATTTTGCCACGCTCTGCCGCAGCATGGGCGCGCACGTCCGCGGCATCAAGCGCCATCCGCTCGTCTACCCCATTGTATTTGAGGACATGGACGGCATGGACGCCCTGCCCGAGCGCCTGGCCGAGGCTGACATCGTCGCATCCTTTATGCCCAGCACACCCGAGACCCGCGGCCTGGCGAACGCCGAGTTCTTTGCCGCGATGAAGCCGAGCTCCTTCTTTGCCAACGGCGGCCGCGGCGATCTTGTGGTCGCCGACGACTTGGTTGTCGCTCTGGAGTCGGGACATCTCGCCGGTGCCGCGGTCGACGTCACCGACCCCGAGCCGCTGCCTGCCGCAAGCCCGCTGTGGGATGCGCCCAACATGCTCATCACGCCGCACGTCTCGGGCTGGTTCCACCTGGCAGCCACGCTCAACAACGTGGTCGACATCGCCGCGGAGAATCTGCGTCACCTGCAGGCCGGCGAGACCCTGCGCTGCTGGATCGAGCATTAGGGTTCCGCCGTTCTAACGAACGGCGGACCGGTCGACGCTGCGCGCCGCCCAGAGCGAACAATTTGTCATTCAAAAGGCAAGGCATGACCAGAAGGTCTATGCCTTGCCTTTTTCATGCCAACTTGTTCGCTCTGGACATCGCTCGCTGACGTTTGCTCAACCTGCGGTGTCATAACAATTCTGTCCAGCTGTTGGCATTGCGGCATTTGCCCAAATAAAACCTGCCAAAGTAAACCTGTCCCTTTTTGGCAGATTTTAGAGCTCCACGCTTTCGGCGCCGTTGATGGTTAGGTTTCGCTCGTAGAAGGCGGTGAGGGCGCGGATGGCGTACATCACGTCGCGTACGCCGCCGGTCTCGTAGCTCGAGTGCATGGCCAGCTGCGGCAGGCCCACGTCTACGGCGTGCATGCTCGCCTGCATGTTCGACAGGTTGCCCAGGGTGGAGCCGCCGGCCATATCACTCTTGTTGGCGAAGGCCTGCGTGGGCACGTCGGCGTCATCGCAAATAGCCTGGAACACCGCGCGGCTAAAGGCATCGGTGCAGTAGTGCTGGTTGGCGGCTTCCTTGATAACGATGCCGCCGTTGAGCACGACCTGGTTGCGGGCATCGCACTTCTCGGCGTGGTTGGGATGCACGGCATGCGCATTATCGCAGCTCACGAGCATCGAGGCGGCAAGGGCGCGATGGTACGACTCGTCGTCAAAGCCCAGTGATCCGTTAATGCGGCGCAGCGCGTCGGCCAAGAACGTCGACATGGCTCCTTGCTTGGTCTCGGAGCCAACCTCCTCGTTATCGAAGCAGCAGAAGACCGAAACGTCGCGCGCGTTCTCGGCACCCAAAAATGCCTGCAGCGAGGTGTAGGCGCAGGCCAGGTCGTCGAGCTTGGGCGTCGAGATAAACTCGTCGGCCCAGCCCCAAATGCGCGCATCCTGACGATTGACCAGGAACAGATCGCGGCCCAGGATCTGCTCGGGCTCAACGTCCAGTTCATCAGCGATCAGGGCGTCAAAATCTCCCTGCTTAAGGTCACCGGCGCTGATGAGCGGGCACAGGTCGACGGCGCGGTTGGGCGCAAAGCCCTCGTTGACGCCGCGGTTCATATGGATGGCAAGGCTCGGAATAATAGCGACCTCGCGCTCGGTGGAAAGCAGGCGGCTCTCAATACGGTCGCCCTCGCGCACCAGCACGCGGCCCGCGAGCGCCAGCGGGCGATCGAACCAGGTGTAGTCGATCATGCCGCCGTAGGCCTCGGTGTTCAGGCGCAGCGTCTCGCCTGCGCCGTCGAGCTCGGGCACGGCCTTGACCTTAAACGTCGGCGAGTCGCTGTGCGACGCCGTCAGCTGAAAATGGTAGTCGCCGGCAACGCCGTCCTCGCCCCACGTCGCGGTCAGGTCCTCGCCCACCTTAAAGGCAATAACGCTCGAGGTATTGCGCTGCGTGTAATAACGCCCGCCCGGCTCGATGTCCCACGCCGCGTTCTCGGGCAGGTAGGTAAAGCCCGCCTCGTCGAGCTCGGCCATAATGGTCGCCGCCGTATGGAACATGCTGGGACATGCCTCGATAAAGTCGATGAGGTCGTTGGCGGCCTCGATATCGTCGGCCGTCACATGCGCGCGCTCGGGCGTTTCCTGATCCGTCATGCTCTCCCCTTTCGCTGGGTTGATGGTCCCCTCCAGCATACCCCGCCACGCCAGCGCCGCACTCTTCATTCCATGTTTAATCCCGCGCCGCTCACCAAGTTGAGCCATCATGCCCGCGCTCCTTTTGCGACAATTACGCTAACAGGACGAGAGGAGCCGTCATGAAGCCACGTAACATTGCCATCGCCTGCGGTGTCGCGGGAGTCGCCGTCGGCCTTGCCGCTGCCACCGGTATCGTTTACCGCAAGCAAATCAAGTCCGCCGCGTCGCTCAAACGCTTGACCGGCTACGCGGATGGCTATGACCTGTACGCAATCGACATCGCCTACGACTACGATCTCGATCGCATCATCGCCGCTGGCGTGCGCGACGACCAGGCCTACATCGATGCCGTGGTGGCGCAGGTGCTGCCCGGTGTGCCGGCACATGTCCAGGCGCCCCAGTTTGCCTGCAGCGCTTTTGTCGCCGTAGATGCCGAAGGCCGCGTGCGCACCGGTCGCAATTACGACTTTAAGGACGACACCTCGGCGCTGCTGGTGCGCAATCACCCACGCGGCGGCTATGCTTCCATCGGGCTTGCCGCCCTTAACAACCTGGGCGATAACACTCCGCTTGACTCCGTCGCCGGACGCGCCGCGGCGTTGATGGGCCCGTTTGCCCAGCTCGACGGTGTTAACGAATGCGGCGTGTCCATTGCCGTACTCACTCTGGATTCCAAGCCCTGTGACCAGGACACGCAACGTCCCGTCATCAATACCTCGCTCGCCATCCGTCTGGTGCTCGACCGTGCCGCCACCACGCAAGAAGCTGTCGACCTGCTTTCCGCCTACGACATGCACGCCATGGCAGGACGCGATTACCACTTCTTTATCAACGACGCCGCCGGTGACGCGCGGGTGGTGGAGTGGGATCCGCGCGACCCCGACCGTGCATGCAAAGTGACTCCTGTACGCCAGGTTACGAACTTCTATGCCTGCTATGGCGACGAAGTGCTGCCCAACCAAAAGAATGGCGAGCTGGGCCATGGTAAAGAGCGCGCCGTCGCAATCGCCGATGTCCTTGACGCCCATGTCGGTGCCCAGGACGAGGCAGTCGCTCGGAAGGCCCTACGCGCCGCAGCGCAAGAGCCCAATCCGGAAGACATCACCAGCAATACGCAGTGGTCGGTCGTCTTTGACAACACCGAGCCCGCTGCCGCCATCACGCTGCGCCGCCACTGGGGCGACGTCGATGCCTTCGCGCTGTAAGGCGCTGGCACCGTCGTCCTTACGCTCGCCTGACGTTGCTTACATTTCCATACGCTTGAGCTAACACGTTTTACCCCCGCATCAACAGTGTGCGGGGGTAAACTTATGCGCATGTTATAACTTGCCCGGAAGGATTCACCATGCTTAGGATCGGTCTTCTTACCAGTGGCGGCGACTGCCAGGCGCTCAACGCCACCATGCGCGGCATTGTCAAAACGCTTATGACCAATAGCGAAGAGCCTATCGAGATTTATGGCTTTGAGGACGGCTATCAGGGCCTTATCTACAGCAGGTTCCGCGTCATGACGCCCGCCGATTTTAGCGGTATCCTCACCCGCGGCGGCACCATCCTAGGCACGAGCCGCACGCCGTTCAAGCGCCTGAACATTCCCGAGGCCGACGGCGTCGAGAAGGTGCCCGCGATGGTCCACACCTATCACAAGTTGCAGCTCGACTGCCTGTTTATGCTGGGCGGCAACGGCTCCACCAAGACCGCCAACCGCCTGCGCGAAGAGGGCCTCAACGTTATCGCTCTGCCCAAGACCATCGATAACGACACCTGGGGCACCGAGATGACGTTTGGCTTTACGAGCGCCATCGACGTCGCCACCAAGTGCATCGACGACATCCACACCACCGCTTCAAGCCACGGCCGCGTGTTCGTCATCGAGATCATGGGCCACAAGGTTGGCTGGATCCCGCTGTACGCCGGCGTCGCGGGCGGCGCGGATGTCATCTTGATTCCCGAGATCCCCTACGACATGGACCAGGTCATCAAGACCATCGAGCATCGCATGGAGACCGGCAGCCGCTTTACCATCGTGGCCGTCGCCGAGGGCGCTATCTCCAAGGAGGACGCGGCGCTGTCCAAGAAGGAGTACAAGAAGAAGCTCGCCGAGCGCACGAGCCCGTCGATCGTCTACGACATCGCCAAGGAGATCGAGGCCAAGACCGGTCGCGAGACCCGCGTCGCCATCCCCGGCCACACGCAGCGCGGCGGCCAGCCCGACGCCCAGGACCGCATCTTTGCGACCCAGTGCGGCGTCGAGGCGGCACTGGGCTGTCTACGCGGCGAGTTTGGCTACATGATTGCCCTGCGTGACGGCAAGATGTGCCACATGCCGCTCGAGGAAGTCGCCGGCAAGCTCAAGTATGTCGACCCCCAGAGTGATCTGGTGCGCGAGGCCAAGGCGCTGGGCATCAGCTTCGGCGACGAATAGCCTCAGCCGAAACTGCTCTCATCGGAGACCCCAGGGCTTACCTCCCAAATCGTCCTCGGACATGTCAGAATCCCGCCGTGCGCTTCGCGCGGCGGGATCCTTCCGTCCTGCGGAAAGATTTGGGAGGTAAGCCCTGGGGCCTCCTGCGGTAACCGGGGAGGCCGTGGCTATTCGTCTTCTTGCTGCAAGTGCCTGGGGTAGGATGCGGCGTGCATTTTTGGGAGTATTCAGCAGCCGAGGGTGCCTGCATACTGGATTTTGGGCGAGAGACAGGCGCCGCGGGCCGCATTCTGCAAAAAATGAGCGGTCCTCGAGGCGCCGGAGCTCAAAGTCAGGCTTTCAATGCGCTTTTGTGCGCCCGCTCCCGCACCCGCGGGCTCCGGGATGCTGAATACTCCGGAATTTGCACGTCGCCCCCTGGGGTACCCGCGGGCAAAAAGCAACCACCCCGCCGAAATATGCAATCGGCGGGGCGGTTTATGCAAAAATGCGGTTGTGGTACATTACAGCTCGCTACAGCTTGAATCCCAGGCAGGTTACTCGGCGCTTTTGAGGGCGCCGACCATGTCGATCTTGTTGAGGGTACGATTGGTGGCTAGGTTGACGATAAACGTAAAGCCAAAGGAAAGCACCACGGCGAGCACGTAGCTTAGCGGCTCGACTTCGACGTCAAAGTACAGCGACGGCATCTGCAAAATGTACGTAAAACTCTCGGCCAGCAAGCCGCCCAGTGGCACGCCCAGCGCGGCGCCAATTGCCGTGAGGATCAACGTCTCCTTGTTGACGTAATGGTGCACCTCGCCACGGCGGAAGCCCAGCACCTTGATGGTCGCCAGCTCGCGTTCGCGCTCGGAGATATTCGTGTTGGACAGCGTAAACACCACCACAAACGACAGGCACGCCGCCATAAAGGTCACGAGCACCACGACGGAATTGATAATCGCAAAGTTCGCCTCATAGTTCTCCCAATGCTCGGCCGTGCTCGAGATGGTGAGCCAACCGTCGCTCTTAAGCTTCTTGCTAAACGCGATCTGGTCGGCCGACGAGCCCTTAAGCAGCACAAAGATACCGTTGAGGCGTGCGCTTCGACCGAACACGCGCTCATAGGTGCCCTGCGTCATGTAAAGCGTGTTGCCCAGATAGTTGAGCGAGATGTCGCTAACCTTGACCTTAGCAACATTGAGCGACGAATCCTGGACGTGCGCCGTATCGCCCGGCTGAATCCCCAGTACCAGCTGTGAACTCTTGCTCAGATACACGTCTCCGTCACGCAAAGACAGCGGCTCTTTGGACTCATCCTCAAGGCGAACGTAGTCGTCCAGATCGTTCGTGCGGTCATCGGGCACCACGATCAGCTGCACGGTCTCGCTCTTGCCGCCAAACGTAAAGGTAACGTTGTCAGTCATGATCGGCAGCGTCGAAGTTACGGTCACACCGGAATCCCTGGCTGCGCTTCGCTCGTCGAGCGCCGCGCACGTCTGCGAAAAATCGTCGGGATTGGCGACCGCCAGCAGATCGTAGCGTGTGATGTGGCCGTACTGCTTGGGCGAAAGCGCGACCGACGTGTCGCGAATACCCATACCGCAAATCACAAGCGCGGTGCAACCCGCGATGCCAAAGATGGTCATAAAGGCGCGCTTTTTATAGCGGAAAAGGTTGCGTGCAGCGACCTTGTTCAAAAAGCCCATGCGGCGCCAGATAAAGCCGATGCGCTCGAGCAGAATGCGCGAGCCAGCGCGCGGGGCCTTGGGACGCATAAGCGAGGCCGGGGTCTCGGCCATCTCGTGGCGGCAGGCGATAATCGTGGCGCCCACCACGCCCACGGCAAACAGCGCCACCGAAACGATCGAGGACACGATGTCGTACGAAAGCAGCATCTGGGGCAGTGAGTACATGTCGTCGAACACCGTAAACAGGAACAGCGGCAGGCCCACAAATCCGATGATGTTGCCGAGCACGCCGCCGATCAGACAAGCCCACAGCGCATAGTCCACGTATTTGGACAGGATGCGTCCGCGCGAATAACCGAGTGCCTTATACAGGCCGATGAGCGTGCGCTCCTCCTCGACCATACGCGTGGCGGTGGTAAGGCTGATGAGCACGGCGACGATAAAGAAGATGAACGGGAACACCGTGGCGATGGCCTCAATTGACGAGCTGTCGCTCTCCACGCTCGAGTAGCTTGCGATGTTGCCGCGGTCCTGGATGTACCAGGTGCATTCGCCCAGATCGGAAAGCTCGGCGCGGGCATCGGCAAACTGTTGATCGGCGGCGGCGCGACGCTGATCCAGGTCGGCTTGCGCCTGCGCACGCTCGTCGCTGCCCTCGGCCATGCGATTGATGTTGTCCTGCTCAATCCCAAAGAGCATATTCGCCTGACGCTCAGCCGCGTCCAAGCTCGCCGGCGTGTCGACCGTCAGCTCCTGGGCGCGCGCCTTCTCACGCTCCTCGCGGATCTTCTCGATATTGCCCTTGACCTCATTGATCTTTGCCGCGTAGGAATCCGAATAGGAGTTGAGGCTCTTGGCTCCCTCAACGATCACGTGGACCGCGGAGTAGGAAGAAGATGTCGCGGCGTCCTCGCTCACATAGAACTTATAGTCCGCCGCCGAAGCAGCGCGAAAGGCGTTGACTGTCGAGTCAGAACTTACATCAGTGGGGTCGAGGACCTCAGCCGTAATGGTGTAATCGCCCGCGGCAAACTGGTCCTTGGCGCTTTGATTGGACGAGCTCGCGTCATTGGCGGCAAAACTCACCGTATCGCCGATTTTCTTGCCCGATGCCTTCAGGAACTTCGAAGTCACCGCGACTTCATCGGCGCTCTCGGGCAAATCGCCGTTCACGAGCACCGGCTGATCGATGTTCTCCTTGGAGAGACTCTGCACGACCACGCGCTCGCGCGTTGTGCCCACGGCGGTGTAGGCGGTCTCGGTGTAGATGCCCTCGGCCGTTTCGACGCCATCGACCTCTTGTATGGCGTCGAGATCATCGTCAGTCAGGCCATAGGTCGACTGCACGTTAATGTCATAGACATTTTGCTGGTCGAAGTAGGCATCAACCGAATCACACAGGTCCTCGCAACCCGCCTTAAGGCCGCACATCACGCTCACGCCAAGCGCGGTGATGACCACGATTGACAAAAAGCGCTTAAGACTGCCTCGGATTGTGCGGTAGATGCCACGGCGAAAAACCGTCGGCACCATATCGTTTGAGCTTTGGGCAGTGCGGTAGGTCGTAAAATCCTGCTCGCGCTCCGTGTTCTGCGCGTCGCGGCGTAGGCTGTTTTGGCGGTCTTGGTCCATGGGCGCTACCACTCGATCGTCTCGATAGGCACGGGATTTTGCTGGACCGTCTCGCTCTCCACGCGACCGTTCTTAAAGCGGATCAGGCGATCGGCCATGGGCGCCAGCGCGGAGTTGTGGGTGATGATGATGACCGTAATGCCCTGCTTGCGGCAAGTGTCCTGCAGCAGCTGCAAGATCTGCTTGCCGGTTTTATAGTCGAGCGCGCCCGTGGGCTCGTCGCACAGGAGCAGCTTGGGGTTCTTTGCCAGTGCACGGGCAATGGACACGCGCTGCTGCTCGCCGCCCGAAAGCTGCGCCGGAAAGTTAGCGAGTCGGTCGCCCAGGCCAACCTGGCAAAGCGTTTGCTCGGCATCGAGCGAATCGGGGCAGATCTGAGCTGCGAGCTCAACGTTTTCGAGTGCCGTCAGGTTGGGAACCAGATTGTAGAACTGGAAGACAAAGCCGACGTCGGCGCGGCGGTATTCAACAAGCTGCGCCTCGTTGGCGGAGCTCACGTCGCGCCCGTCCACCGTCACGGTGCCGGAAGTCGCCGTATCCATGCCGCCCAGGATGTTGAGCGCCGTGGTCTTGCCAGCACCCGAGGCGCCCAGGATAATGGCGAGCTCACCGCGCTCGACCGTAAAGCTCGCGCCGTCGAGCGCATGAATACGGGCGTCGCCCTCGCCGTATGCCTTGATGACATCTTTGAATTCGATATAGGCCATCGATTGGTTCCCATCTGGTCGGATAACTCTTTAGTATTACCCATTTCGCACCGACCAAAAAGGGACAGGTTCATTTTGGCAGGTTTTATATGGGGAAACGGCAGCCATAGATGAGGCGCCGGGGAGACAGAGAAATCATCGACAGGGTCAAGCCGACCGCCAAACACAACGCACGTATCTCTATCTGTCAACCAAATCATTCGAACAGCTGTTCGTTTCTATGATATGATTCCACTATCTAAGCAGGCCAATACGCAGAAAGGCGGCCAACATGGCGTTCGACTTTAAGAAGGAATGCAAGGAGCTCTACAGACCTGCAAGCAAGCCGAGTATCGTAACTGTCCCGCCTATGAGCTACGTTGCCGTTCGCGGAAAGGGCGACCCAAATACCGAAGGTGGCGAGTATCAAAACGCCCTGCCGCTGCTTTACGGCATCGCCTATACCGTCAAGATGTCGAAGAAAGGCTCAAGGAGTATCGAGGGCTATTTCGACTTTGTGGTACCGCCGCTCGAGGGTTTCTGGTGGCAAGACTCCCCGAGCGGCGACATCGATTATGTACGCAAGGACGATTTCAACTTTATCTCGTGCATTCGCCTGCCCGATTTCGTCACCCGAGATAACTTTGACTGGGCAGTCGCGGAAGCCACGACCAAAAAGAAACTGGACTTTTCCGCCGTCGAACTGCTTAAAGTTGACGAGGGCCTCTGCGTCCAATGCATGCACACCGGGCCCTACGACAACGAACCGGCGACCGTAGACGCTATGCATGAATACACGGCCGAGCAGGGCTATGTCCCCGACTTCTCAGACACCCGTTTCCATCACGAAATCTATCTCTCCGATCCACGCAAATGTGCACCGGAGAAACTTAAGACTGTGGTCCGTCATCCTATCAAGCGCGCTGAATAGCGTGGGGCGCCGTCCCGCGCATCAGGTTTTAGTCCAGGCAATCAGCCGCTCCAAGGTCATCTGGCAGCTTCCTTGACGCAGGTCATCGTATCTTATAATTTTATGTCTCTAAAGCTGGAAAGCCTCTCAACGATGCGCAACTCCAGCTCTTTTTATATCAAGAGGCTTAAATGAAATACCAGAAGTCGTGGATATCCATCAACGAACAGATAGCACTATTGACAGAAAACAAGGGTCTTAAGTGCTCTGATCAAAGCGAACTCGAGCGAGCTTTGGTCGAAGTCGGCTACTTCAGGCAAAGTACTCGAGCGTTACTCCTCGTACGCACCCTCGAGCCGAAGTAGCCACTCCTTGCGATCGAGCCCGCCGGCATATCCGTTGAGCGAACCATCGGCCGCCACCACGCGATGCCACGGCACGATAATCGAAACAGGGTTGCGAGCGACCGCAGCCCCCACCGCACGGGGGGACACAACGGGCGCCTCGTTTCCCGGTACACGATGGCGGGCGGCGACACGAGCCGCAATTTCGCCATAAGTGGCGACCTCGCCACGCGGGATAGAAAGCAGCTCAAACCAAACTTCACGCTGAAACGCCGTGCCAATCAAATGCAACGGCGGCGTAAACCGAGGTTCCTGCCCTGCAAAATAAGCATTCAGCCAAGCCCACGAACGCTCAAGCACCGAAGACGCCGCACCATTTGCAGGACTCACCGACGACATGCCGCCAGCACCAGAAACTGCATCGGCGCCTTCAACATGTTCGGGATCTTCTTTGAGAAGCGTGGAGCCAAAATGCTCCTGCCCCTCAAACCAAAGCCCCGTCAGACCGCGGCCATCAGCGGCAAGCAAGATTTCGCCCAAAGGCGAAGCAAACGTCGTCGTGACCACCGGCGGCTCCTTTCAAAACTCCGCACCATAATACCGCGAATTGTGCAGACAACCCCAATCGACCCCAAAGTCACCCAAGGCAGCAGGCGCAAAGCGCCGAGGCCGCCGCTGGGACCAGAGCCCGCAACAGCCGCGCGCCCCCACATCAGCCCAGCGGCCTCAACCAATAACGGCCCCATCGTAGGCCGCCTGCAGCAGCGTCACCGCAGGCGGGGGCCGGGCTTAGTTTTCAGAACACTCCGCAGACCAGTGTGGCGATCTGGACGGCGTTGGTTGCCGCGCCCTTACGGATTTGGTCACCGCAGCACCAGAAGGTGATACCGCGCGCGGCCTCGGGGTTCGAGATGTCGCGACGCACGCGGCCGACCCAAATCAGGTCTTGGTCGGACGTATCCATCGGCATGGGGAAGCGGTCGTGCGCATCCTCGGCAGCCATATCGTCAACCAGCTTGACGCCGGGAGCGGCAGCCAGCGCAGCACGGGCCTCGTCAACCGTAATGTCACGCTCGAACTCGAGCGTGATGCTCTCGGAGTGCGAACGCAGCACGGGCACGCGCACGCAGGTGCAGTTCACGCGCAGCTCGGGCAGATGCATAATCTTGCGGCCCTCGTTTTGTAGCTTCATCTCCTCGGAGGTAAAGCCCTCCTCCTTGACGCCGCCAATCTGCGGAATCAGGTTGCTCGCCAGCTGAGCGGCAAACGCGCGCGGCTCGGGAATCTCCTCGCCACGGCCCAGGGCGGCCAGCTGAGCCTCGAGCTCGGCCATACCGGGAGCGCCAGCACCCGAAGCCGCCTGGTACGTCGAGACGATCATGCGCTTCACGCCGGCGAGCTGATGCAGCGGCCACGTGGGAACCAGGCCGATGATGGTCGCGCAGTTGGGATTGGCGATAAGGCCGTGATGCCATTTGATGTCGTCGGCATTGATCTCGGGCACGACCAGCGGCACCTCGGGATCCATGCGGAAGGCATGGCTGTTGTCGACCACGACGGCGCCGCGCTTAACGGCCTCGGGCAGCAGCTCCTTCGCGATGTCGTCGCCGGCGGCGCCAAGCACGATGTCACAGCCCTCAAAGGCCTCGGGACAAGCCTCTTCGATCACGATTTGCTCGCCGCGGAACTCAACGGTCTTGCCCGCGGAGCGTGCGCTTGCCAACAGCTTGAGCTTGCCGACCGGGAACTCCTGCTCGTTGAGGCACTCGAGCATCTGGGTGCCCACGGCTCCCGTCGCGCCCAAAATAGCAACCGTGTACTGTTTCATGCTTCCCCCTTTAAAGGTTGTGGCTTTTGCCCGCACGCCGAGCAGGCCGATTATTGTTGCCAGTTTATACAAGAACAGGGCGGGCATGAAATCCGCCCCGTCGAAACGAAACCGAAACGAAACGCCCCGCCGTAGATTTTTGAGACATGACCCAAAAATCTACCGAACAGTCGCTACTTTTTGAGCGCGGCCAGAGCGGGATCGACCGGCGCAGGAGCCTCCAGATCGGAGACCTTCACAATGCCGTTTTCGTCGGAGAAGGCACGGTAAATGGTCTGAATCGCCAGGTCGAAGTCCTTCTCCTCGACACCAATAATGATATTGATCTCGTCACAGCTCTGCGAAATCATGCGCACGCTCACGCCGGCCTGGCCGAGCATGCCAAACAGATGGCCCGAGATACCTGCGCGGCCGCGCAGGTTACGACCGACGGTAGCGATAAGCGCCAGACCCTCAACGACCTCGATCTCGAGCGGCTCGACCTCCTGCTGGATGTCGCCCACAAGCGAGTACAGCGAATCGTGCACATCCTGCTCCTGCACCACGGCGCCAAAGCGGTCGACGCCGGTGGGCATATGCTCGACGGAAACGTCATAGCGCTCGAAGACCGAAAGCGCACGGCGCATAAAGCCAACGCGGGGCTTGGTGCGGTCGCGGGCCACGTTGATGGCGACAAAACCGCGCTTGCCGGTCACGCCGGTAATGATGGGCTCTGCCTCGCCCTCGTCAGCCGTCTCGCTAATGATGGTGCCGGGGTCCTGTGGCGCATTGGTGTTCTTGATGACCAGCGGAATGCCGGCCTCGCGCACGGGGAACACGGCCTCCTCGTGCAGGACACTCGCACCCATGTACGAAAGCTCGCGCAGCTCCTCGTAGGTAACGCGGGCGATGGGCTGAGCCTCGGGAACAATACGCGGATCGGCAGAATAGAAGCCCGAGACGTCGGTCCAGTTCTCATACAGATCGGCGCCCAGGCACTTGGCCAGAATCGAGCCCGAGATATCGCCGCCGCCACGATCGAGCAGCTTGATCTGGCCCTCACGCGTCGCGCCGTAGAAACCGGGCATAACAAAGCCGCCCTGCTGACCGTACTCCTGCACCAACTCGGAGGTACGATTCATGCTGAGCGTACCGTCGTGATGGAACGCCACAACCGTCGCGGCGTCCAGGAACGGTAAGCCCAGGTACTCGGCCATCAGGCGGGCGGTAAAGTACTCGCCACGGCTCACAAGCTCCTCGGTGGAGTAGCCGCCCGAGCGGGCGCGCTCGGCAAAGGCCGCGAACTCCTCACGGATGGGATAGGTGAGCTCCAGCTCGTCAGCGATATCAAAATAGCGCTGGCCAATGTCCTCGAGCAGTTCCTCGCACGACACGTGGTACTTAACGTGCGCGTTAACCAGGTAGAGCAGGTCGGTCACCTTGGTGTCGCCCTTAAAGCGGCGACCGCAGGCAGAAACCACCACAAAACGGCGAGCCGGGTCGGCATCGACGATGGCCTTGATCTTCTTAAAGTGTTCGGCGTCGGCGACCGACGAGCCGCCAAACTTGGCAATCTTAATCATGGGCTGGAGGTTACCTTTCTAAAAAGCCTCTGCGAACCTATTTTGCGCGCTCTGATACCATAGTTTCACCGATTGGGACCAAGGCATCCGAGGAGCAGTGTTATATGGGAACTTATCATAGTACACGAGGACGCACTTTATCGTGCTCAAGTAAGGTGGCAATCCGCACCGGCATCGCTCCCGACGGGGGTTTGTTTGTCTCGGACGAGCTCGGCACCCAGCAGGTCGATATCAGCTCGCTTGCAGATAAATCGTACTTTGAAATCGCTCAAGATGTGTTGGGAATGTTACTGAATGATTACACGGCCGAAGAAATTTCGGCGTGTGTCGACGAGGCATACCGCGGCACGTTCGCGAGTGAAGAGGTTACGCCGCTCGTCAAACTCGACGCTGCGCCGGGCGCTGACGCCCCTCAGACCTATGTGATGGAGCTCTTTGGCGGCCCCACGAGTGCCTTTAAGGACGTCGCCCTGCAGATGCTCCCCCGCTTGATGGCCCGCACTTCCGCCAAGGACGGCGGCGCCGAGCGCATCATGATCGTCACCGCCACGTCGGGCGACACGGGCAAGGCAGCACTCGCCGGCTTTGCCGACGCTCCGGGCACGGGCATCACCGTCTTTTATCCCGAGGGCAAGGTCAGCCGCGTCCAGAACCTGCAGATGTCCACACAGGAGGGCGATAACGTCGCCGTCTGCGGCATCCGCGGCAACTTCGACGATGCCCAGAGTGCCGTCAAGCGCATCTTTGCCGATAAGGAGCTTGCCGAGCGCCTGGAGGCTGCTGGCACGGTGCTTTCGAGCGCCAACTCCATCAATGTCGGCCGTCTGGTACCGCAGGTCGTCTACTACTTTGCCGCCTATGCGCAGTTGCTGCGCGCCGGCGCCATCGAGGCCGGCGACGCCGTGGAGTTCTGTGTGCCCACCGGCAACTTTGGCGATATCTTGGCCGGCTACTACGCCAAGCGCATGGGTCTGCCCGTCGCCAAACTCGTCGTGGCCAGCGACAAGAACAACGTGCTCGCCGACTTCCTGACCACCGGCGTCTACGACCGCAACCGTCCGTTCTTCACCACCATCTCGCCGTCGATGGATATCCTCATCAGCTCTAACCTGGAGCGCATGCTGTACTTCCTGTCCGATGGCGACTGCGAACTCGTTGCCGGCCTTATGGAGCAGCTGGCACAGACTGGTCGCTACGAGGTTCCCGCCGACCTGCTGGCAAAGATTCAGAGCGTCTTTGGCTGCGGTTGGGCCAGCGAAGACGAAGTCCGCGCTGCCATCAAGAGCTGCTGGGATGCGAACGGCTACGTAATCGACCCGCACACTGCTTGCGGCTATCACGTCTTTGAAAAGGTCGCTCCCGCCGAGGGCGCCAAGGCCCGTGTGCTGCTTTCGACCGCCAGCCCCTACAAGTTCCCGCGCGCCTGCTGCGACGCCCTGGGGCTCGACGTTCCCGAGGACGACTTTGAGGCCATGCACGTGCTCGAGCAGGCAACCAACACGGTCGCCCCGGCACAGCTCGCCGAGCTCGAGTCCAAGCCCGTCCGCTTCGAAGACGTCTGCGACGTCGATGAGATGGCCAGCTACGTAGAGCAGGCTGCAAAAAAGATAGCAACCAACTAAACCCCTTATAAGGCGCCGGCGAAAGCCGGCGCACCTTCTTTTATCAGATACCTACCGGGATGATGACGAACGTGCATAGCGTGCCTGGCTGTTTAGTTCGTCGCGAGTTCCGCACGCAAAGGAAAGCACTTAATGTGCTTTCCGTCTTGCGCAGGACTGCCCGAGCAGCGAACTAAACAGCCAGGCACGCCAGGAGGACTCACATGATCAAGATCACCGTCCCAGCAACAAGCGCCAACTTGGGCATTGGCTACGATACCCTCGGCATGGCCGTCAGCCTCTACTCGCACTTTACCTTTGAGCGCGCCGACAAGCTCACCATCACGGGCTGCCCCGAAGAGTTCCAAAACGAGAACAACCTGGTCTATGTGAGCTTTGTCGATGCGCTGGCCGCATGGGGCGAGCCGGCTTTTCCCGTTGCCATCGACATCCAGACCGACGTGCCCGTCGCCCGCGGCCTGGGCTCCAGCTCCACCTGCGTCGTCGCCGGCATCATGGCTGCCGCCGCGTTGACGGGCCATACCGTCGACCGCGCCGAGCTCGTCCGCATCGCCACCGAGGTCGAGGGCCATCCCGATAACGTCGCCCCCGCTATCCTGGGCGGCGCCGTCTGCTCCTTTACGCCGACCGATTCGCTCCCCCAGTGCCTGCGCTACGAGGTGAGCGATCGTTTGCGTTTTATTACCGTGATTCCACCTTACGAGGTGCACACGAGCGAGGCACGCAAGGTCGTGCCGCAGGAGATTCCACTCTCCACCGCCGTGTGGCAGATGGGCCGCATCGCCGGCATGACGCGCGGCTTGGAGACTGGTGACCTGGACCTGATTGCCGCCGCCAACGACGACCGCATCCAGGAGCCCTATCGTCGCCGCCTGATCCCCGACTACAACGCCGTGCGCGACACCTGCCTTAACGGCGGCGCTAAGACCATCTGGATTAGCGGCTCGGGCTCGACCCTCATGGCTGTGACCGACGACACCATCGTGGCAAAGTTCCTGCAGGTCAAGCTGCGTGAGCAGTTCCCCGAGTGTGACACGCACATTCTGACGTGCGACACGGAAGGCGCCCAGATCGAATACCTGTAGTCGCCGTCCCGTATACTCGCCGGGGAGGCCAGGGGGCTTTGCACCCAAATCGTCCTCGGACATGGCAGGACCCCCGCTGCGCACTTCGTGCGGCGGGGGTCCTGCCGTCCTGCGGAAAGATTTGGGGGCAAAGCCCCCTGGCCTCCCCTATGTTAACTTCGCCGGCAGCGGCTACAGGGACCTACGCTCTGGAAAGGCGCCGGGCTGATAGTTTGGCTTTTTATTGGTAGGGGCTCTTGCTAGGCTGGAGCACTTCCTAGAGGCGGGCATCGGCTGTGTGCTTGGTTTAGGCGGCGCTGGTTTCTTTGTATTCGAAGACTGGTTCTAGGAGGTCCTCGATGTTGCAGTGGAGGGCTTTTGCTATGGCTCTTACGCTTGTAACCGAAGCTTCATTGATGTTTCTCTGGCGCTGCTCGTACATTTGGATTGAGCGGAGTGACACACCCGATTCGTATGCCAGGTCTTGTTGGGTTTTCTTGAGCCTCTTTCTTGCTAACGCAAGTTTGGTTTGCCTGGACGCTTTCTTCGCCATATCGCAGACGAGACGAGCCACGCGTTCCTCCGAGGCTTCGTGCCAGGGGTAGTACAGGCTGCGTAGCACATCGAATGGAACGACATGCAGCAAATCTTCGAAAGACTCTCCTAGGCGCCACTGAAGGTATGCCAATATCCAGCCTGTCCAATAATCCGGTGTCTTTTCGAATCGGTAGGTTCGATTTGGCATCGGCCTTGATTGATAGCCCGACCTTTCGGCGATAAGCGCGAACAGCTCAACGCCCGATTTTCCCGACACTACCCATGCGTTGCCGCATTCGAACTCGCGGGCTACGCCGCTCAGGCAAAAGAGTTCAGCAACTTCCGATCCTTCTGCCCCATAATCGTTAACGGCATAGTCAAAGCAGTCGCCGAGGTTGTTCATTGCATCCTCAAGGTAGTAGACGGGGTATGTCCTACTCGGCCCACGATCCGTTAACTCTTGGATCATTTAAATCAACCCTCCCTGCCATCAAATCCCTAATGTCGACACCATCAGAGTCAAATCCGTTTACAGTATCCAGGTACTTTCGTCGAGCGTTCTGTTCTCGCTCAAATCGTTTGGGATAAAACTCAGCTCCCGAGGCCTGCTTCCAATCGCGAAACTTAATCGCCGAGAACGCACGCTCACTCATAAGCGCATATTGAATGCCCAAATCCCCCAAAAACATAATGCGCTGCAATTGCCTGAGCGAAATCATGCCGTTGACAAACTGTCTTGCAAACGAGAAATAGGAATCGTCTGCACGATAGCCTCGAATAACGTCATAGGGAGAAATATCAATCAGGCAGTTATCCAGCAGATAACGAAGCCCCTCGCGTGCTACTGGCGTTGAAACATTAAACTCTCTGTTATTCGCCAGAATTGCAAGCCAGTTGAGAATCGAGAACTCACCTGATTCCAAATCCAAAATCGCAAGGCCATCTAAATCAAGCTCATATCGATTGGCAATGCCATCAGACTCGGTCCGACATGCCCACTCCATTGCCATTTCCTCATGCGGTGTGCAATAAAACCCGCGCCCATAGTCATTGAATTGCCTGCATTTATCCAACGATGGATGCTCGACAACAACCTCCGACCCGTGCCAAAGCTCCATATCGACCTCCTAAAAATATCACCCCAGTGATAGTTTACCAATAACTATCACTGGGGTGATATGAACGGGGGCTTTTGACGGTTTAACCCTGACTAGAGGCAGGCTTCGGCGATGCGGCGCTTGAGTTCGTCGATGCCGGTGCCAGTCTGGGAGCTTGTAATGATTACGTTCTCGGCCGGGACGTTGAGCTGCTTCTTGATGGCTGCCGCCTGGCGGGCCTGTTGGGTGCGGCTGAGCTTGTCGGCTTTGGTGAGGCAGACGATAAAGTTGAACTCGTTGCCCTGCAGGTAGTCGATCATGTCATGGTCGAGTTTACTGGGGTCGTGGCGAATGTCCACCAGCGACACAACCAGGTTGAAGCTGCGCTCGGAGTCGAAGAAGTCGCCAATGAGCTCGGCCCAGCGGTCACGTTCGGCCTTGGAACGACGGGCGAAACCGTAGCCCGGCAGGTCGACGAAGTGCACATCGTCAGCCTCAAAGAAGTTGATGTTGCTCGTCTTGCCCGGCGTACTCGAAACCTTGACCAGGTTCTTGCGGCCAAAAAGCTTGTTCATAATCGACGACTTGCCCACGTTGGAGCGGCCGACAAAGCTCACCTCGGGGCAGGTGGACTCGGGAATCTGCGAAACCTTGCCATAGCTGGCGACGAACTTGGCAAGCTGGTAGTTAATGGAATCGGCCATGGACACTCCTTGGTCGTAGGTTCTTACAAATAGACGCGCTATTGCGCAGCGGCAATGCGGCGGACGATATCGAGCGTGATGTCACTTGCGATACGCGCGTACTCGAACAGATCGAACTCGCGCTCGCAAATTGCATCGTACGCCTCGTCACAATTATCGCTGATAGCGCGCAACACCAGGCAATCGACACCATTTTTGGTTGCGACATGGGCAATTGCCGCGCCCTCCATGCCGACACAATCGGCATGCGTCGCCTCGATAGCGTCATTGCGCATGGTGGCGCCCGTCACAAAGCGGTTACCCGTGGCAATCGTGCCGACCAGGAACTGCTTGGTGCCCTCGTTCGAAGCGACTGCATTTTTCGAAGCGTCAACAAACCCACGCTCAGCAAGCACGTCGGCGGCAATATCGACCAGCGCGGGCGTCGAGCCAAACTCCTCGAGCCCCGGTGCGGACTCGGCGATAAGCGCGGTATCGGTATCCAGATAGCGTAGGCGTTTGCCAATGACCACGTCGTCGATATGGAGCTTGGGGTTCAAACCGCCCGCAATGCCCGAAAACACAACAGCCTGCGGAGCATACTTGCTAATGAGGTGCTGTGTTGCAGCGGCGGCGTTCACCGTGCCCATGCCCGCCGTTGTGGCGACAACTGTCAGGCCGTCGAGCTCACCGCTCACAACGGTCAAGCCTGCCTCCCGTGCCTCGCAAACGTCGCTCAGCTCTTCCTTAATCTGCATGATCTCTTTTTCGAGCGCACCGATAATCGCGATGGTAGCCATACCATTCCCCAAACCTATACGAAATTCTCAACCAAGGTATGGTACCAGCATTTTGTTTGACCTCGCCAAACGAACACGCTAAGCCAGTGCAGCTCGCGTATCAAACAGAGCCTTTGCAATCGCAGCCGTAACCTCGCTCGAACGGTCGCTCGATGGCATCGATGTCATGACGCTCATGACATAGGTACGGCCATCGATGTCGATGAGGCCTGCATCGCATGTCGAATAGTAGCCGTCCTCGCTGATCCAACCCGCTTTGTTGCGCACCAAGACCTGATCGTCCGCAATGCCATCGCGAATAAACGAGCGCGATGTTGATGCCAAAAGGCCTGACAACCACTGTGAAGTCTCGGTATCCATGCTCAGATACTCGCTCATCTCGCGCCATAACCTCGCAGAAGTGCGCGGGCAGTAGGTCGGAAAATCACTCATCGGATTCAGTGCCGTTTCGTCATCAACACCCAGATTGGCAATCCAATCCTCATAGCCATCATGGTCAAACGCCGCGCGTAACGCGATAAACGAATCGTTGTCTGAGTTGGCGACGGCATTCTCGATAAGGTCGCGCACCGTCTGCCAGCCCATGCTGCAACCACCATACGTGGCTAAAGGCCCATCGAGCGACACCCGCCCCGATTCGACCAACGTCTCGCAAATATAGAGCGCATACAGCGCTTTGTAGCTGCTCGCTCCATACACCTCGACATCGGCGTTATACGTCACGCCCCTACCGCTCGATAGGTCGTAGAACACTACACCCACGTCGCCCAGCTCCTGCGCCCGACACAGGGCATCCTGGAGCGAGGCAAGGCTCTCATCCTCCAAGGCAGGAGTCTTGTTATCCACCAACGAGAAGGTCCGAACGGTATCACCCGAAGGGATATCGTTGAAGTCCGCCTTCGAAAGTCTCGTCTTGAGATCTGCCGTCGACAGAGCTTGATCTGCCGACGCTTTGGACTTTGAAACCTTCTCGTTTTGCAGCTGTACCGTTGACGCATCTGGGCGCACCGTTCGCTCCGAGGCGTAGGTTTTAACGGTAATTCCGAGGATAATAACCGCCGACGTTAGCATCCCAATGGCGGCAATCTTCCTCACGCGGATGCGAGCGCCGGCAAGGCCACGCGAAGACGTGCCCTTCGTCTTATATCTGCTGCCATGCTGCGGCACATACTCGTCCCGCGATGCGATGTTTCGCACGTGGTCTCCTGACTGCCACCGTTTATATACGAGCAGTATGATACCGAGCAGGCATTTCTTTCCAAAGATATTCAGCGGCGTTTAAGGTGTCTTTAAAGAAACCACAAGCGTATTTATCCAAATGGCACGATTCTGTTGCGCATCTCACCGCAACCCAGAGAGCAGTCTTTTAAGGACGGGGCTCTTTGGCAATCAACTTGGTGCCCAGGGGCACTCATTTAAGCCTGTCCCCAATGAGTGCCTTTGGGGAGCGGAAATGGCTCGCTAGCCGATGGCGTTTTTGAGTTCGTCGCGGCGCTTTTTCATGCCCGTCATGACGGCGTTGCGCAGCTCGGGCATGCGCGCGGTATCCATCTGGGGCACGCCCTCGAGCTTATAGGGAATGCCCAGTTGCTCGTACTTGACGACACCCATCGTGTGATACGGCAGCATCTCCAGACCGACCACGTTATGCCACGGGGCGATTAGACGACCGAGTGCCTCGCACTCCTCCACCGTGTCGGTAATGCCCGGTACCACCACGTGACGGATAACGACCTTGATTCCGCGACGCGCAAGCTCATCGCCAAACGCTAGGATACGTGCGGGATCGCAACCGGTCAGCTTTTTATGCTCGACCGGGTCGGCATGCTTAATATCGAGCAGTACCATGTCGGTCTCGTTGAGCACGGCATCGAACTTCTCGGGATGCTGAGGGTCGAAGGCGTAGCCACAGCTATCCAGGCAGGTATGCACACGACCATCGGGGTTGTTGTGCATTGCACGGAACAGGTCGGCCAAAAACTCGGGCTGCAGAAGCGGCTCGCCGCCCGAAACCGTAATTCCGCCGCTGCGATAGAACTCGTGGTTACTCTGGAACTCATCCATGAGGTGCTCGACGGTCACCATCGTGCCGCCGTTGACCGACCAGGTATCGGGATTGTGGCAATACGCGCAGCGCATGGGACAGCCCTGGACAAACACCACAAAGCGGATGCCGGGTCCGTCGACCGTACCCATCGTTTCAATCGAATGTACGCGGCCCAGGGCAAACGCGGAGTCCTCGGGACGAGCGTCCACACCCTCGAGCGTCATCTCAGCCATTCCCGCTACCTTGCCTCTCATTGGTTTTAGTTACATAAATGCCAGAGCCATTCTAGCCCATACGCATGATGGTGAAACGGTTTAGTGGTCAATTGGGTTGTTCTATTTGGCCCCACACAAAAGCGGCGGGAAGGTTGTCACAACCCACTCGCCGCCGAGGCAATAGATATCGATAGACGCCAGGCCTTACGCCTTAAGCGTAAGCACCGCGCCGAAGGCGGTCGGGCCGCAATGGCTCGAGATGACGCCGCCGACCTGAGTCCAGGTAATGTCCTTAAAGCCAAGATCGTGTGCATAGACTTCCATGTCGTCGCGCAGCTCCTGGGAAAGGCCCACCGAATACGCCAGGCCAATGTGCGAGTAGTCAATCTCGCCCTTGGCGACCATGTGATCAATAAAGGCGCGGGCGCACTTGAGCATAGAGCCGCGGAACTTCTTGGTTGCCACGAACTTGCCGCCCGTTACCTCAATGCAGGGCTTAATCTTGAGCAGATGGGCGCCCAGGAACGCGACGTTGGACAAGCGACCGCCCGCCTTAAGGAAGGCAAGGTCCGTAGGAACAAAGCCCAGCAGCACGCGGTCCATGACGGAGTTCGTAAATGCAAAGATCTCGTCGACGGTGGCATCGGGGTGAGCCTCGATGTATTTGGCGGTCTCGACGACAACGAGCGACTGGCCCACCGAGACAAAGCGCGTGTCCATGGAGAACACGTAGTCGCGCCCCTTAGCTGCAATCTTGGAGGACTGATGTGAGCAGGTCGTGGCCTCGGAGTACGCAAGATGCAGAATGGTCGCATCGGGCTGCTCGGCATGGATACGGTCGTACACGTAAGCAAAATCCGCAGGCGCGCAGCCGCTGGTCTTGGGCATTACGCCAAACTCGTTGCAGCGTGAGTAAATCTCGAGCGGATCGATCGAACCGTCCTCGACGGTCTCGTCACCAATCGTGACATGCATGGGCACGCGCACGATGCCGTAGCGCTCGCAAAGCTCCGGCGTCACATCCGACCCAGACTCAACCACGATTACGTACTTGCCCATTATTATCACGACCCATCTCAACATTGGCTTTTCAATACATGGCACGCGCCGTCGCACTGTTGCACAACAGCGTCCAAGCACCAAAGAGACGCCGCCCCTTGCACACAACAAAGGACAGCGTCTCCTTGGAAAACTCCGTGCTTATCTAGGATTCTACACGGTTTATTAAGGAGGGTTACTTATTCCGCAAACGGTCGCTATATGCGGTAAGCGGTAGTTGGCCGCGACAACTGCGACACATTCCGTCCAGCAAATCCAATCGTGCTCCACGCACGGTTAATGCACGAGGCGGTAGAAATTCATCGATGCCGCACCCTCGGCGTGCAGCTCCATCGCCGGAACCGCCGGCGAATAGGTACGGCTCGTAAGTGCCGCCTCGCCACCATTTGCAAAAATCTCGACCATCGTAGTGTCCGAAAGCACGCGTAGGTCGCGAAGCTCGCCGAGCTCAATCGACCTCTGGTCGCGCCCATAGCCTTCGTCACCCATATCGAGGGTAAGCATCCCGTCCGTATAACGCACAAAGACACCCTTGCGGATTTCGAGCTCGACCATCTTGGCGCCCTCACAGGAAACCACAAGATCAAACAGGCGGCCCGGCTCCTCAACGGTTTCACCGCCTGTCGCGCGAACGCAGTCGTCGCGCATCTTCTCAATCTCGTGCGCCGGCTGCTGACAGAGCTTACCATCGCGTATGCTCAGCTCTCGCGGCACCGTCAACGCGCACTGCCACCCGCGTGCCACCGTCGGGTTTTCTGCCGTCGCATCGGGGCAACCAGACCACCCGATCATCAAACGCCGACCCGCAGCATCCTCAAAGGACTGCGGTGCGTAGAAATCAAAGCCGGCATCGACCATCGGGGGCATGCCCTGCCCGGTGATCTTAAAGCTCGGCGCCTCCCAATCGGCCTCGATGGAGAACCACACGCACTGGTGCGGATTGCGGTAACGCCAACCATCGGCGGGCACGCCCTGCGGACAGCAAACGAGAATTAGCTCGCCATCAAGCTCAAATAGATCAGGGCACTCCCACATAAAACCAAACTTCTCGCCCAGCTCAATGCGCGTCGCATAGCGCCAATCCTCTAGATCGCGCGAAGTATAGACAAGCACGCAGCCGCGGTCGTCTTTCGTACGAGCGCCCAGAACCATGTAGTAAATACCATCGTGTTCAAGGATCTTGGGGTCGCGTACGTGCGTACCGATATCGTCGGGGTAATCGACCGGCCCAACAGCCACACGCTTCTTGCCCAATTCGTCGGGATTCTCGGTAACCATATGAATTTGGTTTTGCTCACGGCCCGTCAACACGTAGTCGTAATCATCGCGGTCAAAATGCTTGACGTTGCCGGTATAGAAGTAGTGAATCTTGCCGTCGTGTACAAAGGCAGAACCAGAATACGCTCCGCTCGAATCCAAATCGGAATCGGGGAACAGCACAGGGCCGCGATTCTCGTACGTCACAAAATCCTTTGTTGTCAGATGATTCCAAAGCACTGGACCGCCATGCGCAGCATCGAATGGATCGTATTGGTGATAGATGTGATACGTATCACCGATCTGCACCAAACCGTTGGGATCGTTGAGCCAGCCAAGCTCAGGCTCCACATGGAACAGGAGCCTATCGGGGTCGGACGCGATGCGACCCGCCGTCTCATCCTCTCCGGCGCGCCATTGCTCATAGTCCGCGCGTGTCACCTTATTTTTATGATTAAACATCGCCGTTGACTTTCTCGTCTATGGGGAAGGACGCTCGACTCACACGAGTCGAACGCCCTTCCCCAAATGGACTTATCCTCAGATTACGCTGAACGGCTCAACTAGAAGCTAACGTCGAAGCCAGCGCCAGCGCCCTCTTCATCGGTGGTCGGCACGCCCTTTGCCTTGTTGTAGGCAAAGATCAAGACGATCGGCACGATAAAGGCGATGAGATTGCCAGCCACATACCACACGAGCGTCTCGGGCGTAACGATGAGCAGGCCAAGCACACCGGTCAGACCCTGACCGATAGCGCGCACCTCAAAGAGCTTCACGAAGGCACCGCCGCAGCCTGCACCGATGCAAGCGCAGACGAACGGGATGATCGAGTAGCGCATGTTTGCAGCAAAGATTGCGGGCTCGGAGATACCGACCAGCGTCGGGATAAAGGACGACATGCAGATGTTGCGCTCTTTGGAATGCTTCTTGTGAATGAGATACATGCCGATGGCGCCGCCGCCCTGGGCGATGATGGAAACCGACCAGATGGCCTGAATGTAGTTGAAGCCGGTCGTGGCAACGAGGTTGGCCTCAATACCCTGGATGAACTGATGCGTACCGGTAACGACGAGCGGCTGCAGGAACGCGGCGAAGACAAAGGCGCCAAAGACGCCCATCCTGTTGTACAGGACATCGATTACGCCAGCGAGGACGTCGCCGATCAGGTTGCCGAGCGGGCCGAACACGGTGAACAGGGCAACGTTAGCAAGAATCAGGGTAACGGTCGGGACAAAGACAAACGAGACGACCTCGGGGATGTACTTCTGGGCAATCTTTTCGACCTTGGCCATAAACCAGGCAGTCAGGATTGCAGGGAACACGCCGCCCTGGAAAGCAACCATGGGGATGGAGAGCGGACCAAAGTTCCAGTACTCAGCACCCGACGGATCCATAACGAACGTGTTGCGGTTCATAAGGCTCGGGTGAACCATGACGATACCGACGAGGATGCCCAGAATCGGGTTACCGCCAAAACGCTTCACCGCGCTGTACATAACCAGGACAGGCAGGTAGTCAAACGTGGTGGCGATAATGGCAAAGAAGCTTGCGAGGTTCTTGAGGAACTCGCTGTGGTCGGCAAGGCTGCCCTCCATGCCGAAGAGGCCGTTGGCAACGATCAGCGACTTAAGGCCGATGATGATAGCAGCGCCGACGAAAGCGGGAATGATGGGGATAAAGATGTCCGAGAATACCTTGAGGACCGAGAAGAACTTGCCCTTCTTGTCCGCCTCGGCGCCCTTGACCTCGGAAGCGCTGATCTCCTTAACGCCCGTCAGAGCCATAAACTCATCGTAGACCTTGTTGACGGTACCGGTACCGAAGATGATTATGAGCTGGCCGCTGTTGTACAGCACGCCCTTGACGCCATCGATGTTCTCGAGCTCGGCCTTGTTGTACTTGCTCGTATCCTTGAGCACCAGACGCAGACGCGTAACGCAATGCGTGGCGCCCTCGATGTTCTCCAGACCGCCGACGTTATCGACGACTTGCTGAGACACTACTTTGTAGTCCATGTTCCTCTCCATTCCCTTACGAAATCATAAGACGTTTTGATGCCATTACAGAGACGCGATCGTTGCATTTGCGCACTTGAGCGTACCGTCGGTGACCGTCAGTGCCACACCCTGGCCCTGCTTATTGCAGAAGCGCGCGTTAAGCGCAACATCATCGACAAAGATGGTCGCGATATCGTCGTCAACGACCAGGCGCACATGATGAGTGCCCTCGCCCTTAAAGAACAACGGACGCTCGAGACCCATGTTGTTGACCTGGAACCACGGATACTGGGGGGCCGCCGTAAACTCGAGCTTGCCCTCACGCAGGTTGGCGCGGAACTCATAGGCAAGACCGGACTCGGCGTCCTCGGCAAGCTTCACCGAGAAGCCGGCAGCGTCACCGGCGAGCTCGATGTCGGCATCGAGCATATAGGTGGAACCGGCATCCGCGGCGAGCACCTGCTCGACCTTGCCCGACTCGCAGGAAAGCTCAAAAGCCTCGACCGCCTTAGCCTCGCCAAAGGCGCCAAGCATGCTGTCAGGGAGCTTGGTGCCGAGCGTTCCGTCGGCACGCTGAACGATCTCGAGAGGCATAAAGGTGCCACCCCACAGGTAAGAGCTGGGATCGCCACCCTCGTCACGCGTAGGAACCCAACCAAAGAGAACGCGGCGCTCGCCATCAAATGCGGTACGCGCGGCATAGTACGCGCGGCCATCGAATGAATCGTAGGCAGGAGTGATCCAAGGACCGTTGATGGAGCGAGACATGCGGTAACGGGTCTTGTTGCCATCACTGTACTCGGAGAACACCAGATACCACCAGTCGCCCATCTTAAAGAGATCAGGCATCTCGAACATGGTGTAAAGGCCCGGATTCCACCAGTCGCCCTGGAACTCCCAGGTATCCAGGTCCTTGGAGGTGAACTTGACCAGACGCCCGGTCATCAGACGCTTGTCCTCGCCCACGCGCGTGCCGAGGATGAGCATGTACTCTTCGTTCTCCTCATCCCAAAGCACAAAGGGATCGCGCCAGTTGCGGTCATCGTAACCTTCCTGGGGCGGAAGCAGCGTCTCGGCGATGTTCTTCTCCCACTTGACGGCGTCGTCACTCGTTGCGTGAAGAAGAACCTGCTTCATCAAGCGTGCCTTGACCTTATCGCGATTGCAACCAGTGTAGAGCGCATGGTACTTGTCGCCCACCTTAAACACCGTGCCGGCATAAACATACTGGTCGACTTCCTCGTCGCCGCCACGCTCAAGGCTCTCGCCAAAGTCTTTGTAATTGACGAAGTCCTTGGTTGTCGCGAGTGCCCAGCCAAACGGCTCTCCGAAAGGTCCGGGGTTTCGCGTGTCACGCTGATGATAGAGATAGAACGTGCCGTCCTCGCCGTACGGCATGATGTCGCCCACCCAAATTCCCTCAGGCTGGTAATACACCTTGTGCATCCGAGACTTCCTTCCCACGTGATACTAACTCGGTACAACTGCAAGATATGTCAATCGTTTTCATATGTCAAACGTTTTCACACCAATACGTCTTTTCGCAGTTCCAGTCGTCGGCAAACGGTTGACATATGCCGGCGAACGGTCATCAGAGGCGTTTGAGGAATTCTTTTGGCACGGGATGAACTACGCGGTTTTGCCCTCAATGAGTTCAACGGGGAGCTTGGTATTCGATTCGGGCTTTTCACCGTTAACAAGAGCGATGATGGATTGCGCCGCGAGCTCTCCGATGCGATCGATATCTTGACGAACGGTTGTTAAGTCAGGCATAAACGTCATAGTGCGGCGGGCGCCATCCGCGCCCACGACCTTAATATCGTCCGGAGCGCTCAAGCCGCGCTGCTTCATCACGTTAAGACAGATAGCCGCCATCGTGTCGTCTCCCGCAAAGATGCCGTCAATATCGGGGTTCTCATCGAGGATCTTCGCAACGACCGCACTCTTTTCGTCATCGGACTTAACGAACTCGACCTCACGGACAAGCGCGGGCAAACCGGCCTGCTCCACAACATCGTGGTAGGCATCGGTACGCTTATTGGCAGGCATGCGCATGCGGCTATTGTTGCGCAGGCACAAGATGCGCGAACACCCGTCATCAATCAGGCGACGCGTGGCAAGTTCGCCGATGCCATAGCTGTCGCTCGCAATCTGAACAGAGGCCTCGCCAAGGTCGCAGTCGATACCAACCAGACTCAAGCCCATCTCGGCATACGCCTCGGCACCGATATTAAGCGAGTTGACGATGACGCCATCAACCATATTGCGTCGAAGCATGTCGATATAAGAGCGCTCAAGCTCGGGTCGATTGGCGCTATTGCACAGCAGCATCTTAAAACCGTTTTCGGCCAGGGTATGCTCAATGACTTGAACCACTTGGGCATGAAACGGACTGCTGACATAAGGGACGATCATACCTATTAGATTCAGGCGACCGTTGAGCATGGCACGGGCGATATCGTTGGGCGTATAGTTGATGCGCTTCATCGCGGCATGGACCTTATCGCGGGTCTCTTGGCTAATATAGCCTCGATTATTAAGCACGCGAGATACCGTAGTAGGCGAAACCCCCGCCACCGCTGCAACTTCCTTGATACCAGGCTTAACCGTATCCTTAGAACGAGCACCCTCGCGAGCCATAGCACCCTACCCCATCAATATGTCATTCGTTTACATACGAACAAAGCATACCCCAACAACAGCGGGAAAGCGGTAACAGTACAAGTAAGTAAACGACTCATCCAAATAATTAGGAGAGTTCCGCCTAAAGGGTGACTACACAGGACCCCAGCCGGGGCTGTTTGGGCTACCTCCCAAAACATTCCGCACTGATATCTTCTGTATTGAAGACGTCGATGATGCACCCGTATACCATTGACGTCGACACCATCAGATGCGGACCGCGCGGTGACCCCACATTCCGCTGGCGCCCACAGGGCTGCCCTCGTT
>NZ_JAWHPN010000027.1:0-35988 GCF_032584215.1 Collinsella aerofaciens | reverse complement strand
TGGCGCCGATCCCGGCGCCCGGCATGGTCGTCACCGACGGCGGGAGCGGGTTCGCCAAGGCCGTGCGCGAGACCTGGCCGCGCACCAGGGTCCAGAGGTGCACCTTCCACGCCTTCTCGCAGGTCAAACGCTACACGACGACGCGGCCGAAGCTCCAGGCGGGGCGCGAGCTCTACCTCATCGCGCGCGACCTCATGGGCATCGAGACGCTGCACCAGGCCGAGCTCTGGGTCGAGCGCTACCTCGACTGGTGCGGGTTCTGGGCCGACTTCCTGGAGGACAGGACCGTGGTGGACGGCAGGAGGGCCTGCACCCACGAGAGGCTGAGGCGGGCGCGCTCGTCGCTGTCGTCGCTGGTGTCGGCGGGGACGCCGTTCACCTACCTCGACCCCGCCCTGGCCAAGGCCGGCCCGCTGCCGTCGACCAACAACATGATCGAGGGAGGGGTGAACTCTCAGCTGAGGGCCGTCCTGCGCAACCACCGGGGGCTGACGTCGGTCAAGCGCGTTAAGGCGGTGTTCTGGTGGTGCCACGCTCACTCGGGGGACGCGAGGACGGCGCGCGAGAAGCTCGCCGCGATGCCGACCGACGCGGACATCGACTTCCTGTTCAGCGTCTACTCCGCCTCGCCGTCGCGCGAGGACGGGGGGCCGGAGTGGGGCGACAGGGCCGTGTGGAAGGATCTCCACCACAGGGACCCGTACCCGTTCTGGCTGGATTAATGGATGGAAACAGATGTTCTATCGGGACACACATTTTGTCCTATAAGCCTGGATTGGCGCGCGCCCATAATCGACAACAAAAAAGCCGCCCGAGGGCGGCTATCTTGTGCAATGGAGCCAGCGACCGGGCTCGAACCGGTGACCCCCGCTTTACGAGAGCGGTGCTCTACCAACTGAGCTACGCTGGCGGCCATGTGGTGACGCAACTGAGGCGTCAACGGCTGTCTATGATACGGGACATCGCACATCCGCGCAAGTGTTCTGACGGCTTTTCTCACTTTAAATGCACTAATATTGGAGACGTGATGTCTTGCTCTTACGGGTCTCAAGCAGAATGGGGCAGTGATGATTCAACCCAAGATTCTTCTCACGCGCATCGATGATCGGTTTATTTACGGGCAAGACGTTGAGCTGTGGAATGAGGCGGTTGGTTCCAACCTCGTCCTGATCGTTAACGACGAGATTGCGGCGGATTCGCGCAAGTGGGCGCCTATGAGGGTCGCGGTGCCCGAGGGCGTGTGGACACGGTTTTTCTCGGTGCAAAGGGCCATCGACATCATTCATACCGCAACGCCGCGCCAATTGATTCTGATCATGGTGGCCTCACCCGCCGATGCACTCGCGCTGGTTAAGGGTGGCGTGCCGATCACCAAGATCAGCATTGGCCATATGCAGGCAGGGGAGGGCAAGCACCCCATAACGCCCGCAGTCGCCGTAGACGGCGAAGATGTCGCCACCTTCAAAGAGCTGCAAGAACTCGGCATAGAGCTAGAAATCCGCTATCTCCCCAGTTCCGCCCCCGATCCCATCGACAATCTGTTCAACTGATCCCTTGGGGACGGAGGAAAACGGATCATTTTGCCCTTGCGAGGGACGCGCGCGATGCCGCCTGTCAAAAACTATGCCCATTTACTACGTTTGATCGGTTATCGCCGAGCATGTCGAATTTGAGAAAAACAAAACCGCAGGTAGACGGCTCGCGCATTTAACAAAAACCGGTGCATGGTCGAGCATCCCGGGCTAAACGTAGTAAATGGGCATAGTTTTGATATGTCACTCATACAGTCACAGCGAAAAAGAGCCCAAAAGATGAAAAACGCCCGTCGGCGGTGTGCCGGCGGGCGTTGCTGTGCGATATGTAGCGTTGTGGGCCTAGTGCCTCATAAAGTGGTATTCGATCACATTGCTGTAGGGATGACCGGGGCCCACGATGCCCTGGGGGAACAGCGCATGGTGCGGCGTGTCAGGATACATTTCGGCCTCGAGGGCAAAGCCGGCGCCCCAACCGTAGTTGGCATCGTCTTTGGCGTGTTCGTCGCCCAGCCAGTTGCCGGTGTAGAGCTGCACGCCCGGGGCAGTGGTGTAATAGTCCAGCTCACGGCCGGTCCACATCTCCTCGACGTGCATCGCGCGGCGCAGATTACGGCCGTACTGATAGCCATCGATGCACAGGCAGTGGTCGTAGCCACGGGCCTGCTTAATCTGCGGGTCGTCGGCTTCCATGCCGGGCGCGACGGGGCGCAGCTCACGGAAGTCAAACGGCGTGCCCTCGACCGGAGCGATCTCTCCGGTGGGGATATTCTGCTCGTTGATGGGCAGGTAGTGGGCAGCGTTAGCAACAAAGAAGTGCTCACAGTCCATGCCGGCGTTGTGACCGGCAAGGTTAAAGTACGTGTGGTTGGTCATGGACACGTACGTGGCGCGGTCGCTCTCACAGCCATATTCGATACGGAAGCAGCCGGTGCGCGTCACGGTAAACACGGCCGTAAAGGTGCGGTTGCCGGGAAGGCCCAGCTCACCGTTCTCAAGCGAGGTGGTCATGCGCACGGCATTGTGGACCTCGTCGAGCTCAACGTCCCATACGCGCTTGTGCAGACCATGTTCAAGATCGCTGTGCAGGTTGTTGGTGCCCTCGTTGGCGGGCATATGCCAGTCCGTGCCGGTGATGGTGATCGTGGCACCTGCAGTGCGGTTGGCCACAGGTCCGATGGTCGCGCCAAAGCAGGCGGGGTTGTCAAAGTAATCCTCGAGCCTATCGAAGCCCAGCACCACATCGCGCACGTTGCCGGGGATGTCGGGCACGTCGATGCCCAACACGGTGGCGCCATAGTCCATAATGCGAACGCAGATCTCGGGCCCGTTGAGGGTGTAACGATGAACGGGGGTACCGCACGGCGCGGTGCCGAAAAGCTCGGAAGTGATCATTTGGTTCCTAACATCGAGGTATTTCCGACAAACTGTAGCGCGAACAGGCGAGATTATCACTACACCCCACTAAAGCAGGGGGTATTTTTCTCAAAAAAGTGATGATTGGAGCTGTGCGGGTGTTCATTTCTGACGCGCGCGAGTCTGATACAATTTGTTCGTTATTGTTTGAATTGACGTGAGCGTGGAACAGCGAGGACTCATCGTGATTAAAGCGGAGCGACAGGATAAGGTTCGGCAGCTGCTCGAGGAACAGGGAACGGTCTCGGTCAAGGAGATTTCGGATGCGTTAGGTGTCTCGGATATGACGATCCGCCGTGACCTTGAGGAGCTTGCGAGCCTGGGCGAGATCGAGCGCGTGCACGGCGGAGCCCGCAGTGCGCAGAGCCGTCCACACGCTATGCTGCGCCATGAGTATTCGCACAGCGAAAAGCGCACGAAGCATGCCGAGGAAAAGTTGCAGATTGCGCGCCGTTCTGTGGAGCTTATCGAGGAAGGCTCGACCATCTTTTTGGGCACGGGCACCACGGTTGAGCAGATGGCCTCGATGCTGCCGGCGTTTCGCCTGCGCATTGTGACCAATTCGCTTTCGGTGTTTAACCTGCTCGAGGCGCGCGAAGACTGCGAACTGTGCCTGGTGGGCGGCGTGTACCGCCGCCGCACTGCCGCCTTTGTGGGCCCTACGGCCGAGGACACCTTGCGCGCACTGGGGATCGACGCGGCGTTTATCGGTGCCAACGGCATCTTGGACGGTGACGTATCTACGTCCAACATGGACGAGGGCCGTATCCAGCAGCTCGCCTTTAACAAGGCCGACTCGCGCTATCTGATCGCCGACTCCAGCAAGATCGGCAAGCGCGACTTCTACACCTTCTGCCGCTTGGACAGCCTGGATGCCGTGGTGTGCGAGCCGGGTATTACCGCCGAGGACCGCACTGCCATCGAGGAACACACACAGGTCATTTGCTAGCTAACGCTACGGGATTGCCAGCAGGCGATGCGGGAGGACTTTTGCCTCCTGTCATTGTGGAAACCAGCGCGTCAGCGCTACGCGATATGACGCGCAAATGAGGACTCCACTATCAAATTGTCTCAACCTGTGATATCTAGGCGGCCAAATGCGAGTCAGATGTTACAGATCGAGATTTTTGGCTCGGCCTATTCCGTTTGTCTCGATCTGTAACAGCTAGGACCGAAAAATTCAGCTAGTTGTTACAGATTGAGATTGAGAGGATTGACCTGTGCATTCATCTCAATCTGTAACATCTAGACGTCCAAAACCGGTCTTAGTGTTACAGATTGAGACAATTCGGCGTGGTCTACCTTGTTTGTCTCGATCTGTAACGGTTGGGACTTAAAAACTCGGCTACGTGTTGCAGATCGAGACAAAAGAAAAAGAACATTAGGACTTGAAAATAAAGTTTTGATAAGGGACCCGCCCAGTTAAGACGGTGCGGCAGACAATTGAGATTAGTTTGCCTCCGGAGTCGTAAGCATAATGAGTCAGTTCGATGACCGGAAGTTTTGCAACACCATAATTACTGGCTTCGGAATCGCTAAGCTGACGTGCTCTATAGCTTTCCCTAACAGATTGGATAGACTTGGACAAGTCGTCCATGATTCTGCTAAATGCCTGAAAATCTAACTGGTTATTCGGAACGCGCGACTTTGAAATGAAGAACGTATCAGCGCCTATGAAGCTGCCTTCAAGTTCGTAGGTCAATTCAAGACGCTGAATTTCATCGCGACTTTGACATCCAAATTGTTGGAGCATCATTACGGAAATTGGACGACCTGATGTGAGGTCGCCGAAATGTTTGGTGATGGCATCCGGATCAACGCCATCGCAATGGCTTGCAAAGTCAAAGTCTAAAAGTGAATTGAGCTCGCTAACGCGTTTCGGTGCAACAAACGATCCCTTACCTTGGATTCGATAGATACTTCCACGACGCTCCAGCTCACTCATGGCAAGTCGGACGGTTGTTCTGCTTACGGCGTATTCGTCGCAGAGTTCCATTTCTGTTGGAAGTTTATCGTCTGCTTGATATTCATCGACGATCTGCTTGAGCAGCGCGTCGGTGAGCTGTAAATAGAGTGGCCGTTTTTCGTGTGTATCGAGCATTAGAGCCTCAGTTTGCATGTTGGTTATACCTGATGGTTGCCTCAGTCGGGATGTAACGTGGGCAAGGTAACCTTAACGTATCACAGAGCGGCTCAGCATGACGATCTGATGCCTGTATCCACGAAGGGCTTGTCCGAGCGTGAAGATATTCTGGGGCAGGCAAATACCGTTCATGGAGTCCCCGATATGTTGGAGGTCAGCGCCGGCTGCTTTTGCTGCAAGGCCTATTTTCTTAATGGTCTCGCTGTCGCAGGAGTCTTGACTCGTCCCGTTCGCCGCCATGACGAGAACCTTCTCTTCAATTGACTTGCCTACGTTGTGGGATCGTACAAAGTCTACGATGGCGCGCAGGTCTGCTTCTTGGAAGCAAGGGACGGTGTAGGGGGCTGGCACGAGAAGGATATCGACGCCGAGGTCAACAAACTTGCGCGCAATTTCGAGCGTCATGACAGGTTCCGCAACGCCCGCTCCATGCATTTTTCCGGCTATGACCAGGCCATTGAAATGCTCTTTGGAGAGTTTAATCGAATGGGCGATTGCATCGTTGGAGACGCCGGTTCCAGGGTTGCCCGTCAGGCAGATAAAATCAAATCCGAGTTCGTTAGCCTTTTCTAAGGTCTTGGGAGAGACGCGACGACCCATGGGGATTTCCGTTCGGGATTCAGACATCTCTGCCTCGTTATCAACTGGCTCCAGATTGACGCCAATGGGCCTTCCGCATGCTCGCTTCACCCAAGTGACCGGGTTTTCATTGAGATCATCTGGAATACCGGCAATAACTGGATCGAACACATCGAGCGCGTTAAACAGAAGCAGGTCGGCACCTGCGGCACGTTCGATTTCTGCATTAGTAACGCCGCCGAGAAATTGGGAAGAGGGTACGTTTTCCGCCATGATGGTACGTCCCTCGGAAGCCAGAATTGCCTGTTTTAGATCCATGGGTGACGTGGCGGCAAAATCGGATGCGGACATGTTCAGTAATCGTTTGGGCATTGTTACTTCCTTTGACTAGAACGACAGGCTTGTGACATTGTCTCTAATATTGTTACAACAATATGTTCAATATGTTATATCCAATCGGTGAACGGTTGCAAACTTATTGTACTGCTCGGAAAAAATAGCATTAACTGGGAAAACCTTATATTAATCAACTACCGTTCACCGAATAAGTATTTGAATTCTTGACATATCGACAAAGCGGAAAAAGAATTGGTTATGACAAATCGTGCAAATGATATTACATTTCGCACAAGAACGTATTCACTTACATAAGTGGATACAAACGGGGACGACGACGGTTGAGTCCGGATAAATCGTTGTGTGCCCGGGAATCATGAAAGGATGTGTTATGGACGCTATCGTCAAATTCCTTGAAAAACACCAGCCTCTCTTCGACAAAATCTCGAGGAACATTTATCTGGTGGCGATTAAGGATGGCTTTCTCTTGAATATGCCAATTGTGCTGTTCTCGAGCCTGTTCCTTCTTCTTTCGACGCTCCCTGCCTATGTAGGCATCACGCTTCCGTCTGAGGTGCTGGATTTCTTCAATAAAATCTATGCATATACCATGGGACTTCTTGGCATTATGGTGGCCGGCACCACGGCGAGCTCACTTGCCATGTCGATGAACCGTCGCATGCCTTCGGGTAAATCTCTCAACCCCACCTCGTGCATGGTTTGTGCCATGTGCGGCATGCTCTTGCTATCGGTGACGAACGATGTTGTCTCGATTGGCGGAGCAGATACATCTGTTTTTGAAACCGGCTATATGGGAACTAAGGGTTTTCTCGCTGCGTTCGTAGCCGCATTCTTGACCGTTAATATCTATAAGGTGTGCATTAGCCATAATGTGACGATCAAGCTTCCCAAAGAGGTCCCTGGCTCTATTGCGCAGAGTTTTCGCGATATCTTTGCATTTGGGTTTTCGATCCTTGCGTGCGCTTTTATCGATCTTGCGAGCCGCAAGCTGCTTGCTGTGCCGTTCGCCAATTTGGTATCCGCTCTCATCTCGCCGCTGTTCTCCGCGGTCGACACCTATCCTGGCATGGCGCTTATCGAAGGCGCGGTCGCGCTTTTCCAATTTATGGGTATCCACGGTGCTTCGGTTGTCATGAGTCCGATCAATGCTGCGCTCTACGGCAATACCGTTACCAATCTTGAGGTTTTCCAAGCAGGTGGACACCCGTCAATTGCTCTCACGCAGGACTTTACAAGCTTCATCGGCGGTCTGGGCGGTTCTGGCTGCACGTTCATCGTTCCTATTATCCTGATCATGTTTATGCGCTCCAAGCAGCTTAAAGCCATGGGCAAGGCATCGATTATCCCGGTGATTTTTGGAGTTAACGAGCCCGTTATCTTCGGTATGCCGATTGTTCTCAATCCCTATATGTTCGTGCCCTTCCTAGTGGCTCCTATGGTCAACGCCATTATCGGTAAATTTTTCATTGACGTCATTGGAATGAACGCCCCCATGTATACCATGCCGTGGGCGCTTCCCGGCCCAATTGGTGCGTTCCTCACCACGGGTCTCGATCTGCGTTCTCTCGTATTGATGGCAGTGCTGTTGGTCGTTGACTTTGTGATTTACTATCCGTTCTGCAAGGCGTATGACCATCAGCTTTGTTTGGAAGAGTCTGCAAAGGAGACTGCAGGAACCTCGGATGCAGATGCTATTGCCGCACAGGAAAATGTCGCAAAAGCTCTCGAGGCGGTAAAGGACAAGGCGGAGCAGATCCGCGTGCTTGTGCTTTGCCAGGGTGCCGGCACTTCGACTCTCTTGGCAAATGCTCTTCGCGAAGGTGCCGCTGCTAAGGGTATCGATCTGGTTTCTCAGTCCGGTGCGTACGGAAGCCACTATGAGACGATGGATCAGTACAACGTGATTGTTCTGGCGCCCCAGGCACGCATGTACTATGACGCTATGAAGGCCGATACCGATCGCCTTGGAATTAAACTGCTCACCACAAGGGGCAAGGAGTATATCGACCTTACCAACGATCCCGAAGGTGCAATTGACTGGATCGTTCAGGAGCTGGCCAAATAGTGGATGCACTCCGTCGTTGATTCGTCGGTGTATAGTACGGCCCCGCAGCTTATTGAGCTGCGGGGCCGTATTTCGTTGAGTATCAAGTTGAGACAATGAGCGCAACCGTCGTGAGGTCGCATTGGCGCTCTCCGAGTCACCGACAAGCTGCCTTCCATCTATGTGACAAATTCGCTTTCGGTCTTTAACCTGCTCGAGGCGCGCGAGGGCTGCGACCTGTGCCTCGTGGGCGGTATGTACCGTCGCCGCACTGCCACTTTTGTGGGGCCAACGGCCGAGGACACCTTGCGCGCACTGGGGATCGACGCGGCGTTTATCGGTGCCAACGGCATCTTGGACGGTGACGTATCTACGTCCAACATGGACGAGGGCCGTATCCAGCAGCTCGCCTTTAGCAAGGCCGATGCGCGCTATCTGATTGCCGACTCCAGCAGGATCGGCAGGCGATACTTCTGCCCCCTGCCGGCGCAGGGGTACCGCTTTACAATGACGCGCAAATAACTTTGAGCAACAAGGATGAGGCTATTCTGAGATATGACTAGACTCCGTATTTCGTCTTTATGTCCCTTGAGAATGAATCATAGTCTTCATAGAGTCCCTCTTTGCTTTCATCCTCGGCGTGGTTTACACGTTCAAGGAGCTTATCCTTTGGAGCCTCTTTTGTTATTGCGGCCTCGCCATCGGGTATTGTGGATTGCAAGAATAGTTCTAGAGCATGGACGTCTTTGAGTATGTAGCCCGTCGAACGGCCCGCTCCTGTTTTTTCGATTGCGCTGCAACTAACAAGCTGACCGAGGGTTCGTTTAACGGTTACCTCGCTGATATCGGGGCAGTTGGACCGGATGTCGGATTTCTTAATGACGCCGGGTCTCTGTTGAAATAGAACAGCGATGCGCGCTTGCTTCGACATGGGACGAGTGCTTGATTCAATTAAGGTACGCTGCTCGAGCTGTCGGTAGGCGGCTAGGGTTGTTCCGAGCATGAAACGGATAAAAGGTGCTTCGGTGTTTTGATTTTCATTCCATCCAGTGGAGCTTGCAGCGAGGGCGTTGTAGTAGAGCGCCTTGTTGTCTTCAATAAGTCGTTCGATGCTGATGTAACGCGCAACGTCGTATCCAGTCTTTTCGAGCAGCAGCGTTGTAAGGAGCCGGCTCATCCTGCCATTGCCATCGTTGAAGGGATGAATGCTAACAAAATCGAAGATAAAGCGGAGCGATATAAGGAGGGGATCGCAAACTTGGCGAGATAAAGCATCGTTGAGGGACTGGCAGGCTTCTTTAATAAGTCCCGGGGTTGCTAGAGCCGAAGGGGGCCTAAAGCGCACAAATCGATTACCTTGATCGTCAATGGAGACGATTTCGTTATCGCCATCTTTCCAATGGCCTCCATACGAGATTGCCGTGTGCGCCATGAGGTCACGATGCAACTGCAGAATGACCGATGGCGTTACGGGAATGGAATCGTGTTGCTCGTGAATAAGCGACAGCACATCTCGGTATCCAGCGATTTCTTCCTCTGCGCGGGAGCTTGGCTTGGCGGAATACGCCATGATCGCTTTGAGTCTTTTTTGGGTGGTAACAATTCCTTCAAGTCCGTTGGAGGATCGGGTGCTTTGGATCTTAGCCTCCTCCATTAGGGACGATAGAAGCTCGGGTTTGACTTGACTCAGAGCAAGCTGACGGCCTTTATGCTCGCGTATCGAGAGGAGGAGGTTGGTGATTGGAGTTGCTTCGAGTTCCGCTGGGACTGTGGTGTAATCGAACTGGCGCATGCGGCTCCTTTCGGTATCACGAACATACTTTCGATATCATAATATCATTAAATGATACCGAAAGTATGTTCGTGATACCGAAAACTAGAAACCATGCTTCATAACTGCTTGGAAAGTTTGGATTTGACTATCTTATTGTCTCGATCTGTAACAGTTAGACGGTTAAAAGTGGGCTATGTGTTACAGATTGAGATATTTCTGCTCGGGCGTTCTGTTTGTCTTGATCTGTAACAGCTAGGGCCGAAAATCCCTGCTAGATGTTACAGATTGAGACAAACGGCCAGCTCGGGCCGAGACAAAAACAAAAAGGCCGCATGCGAACCCGTGGAGGGATTCGCATGCGGCCGACAGGGGGTATGCGGCAAAAGTTAGGCCATGAGCAGGCCGGTCTCCGCGACGTTCTTGTACCAGTACGCGCTGGCCTTGGGATAGCGCTTCTGGGTCTCAAAGTCGATGTAGAACAGGCCATAGCGCTTGTTATAGCCGTTGGTCCAGGAGAACTGGTCCTGCAGCGACCACACAAAGTAACCGTCGACGTTTACGCCGCCGTCGATTGCCTTGAGGATCCACGCGAGATGCTGACGCATATAGTCGATGCGAGGGGCGTCGTCGATAAAGCCGTCCTCGAAGTCGTCCTTATAGCCCATGCCGTTTTCGGTGATGTAGATCTTCTTGTAGTTGGGGTAATCGTTCTTAATGCGCAGCAGCAGGTCGTACAGGCCCTCGGGATAGATGATCCAGTCCCAATCGGTGGTGGGTACGCCTTCGCGCACGCATGACTCGCCCACGCCCTTGAGGAACCAGCGCGAGGAGCCCTTGTCGCCGGTGCCATTGTGGTTGATGTCGTTTTCGCCCTCGGCGGCACGCAGGAACTGGCACTTGTAGGTATTGACGCCCAGGCAATCGTTGTAAGGGAGCGCGGCGGTCAACGCGGCGATGTCCTCGTCACGAACGTCGAGCTCGCCGCCGGCGATATGGGCCAGCTTGGTTGCGGCTTCCATGGTGTCGGCTGCATAGTGGCCGCGGAAAGTGGCGTCGAGCACCCAGCGGTTGTTGATGACGTCGGCCATGCGGGCGGCCTCGCAGTCGGCAGCGTTGTTGGGGTCGAGGGGATACTTGGGCTCCAGGTTCTGGACAATGCCGATCTCGCCCTCAAAGCCGCCCTCATGGAAGGCGACGACAGCCTTGGCGTGGGCCACCATCATGTTGTGCATGAGCTGGAAGGCCTTGTCCAGGCGGTACTTCTCGCCGTGCGGCCAGTTGCCGACGATAAAGCTGCCCTCGGCGGTCGCGGGAATCTCATTAAAGGTGAACCAGTGCTTGACCTCGGTGAACTCGGAAAAGCAGAACTTGGCGTACTCGACAAAGGCGTCGATCGTCGTGCGCGTCAGGAAGCCCTCGCCGCCGTTCTGGTAAAAGGCCTCGGGCGTATCGAAGTGATCGAGCGTGACATAGGGGATAACGCCGGAATTGTTGCAGGTGGCAAAGAGCTCGTGATAGAAGGCAACGCCCTCGGGGTTGATCTCGCCAGTGCCGTTGGGGAAGATGCGGCTCCAAGCGATGGAGACGCGGATGCCGTTGATGCCGAAACGCTGGCACAGGTCGATATCGACCGGGTACTTGTTGTAGAAATCGCTTGCAGGATCGGGGGAGAAGCGACCCTGGGCTGCCAGGAAATCGTCCCAGGGCACTTTGCCCTTGCCGTGCGTACGGGTCTCGCCCTCAACCTGGTAAGCAGCGGTGGCGCCGCCAAACACAAAGCCGTCGGGGAACTGCATGGGGTTGGTCATGAGTCATCCTTTCTGTGGGATACGAATAGGGAGAGGTGCCCGAACCGGGAATCCGGGCACCAACAGAGGGAGGAACCTAGTCGAGGTTCTCGCGGAGCCACTTGATGGCGCCAGCGGGGTCGCGGGTAAGGTCGATATATTCCTTACCGCGGGGAGCGAGCAGCTTAATGCCCAGACGATCGGTGTCGGCCTTCATGTCGTTGTAGTAGCTACGAACCTGCGGGGCGAGCACGATGACGTCGTACTGATCCATGATGGCGGTGTGCTGGCCATAGGCGCCTGCGGAGGAAGCGATGTTCTCTCCGGTCTGCGCGGCACCTTCCTTGATGGCGTTGGCAAGCATGGCAGAGGTGCCGGCGCCGGCGCACAGGACGAGGACTTTCAGGCCGTCGACATCCTTCTTAGCGGATGCATCGGCAGCGGGCTCGGGCTGATCGGCGACAGGCTAGCTGTCGGCGGCGGCAGCGGTCGTCTCGACGGAAGCGGTCGTCTGCTCGACAGCGGGCGCAGAGGTGCTGGCGGCGATGGTGGCAGCACCATCGGACTCGAGACCCAGCTCGGCGGTGCGCTCGGCCTCCTGGTCGCAGAGCAGCTTATCGTATGCCTTCAAGAACGGCAGGTAGATGATGGCGTCCAGCAAGATGATGATTGCGACAAACACCAGGGCAATAAGCTGGAAGTTCGTGGTGATGAAGATGCCGATGGGGGAGGGGGTGGCCCAAGGCACCACGAAGGAGAAGCCGTTCATGCCCACGTTGTCGATAAAGAACTTGGCAACACTCACGTTGACGCAGCCGGCGGCAACAAAGGGGATGAGCATGTAGGGGTTAAGGATCATCGGCGCGCCAAAGAGCAGCGGCTCGTTGACAGCAAAGGCAACAGGAACAATCGAGGCCTTACCGACGGCTTTGAGCTGCTTGGACTTCATAAAGAGAATCAGCAGAAGCGGCACGATGAACGTGGCGCCGGTGCCGCCGAACTCACCCACGAGCGACATGTTGAAGGTGAGGGAATGGGCGGGGTGACCACCGGCCAGCAGAACCTGCAGGTTCTCGGCCTGGTTGGCAAGACGGATGGGGTCGATGCCCGGCTGGACGATCGAGGGGCCGTGGACGCCGATGAACCAGAAGAACGCGGTGGCTGCCTGAATAAGGATGAGTCCGGGGTAGGTCTCTGCTGCAGTGAAGAGCGGGGAGAGCAGCTTGATGAGCAGCTCGGAGAACGGAACGCCCATGAGGTTGCGCACGACGACATCGATGATGCCGCAGATGATGACGGCGCCGCCAAAGGGGATGATGTCACGGAAGTTCTGAGCGATGGCGCCCGGGACCTCCTTGGGCAGCTTAATGGTCAGATCGCGAGAGACGCAGAATTTGTAGACCCACACGGTGATGAACGCGGCGATATAGGCCGAGAACAGACCGCGCGTGCCCATGCTGGTGCAGTCGAAGACCGAAAGCTCGGAGCCGTTGAACTTGGTGGTGAACTGCGTAACGGCGAGCAAAAGCATACTGCACTGGGCGGCCACCATGGTGGAGCCGTCGTTGAGCACCTTGCCGGCGGGCATGCGACGGTTCATGGAAGCCGTAAAGTTCTTGGCAGTGGTGCCGGCGACCATGATGCCCATGACGCCCATGGTGAAGTTGTAGAGCTTGTTGCACCAGTCGATGAGCGGCTGGGGCAGCGTGACACCGACTACGCCGGGAAGGGTGGCAATGAGCAGAAAGATCGAAGAGGTGAGGACAATGGGCATGCACCCAAGGAATCCGTCCTTGATGGCCTGGAGGTATATGTTCCTCGAGATCTTCTCAAAGAACGGTTGATGCTTTTCGAGCATCTTTACGATGGCGTCCATAGAGCTCCTTTGCTACTTGATGCGCGATGCATGTGGATGGAACTGGTCGTCGATGGATGGTCAGGACTGCCCGGAAACCTTCCTGCTTAAGGAAGGCATTGCGAAATGACAACGTTGTCATTTCGTTAATGACAACGTAAGACATTTTTGAAAGAGCAACAACGATATACGGGTGAGTGGTCGATATTGTCCGGTAAACGGTTGATTTGTCAGTCGGGCAGGTAGTGTATGCTAGAACGCAAAAAACAAGCGATAGAGAACCGAGTGGAGAAGCAGTGGCAACGATGGACAAGAAAAACGTCTCGATGAACGATGTGGCGATTGCCGCGGGCGTTTCTCTCAAGACGGTGTCGCGTGTGATCAACGAGCCCGATAGCGTGCGAGAGTCGACACGCGATAAGGTTCATTCGGCCATGGAGGTGCTCGGGTTCCGGGCGAACTTTGCCGCGCGTTCACTCAAGTTGGGCCGTTACGGGTGCATCGGCGTGGTGATGTTCCACTTGTCGGGCGGTGCCGTGGACATGATTGACGGTATCGCCGATGCCGCCGAAGAGCGAGGCTTTGCTCTCACGATGATCAAAAAGCGGGCGGGGGAGAAGATGACCCTTGCCGAAGCGGCGCGTAGGATGTCGCAGCTTCCCGTCGACGGCATGATTTTTAACCTGCGCCAGATGGTCGATGACTTTGATACCTTTGAGGCGCCGAAAGACCTCAAGACGGTGATTATTACGCCGATGGAGCATCCTACCTGCTCCACCGTCAGTGACGACCAAGAGGGTGGCGCGCGCATGGCGTGCAAGTACTTCTTGGATCATGGTCACAAGAACGTGTATTTCGTTTCGGGTAAGAAAGAGTCGCTGTCGAGCCAGTGCCGTATGAAAGGTTGGCGAGCGGCGCTCGAGGCGCGTGGCATTGAGCCGCCCGAGCCTCTGCAAGGCGATTGGAATGCGGATAGTGGCTATGCCGCGGGCCTTGTGCTTGCCGATAAACCCGATTGCACGGCGGTCCTCGCTGCTAACGACTGCATGGCAAACGGCGTGATGATGGCTCTACGTGACAAGGGACTCAGTGTGCCCGACGACGTGTCCGTGATCGGCTTCGACGATGAGCTCTACAAGACGATTCCCAACTCGATTCTGACGTCGGTGAAGTTTCGCCACCGCGAGCTGGGCATCCGTGCGCTTAATGAGGTCGTCGCAGGTCTGGAAGCCCCGAGCTCCAGAAGCCGTACGCTCGTCTCGGGCGTGTTGGTCGAGCGTTCCAGCGTGAAGGACCTGCGGGCGTAGACGTGCTCGGCCTGTTCGTCTAAATCTGTAATAGGTAGGGCCGAAAATCTCAGCTAGATGTTACAGATTTAGACAATTCGGTCCAGCTTATTCCGTTTGTCTCGATCTGTAACAACTAGACGGTCAAAAGTGGTCTACATGTTACAAATCGAGATTGTTCGGCCCGGGCCGCCCGTTCGTCTAAATCTGTAACAGCTTGGACCGAAAAACTCGGCTAGATGTTACAGATTGAGATGAACAGGAGGACGGGTGCGGTCTAAACAAAATGGTCCGCGCATCACACATCGATGCACGGGCCATTTATTGTCTGCGAGCGGCAGGTGGTGTCAGCGTCTTATGCCTCGAGGTTTTCCTCGATCCAGGCGACGGCACCCTTGGGATCCTTAGTGAGGTCGATGTACTGTTTGCCCTTGGGCGACAGCAGCGTGATGCCCAGGCGGTCGGTGTCGGCCTTCATCTCGTTGTAATAGGTGCGAACCTGCGGAGCCAGGACGATGACGTTGTACTGGTCCATGATGGCGTAGTGGCTGCCGTAGGCACCGGCGTTGGCGGTAATGTCGATGCCCAGCTCGTCGGCGCCTTCCTTAAGCGCGTTGGCGAGCAGTGCAGAGGTGCCGGCGCCAGCGCACAGAACCAGAACCCTCAGATCCTTGCCCTTAAGGGCGGACGGAGCTGCGGAGGCCTCGGTGGCAGAAGCGGTCTCGACAACAGGAGCCTCAACGGCGGGGGCGGCAGCGGTCTTGACGGCCTTGGTCTCCTCGGCCTCTTCTTCGGCCAGGGTCTCGGCCTCCTGCTTGCACAGGACGTTGTCGTAGGCCTTGCAGAACGGGTAGTAGATTAAGAAGTCAACGACCAGCAGGACGACAACCAGGACCAGAGAGATCGGCTGGAAGTTGGTGTCGATGAAGGTGCCGATCGGTCCGGGGAGTGCCCACGGCATGGCATAGATAAAACCGTTCATGCCCAAAAAGTCGATGAAGAACTTACCAATGAGGACGTTGGCCACGGGGGCAAACAGGAACGGGATCAGGAAGTACGGGTTGAGGATGATGGGCGCGGCGAACAGCAGCGGCTCGTTGACGGCGAACATCACGGGTACGACAGAGGCTTTGCCGACGGCCTTGAGCTGCTTGGAGCGCATAAAGAGCAGGAAGATGATCGGGACAATGAACGTGGCGCCGGTGCCGCCGAGTTCGCCGATGTAGTTACCGAAGTTCTCGGTCAGGGCGAGGGCGGGGTGACCGCCGGCCTGCAGCGTGGCGAGGTTGGTGGTGATGTTGCCAAACAGCGCGGCGTTGAGGGCAGGCTTAACGACCGAGGGGCCGTGGATGCCCATGAACCAGAACAGCGGGATCATGAACCAGATGAGGGCGAGGCCGGCGTAGGAATCGGCAGCGGCGAACAGCGGGCTCACCAGCGTGGAGATGACGTTGGCAAACGGGACGGCCAAGCAGGTGCGGCAGATAACGTCGATGACGGCGACAAACAGGATGGAGAAGCTGAAGGCGAAGATGTCGCGGAAGTTCTGGGCGATGGCGCCGGGGACTTCTTTGGGCAGCTTGATGGTGATGTCTCGCTTAATGCAGAAGGCATAGATGTTGACCGTGGCAAATGCGGCGACAAAGGAGCTCAGTAGGCCCTTGGTGCCCATGTTGTCGGTAAAGAACACCGAGACATCGGCGCCGTCGATCTTGGCACTCGTCTGGGTAACGGCCAAGATGAGCATAGCGCACATGGCGGCGACCATGGTGCTCGTGGCGTTGATGGCCTTGCCGGCAGGCATGCGGCGGTTCTTGGAGCCGGTCAGCGCGCTTGCGGTGGTGCCGGCGACCATGATGCCCACGACGCCCATCGTGAAGTTGTAAACCTTGTTGCAGAAGTTCACGACGTCGACGTTCCACCAGTCGGGCAGCGTAAAGCCGCCGACCGTGGCGACAACGCCCGGCAGGGTCGAAATAAGCAGGAAGACAGAAGAAGACAGGATGATGGGCATTGCTGCCAAAAAGCCGTCTTTAATGGCCTGAAGGTAGATGTTCTTAGAGACCTTGTCGAAGTACGGCTGACCTTTCTCCAAGAACTTAACGATCGATTCCATAGTTCACGCTCCTCTTTGCATGAAATCATAATGGCATGGACGTTGAAAACCTATATGGTCTCCCGCTTGCTAAAAGCCCGGGTGCAGGCGGGGTCGGTCCCAGGGGGAGAGAGGGGAGCGGCTGGGTTTGTATCGCATAGGGCCGCTCCCCTCTCGGGGGAAAGCGAGGCGATGCGCTACTGCGCGTCCGCCATAGTGTCGGCGAGCTCCTTGTACCAGAGTGCCGACTGCTTGATGTAGCGTTTTTGCGTGTCGAAGTCGATGTAGAACAGGCCGTAGCGCTTGTTATAGCCGTTGGCCCACGAGAACTGGTCCTGCAGGCTCCAGATAAAGTAGCCCTGGACGTCGACGCCCTCGGCGCGCGCCCGGAGCACCTTCTCCATGTGCTGGTCGACAAAGTCGATGCGCTCGGGATCGGCGACGATGCCGTTTGCGTCGGGCTCGGGGTCCTTGTGGCCCAGGCCGTTTTCGGTGATATAGATGACGGGGAGGTTGGGATAGGTGGCGCTGATGTGCTTGAGCGTGTCGTAGAGGCCTTGCGGGTAGATGAGCCAATCCCAGTCGGTGGTGGGGATACCCGGCATATCGACCTGCTGCCCGACGCCCTTAAACTTAAAGCACGAGGTGCCCTTGTCTCCGGTGCCGTTAAAGCTGTTGGTGGACTCGCCATCGTAGGCGGCGATAAACGCCGACTGATAGTAGTTGAGGCCGAACATATCGTTGCGGGGCGCCGCCTTGGCGAGCTCCTCCATGTCGCTGTCCTCAACCGTAAGCGTGGCGTTGTTGGCACGCAGAATCTCGTTGATGAGTGAGAGGGTGCGCGCGGAGTAGTGACCCAGGAAGGCGCCGTCCATGATGAAGTCGGTGTAGAAGGCGTTGTACAGGTCGGCGGCGTGCTGGTCGGCGGGCGAGTCTGTGGCAGGATATGCCGGCGTCAGGACGTTGACCATGCCAATGCGTCCGCCCAGGTGCTCGGTCTCGTCAAGATCCTTATACAGGTTGACGGCGCGGGCGTGGGCAACGAGCTCGTTGTGCTGGCTCTGGATGCCGCTCGTCACATCAAAGTGATGGTTGGGCGGGAAGTTGCCTTGGATGTATTGGGAGTGCGAGAGGCTGATGAGCTCGTTGATGGTGAACCAATTCTTGACCTCGCGGAACTCGCGGAAGCAGAACTCGGCATAGCGCACATAGGCGTCGACGGTCTTGCGGTTGAGCCAGTCGCCCTGGTTGAACAGGGCGGCGGGGGAGTCAAAGTGATGCAGGGACACATAGGGCTCGACGCCATACTTTTTGCAGCAGGCGAACAGCTCGTGGTAGTGCTTAACGCCCTCGGCGAGGGGCTCGGCATCGTCGCCGTTGGGGAAGATGCGGGTCCAGGCGATGGACACACGGATGGCGTTGAGTCCATGCTCGGCAGAAAGGCGGATATCCTCCTCGTAGCGGTTGTAGAAATCACTGGCCGGGTCGGGCAAAAAGCGACCCTGGGCGACAAGGTAATCGTCCCACATGGTCTTACCCTTGCCTGCCACCTTCGTGGAACCTTCCGTTTGGTACGCGGCGGTTGCGGCGCCCCAAACAAAGCCCTTCGGCAGCTGCTGTACGCGGTTTAGCAAAGACATATGCATACACCCTCTCGTCTCGCTGTTCGATATTGTGCGTTTGCGCTCAGGAGGCTCCCTGGTTAGCGTTCAGCGGTGAAAAAGCCCGATAAACACTATCTTAAAATGATTAGAACCAAAATGAGCACGTGAACATTTGACAATGAGCACGTTAACATCCGGCTGGGATGTATAGAAACAAAACAACTTCAAACAGCCGCGAACGGTTGTATTTGTTCGGTAAGCGGTTTTGATTGACAGAAGTTTTCATGTTGTGGTATATGGCTCGGGTATCATGAGCACGTTATCGATGTATGTACGATGCGCCATGGGCGCGGGGAATAGTTGGGAAGCAGGTTAGCGTGGAAGGCATGGCTCAGCAGACAAGGAATGGTCATTCGGCGAGCGCGGCAGAGGTTGCGGCGCTCGCTGGCGTGAGCCGCCAGACTGTGTCTCGCGTGGTCAACGGTATGCCCAACGTGACGGAAAAGACGCGCAAGCGTGTGCTGGCCGCCATGGAAGAGCTGGGCTTTCGTCCCAATTTTGCTGGAGCGGCGTTGCGCGGCGGGTCGTATCGTTCTATTGGCCTGTGCATGTACAACATCACACGTGTCGGTAACCTGGCGACGCTCGAGGGTATCATGCAAGCGGCGCGCGAGCACGATTTTGCCGTCACTATGATCGAGATGGGCGGCGACAAGCCCTATACACTTGCCGATGCCTCGCGCTGCATGGTCGAGCGACCCGTCGACGGCATGATTCTCAACATGAACCGCATGGCTCCCGATTTTGAGGAGTTTGTTCCCCAGCCGGGAGTGCGAACGGTCATCCTGTCCATGTATGCGCATCCGCGCTGCACGACGATCGACTCCGACCAGTATGGTTCGTGCGAGCTGTTGACCAATTATCTGCTGGAACATGGTCACTCGAATATGCGGTTTGTGGCGGGTCCGGAAAACTCGATTTCCTCGCGTTTTCGTGAGGCCGGTTGGCGCGATACGCTGGGTCGTGCTCATGTCGATGCCGCTCCGATGCTGCGTGGCGATTGGAGTGCGGACAGTGGGTACGCCATGGGCGAGCGGATTGCGGCCGAGGTGCTTGCCGGCGGGTCGCAGGCGCCGACTGCCGTGCTTGCGGCAAATGACCAGATGGCGCTGGGCGTTATCGCCGCGCTCGAGAACGCGGGCCTGTCCGTGCCCGACGACGTGAGCGTGGTTGGTATCGACGACGCACTCGAGGGACTTGTTCCTCACAATCGACTGACGACGCTGCGATTTGATTTGCGCGGTGTCGGTAAGCTTGCGTTTGAGGCGGCGATTGGAGAGAGCTCGTCTATCGAGGCGATTCATGTGCCGAGTACGCTGGTCGAACGCTCGACTGTTAGGGACATACGGGGTTAGGTCCTACTCCGTTTGTCTCGATTTGTAACAGGTAGACGGTCAAAAGCGGGCTACGTGTTACAGATTTAGATTCTTCGGAAAGAGCAATCCTGTTCGTCTCAATCTGTAACAGCTAGGACCAAAAAACTCGGCTAGATGTTACAGATCGAGACAAACGGCTCCCGACCTGAACAAAAAGGTCGGGGGCGGCGCGCCGTGTGACGTGCCGCCCCCGGCTGAGAAATGGGGACAGGTTATGTGGGCGGGTAACCCCGCAAGCCGCTAGTCCAGACGACGGGTCTGCGCTACGTGCTTATACCAGTAGGCGCTTGCCTTGGGCGTGCGCTTCTGGGTTTCAAAGTCAACGTAGAAGAAGCCATAGCGCTTGTTGTATCCGTTGGTCCAGGAGAACTGGTCCTGCAGGCTCCACAGGAAGTAACCGCCCACGTTGACGCCCACCTCCATGGCCTTGAGCAACCAGCGCAGGTGCTGCTCGATGTAGTCGATGCGCGGCTGGTCGTCCACAAAGCCGTCTTTGTAGGGATCCTTGTAGCCCATGCCGTTTTCGGTAATGAAGATCTGCTTATAGTTGGGGTAGCGCTGCTTAATGTAGACGAGCAGATCGAACAGGCCCTCGGGATAGATGATCCAGTCCCAGTCGGTGGTGGGGATGCCAGGCTTGTTCACATGCTCGCCAATACCCTTAACGCGCCAGCGGCCGGTGCCCTTCTCGCCCGTACCGTTGTGGTGCAGGTCGTTCTCGCCATCGTAAGCCTTCAAAAAACGGCACTGATAGTTGTTAACGCCCAGGTAGTCGTTGTAGAGCGCGGCCTCGCGCATAATCTCGAGGTCCTCGTCCAGAATCTCGATGGTGCCGCCCGAGACGGCAGCCAGGCGGTTGGCGCACTCCAAGGTGTCAGGCGCGTAGTCGCCGCGGAAAGTGGCGTCGAGCAAGAACTGGTTCTGCAACACGTGCTCGTTATTAGCGGCTTTGATGTCGGCGGGGTCGTTCTCGTTGAGCGGGTACTTAAACTCCAGCGACTGGATGACGCCGATCTTGCCCTTAAAACCGCCGTTGTGGAAGGCCAGTACTGCCTTGGCGTGGGCGAGCATCATGTTGTGCTCGCACTGGAAGGCCTCGGCCAGATGCGCCTTGACGCCACCGGGGAAGGTGCCCTCGATGTAGGTGTTGGAGGCATCGGCCCAGATCTCATTAAAGGTGAACCAGTAGGTCACCTGGTCGGCGTACTCCTTAAAGCAGAAGGCGGCAAAGTCCACAAAGGCGTCGATGGTCTCGCGGTTGAGGAAGTCGCCCTTCTCAAAGAGGGGCAGCGGCGTATCGAAGTGATGCAGCGTGACAAACGGCTCAACGTGGTGCTTGTGACATTCGGCGAAAAGGTCGTGATAGAACTGGACGCCCTCGGGGTTAATCTCACCGGTGCCGTTGGGGAAGATGCGGCTCCAGGCGATGGAGAGGCGAATGCCGTTGATACCAAACTCCTCGCACAGCTTCAGGTCGACGGGGTACTGGTTGTAGAAGTCCGAAGCGGGATCGGGGGAAAAGCGCCCCTGGGCCTCCAGGAAGTCGTCCCAGGCAACCTTGCCCTTACCGTGAGTGCGGGTCTCGCCCTCTACCTGGTAGGCAGCAGTGGCGCCGCCAAAGACAAAGCCCTCGGGAAACTGCGCAGGCGGGTTAGTGACGCTAGCAGGGTTAACGGACATGATGATCCAATCGTCTAAATCGAAGGGCCAGCCGGTCTTGGATGGTCGGCTGGCCCTGAGCGTTACTTACTTCGAAAGCTGCTCGGAGACGAAGGCGAGAGACTTATCGCCGTTCTGGGAGAGCTCGATGTACTGCTTACCGCGGCAGGCGACGCACTTGTTGCCCACGCGCTCGCAGTCTTTCTGCAGGTCGGCCAGGTAGCTGGCGGCCTGCGGGGCCAGGACGACCAGGTCAAAGTCGGGGAGCATGTCAACGTGGTTGCCATAGGCCTCGGCAGCGGTCTCAAGATTGATGCCGCGCTCCTTGGCGGCCTTGGCCAGCGCGTTGGCGAGCAGACCCGAGGTTCCGCCGCCCTGGCAGAGCACGAGCACGCGCTTGCCGTTGAGGTCGCTGGCGGTCGTTGCCTCGGCAGCGGGTGCTGCGGGAACGGCGGGGGCATCGGACTTCACGGCCTCGGCAGCGGCGCCGGCGGCAACGCTCTTGGCGTCGGCCTTGCCCTGGAAGGCGTCGTTGAGCTTGGCGGCCTTCTCGGCGTTCTTGGCGGCGAGCTCCTCCTGGGAGATCTCGGCCTCCTCGGCGCACTTCTGGGCGTCATAGGCACGGAAGAACGGGTAGTACAGAAGGAAGTCGACGACCAGGATGATGGCGAGCATCACAAAGGCGAGCGGCTGGAAGCCCAGGCCCATGATGGTGCCGATGGGGCCGGGGACGGTCCAAGGCAGGGTGTACATAAAGCCGTTCATGCCCAAGAAGTCGATAAAGATCTTGAGGATCCAGATGTTGGCGATCGGGGCAAAGACAAACGGGACAAAGAAGACGGGGTTGAGCACGATGGGCGCGGCGAACAGCAGCGGCTCGTTGACGGCAAAGCAGACGGGGACGATGGCGGCCTTACCGACGGCGCGCATCTCCTGAGACTTGGCCAGGAAGCAGAACATAAAGACCAGGACGAGCGTGGCGCCGGTGCCGCCCATGCAGACGACGAAGTACTGGGCACCCTGGGTCAGGACAGCGGAAGCGTGCTGGCCAGCCTGGAACGCAGCTAGGTTGTCGGTCATGTTGGCAACGAGGGCGGCGGCGATGGCGGGCTCGACGATCGAGGGGCCGTGGACGCCGACGAACCAGAACAGGCTCATGGCGCCGTAGATCACAGCGAGACCGATATAGCCGTCGGCAGCGGTGAACAGGGGCTGGAACACCTGGATGACGCCCTGGGCAAAGCAGAAGCCAAAGGCAGCGCGGAAGACGATGTCAAAGACCCAAAAGACGGTGATGCAGACGGAGAAGGGGATGATGTCCTTAAAGGTCTGCGAGATGTTGGGCGGAACCTGCTCGGGCATCTTGACGGTGATGTTGCGCTTGATAAAGAACTTGTAGATGATGCCGGTCACAAACGCAGCGATGAAGGCAGTCAGCAGGCCCTTGGAACCAAGGTAGGTGGTGTTGAAGCCGCTGGCGGCGTCCGTGGCGATGGTGTCGCTCGAAAGGAGCAAGAAGCCGATGATGGCCGCGCACATGCATGAGATAAAGTTGATCTGGTTGTTCTTGGGCAGGTCGCGGTTCTGAGCGTCGGCGAAGTGCTTGGCGGTGGTGGCGGCACAGGCGATTGCCAGGATGCCCATGGAGTAGTTGTAGCACTTCCACAGGGCGTTGTTGATGTCATCGGGCCAGTAGAAACCCCAGATGTTGGGGACCGAGGCTACGAGGCAGAAGATGGACGAGAAGATGATGATGGGGATGACGGAGATAAAACCGTCGCGGATCGCCTTGAGGTACTTGTTGCGGGCGATCGCGTTGAAAAAGGGCTGGCCCTTTTCGATAGTGGCGATGAGTTGCTCCATGCAAAGCTCCTAAGAGTCGGTGGGTTAGCAACGATGGTAGCTTTTGACGTTCGGTTGCCAAAATGTTGACGTTGCCATTTTGCGACACAAAAAAAGACGCGAACCGGTGGTTCCTGTGCCTGCGAACCGTCGATTCTTTGTGCGTAAACGTTTGAGCCGCCCGGTGGCTCTGTGTTTGCACAATGGCAACGTTAACATTTGGGCGACAAAAGCCGTTTGGGGAAGCAGAAATGTCGGTGAACGGTAGGTTTTGGGTGGTAAACGTATTGCAGAGGCGGCGTTAGATATACTTGAAGGCGTTTAATATGACTGCGCAGGATGCCGTCAATGGCATCGTTGACACGGAAAGATCGACCAATGGCCGCTGTTAAAAAATCGGTTTCCGTTAAGGACGTGGCGCGTCTCGCGGGCGTCTCGGAGCAGACAGTCTCGCGTACGGTGCACGATTCACCCAGCGTGCGCCCCGAGACCAAGGAGCGCGTGCGTGCCGCCATGCGCGAGCTGGGGTATCGCCCCAATTTTGCCGGTCGATCGCTGCGCCGTGGCAAGTTTAAGACCGTCGGCGTCGCCATGTTCAACATTACCGGTACAGGCAACCTCGACCGTATGGAGGGCTTTGCTGCCGCCGCCGATAAGCACGGATACGCCATTACCCTCACGAAAGTAGATGGGCATCCGTATACCCTCGAGAGCGCATCGTCGCGCATGAGCGCACTGCCGGTGGATGGCATGGTCGTGATCATGAATCGCATGCCGGCGGACTTTGGAACCTTCGAGCCACTGCCCGGCATGCAGACAGTGCTCGTTACGATGTTGGAGCACCCGCTCTGTTCAACGGTCGATAACGACCAGTTCGATTGCTCGCGCCAGGTTGTCGAGTACTTGCTGAGGCAGGGGCACAAGACCGTGCATTTCATCTCGTGTCCCGAGCGCTCGCTTTCGGGCATGCAGCGCGAGGAAGGCTGGCGCGAGACATTGCACGCACATGGTATTGAGCCGCCGCGACTCGTTCGTGGCGATTGGACGGCACAGAGCGGGTATGCTGCCGGTCAGGCTCTGGCGGACGATCCGACCTGTACGGCCATTTATGCTTCTAACGACGCCATGGCCTACGGCTGCATTCGCGGACTCGAGTCGCGCGGAAAGCACGTGCCCGAGGACGTGAGTGTGGTGGGTGTTGATGACAGTCTGGGCGACATCGTGCCCGATCGTCGCCTGGCCACCGTGCGCTTTGACAACAGGCGCGTCGGCATGTGGGCGGTCGACAAGATCGCCGGCGCCGAGGGCGTTGTGTCTGGCGTGGAGCACATGCTGATCCCCGGCGTGCTCGTGGAGGGCGATACGGTACGCGATTTGCGTTAGGGTGCGGTCCTGTTTGGGTTTCCGCTAATCATGTTTGATATTGTTCGAAATGGTTTGGAAACCGTTCACGGGCGAAAAAAGACCGTTCACGGCTCGAAATAACGGTTTGCATTGTTCCTTTTTGTTTGAATGTTATTGTTTCTGTCATACACAGCGCAGCGCGTATGCCCGGACGCGATGCTCTCCGTTGGTTCATATGTGAAAGGAACGCAATATGGCAACCAAAGAAGAAATCTCGATGGTTGGATTCGAGATTGTCGCATACGCAGGTGACGCCCAGACCGATCTGCTTGCAGCGCTCGATGCTGCTCGCGAGGGTGATTTTGAGAAGGCCGAGCAACTGCACAAGGATGCCAGCGATGCACTTATCGGCGCTCACGACACGCAGACCAAGCTGCTTTCGCAGGAGGCCGGCGGTGGCGAGATGGAGATGACCTTCATCATGGCTCACGCTCAGGATACCCTCATGACCACTATGATCCTGGAGAAGCAGACCCGCTTTACCATCGATGCCTATAAGCGCATCGCCCAGCTCGAGGCCAAGCTCGCCTAACGAGCCCGCACAACCTCGTCCCCTTCCAAAAGCTCTGCTGCTACCCGCAGCAGGGCTTTTTCTGTTCTTCTCCAAGTTGCGGTGAAATAGGGACTGAATAGGGGCCGGCGGGCGCAAAACAATCCCTATTCCACCGCAACTCATCCGGAGATAGTCATTGGGGCGTTCTTAAACGACTAGGCATTGGGGACAGTCTTGGTGCGCTCCGTTCGTCTTGCCGTTCGGTTTTTCGCTGGGTGGGTATACTTCCATCCGCAATACAGGCCGGAATGAGGAGGTATCCAAATGCCGGACAACGGATCGATTCAAAAGAGAGACGCGAACGAGATGGCTCATGGGCGTCCTGTCCAGATAACCGAGCACACGACGGTAACAGAGCTGCAGCCCAGCCTGTCCGATGTCGTGTGCGCAAACAAAAAGCTGCAGATCGGTATCATCGTTGCCCTTGTGGTGCTGGCGTTGCTGTCGGGCTTTGTGGCCCGTCCGCATTTCGCCGATACCAAAACTTGGGACTCCACCATCGAGGTCATCGATCAAAAGAAAGGTAACGTACTGGCGCTCACGACCTCGTGCGTGGCGCTGTCTGCGGGCATCACTGCGCTGCCGGGCGATACGGGAACGCCGGTTGCCGAGCAGCTCGCACAGCTTTCGGGTAACTTGGGCATCGTGCTTGCCGTGCTATACCTCGAGAAATATTTGCTTACGATTTTGTGGTCGGTTGGTCTGGGCATCCTGATCCCGTTCTCGTTCGTACTCTTCGCGGTGTCGCTTGGCATTCACGGACGCTGGAGCACCAGCGCCGTCCTTCGTCGCGTGGCGACGCGCGTGCTGGTGGTCGCCATGATCGGCATGGCGTTGGTGCCTGCAAGTGTATGGGTGTCGCAAAAGGTCGACGAAACGTATCGAGTGAGCATCGAAGCGGCTGAGCAAAAGGCGACTGACGCTGCGAGTGCGGAAGATGGTGATAACTCCAAGGCAAGCAAGAAAAAGGCCGAGTCCACAGAGTCCAAGAACGTGCTTGAGCAGCTTGCCGACGGCGCCTCGGGTCTTGTCACGTCGGTGACCAGCGGCGCCAAGCAGATGACCGATGAGATTGTGCAGCAGGTGACCGATCTCATCGAAGGCGTCATCGTGATGATCGTGACCTCGTGCGTGATTCCATTGCTGGTGCTCGCGGCGTTTCTGTGGCTGGGGCATGTGCTGCTGGGGATTGATATTTCCGGCCCGGCGAACTATTTGACGGGCCGCTTTCTGAGTGCTCCGTCCAAGCACACCAAAAAGGGTAGGCAGGTCGAGTAGCTAAAACAGCTGTATTTGCTGGGGCATACCGCAAAGGGACGGCCGAGACTCGTTCTCGGCCGTCCCTTTTGTTTGTTGAAGACGTGCCAGGACGAAGCTTTCACGATCCCAAACGGTCAACAATCATCCGTGAACGGTATTTGTTCAAAAAAGAACAAAGATAAACAAATAGTTGTTGCAGTTACTGTTCGAATGTGTTCAAATAAACATGAACAGTGAAGAACCGCACATTCAGATGCCCGGACCTGAACGCGATTCAACACTTCCAAACAGAAACTACGCACCTGCGTATCTCTCAAGGAGGATGTCATGAGGGTTGTAATCGCTTCCGATGCCGACGGTATGTCGATGAAGGAGTCCATCAAGGAGATGCTCATCGCCGACGGTCACGAGGTCGTCGACTATTCCGAGACCCCTGCCGCGGACTTTGTCGATTCCGCGACCGCCGTTGCCAAGGACCTGCTGGAGCACAAGGATTCCCAGGGCTTCGCATTCGATAAGTACGGCGTCGGCTCCTATATGGCCGCCGTCAAGATAAAGGGCATGGTCGTCGCCAACATTTCCGACGAGCGTTCCGCCTACATGACCCGCGAGCACAACGGCTCGCGCATGGTCACCATGGGCCCGGGCGTTGTGGGCACCGAGGTCGCCAAGAAGATCGCCCGCGAGTTCCTGCGCGCCCAGTACGCCGGCGGCCGTCACCAGATCCGTGTCGACATGCTCAACAAGATGGCCTAACGAGAGCCACCGAGAACTCGAACTTCTACCTCAACTTGTGAATTCAGACGAAAGGACGTTCTGATGAAGAAGACCATCGCAATCGGTTGCGACCATATCGTTACGGACGAGAAGATCTATCTGGCCGACCGCCTGGAGCAGGCTGGCTACAAGGTGCTCGACTGCGGCACCTACAGCCACACCCGTACGCACTATCCCATCTACGGTAAGGCCGTGGGCGAGGCTGTTGCCAGCGGCAAGGCCGACTTTGGCGTGGCCCTGTGCGGCACCGGCATCGGCATCACCAACGCCGTCAACAAGGTTCCCGGCGCCCGCTGCGCCCTGGTTCGCGACATGACCTCTGCCCTGTATGCCCGTCGCGAGCTCAACGCCAACATCGTGGGCTTTGGCGGCAAGATCACCGGCGAGTTCCTGATGGCCGATATCATGCTTGCCTTCCTGGAGGAGCCCTACGAGAAGACCCCCGAGCACGATGCCCTGATCGCCAAGATCGATGCCTGCAATAAGGCCGACGCCGAGGCTCAGGCTGACCCGCACTTCTTTGACGAGTTTCTCGAGAAGTGGGACCGCGGCGAATACCACGATTAGCGGGTATCCGGCGTAATTAACTAGTCCGTTGACGGCTCGCGTTTCTGTGATGGGGCGCGGGCCGGTTTGCTATCAGCCCCACTGACTTGGCGGGCTGTCGTAAGAAAGGGAAGGCTCCTATGGAGTTTGTTCTTGATAACGGTTCTATCCGCGTGGCACTGAGCACGGCGGGCGGGTCGTTCACTTCTATTGCGGCCAACGGCCGTGAGTACCTGTGGCAGGGTGATCCGGCGGTCTGGTCGGGCCAGGCGCCTATTTGCTTCCCGATCTGCGGCGGTCTTCGTGACGGTCGCGCAATGACCATGGGCGGCCGCGAGGTCAAGCTCGCCCGCCACGGCTTTGCTCGCAAGCAGGAGTGGAAGCTCGAGGAGCAGAGCGACAACATGGTTGCACTGAGCTTAAGCTCTGCCGACCATGCCGAGTTGCTCGAGCAGTACCCGTATCCGTTTAAGATCGTTGCCCGTTACACGATCGATTCGGAAAAGGTTGCCGTGTCGTACGAGGTGACCAATGAGGGCACCGAGGACATGCCGTTCTTTGTGGGCGGTCACCCTGGCTTTAAGTGCCCGCTTGACGAGGGCGAGTCCTATGACGACTACGAGCTCCGTTTTGAGCAACGCGAGGCCGCCGAGCTCTGTACTGCCGTTCCCTCGACGGGCCTGATTGATGTTGAGCATCGCAGCAAGAACCCCATGATCGGCCAGAACCTGCCGCTTACCCACGAACTCTTCGACTTCGCGGAGACCATCTTTGACGTGCTCGAGAGCCGCGTGGTTACGCTGACCAAGAAAACCGAGGACAAGGGCGTGCGCCTGACGTTCCCCGATATGCCGTACCTGATTGTGTGGAGCAAGCCCGAGGGCGACTTTGTGGCTGTTGAACCGTGGGGCGGTCTGTCCACCTGCTCCGACGAGGACGATATTCTGGAGCACAAGCGCGGCTGCCTGGTGGCCAAGCCGGGGGAGACCGTCACCCGCGGCTTTGAGATCGAGATCCTTTAACGAGCTATCGTATGTTTGGGGTGGGTCATGCCGCCCCGGAACAGGAGTTCAATATGATTCTGACTGTTACCATGAACCCGTCGATTGATACGCGCTATCAGCTCGACAAGCTGATCATCGACGACGTGAACCGCGTGACGCCCGAAAAGACTGCTGGCGGTAAGGGCCTCAACGTGAGCCGTGTGCTGCTGCAGCTGGGCGACGACGTGCTCGCGACTGGCCTGCTCGGCGGCCACATGGGTGCCTATATGGCCGAGCTTATGGATGCCGACGGCGTCAAGAACGACTTTGTGCCCATCGCCGGTGAGACGCGCATTTGCCTGAATATTCTGCACGAGGGCAATCAGACCGAGCTGCTGGAGAGCGGCCCGCAGATCGCCCCGGCCGAGCTCGAGGCCTTTACGGCCAAGTTCGCCGAGCTTGCAGCGAAGGCGGACGTTGTGACGCTTTCGGGCTCGCTGCCGCGCGGCGTCGATGCCGGCTACTATGCCGAGCTCGTCAAGATCGCCGAGAAGGCGGGCGCCAAGGTGCTGCTCGACACCTCGGGTGCATCGCTGGAGGCCGCGCTGGAGTCCGACGCTAAGCCCGAGCTCGTAAAGCCCAACCTGACCGAGATTAACGGCCTGCTGGGTACGTCCTTTACGACCGATGATGTCGATGCCCTGCGCGAGGCGCTTGCCGCCGATGACCGCTTTGCCGGTATTCCCTGGGTTGTCGTTTCGATGGGCGCTGCCGGTTCGGTGGGCTTCCATGAGGGTCGTGCGTTCCGCGCCAAGACGCCCGCGATTGCGGCTGTGAACGCGACGGGTTCCGGCGACTCGACCATCGCCGGCTTTGCGCATGCGATTGCTGCTGATGCCGACGACGTCACGGTGCTCAAGACCGCCAATACCTGCGGCAAGCTTAACGCCATGGATCCCAAGACCGGCCACCTGGTCATGGACCGCTGGGACGAGATCTACAACAGTGTTGTCGTGACTGAACTGTAGGGTTACGCGGTTTTACCAAACCGCGTAACGGCGCGACGCTGCAAACGCCCCTAAGCGGCAATCTGACGTTCAATCGTCGGGCATGACCAAAAGGTCAATGCCCTCCTCTTTCACGTCACCTTGCTCGCTTAGGGGCGTTTTCGCTGTCGTTGCCAAGACACCGGCGTTGCCTTGGTCGCAAGTAGTCATTGGGGACGCTCTTTAATGACTAGTCGTTTAAGAACGCCCCTTAAGAATGACCCCAATGACTACACTCAAAAACGGCGCCCGTCGGTGATGTTGCCGGCGGGCGCCGTTGTCGTGTAGACGCTATTTGTTGAGTGCGTGCGTTCGAGCTCGCATGCTATAGCGAGTCGATAAAGCGCTGTTGGGCGGCGCGTCCTGCCTCGTCCCACTTAAAGACGCCGGCGTTGTCGAGCACGTGGCCAAACACCACGCCGACCTCTTCGTGCAGGATGTCGATGGCGTTGTCGGCTGTAAGCTCGTCGGCGCGGCGGGCAAAGACGTCCTCAGCCCATGCGGCGTGGCTGCGGCAAAGGTCGTCGCCCTCGAGCGCGCCAGCAAGGTCGTAGCTGGCATCGGCCTTGGCCGCCAGCAAGTGCTCGCGGACAGCGCCGAGCTCGGGAACCAAGCGCGGCGGCAAAATGGCCAGGCCCATGACCTCGATCAGGCCGATGTTCTCCTTCTTGATGTGGTGGTACTCGGCATGCGGGTGGAATACGCCCAGCGGATGCTCGTCAGTCGTGATGTTGCAGCGAAGCGCCAGGTAGGCCTCGTAGACTTCGCCGCCGGCATTGCCGCGCGAGTCGACGCGGCGGATGACGGGCGTCACGGTGTTGTGCGCTACGCCGTCGGCTGTGTGCGCGATGACGCCCACCGACTCATCGGTCCACTCGCGCCAGGCGAGGATAATCTTCTCGGCGGCGTCGAGCAGCTGGGCGCGGTCGTGCGAGCGCAGTCGCAGCACCGAAAGCGGCCACTGCAACACGGTACCGCTGACCTGGTCAAAGCCGGGCACGCTAAACTGCGAGACCTCGGCGGCGTGCATCATGGGGAACTCGTGCGCGCCGCCCTGGAAGTGGTCGTGCGACAGAATCGAGCCGCCCACGATGGGCAGGTCGGCGTTGGAGCCAATAAAGTAGTGCGGGAACAGGTCGACAAAGTCGAGCAGGCAGGTCAGCCCCTTGCGGTCGACGTGCATCGGACGATGCTCGGAGCTCATGGCAATGCAGTGCTCGTTAAAGTATGCGTACGGGCTGTACTGGAAGCCCCAGCGCTCGCCGTCGAGCTCAATGGGGATAACGCGCAGATTCTGGCGGGCGGGATGAGCGCCGCCGTCGGCTGCGGCGGAGCGTCCGGGGTAGCCCTCGTTTTCGATGCAGAGCTGACAGGCGGGATACTTCTCGCCCGTGTTTTTGGCGGCACCTGCTGCGGCGATATCGCGCGGGTCCTTTTCGGGCTTTGACAGGTTGATAGTGATCTCCAGGTCGCCCCAGTTGGTGGGGGTGCTCCATTTGATGTTGCGCGCGATGGCGGCACGGCGCACGTAGCCGGCGTCGCAGCACAGGCCGTAGAACCAGTCGGTCGCGGCACGGGGCTCGTTGACGCCCATGCGTCCGTTGAACTCCTCGTTTACAACCGAAGGCCTCGGCATGAGAACGCCCATGATGCGCATGGCAATGCGGTCGCGGCCCGATGCCGTGTCCTCGGCAGCGCCGTTGGCAACGGCGGTCTCGGAGAGCGCGGCAAGCGTGCCCTCCAGGTCAAAGTCGGGCAGGGTATCGGGGTGAACGAGCGAGAGTTTCTCGACCTGGAGCGCCCAGGCCATGTCGAGTGCGGGGCCCGTGGCGCCGATGCACTCCAGAATGGTGTTGTAGGCCCAGATGCGGTCGTCCTGGCCGATCATCGATCGGTGGATAGCGTACTCGATCAGGTTCTGCGCGGCCTCGCGCACATCAGTCATTACAGCCATGCCGCGTAAGCCCCCTTGTCAGAGATGGCGTAGTGACGGGCAGAGCCCTCGCCCAGCCAGCCGTTCATCTTGGTAATGAAGGTGTCGACCAGGTCGAGCGGCACGAAGGCCTGGATGGTGCCACCAAAGCCGCCACCGTGGATACGGACGGCGCCGCGGCCGTCGAGCACATGCTCGGCAAGAGCAAGCGCGTACATGGAGGGTTGCTGGGAACCCAGTTTGGCAACAACATTCTGCAGGTACATGGCGGAGCTGGCGCCGGACTCGCGCGTCAGGACCAGGAACTGGTCGATGTCGCCGGCGTTCAGGGCTGCCCAGCGCTTGTCGACCAGGCCGTTCTCGTACCAGTAGTGAACGGCGCGCAGGCAGGCGCGGTCGCCCAGCTTGGCGCGCAGCTCGGGGAGCTTGGCGTCAAAGTCCGCCACGTTTACCTCGCACAGGCGTGTCTTGCCAAACTCGGCAGCGACGTCTTGCATCTCGCGCGGAACGGCGGCGTAGTCGTCGGTGGCGGCCACGTGGTCGGCACCGACCTTAACGAGCACGAGCGCATAGCCGTGATCCTCAAAGTTGAGCTCGAGCTTCTGGGTTTTAGGTTGAGCCTGGTCCTCAAAGTCCATGTAGGCGAGGCCGCCCAGACATACGGCGGCCTGGTCCATCAGGCCGCAGGGCTTGCCGTAGTAGTTGTTCTCGGTGCGCTGGCTCATCTGGGCGAGCGCGACGGGCTCGATGGCGGGCGCGCCCCAGAGCGTCTCCATGGCGCGACCGTATGCCGCCTCGACAGCAGCGGAGCTGGAAAGGCCGCCGCCCGAGGGGACGGAGCAGGTGAAGGCGAAGTCGAAGCCGTGGGGCTCAACGCCAAGGGCTGCAATCTCGTGCGCCATGCCGCGGACGAGGCTTGCGGACGTGCCCTTCTCGGACTCCTGAACATCTAGCGTGTCGAGCGTGATCTCAAACGTAGGATAGCCCTCGTCGGCGACGCGAATCTTGTTGGAGTCGGTTGCCACGGCGATGCCGTCGACGGCGACATCGAGCGAGCCGGCGATAACGTGACCGCCCTCGTGGTCGGTGTGGTTGCCGCTGATCTCGGAACGGCCGGGCGCGTGCACATAGAGCACCTGGCGGTCGCCGATGGGGCCAAACTCCTCCTCAAACAGCTTGGTGAGTGTGGCGAATGTCTTTTCGTCGGGGGTGGTCATGGGAGTCCTTTCCTTGGCGCGCCCGGGTGGGTTTTGCGTCGTTATGAGTACGTTAACAGTTTAAAGCGGCATGAACCAAGTGTTCACGATATCGCATGTTACGGGCTATGTTAACGTACTCATAACACAACGCTTGTCACTTTTTGAGAATCTGGTAATCGGTAGAAATTCAGCCGTGAACGGTATTGCCGTATGGACTTATAAAGCAGAAGAGATGCGGATTGAAAAAGTAGAGTACGTTAACATGCGTCCGACGATAGCGGGCCTCGGCGCGGAGTGTATTTCTGCCCGGGCCGGCATTCACGCTATTCAGATCTCGCAAGGGTGAAGGTGATCCTGTGGCAAGGCGCCCGTCCAACGATACAGGTACGCGTTCGGTCTCCATGGCCGACGTCGCCCGCGCTGCTGGCGTTTCGCAGCAGACGGTTTCGCGCGTCGCCAACGGTTTGCCCAACGTTAACGAGCAGACGCGCCAGCGCGTGCGGGCCGCTATGCAAGAGCTCGGCTTTCGCCCGAGTTATGCCGGTCGCTCGCTGCGCGACGGCCGTTACCATTCGGTCGGCCTGTGCGTCAACGATGTCACCAAGTTTGGCAACCTCTCAATGATCGACGGCATCGCCAGCGCTGCTCGCGAGCATAATTGCGCTATCACGCTGGTCGAGATGTCCAAGACCGAGGAGTTTTCGCTTGCCGAGGCCACGCGTCGTATGGCCGCATTGCCGGTGGACGGCATCATCATCGGCATGAGCCGCATGGCGCCCGATTTTGAGACGTTTGATCCACTGCCGGGCATTGGCACGGTCATCGTTACCATGTACGCGCACCCGCGGGTGACCACGGTCGACTCCGATCATTACGGCTGCTCGCTCTTGCTTATGGATCACCTGTTTGAGCTGGGGCACGAGCAGATTCGCTATATTGGCGGCCCGTCGTTCTCGGTCGACGAACAATTTCGTCGCGCCGGTTGGCAGGATGCGCTCGAGCGTAAACACATCGAGCCGGCAGAGCCGCTCGAGGGCGACTGGTCTGCCAACAGCGGCTACGAGGCCGGCAGGCACCTGGCCGAGCACGATCACACCATGACGGCGATCTATGCGGCAAACGATCAGATGGCAAATGGCGCGATTGCCGCGCTGCGTGATAGCGGCCTGCGCGTGCCCGAGGACGTGAGCGTGGTGGGCGTCGACGATTCGCTCGATGATTTTGTGGCACACAACGAGCTCACGACCGTGCGATTCGATCTACATCAGCGCGGACGCGAGGTGTTCGAGCATGCGGTTCCCGAGGCGGGTACGGCGGGCAAAACCGTTGCCATTCGTATTCCCGGCCAGCTCATCGTTCGGCATACCACGGCAGCTCCCCGCGCATAGTTTCCGCAGCTCATCGGCTCAATATTCCGCCTCAATAACAATCGATAAGGATGCTGACAGATAGTCGTGGCTATGAAGGCGAGTGCTATGATAGACGGGTTCTTTTGTCTATCTAGGAGGCTTTGCCTGATGGAGATCACCAAGGATATCCGCTACATCGGTGTCGACGATCACGACATTGACCTGTTCGAGGGCCAGTACGATGTGTCCGAGAACGGTATGGCATACAACAGCTACGTTATCTTGGGCGAAAAGATCGCTGTCGCCGATTCGGTCGACGCCGGCTTTGTCGACGAATGGCTCGGCAACCTCGAGGCCGTGCTCGATGGCCGTACGCCCGACTACCTGGTCGTCCATCACATGGAGCCCGATCACTCCGCCGGTATCGCTGCCTTTATGGAGCGCTATCCCCAGGCGCAGATCGTGGCCAGCATGGGTGCTTTCCGCATGATGGTCAACTACTTTGGCACCGACTTCCCCGAGCGCAAAATGGTCGTCAAAGAGGGCGATGTGCTCGATCTGGGCGGCCACAGCCTGACCTTTATCGGCGCCCCCAACGTTCACTGGCCCGAGGTGATTTTCTCCTACGAGTCCACCGACAAGGTGCTCTTTAGTGCCGACGGCTTTGGCAAGTTTGGCGCCAACGACATCGAGGATCCCGAGGGCTGGGCTTGCGAGGCTCGCCGCTACTACTTTGGCATCGTCGGTAAGTTCGGCAAGTTCGTGCAGGCCGTTCTCAAGAAGGCCGCCGACCTGGACATTCAGATCATCTGCCCGCTCCACGGCCCCGTGCTGACCGAGAACCTGGGCTACTACCTCGACACCTATAACACCTGGTCGAGCTATCAGCCCGAGGACGAGGGCATCACGATCGCCTATGCGAGCGTGTATGGCCATCTGAAGGCTGCCGTCGAGGAGCTCGCATCTGCGCTCGAGGCTCGCGGCCAGAAGGTCTCCGTCTTTGACCTGGCTCGCGACGACATGGCCGAGGCCGTTGAGGATGCGTTCCGCTACGACCGTCTGGTACTCGCCTCCATTACCTATCAGGGCGAGATCTTCCCGTGCATGAGCACCTTTATCCACACGCTCGCCGAGCATGCCTACCAGAACCGCACCGTGGCGCTTGTCGAGTCCGGTTCCTGGGCGCCCGCAGCTGCCAAGGTTATGACCAAGGAACTCGAGGGCATGAAGGACATCACCCTGGCGCAGAACAAGGTGACCGTGTTGGGCTCGCTCAACGACGCCTCGCGCGCTCAGATCGAGGCCCTCGCCGACGAGCTGTCCAAGTAGCGACACGTTCACTTTTGACGCTCAACCATCACAACCACCACAAAGGGGACAGGCACCTTTGTGGTGGTTTTTATTCAAGACTTTAGTCTGCTGGCCGCGCAGCGGCCAGCTTTAAACCACCCGCTACGCGGGTGGAGACAAACGGCTTTACAAAGCCACCCCTCCGACCGATATTGACGATTGTTCAGGCCGTCAAGAAT
>NZ_JAWHPN010000026.1:0-36227 GCF_032584215.1 Collinsella aerofaciens | reverse complement strand
CAGAGCATGGGGGGCACGCCCGGTCCCGTTCCGAACCCGGAAGCTAAGCCCCATCGCGCCGAGAGTACTGCGGGGTCAGCCCGTGGGAGGCCAGGGCGCCGCTGACCGGTGGACGGCACCGAGCCGTCGGATGACATGGAGAAGGGGGGAGGCCTCGCGGCCTCCCCCTTTTTTTTGCGTTTACGGGCTTTTGTCTCACATAGTAGCTGTGTTTTATAACCCTCGTTTGTCGCATCTTCTGTGAACGGGCTACAATAACTTAGTCTGTGCGATATGGAGGTGAACATGGCTGAAGCTGGTATCGGCGTTGATATCGTCGAGATTTCCCGCATGAAATCAATTCTTGAAAAGACGCCGTCGTTTGCTCGGCGTGTGTTTACCGAAGAAGAGCGTGCGTATTGCGACGCGTCATCGCGCCCCGCCGCTCACTATGCGAGCCGCTTTGCTTCGCGCGAGGCGGTGCTTAAAGCTCTCGGCACGGGTTTTAGTCAAGGCGTGGGTCGCAAGGATGTTTCGGTAACGCGTGATAAACTCGGCAAACCGAAGGCGCTGCTTTCGGGCCGTGCTCTCGAGATCGCTCAAGAACTGGGTGTTGTTGAGGTCGCTCTTTCCATTACGCTTACGGGAGACTTGGCCGTTGCGAATGCCATCGCGATTACCGAAGATGCTCGGCCTAAGCCAAAAGATGAAAAGGTGAGCACCAAGAAACGCGTTGCGCAGACATTTAAAGAGGCTCGCTCTGTTTTAGATGAGCTTGAGCAGCTGCAGAATTCAGCATTGACGGAGCACCTGGGCGATGCTTCGCAAGATACGCTAGGAGCATAGATGAAACCGGTTTTGAGTACCGAAGAAGTCGTTCGTCTCGAGGATATCATCGAACGCGAAGGGACTTCGAAGGCCGAGCTTATGGAGCTAGCGGGTGAGTTTGCCGCCAACGAGGTCTTGAAGCTCAATCCCGATCGGGTTCTCGTTCTGGTCGGTTTTGGTAATAATGGCGGCGACGGTTGGGTTGCCGCCGATATCCTGAGCCATAAGGGTGTGGACGTGGATATCGTTTCTCCGGTTGAACCGGATGAGATTCCTGCTGCTCTGGCACGTCATGTTGCTCGTCGTACTGCCGGCCGCGATGTGCACGTTTGCGTCGGCCCTTCGCGTGACGAACTCGAGGTTTTGATCGATAAGGCCGATGTTGTTGTCGATGCCATTTTTGGTACCGGTTTTCACGGGAATCTGCGTGCGCCGTTCTCCATCTGGATTCCTACGGTCAATGAATGCGCCGATTGTGTCGTATCCATTGATGTCCCCTCGGGCCTGAATGCCGAGACGGGCGTTGTTGATGACGACTGCATTCGTGCCGAGCATACGGTGACGATGATTGCGCCCAAGATTGGTCTGTATAGCGCTGATGGCCCTGAGTATGCTGGCGATTTGATCTGCGGCAATCTTTACGACCGTCTTGACGAGGTCATCGATGATGTCGACCACGCCGCCGAGATTGTCGAGCCCGGTGACTTAGTTGATTACTTTGCTCCACTACCTACGAATATCGATAAGTATTCCCGTGGCTCTGTGCTTATTGTCGCCGGATCTGCACAATATCCTGGTGCTGCCATTATGGCGGCCAAGTCTGCAGCTCGCGCGGGTGCTGGTTACGTGGCAGTCGCGGCTCCTGACGCCTGCGCTAATCTTATTCGCATGGCACTTCCTTCGATTCCCGTCTTTGCTATTCCGTCTGATTCCCGCGGCTCCTTTGGCGCCGCTGCGCGCATGACGGTGTGCGAGATTGCAAAGAAGTACAGCTGCGTACTGTGCGGTCCCGGTATGACGACGTCTGCCGGCGCTATGCAGGTGGTTTCGGGCTTGCTCGAGCTTGATGTACCGCTTATTTTGGATGCCGATGCACTCAACTGCCTTGCTAAGATTGCCATTGACGGTATTGATAGTAACCCCGAGATGTATCGTCGCGAGCAGCCGTTGGTTATGACGCCGCACTATCGTGAGCTTTCGCGTCTGGTTGCCGGTGACGAGGTGAACGACCTTGGTACCGCGATTGCGGCCGCGCAGAAGGTCGTCTGGGCTGCAGGCTCCGACAACCTGGTTGTCATTGCCAAGGGGCCGACGACGGCTATCTGTGGCGTTGAGCGTGTGCTGCTGCCGCTCTCGGGTCCGGCTTCTCTGGCAACTGCCGGTTCGGGTGATGTTCTCGCGGGTATTTTGGCCGGCACGCTTGCCACCATGCGCGACGAGATGGATCGTTGGGAGTTGCTGTATTCGTACGCCGTCGCACTTCACAGCTACGCCGGTTTTGCCGCGGCGACGGAGTATGGTGAGAAGAGCGTCATCGCGACCGATCTTATCGACTTGATCGGTCCTGCCATGGAACTGGCGGCAAAGGATGCGCTCGAAGATCTGGGAATCATGGACGAAGGGTCGGATGACTAATCATGAATAAAGCCGATTTGACGCGCTGGTCCTGGGTCGAGATCGACCGCGGGGCGCTCCGTCGCAACACGAGGGCCTATAAGAATTTACTGAATCCACGTCAGCGCCTGTGCTGCGTGGTTAAGGCCGATGCTTATGGTCATGGAGCTGTTGAGTGCGCCAAGATCATGTATTCGGCCGGTGCCGACATGTTTGCCGTGGCGACGGTTAACGAGGGCGTTGAGCTCCGACAGGGCGGGATTACGAAACCCATCCTCATCCTAAGCGAGCCGCCTATCGAGGCCATTCCGACGTTGCTCGAGTTTGATATCATGCCCTCGGTCTATACGTCTGACTTTGCTCTTGCGTATGGCGAATGTGCCGTCGCGGCGGGCAAAGTGGGCAAGTATCATCTCGCCATCGAGACGGGCATGAATCGTATCGGCGTTCACTACACGCAGGTGCTTGACTTTGTCCGCGGTATTAATTTCCATCGCGGTATTCAGTGCGACGGCGTATTTACGCACTTCGCCACGGCCGATGAACCTTCGGGCTGGGACTACAAACTGCAGTGTCAGCGCTTTACCGAGGCCGTTCAGGCCATTAAGGATGCGGGCTTTGAGTGCGGTATCGTGCACTGCGCCAACACGCCGTCCTCGATGCTCGACCCTTCGATGCATTTTGATATGATTCGCGCCGGCGTTGGCTTGTATGGAATGCAGCCGTGCGAGCTGAGTGGCCGCGTGATGCAGCTTGATCCCGTTATGAGCGTCCATGCGCGTGTGACGCGCGTGGCACACCCTGCGATGGGTGAGGGCGTGGGCTACGGTTTTACCTACCGCGTACCGCGTACGCGCGTTCAGATCTGCACGCTGCCGATCGGTTATGCCGATGGCCTATCGCGTACGCTTTCCAATCGTATGGATGTGCTGTATCGCGGCGAGCGCGTGCATCAGGTTGGCAATATCTGCATGGACCAGTTTATGGTCGCCATTCAGTCCAACCCGGCACACGAGATTCCCGAGGCCGAGTATGGTGACGAGATGATTATTGTCGGCCGCGATGGCGATGCCGAGATCACTATGGACGAGATGGCCCGACTGCGCGGAACGATTAACTACGAGGTCGCCTGCGGCTTTGGCATGCGTCTCGACAAGGTCTACGTGTAGGAGCCGCTATGGGCGTCATGCACATCCCCGGCCATACCCATCAGGCACCACGTGAGGTCGCACTCGAGGAAATTGAGGCCGTTCTGGGCGATTGTCACCTCTGCCAGCTCTACCAGTCGCGTCACAATATCGTGTTTGGCGTGGGAAACCCCCGCGCTCGTGTGATGTTTATTGGCGAGGCGCCGGGCCGCAATGAGGATTTGCAGGGCGAGCCCTTTGTGGGGGCGGCAGGCGAGGACCTCAACGGCATTTTGTCGCTGGCGGGACTCAAACGCGAAGACGTCTACATTGCCAACGTGCTTAAGTGCCGCCCGCCGGGAAACCGCAATCCACGTCCCGAGGAAGTGCTGGCTTGCTCGCCGTTTTTGCGTGAGCAGATTCGAAGCATCTGGCCCGATATTATCGTGACGCTCGGCAACCCCGCGACGCACTTTGTGCTTAAGACCGAGATTGGCATTACTAAGCTGCGCGGCAGGTTCCACCAGATGGGGCATTTTGTAGTAATGCCCACGTTCCATCCGGCAGCAGCGCTACGCAATCCGGCGTGGCAGGAACTGCTGGAGGAAGACTTTAAGATGCTGGGCGACTATCTGGAGCGACATCCCGCACCAGAGGACGCCTCGGAATAATAAGGAGCATATATGTCCCTGGAGCGCCTGGGGGTAGGTACTTACAAAACGACTTGCGCTGCCGATACGGAGTACTTTGGCGAGCTAATTGCACCGTGCCTTGAGGACGGCGATGTGCTCATCCTGACCGGTGGCCTGGGGGTGGGCAAAACTCACTTTACCAAGGGCGTCTCGCGCGGGCTGGGCGATGGGCATATGGTTACGAGCCCTACGTTTGCGCTCATGGCCGTTCACGATCAAGGCCGTATTCCGCTGTTTCACTTTGATCTATACCGCCTGGAGCATGCCTACGAGCTCGAGGATACGGGCATTTTCGATGTGCTGGGCTATGAGGGTGCTTGCCTGCTGGAATGGGGCGAACAATTCCAAGACGAGCTGACGGATGAGTATCTTTCGGTGACGCTCAAGCGTGATGAGGGCGACAGTGATGTGCGAACGATAACGCTCGAGGCGCACGGTGACCGCGCAATGGAGCTTTCCCATTTGATTGATAAGGCTGTACAAGATGAGCTTGCATAACGACAACGCGCTGGTGGTGGCGCTCGATACTTCGACCGACATGCTTGCCTGCGCGGCAAGCTGGATTGATGGGCAGACGGGCGAGACGAAGCTCGTGAGTGGCGACCACATGTGTCGCCGTCACTCCAACGTTGAGCTCGTGAATACCGTTGATGGCGTGCTGGCTCAAGCCGGTCTGGATCGCAGCGATGTTGGTTGCTATGTGGTCGGCCGCGGCCCGGGGTCCTTTACGGGTGTGCGCATCGGCATCTCCACTGCCAAGGGCCTCGCGCGTGGTGCCAATGTTCCGCTGCTGGGTGTGTCGACGCTCGACGCTTGCGCTTGGACGGCGTGGAAGGCTGGCGTGCGCGGCAAGCTTGGTATCTTGGCCGATGCTATGCGCGGTGAGGTATATCCGGCGCTGTATATGCTGGTTGATGAGGGTCCCGAGCGTCAATTTGAGCGCGAACACGTGGTCAAGGCCGCCGTGGCGCTCGATGAGTGGCGCCAAGCAGCGGACTGGGACCAGGTTCAGCTGACCGGTGACGGTCTCGTGCGCTATGGCAAGCTGCTGGGTGAGGACGAGACCGCCCGCTGCGTGGAGCGCGACCTGTGGTGGCCTTCGGGCGAGGGCTTGCTGCTCGCGCACGCTGCGGGTGACGGCGATCCGGCCCGCGTCTTGCCGATTTACACGCGCCTTTCGGATGCCGAGGAAAACGAGCGCAAGCGTCTTGGTCTTGCCGAGAGTGCGCAGAGCGAAATTACGGGTGTTGCCGATGAGCTCGCCGGTCGTCATCTGCAGTTCCGTCCCATGGGCGCGGCGGATGCCGAGGGCACGAGCGCGCTGGAGGCTGCCTGCTTTGAAGGTGTCGGACACGAGGCGTGGACGCCGGGCATGTTCCTGTCCGAACTGGGCGAGGACGTTGCTGCGCCGCGTAGTTGGTGGGTGGCACACGACGACGGCAAGCTGCTGGGCCTTGCCGGCGGTATGGTCGTGGACGGTGATGTGCAGATTCTGGATGTCGCCGTCGACCCGGCACATCGCCGCGAGGGCATTGCCCGCAAGCTGCTGTCGCACGTGAGCTATGATGCCCAGATGCTCGGCTGCACCACGGCTTCGCTCGAGGTCGAGGACGGTAACGAGGGGGCGATCGCGCTTTATAACGCTCTGGGCTTTACCGAGGCTGCCCGTCGCCGCGGCTACTACGGTGTCGGCAAGGATGCCATCGTCATGACGGCGCCGCTGCCCCTGGTGCTTCCGGTCGACAATGCTTCGCCCGAGCCGACGGCGGCAGAGCAGCGCGTATGGCCGCTGCCTGCGCCTGGGCGCTCCGAGGGGGAGCGTGCCGAAATTGAGCGCCGCCGCCTAGTGCTCGCTATCGAGAGTTCCTGCGACGAGACGGCCGTGGCGATTATCGATGCGGATGGCAATATGCTGGCCAACCAGGTGTCGACACAGATTGATTTTCATGCCCGCTTTGGCGGCGTGGTGCCCGAGATCGCCTCGCGCAAACACGTTGAGGTGATTGTGAGTGTCGTGGATGCGGCGCTCGAGGATGCCGCAGCATCGCTTGGTCTTGAGGGTGGAGCCATTGCCCCCAGCGAGCTTGCCGCCGTGGGCGTGACACAGGGTCCGGGCCTGGTGGGCGCCCTCGTGGTGGGCGTTGCCTTTGCCAAAGGCTTTGCCTACGCTGCCGGTAAGCCGCTCGTATGCGTCAACCATCTGGAGGGGCATCTGTTTGCCAACTTGCTGGCGCAGCCCGACCTCAAGCCTCCGTTTATCTTTACGCTTGTCTCGGGCGGGCACACCATGCTCGTGCACGTAAAGGCATGGGGCGACTACGAGGTGCTCGGTGAGACGCTCGACGACGCCGTGGGCGAGGCCTTCGACAAGGTGGCCAAGGCGTTGGGCCTGGGCTATCCCGGTGGCCCCATCATTTCCAAGCTGGCCGAGACGGGCAATCCCCGCGCGATCGATTTCCCCCGTGCGCTTAACAGCAGGGGAGACTATCGTTTCTCGCTTTCGGGTCTTAAAACGGCCGTGACGCTCTACATCGAGCAGGAGACCAAGGCCGGGCGCACGATTCACCTGCCCGATCTGGCGGCTTCGTTTGAGGCGGCTGTCTTTGACGTGCAGTACAAGAAGGCCAAAAACGCATTGCACGCTACCGGATGTAAGGAATACTGCATCGGCGGCGGCGTCTCGGCCAACCCGCATCTGCGCGAGATGATGATCAAGAAGCTTGGACGTCAGGGGATTCGCGTAACGGTGCCGCCCTTGTCTGCCTGTACCGATAACGCAGCCATGATCGCGGAGGTCGCCCGCCGTAAATTCGACCGAGGCGAAATCTCGCCGTTCGACGTCGACGCCGATCCAAACATGACGCTGTAGCTGGTACGGCGCGGTCCCCGGACGGAGGGGCCGGATATAAGGTTTCCTGCTCTACAGTCCTGCGCAAGACGAAGGCCACATTAAGTGGCCTTCTTTGCGTGCGGAACTCGCGATAAACCTTATATCCGGCCCCTCCGTCCGGGGACCTTTCTGCGTCGATATAGCTTCTGAGCTGGTTTGGCGTCGACAACGTCCAGCAAAGTTAACAAGCCAGTGTCGAATTTCCGGCGTTCTTTAGCTGAAAGAAAAAAGTTGGTGTGCGGAGCTTTGCTCCGCATTTGGGATGGGAGCCCCTGAGAGCCGCGGGAGCCGGGCGGCGCATATGAACTTTATCGCGAGTTCCGCACGCAAAGGAAAGCACTTAATGTGCTTTCCGTCTTGCGCAGGACTGTAGAGCAGGAAAGTTCATATGCGCCGCCCGGCTCCCGCGGCTCTCAGGGGCATCTCTCATGCAAAAACTGTCGTGGGGTAAAGTCCGAGGTCAGTGGCGTTTTATACCGAGAAATTCAAAAAAAGTTGAAAATTCATTACAAATTTGCGTTGACTTTAGGTAACTAAAGTTTCATACTCCTTTTCAACCACTGGGGGATGTGAACACGCACGGATCGTTCACATCATGATTGAAGAGGATTTCTTAGACATGTTCACGCATCAGCTAAACATTATCAGCGTAGTAATTATCTGATGCGGGTTAGCACATACAGCTAGCCCGTACGATAACGGGCGGCTGATGAAGATGAGGGCCGTCGAGCGCAACCGACGGCCCTCATTTTTTATGTCTAGGAAGTTCTTTTTAGAGGAGGAAATGTAATGAACGGAGTTTTGCTCATGGTCGTGGCCGCGGCGGTGCTCGCCTGCGGCTATCTGGGCTACGGCCGCTGGCTGGCCAACAAGTGGGGCGTTGACAAAGAGGCCCTCACGCCGGCCAAGCGCATGAAGGACGGCAACAGCTTCTCGCCCGTCTCCGCCTTCACCGCGTTTTCGCACCAGTTCAGCTCGATCTGCGGTGCTGGCCCTGTCACGGGTACGATCGTCGCCATGGCCTTTGGCTGGCTGCCCGTCGTGCTCTGGGTCCTCGTCGGCGGCATCTTCTTTGGTGCCGTCCACGACTTTGGCGCTCTGTACGCCTCGATGAAGAACAACGGCAAGTCCCTGGCTCAGCTCATCGAGAAGTACATCGGCAAGACCGGCCGTCGCCTGTTCCTGCTGTTCTGCTGGCTGTTCTGCATCATTGTCATCGCCGCCTTCACCGACATGGTCTGCAAGACGTTCATGTTCACCCCGGCCGTTGACGCTTCTGGTGCTGCTACCGGTGCCATCGACTTCACCAAGTCCTATGCCGCCGGCTGCGCTGGTACCATCTCCATCCTGTTCACCTTCGTCGCTATCGCCTTTGGTTGGGCTCAGAAGAAGTTCAACCTCACCGGCGCTGCCGAGTTCGTCACCGGCGTGGTCCTCATGGTTCTCATGTTCGCCGTCGGTATGCAGTTCCCGGTTTACCTGGATAAATTCCAGTGGTTCGCCGTCGTCATGGTCTACCTGGTCTTCGCTGGCGCTATGCCCATTCAGATGCTCAAGACCCCGCGTGACTACCTCACTTCCATCATGATGATCGTCATGATCGTCTGCGCTGTCCTCGGCATCGTCGTCCTGGGCGTTAACGGCCAGGCCACCATCACCGCTCCGGTCTTCACCGGCTTCTCCACTGCCTCTGGCATGATGTTCCCGGTCCTGTTTGTCTCCGTTGCCTGCGGTGCTCTCTCCGGTTTCCACAGCCTCGTTTCTTCCGGCACCTCTTCTAAGCAGGTCGAGAAGGAGCAGGACGCCGTCAAGGTCGGTTACGGCGCCATGATCGTCGAGTCCTTCGTCGGCATCCTTGCCATCATCGTCGCCGGCATCATGTTCTCCGATATGAACACCGCCGGTACCGGCGCCCTCAACGCCGGTGTCGCTTCCACCCCGTTCCAGATCTTCGCCGCCGGCATCTCCCGCGGTATGCAGGCCTTCGGTGTTGACGGCACGCTCGCAACCGTCTTCATGACCATGAACGTTTCCGCTCTGGCCCTGACCTCGCTCGATGCCGTCGCCCGCATCGCTCGCACCTCGTTCTCCGAGTTCTTTGCCCAGACCAACGATGCCCTGGCCATCGAGTCCAAGGCCGGCTACATGAAGGTCCTCGGCAACCCCTGGTTCGCCACGGTCGTCACCCTGCTTCCTGGTCTCGCCCTCGCTTTTGGTGGCTATGCCAACATCTGGCCGCTCTTTGGTGCTTCCAACCAGCTGCTCGGCGGCATGACCATGATCACCCTCGCCGTGTTCTGCAAGTGCACCGGCCGCAAGGGTTGGATGCTCTACGTGCCCGTCGTCTTCCTGCTCTGCTGCACCTTCACCTCGCTGGTCCAGAGCGCCATGGGCTGCATGACCGCCGTCCAGGCCTACGGTTTCTTCGGTACCATCCCGGCTACCGCCACCACGGCCGCCGTCTCCGTCGCCGCCACCAAGGGCCTGCAGCTCGTCTTTGCCGTCCTGCTGATGGTCCTGGGCCTCATCGTCGCCGTCAACTGCCTCAAGGAGTTCTTCGGCAAGGAGGTTGGCTCCATGCCTGATGAGGAGCCCGAGTGGTCCGATATGGGCAAGGCCGAGTACGGTCGCGCCGCTGCCGCTGAGGCTCCTGCCGACGCCGAGGCCGTCAAGGCCTAGTCGGTCGGACGGGTTGAATCTCTCATCCATATGACTCGGAAAGACCGGGTCCGCAACGACGCGGACTCGGTCTTTTTTTTTCATGCGAAAGCGGGTGACGCTCGAGTGCTCTCGCAGATGTTTTGCGTGGATAAGGGCGTGCGTTGTACCATATAGACGTATATGTGTACATATGAAAGGGGCCCCGTGGCCAAGACGGTATATTCCGATAATCAAAACAATGTCGATGCTTTGGCTGAGCGCCTGAGCAGCCAGACGTCGCTTTCTGCTGAGCGCGCCAAGCTGGTTGCCTACGACCTGCTCTGCCGCAAGGCGCTCAAGATTAAGTCGAGCGCGCTGGCGCAGATTTTCCGCTCCGTCGATAAGGAGTGCGACACCAAGGCGATGCGCGATGAGCTTATCGCGGCAAAGATCGTGACCAAGATCGAGGGTAGCGGCATTAACGGGCGCCCGGCGTTCTATACCATCAATGCCGAGATCCGCGTTGCCCAGGAGCAGCCTGCCGAGTCCGTCGAGGGTTTTGTCGTCGAGGATTCCGCTGACGTGCCTGCTGTGGAAGAAGCTGCTCCGCGCGAGCATGTCGATACCGATGAGTTGCTCGATGAGAACGTCGTGCGTGCCTTTACGGCCAAGGCAGGACGCGGCGGTTTTGGCGGGGGTGGCAAGCGCGATGCGCAGCGCCGCGCCCAGCAGGAGCGCTTCCGTCGCGCCGTTGCTCGAAAGGGTGAGACGGATGCTGAGGCTGTTGAGACCGAGGTTGCTGCCGAGTCGCAGAAGCCCGCGAGGGAGCAAAAGCCCGTGGAGGCCCAAGAGCCCAAGCGTCGTCGCGGTGCTCACTTTAAGACTGCACAGCAGGATGCCGCGCGTGAGGTTGAAGGGTCTTCTGAGGTTGCAGACGATGTTGAGGAGTCTGCCAAGAAGGCTCCGGGTTCGTGTCGTCCCGGCCGCGGTTTTGCGGGACGTGCGTATCCCGTAAAGCGTCAGGAGAAGGGCGAGTCGGTTTCGACCACCCAGGACGAGAAGGCCGTTGAGCCGGTGGCTCGCGAGCAAAAGCCTGTTGAGCCGCGGCTTGAGGTTGATGCCGAGGCCAAGGGCCAGCAGCCTACTGATGAGCAGGCGGAGCAGGGCGCGTCGAGCAAGCCTCGCCGCCGTCGCCATCGTGGGGGCCGCAGTTCCCATGCCGAGACTGCAACCGAGAAGACCACGCCGCAGAACGAGGATGCGAAGGCCGAGGTTTCTTCGGGGCAGCCTAAGCGCCAGCCGGCGAAGGAGAGCAAGTTCGATCGTCCGCAGAAGCAGGCGTCTATGCCGAAGCACGAGCGCAATTCCCAGGGCGATTCTAAGCGCAAGTCTCAGAAGAAGCCGGAGTCTGCCGCAGCAGATACTGCTGCCCAGCAGCCCAAGTCGTCCGTCCACGGCGAGGTCTCGGCGTTTGCCCTTGCCCGCGTTTTAGGCAGGCAGCTGCTCAAGGTTGTCCCCACGCCTATGGCGCTCTCCAAGATCAAGGAGCAGCAGACACAGATCGTAAAGGTCGAGGGCAAGGACGGCAAAAAGGCTCCGCAGCGCACTCAGCACAACGAGATGTCCAACCGCAAGATTGCCGAGGAAATCGCAATCATCCAGGCTTGGATCGAGCAGAACCGAGGTGCCGATACGCCGGTTGCCTCGCGCCGCCAGCGTGCCTACCAGATCTTTAACGACGAGAAGGCTTTTGACGGCAAGCACGGTGAGCGCCTGATCAGGCGTATGACCGAAAAGGGCATCAGCATGCAGGCGATCAAGGTCGCCCCCAATCGCCCCGTGCACTTTACGGGCTTCTTTACACTGGGCGCCGACAAGCCGTTCATTATGGTCGAGAACCTGGACACCTACGACGAGATCGTCAAGCTGCTGCGTGGCCGCAAGCACGCCAAGCTCTTTGGCATCAAGGTGGGCGGCGTGATTTTTGGCGGCGGATGCAAGGCGAGCGTCTCGCATGCCCTGGACGATTATCTGGCCGAGATTGGCTATCGCTTTAACTACGTCTACTACGTGGGCGATATCGACCGCGAGGGCGCGCGTATCGTCGAGCAGACTCGCAATGCCAATGTGGTTGAGATTCGCCTGCATGCCGGCATGTACCGCGCCATGCTCGCCGAGCATAAGCGTCGCGTGAAGGCCGGCGGCGAGTGCGAGCCCGCGGCTGCCAACCAGGGTGTGCCGCAGAACCTGGCAGCGACGATCAAGGATCTGCCCATGGTTACGCGCGTGCAGTTCCGCAACGTGCTACGTGAAGGCGGGCGCATTCCGCAGGAGATCCTGATGACCGCAGACTATCGGGATGGCGACTCGGGAAGCTTCGACCGCATGCTGAACAATTAGCTCCGCCGTTCTACCGAACGGCGGTCTTCTTGACGCTGCGAGGGGCCCTGGCACGGCAATCTGACGTTCAACTTCGGCGGCGTGACCAGAAGGTCAGCGCCTCCTTGTTTCACGTCACCTTGCCATACCAGGGCCCCTCTCGCTGTCACGTCCAAAACATCGAGGTTAAGTGGCCTCCTGTTCGTGCGGAACTCGCGACAAACTTAATGCCCGGTCCGCCGGGGCCACGCGCCATTTTGTAGATGGCGGCTCGCTTTTCGGAACTGGGCTGATATTTTCTAGATGTAAGGCGCTCTTGGTCCTAATGGGCTTGGGGCGCCTGTCTTTTGAAGGCAGATTTTTCTCGTGTTGGACGAGAAGTTGTGTTGCCTTGCGGGTTCGAATCCCTCCGCTTGCCCACAAGAAAGCGCCCTGGGCCGTTATGGGCTCAGGGCGCTCAATTTTAATGGCTGGGACGGAGGGATTCGAACCCCCAACAGCCGGCACCAAAAACCGGAGTTCTACCGTTGAACTACGTCCCAATGTGTGGTGTTGCCCAAAAGCAACTCGTTTAGTTTACCTAATCTGCGAGGGCATCGCAAACGCCATCGAGCAGGCGTACGGCGAGTGTCTGCGCGTCGCTGGCCGTGAAGGTGCCGTTGTAGCGCGTCATGCCCGTGAGCTCAATGCGAATGCGTGCCGGCTTCTGCTGTGCGGCGACATTGGCAGTGCGGATGCGCTGGGCTAGGTTGTGGCACTCGGCGAGGGCAATCGTGGCGCGCGGTGCGGCGTCGGCGGGCAGCTCGTCGCTTGCGATCTCGAGCACCAGGTCAACGTCGGTTGGGACCTCGGAGTCGCAGAGCATCATGCCGCTGTTGTCGGTCGTTGCCGTGGCGATATTCCACATACGCGACGCAACACTGCGTGCGATGGGGTCCTCGCCGATAACGGCAATCTGAAAGCGCTCGAGCACGTTGGCGGCGCGAGCAAAACCGATGCGGGACTCGGCTTCGGTGACCGAGGGCTTGCCCTCCCACACATGGTGCAGGCGGTTGATGTAGGCGTAGGTGTCCTGGAAGGCCATGCCGTCGGCAAACAGGCCGACATTTTCCTGGAACTGCTGCAGGGCGGCCTCGGTATGCGGACCAAAGTAGCCGTCGTCTTCGCCACAGGCAAAGCCCAAAACGTTGAGAGCGCGCTGCAGGGCCTGCACATCGGCGCCATGGAAATTGGGCATGCGCAGATAGAGGGTGCGGTCGCCCAGCTTATACGAAGCGTCTACAAGGGCGCTCCAACAGGGGATATCGACGGCATGACCGGCAGCAAGGCCGCTGTCGAGCCTGAAGGTGCTGACGGCCTGCTCAGTGGTGGCTCCAAAGTACTTGTCGGTGACTTCGGCGGCATCAATCGTGTAGCCGAGCTGCAGGAGACGAGACTGCACGTCCTCGACGGCTGCTCCTTGCATGCCCGTTGTAATAGGTTCCATGAACGAACCCCTTTCGGCGTACCATTCGTACTATTTGAGCGTCTGTCGGATAGACAACGCAAAGGGATGCATAAACATGCACTCAACAGTGTAGCAAGTTGTGCCTAAATACGCTGCTGACAGGTTTTATAACCCCCGTTAGTTAAGGCGCTCCACAAAGAAATCTGCCATGGAGAGGAACAGCTCGCGTGCGTGCGGATCAAGCTCAACGTTCTCGATGGCCGCTTTGGCCTTAGCGGTCAGGTCGAGCGCGTAAGTGTGGGCGTAATCGATGGAGCCGGTCTCCTGGAAGATCTCCACGGCGCGTGCGAGCTGCGCGGGATCATCGGTGCCTGAGGAAAGAATCGCCTCGACCTCGTCGTGGTGGCGCTCATCAGAGAGGGCGTGTACGGCGACAAGCGTGCGCTTGCCCTCGGTGATGTCGGTGCGGAAGTCCTTGTTGGCGGCTTCCTTAGTGCCGACAAGGTTGAGCAGGTCGTCCTGAATCTGAAAGGCGAGGCCTGTGTGTAGGCCAAAGGCGCGCAGCGCTTCGATTTGCTCATCGCTGCCGCCGCCGATAATGGCTCCGGTGGCAAGCGGCGTGGCTCCGCTGTAAAACGCGGTCTTGTGCGTCGCCATGTCCAGGTAGTCATCAACCGAGATATCAAAGCGCCCGTCACGGACCCAACCCAGGTCGAGCGCTTGGCCCTCGATGGTGCGGACGATCATCTCGGTAAGCTCGTGGAGCACGCGCAGCTTCACGTCGGACTCCAGCGTAGGGTCGTCGAGAACCGTCTTGGTGACCATGGTGAGCGCCAGGTCGCCACAATTGATGGCAAGGCCCGTGCCCTCGGTAAGGTGCATGCAGGGCTTGCCTCGACGAAGCTGTCCGTTGTCGGCGATGTCGTCGTGGATCAGCGCGCCCGACTGGAAATGCTCGATGGCTGCCGCGGCGCTGCGGGCGCTCTCAAAGCTACCGCCCACTGCGGTTGCGGCGAGCATGCAGATAAGCGGGCGGTGGCGCTTGCCGGCGTTGGCCGTAAAAGCCGAGAGCGGCGCATACAGGTAGCGCTCGATATCGGCAGAGGTCGCCTGTCCGTCAAAGAACGTGGCCAGATAGTCGTTAATCTGGTCAAAGTGCTGGGCTAAAAAGCTGGTAAACGGACTGGACACGGGTTCTCGCATTCTTTCTGAGGTTGCATTGATGCAATATGCAGACAACATATTGCCACATCAGGGCGTTTGGCGCGGCAGTTTTGGCGATTTAGGACAACGGGCGTGCGTTTGATGGAGCGCGCCTAAATCAGCCTAAAATGCTCGAGCGCCGCAACGACACCGTCGTGATCGACGGTGTCGGTCACGTAATCGGCCTTATCCTTGAGATAGTCCGGTGCGTTGCCCATCGCAATGCCGACATCGACGGCGTTCATCAGCGAGACGTCATTGCTGGCGTCGCCAATGCCGTATACGGTTCCGTGGTGGGGGTCGAGGGCGTCGAGTACAGACTGGATGCCCCCGCGCTTCGTGCATTCGCGGGGCGAGATTTCGGTTACCTCGAGTTCGAGCTCGTTAAAGCACAGCAGCGGCTCAAGTGCCTTATCTTGAGCGATGTGGTTGGCGAGCGATGTAGACATCAAGATCTTGTAGACACTGTAATGTTGCAGCTGCGTGACTGCGTCGCCCAGGGTGCGCGCGTATCCGGGGGCATCGGGGGCATCGGCACTCATGCGCACGACGCCGTTGAGGCCCTCAAAGCGGATGACCTCGCCCGATTGCTCAAGATAGGGGGCAAGATGCTGCAGCATGCTGGGCGTCATCGACAGATCGCGAATTGCGTGTCCGTTGATCTCGGCGTAACCGCCCGCAAGACAGACGATGCCGGTCCAAGGCAGCTCAAGAAGTTTGGGGTGGATGCAGCTGAGGGTACGTCCCGTGCAGATAAAGGCCATGTTGCCGTTGGCGACAAACTCGCGGATTGCCTGCGAAACCGCCTCGTTGGGATAGGGGGAGAGGTCCCGCTCGTCTTCGGGAAGGTCTTGGGCGAGCCTGGGGTCTTGCCAGGCGAGCGTTCCGTCGATATCGAAGAAGCAAATATCGCCGCGCTTATGGGCTGCGCTGGCGGCAGGGGAGGCCGAGGTGGTGGGCACAAATTCCGGCTCGAGGCCCATGATCTGGTCAAAATGCTCTTTAACGCGGGGAACGGAGATGCCGATGACCACCTGGGCGGTCTTGCCCGTAATGATGAGGCCCTTGGCGCCCGCCGCGACAAACGACGCGTTATCTGCAACGATGGAAGGGTCTGCGACCTCGACGCGCAGGCGCGTGGCGCAGTTGGTTGCGCCCACGATATTGCCAACGCCACCTAAAAGCTGAATTACCCGCTCAGCGAGGACGTGATCTTGATCGGATCGACTATCGACCTCGTCATTGGGGGATTGCTCTTTGGCAAAGTCGCTTCCCGTTAAACAATCGATTGCCGCGCGATTGGCAACATGATCCTCGCGGCCCGGTGTCTTAAGGTCATAGACCAAGATGAGTGCTCGAAAACTAACAAAAAAGATGAGGCTAAAGGCAAGGCCGATACCGAGCGCCAAAAGATAGGCACCGGCATGCGTGCGCATGAGCGGAATAAAGTTGAAGGCTGCCATCTCCATCAGGCCGCCCGAGAAGATGCCGACGATGCCAAAGAGATTCATGGTTGTGGCAAGGCAAGACGATAAGACGGCGTAGAGCAAAAAGAGCCCGGGGTGGGTGAACATAAAGAGAAACTCGAGTGGCTCGGTAACGCCGCAAACCACCGAGGCGATGATGGCGGGAACAAGGATGACCCTGAGGCCGGCGCGGCGCTCGGGTTTTGCGGTGGAGTAGAACGCAGCTGCGATGGCAGGAAGGCCAAAGAGCTTGACCCAGCCGGTGGCGGTAAAACCGGCCCACGGCGCAAGCTCATTAAGGGGGCGCGTGCTATGGGAGAGGATGGGGAGCAAACTGCTCCACGTGGCGTAGATGCCGTCGTTAATGACCAGGTTGTCGTAGTAGATCGGCATGTAGAGCAGGTGGTGCAGGCCAAAGGGCTCGAGTGCTCGTTCTAAAAAGACAAAGATGCCCACGCCAAAGGGACCGACGCCTGCAAGCGCGTGACGCAGCGTATCAGTTACATCGTATACGGAGGGCACGATGGCGGCCGAGATAGCGGCAAGGGCAAACACGGCAAAAAAGCTGATGAGGTAGACCAGCGAGGAGCCCGAGAAGGTGCCGAGCCAATCGGGAACCTTGGCATCGTAGAAGCGGTCATGGATGGCGACGACGGTTGCCGATACCGCCAGCGGGCCGATAATGCCGGTGTCGAGCGTCTTGATGCCGTCGATGATGGTGATGCCGCTAGCGGAGGTCAAAGACGACGGGTACTTAAGTCCAAGATTGTCTCCGCTCAGCTTAATGATCTCGCTCAAAAAGAAGCAGTAGGCAAAATAGGCGACGAGAGCCTCGAGGCAGCAACGAGCCGGTTGTTTTTGGGCAAGACCGATGGGCAGCGCTACGGCAAAAAGGAGCGGGAGGCGTTTAAAGACCGTCCACGAGCCGCGCTGGATGATGGTCCAAAAAGCGTACCAAGGGGTTCCGTATACGGCGAGATCGCCGACGATGTCCGCAGTCGTTGCGAGAGCGGAGACGCCGACCATGAGGCCTGATATAGAAAACAGCATGGCGGGCGCGAACATTGCCCCGCCAAAGCGTTGGATTTTTTGCAGCATGTTCTGCCTTCCGAATATCGAGGCGCGTTGCGCGTGGGGAAACGTTTAAACAATGGATTCATTGTAGAGGACCAGACGATTGTCGTACCGGCAGTTTTGAGCGAAACCGATTTGGGCATGACAGAAACCGTCAACGGTTAAATCCTGTCGCTTTACCGATATTCGGTTTAAACAACTTTAAGAAATGCTATCGTGCCTAGCCGGAAATGAATAATGTAGAGGTGAAACAATGCCAAAAGCGATATACGAAGGAATCTACCGAGAAATACGCTCGCGCATCATTAATGGGACCTATGCGTTTCAGGAGATGCTGCCAACCGAAGCCGAGCTGACCGCGGAGTTCGGATGCACTCGCAATACCGTCCGTCGCGCCTTGGGTATGCTGGCCGACGGGATGTTTGTGCAGCCCATACACGGCAAGGGCGTGCGCGTTATTTGGCTTAAGGGCGAAACCGACATGTTGGGCGCACTCGAAGAGGTTGAGTCGTTTGGCGAGCTTGCAAAGCGCAACAATGCCGTTGCATCTACGGACGTTAAGTCTTTCGAACATCTGGTTTGCACCGAGCAACTCTCTCGTCACCTGGGCTTTAAGGTGGGCGAGGAGTTGATTCGCGTAGTGCGTGTCCGAAGCCTCAACGGCAACGCGCGCCAAGTGGACCATGGCTATTTTTTGGCGTCGATCGCCAAGGGCCTGACTCCCGAGATCGCGGCAGATTCTATTTACGGCTATCTGGAGCACAAGCGCGGTGTCAAAGTGATGGCGAGCCGTCGTACGGTGAGTGTCGAGCTCGCCAACGATGAGGACTGCAGCTATCTTGACCTCGGCAAATACAACTGCGTTGCCGTCATGGAGAGTCAGTCGTACACCTCGGACGGCATCTTGTTTGAGGTGACGCACACTCGCACACACCCCGAGATCTTCCATTACCGTGTCAATTCCAAGCGATAGCCGGCTAGCTCGCAGCCTGACGAGACTCATGGCCTCAAAGAGAAAACGCCCGGTCAAACCGACGGTACATCGGCTTGACCGGGCGTTTTCTCTGCATTCGACAACAAATAATTGTTTATACAAAACTTGTCAAGTATCAAGTTGAAATTACCGTTCACCGAAGTTTTTCTACCGCTCTAGTAATACTTGTTCAAACAACTAGCCAAATAGCGTATCGTACAAATCAGCAAAAGGGGCAAAGTCCCCGAGCCAATCTCCGAAGGCGGCGGCAAAGGGTGCCGCCACGGTGTGAAAGGGTGGATTGTAATGAAGAACGAAATGAGCAGAAGGCAGTTCCTGGGCTTTGCTGGTTCCGCGGCTGCGGTTCTTGGTCTGGGTCTCGTGGGCTGCGGTGGTTCTGCCGGCTCCGGCTCCTCTGCTTCTGGTGACGCTGCCGAGGTCTACTTCCTCCAATTCAAGCCCGAGGTCGACAAGGAGTGGAAGGAGATCGCCAAGGCCTATAAGAAGGAGAAGGGCGTCGAGGTCAAGATCGTGACCGCCGCCTCCAACACCTACGAGGAGAAGCTCAAGTCCGAGATGTCCAAGAGCTCCGCTCCGACCCTGTTCCAGGTCAACGGCCCCACCGGTCTTAAGAACTGGAAGGATTACTGCGCCGACCTGTCCGATACCAAGCTCCGCGGTGAGCTCATTGACGACTCCCTGGCTCTGCAGTCCGACGGCAAGGATCTGGGTATCGACTGGGTCCAGGAGAGCTACGGCATCATCTACAACAAGCAGCTGCTCGAGAAGGCTGGTTACAAGGCCGAGGACATCAACTCCTTCGACAAGCTGAAGGCTTGTGCCGACGACATCCAGGCCCGCAAGGACGAGCTTGGTGTTGAGGGCGCCTTCACTTCCGCTGGCATGGACGACTCCTCCAGCTGGCGCTACACCACCCACCTTGCCAACCTCCCGCTCTACTACGAGTTCGAGAAGGAGCACAATCAGGAGGACGACGAGATCAAGGGCGAGTATCTCGACAACTTCAAGCAGATTTTCGACCTGTACATCACCGACTCCACCTGCGATCCTTCGCAGCTTGCCTCCAAGACCGGCGACGACGCCACCAACGAGTTCGCAACCGGCAAGGCCGTCTTCTACCAGAACGGTTCTTGGGCCTACGCTGACCTCACCAAGGCCGGCATGACCGACGATCAGATTGGCATGATGCCCATCTACATCGGTGTCGACGGCGAGGAGAACCAGGGCCTGTGCTCCGGCGGCGAGAACTACTGGTGCGTCAGCTCCCAGGCTTCCGAGGATGCCCAGAAGGCCACCGAGGACTTCATGTATTGGTGCGTCACTTCTGACACTGCCACCAGCATCATCGCTGACAAGATGGGTCTGACTGCCCCGTTCAAGAGCGCTAAGGAGACCACCAACGTCTTCTCGCAGCAGGCCGTTGCCATGGCCAAGGACGGCAAGAAGACCGTCGCTTGGGACTTCGTTTACATCCCCTCTGAGGAGTGGAAGAAGAACCTCAAGCAGGCTCTGATTGCCTATGCTGCCGACAACAGCAAGTGGGACGGCGTCAAGAACGCCTTCGTCGATGGCTGGAAGACCGAGAAGGCTGCTTCCGAGTAAGCAGTTGCTGCCCAAGCTATCTGATTAGCGACAGGGGGCGGGCAGACGTTGGTTTGCCCGCCCCCTGCATATTGAAAGGACCCTTCTATGGGCAAAGCACTCAAGCGCTGGTGGCCGCTCTTTATGCTGCCCACGTGTCTGGCGTTTATGATCGGGTTCGTGATCCCCTTTATCCAGGGTTTCTATCTCTCGTTCTGCCAGTTTATTACCATCAACAACACGCACTTTGTCGGTATCGAGAACTACGTGCGCGCACTGTCCGATCCGCAGTTTGCCACGTCGTTCTTCTTTACCGTGGCGTTTGCCTTCCTGTCGACGGTGCTCATCAACGTGATCGCCCTCGCCATCGCGCAGGCGCTCACCCGCAAAGCGCTCAAGGGCACCAACATCTTCCGTACGATCTTCTTTATGCCTAACCTGATCGGCGGCATCGTGCTGGGCTACATCTGGCAGATTCTGATCAACTGCCTGCTCTCCAACGTGGGCGCCCAGCTCATCGCCCTTAACTCTGCTGCTGGCTTCTGGGGCCTTATCATCCTGACCCTGTGGCAGCAGGTCGGCTACATGATGATCATCTACATCGCTGGTCTGCAGTCCATTCCGTCCGACTACATCGAGGCCGCCAAGGTCGACGGTGCCACGGCATGGCAGACGTTTTGGAAGGTTAAGATCCCTAACCTGATGCCGACCATCACCATCTGCCTGTTCCTGTCCATCACCAACGGCTTTAAGCTGTTCGACCAGAACCTCGCCCTTACCGGCGGCGCCCCCGCGCACTCCACCGAGATGCTCGCCCTGAACATCTACAACACGTTCTATTCGCGTGCCGGTATCGCATGGCAGGGCATCGGTCAGGCCAAGGCGGTTATCTTCTGCATCCTGGTCGTGGCCATCTCCATGATCCAGCTTAAGGCCACGAGGTCCAAGGAGGTGCAGCAGTAATGAAACGCGATAAGGTTATCAACCGCGCGCTCTCGATTTTCTTTACGATCCTGTCGCTCGCGTGGATCTACCCCGTGTTCATGATTGCGCTTAATTCTTTTAAGAAAGCGACCGCAATCAGCACCACCACGGCATTCGATCTGCTCACGCCCGAGACGTTCAACGGCCTCGCAAACTACATGCACGCCCTTAACGAGCAGGGCTTTGCCTCGGCATTTATGTACTCGCTCATCATCACGGTCACGTCGGTCGTGCTGATTTTGGTGTGCTGCTCCATGTGCGCTTGGTACGTGGTTCGTGTCAACAACAAGATCTCGAACTTCTTCTATTACCTGTTCGTGTTCTCGATGGTCGTGCCGTTCCAGATGCTCATGTTCACGCTGTCCAATTTGGCGGACCGCATCGGCTTCAACACGCCGTTCAACATCTGCTTTATCTACCTCGGCTTTGGCGCGGGCCTGGCGGTCTTTATGTTCGCCGGTTTTGTAAAGAACATCCCGCTCGAGATCGAGGAGGCGGCCATGATTGATGGCTGCAACCCGGTCCAGGTGTTCTTTAAGATTGTCCTTCCCATCATGAAGCCCACCTATCTTTCGGTCGGCATCCTCGAGACCATGTGGGTCTGGAACGACTATCTGCTGCCCTACCTTACGCTCGACTCCACCAAGTACAAGACCATTCCTATCTTGATCCAGTACTTCCGCGGCGGCTACGGCCACGTCGAGCTCGGCCCCATGATGGCCTGCATCATGATGGTCGTTATCCCCATCGTTATCATGTACATCCTCTGTCAGAAGTACATCATCGACGGCGTGGTGGCAGGTGCCGTCAAGGGCTGATGCCGTAACTGTTTTGCAAGTTTCTGCGGCACCCCTCAGCGCGGCGCCGCATATCGAAAGGTAGAGACATGGCCGAGATCGTTCTCAAACATGTTCAGAAGGTGTATCCCAACAACGAGTCAAAAAAGAAGGGCTTCTTTGGCAAAAAGAAGAAGACCGAGGAGAAGAAGCACAACCTCAAGGTTACCGAGGACGGTGTGCTCGCTGTAGAGGACTTCAACCTCACCGTTCACGACCAGGAGTTCGTCGTCCTCGTTGGCCCCTCTGGCTGCGGTAAGTCCACGACGATGCGCATGGTCGCCGGCCTGGAGGACATTACCTCGGGCGATGTGCTCATCGACGACAAGCGTGTCAACGACGTGGCGCCCAAGGACCGCGACATCGCCATGGTGTTCCAGAGCTATGCTCTGTACCCCAATATGACGGTGTACGAGAACATGGCGTTTACGCTTGAGCTCAAGAAGGTCCCCAAGGACGAGATCGACCGCAAGGTTCGCTCCGCTGCCGAGATCCTGGGCATTACCGAGTACCTCGACCGTAAGCCCAAAGCGCTTTCGGGCGGCCAGCGCCAGCGCGTCGCCATCGGCCGCGCCATCGTGCGTGACCCCAAGGTCTTCCTGATGGACGAGCCGCTGTCCAACCTGGATGCCAAGCTTCGTAACCAGATGCGTGCCGAGCTCATTAAGCTGCGCCACGAGATCAAGGGCACGTTCATCTACGTCACTCACGACCAGACCGAGGCCATGACCCTCGGCGATCGCATCGTGGTCATGAAGGACGGCGTCGTCCAGCAGACCGCCACGCCGCAAGAGGTCTTCAACCACCCCGCGAACATCTTCGTCGCCGGCTTCATCGGCGTGCCGCAGATGAACTTCTTCGATGCCCAGCTGGTGCGCTCTGGCAACGGCTTTACCGTCAAGACCGAGGATATGAACGTGGCGCTCGCCCCCGAGACCTGCACTAAGCTTGCTCTCAACTGGGACGGCGGCGACGTGAAGGAAATTACGGCCGGCGTGCGCCCCGAGCAGATTCTGCTTGCCGACAAGGGCGAGGAGGGCGCGCTCCAGGGTACCGTCGAGGTGACCGAGCTCATGGGTTCGACCGAGCATGTCCACGTGACCGCTCCCGATGGCCAGTTCGTCCTGATCATTCCCGTTGTCGACCTTGAGGCCAAGGGCGCGCTCAAGGCGGGCGACCCCATCTGGTTCAAGTTCGAGAAGAACGCGACCCATCTCTTCGATAAGGTGTCTGGCAAGAACCTTATCTAGGCCCGGTGTATCCAGGCCCTCCTTTTGGGCGACTGCGGCTTTGCCATCCTTTTGCCGTGGTCACATATAAGGCTCCCCTCCCGTCCACTGGGCGAGAGGGGAGCCTTTCTTTGTGCCGGGGTTGTCTGGTCGGTCGTTTGTCTCGATCTGTAACAAGTAGAGGATCGAATTGGCTTTAGATGTTACAGAACGAGATTGAGTTGAGCCGCCTGTCCTTCCGTCTCGATCTGTAACACGAAGGACTGATTTCGGCAGTTACCTGTTACAGAACGAGATTGTTTTAGCCGGCTTATCCATTTGTCTCGATCTGTAACAGTAAGGGCGGATTTCGGACGTTAGATGTTACAGATTGAGACGATTTAGTCGAGGCGGTTCACAGGGGCAACGCACGGGCACAAAAAACGGAGCCGTGTTGCCACGACTCCGTTCCTCAAGAGGATGGGTAAGGGGAATGGGTTAGTCCAGGTGCCAGATCTCGTCGTTGTACTGGGAGATCGTGCGGTCGGACGAGAAGGTGCCGGCGTTGGCGATGTTGATCAGCGCCTTGCGCATCCAGGCGTCCTGGTCCTCGTAGTCGGCCAACACGCGCTCCTTGGTCTGGATGTACTCCTCAATGTCGAGCAGGGCCATAAACCAGTCCTTGCCCTTGATGTCATCGTGCAGACGCTGCAGGCGCTCGGCGTTGCCGGTCGCCATAAAGGCCGGGTTGGTGATGAAGTCCACCAGCAGTTTAATGCCGGGCTTGCGGTAGAGCGCATCGGCGTTGTAGGTGCCGTCGGCGTAGAGCTGCTCGACCTGCTTGGACGAGGCGCCAAAGGTGTAGATGTTCTCGTCGCCGACGAGCTCGGCGATCTCCACGTTGGCGCCGTCGAGCGTGCACAGGGTCAGGGCGCCGTTGAGCATGAATTTCATGTTGGAGGTGCCGCTCGCCTCCTTGGAGGCCAGGCTGATCTGCTCGGAGATGTCAGCAGCGGGGATCACGCGCTCGGCAGCGGTGACGTTGTAGTTCTCGATCATGACAACCTGCAGGTAGGGAGCCACGTCGGGGTCGTTTGCAATCCACTGGGACAGCGTCAGGATCAGGTGAATGATGTCTTGGGCGATAGTGTAGGCAGGGGCCGCCTTGCCGCCAAAGATGATGGTGACGGGGTGCTTAGGCTTATTGCCGTTCTTGATGTCGAGATACTTCCAGATGATGTAGAGCGCGAGCATCTGCTGGCGCTTGTACTCGTGGATACGCTTGACCTGAACATCGATGATGGCGTTGGAGGGAATGGTCACACCCTGCTCGAGCGCCATAAACTCGCGCATGATGGCCTTGGCCTCGGTCTTGGTGGCAGCCAAGCGCTCAAGAACACCTTTGTCGTCAACGAACTCGGCAAGCTTGCTCAGGTCGCCGGTGCTGCGCCAATCGGTGCCGATTACATCGTCGAGCAGGCTGGCGAGCGCGGGGTTGGCGCCATGGATCCAACGGCGGAAGGTGATGCCGTTGGTCTTATTGGAGAACTTCTCGGGGTAGATCTCGTAGAACGGATGGAGCTCGGTATCCTCCAGGATCTTGGTGTGGAGTGCGGCGACGCCATTGATGGAGAAGCCAAAGTGAATGTCCATGTGGGCCATGTGGACGGTGTCGTATTCATCGATGATGGCAACGCGCGGGTCGTCGTACTCGACCTTGGCGATCTCATCGAGCTTGACAATAATGTCGGCGATGGCAGGGGAGACCTTCTGCAGGCTGGTGAGCGGCCACTTCTCGAGCGCCTCGGCAAGAATCGTGTGGTTAGTGTAGGCGACCATGGAGCGCACGATGGTCACGGCCTCGTCAAACTCGATGCCATGCTCGGTGGTGAGCAAGCGAATGAGCTCGGGGATGACCATGGTGGGGTGCGTGTCATTGATCTGGACTACGGCGTAGTCGGCCAGGTCGTGCAAGTTGCTGCCGCGCTCGATGGCCTCGTCGATCAGGAGCTGGGCGGCGTTGCTCACCATGAAGTATTCCTGGTAGATGCGAAGCAGGCGGCCCTGCTCGTCGGAATCATCCGGATAGAGGAACAAGGTGAGGTTCTTGGCGATCTCGGTCTTGTCGAAGTCGATGGAGCTGCCGGGGACCAGGCCGTCGTCGACACTTGCCAGGTCGAACAGGCGCAGGCGGTTCTTGGTGGGCTGGCCATAACCGGGCACATCGATGTTGACGAGCTTGGAAGTAACGGCAAAATCACCGAACTCGACGGTGTAGGAGCGGTCGTCGTCGATCAGGATGTCTTGCTCGCCAAGCCACTCGTCGGGGACGGCCTTCTGCTGGTTGTCGACAAAGCGCTGGCGGAACAGGCCGTAATGGTAGTTGAGGCCCACGCCGTCGCCGGTAAGGCCCAGCGTGGCGATGGAATCCAAGAAGCATGCGGCCAGACGGCCCAGGCCGCCGTTGCCGAGCGACGGTTCGACCTCGAACTCCTCGATCTTGTTGAGGTCGTGGCCCGCGGCGGTGAGCTGGTCCTTAACCTCGTCATAGATGCCAAGGTCGATCATATTGTTGATGAGCAGCTTGCCGATCAAAAACTCGGCAGAGATGTAGTAGAGCTTTTTCTTGCCGTTGTTGAGAGGACAGGCGGCAGAGCGCTCCTGCACGAGCTTGGCCAGCAGCTTATAAATACGACGGTCATCGAGCTGCTCGAGCGAGGTGCCAAAGGACTGCTCGGCAAGATCCGCAAGATTGATACGGGGCATGTTTCCTCCTGTGATGGGTTGATTACATGTCAGAAATTCAAAAGAAGCCCGCGCGAGGGATTGGAGTGGCCTCGCGCGGGGAAAACGGACGCGTCCGCACGGTGGGGTGGGGTCGGGCGCGGTGGCTCCTATTGGGGAAGCTCAATTTCGGCTTCCGACGGGATGCGGAAGTAGGTTTCGGTCCAGTCGGTGAGCTTGTGCTCGAGCTCGCGGGTGATGGCGCCATCGAGCATGCGCCAGGTCCAGTTGCCGCCCAGGGTGGCGGGGGTGTTGATGCGTGCCTCGTTGCCCAGGTTGAGCAGGTCTTGCATGGTGTAGATACAGGTATCGCTCACGCTGGCGGCGATGGTGCGGTTGAGTGCATCGGCCATGGGCTCGCCTGCCTGCTGGTGGGTGTACAGGGCCGCCTGCTCGCGCTGGCGCGGGGTGGCCGTTCCCTCAAACCAACCGCGCGCCGTCTCGTTGTCGTGCGTGCCCACATAGGCGACGGTGTTGGCAATGTAGTTGTGCGGCAGGTAGTACGAGTTGGTGCCCTCAAAGGCGAACTGCAGGATCTTCATGCCGGGGAAGCCCGAGTTATCGCGCATGTCGATGACGCCGGGGGTGAGGAAGCCCAGGTCTTCGGCGATGATGGGCAGTGTGCCGAGCTTTTCCTCGAGCGTTTTGAAGAACTTGAGGCCGGGGCCCTGCGTCCACGAACCGTAGGACGAATCGGGTGAGGAGAACGGCACCTCCCAATAGGCCTCGAAGCCGCGGAAGTGATCCAGGCGGATGACATCGTACATGTCGAGGGCGGCGCGGATGCGGCCCTCCCACCAGGAGAAACCGTCGGCTTCCATGGCGTCCCAGTCGTAGATGGGATTTCCCCAGTACTGGCCGGTGGCCGAGAACTGGTCGGGCGGCGTGCCGGCGACGCTCACAGGATTACCGGCGGCGTCGATCTTAAAGAGCTCGGGCGTGGCCCACATCTCAACGGAGTCGCGCGAGACATAGATGGGCAGGTCGCCGATGATGAGGATATCGCGCTCGTTGGCATAGGCCTTGAGGCGGCTCCACTGACGATTGAAGAAGTACTGCGTCATCTGGTGGTAGAGCATGCGCGCGGGATGGGCGGCGCAGACCTTGGCAGAAGCCTCGCCGCGGGTACGGAGCTCTGCGGGCCACTCCCAAAATGCCTTGAGACCGCACTCCTCCTTGACGGTCATGAACTCGCAGTAGGGAATGAGCCAGTCTTCGTTTGCTTGGACAAAGTCGTCGAAGTCGGCTGGCTTGTCGGCGGCAAAGCGCTCGGCGGCGCGGTCGAGAATCTGACGACGGCCACCAAAGATGGCGCCATAGTCAACGTTGTTGGGATCGGAGCCCAGATACACACCGTCGATATCGCGCTGCTCCAGATAGCCGGCCTCGATAAGCTCGGCAAAGTCGATGAAATTGGGGTTGCCCGCACGGGCCGAGAACGACTGATAGGGCGAGTCGCCATAGCTCGTCGTCGTAAGGGGCAGAATCTGCCAGTAATGTTGTTTGCACGAGGCGAGGAAATCGACAAAGTCGTAGGCATTCCAGCCAAAGCCGCCGATGCCGTACGGTCCGGGCAGAGACGAGATGGGCATGAGAACACCGCTTGCACGCTCCATGGATGTGCTCACCAACCTTCTTGTTGTGGGATCGGCCTGCAGATGGGTGAACAGCCCGTCCCGAGTTTTAGAGTCGATGTCCTTATTGTAAAACATGTTGTTTAAACATGTACAGGCAAGATAAAAAAGTTGGTCGATTTTCGGCGAATGGTTACATGCCATGAAAAAGCCCCGACCTCACAACGTGAGATCGGGGCAAGAGCGGTATGTAGGTTTTTGCTACTCGGCGTCGGCGAAGCCGTTGGGGTTGTGGCTCTGCCAGTTCCAGCTATCGCGGCACATGTCCGCGATATCGTACTGGGCCTTCCAGCCCATCATGCGCTCGGCCTTGGAGGCATCGCACCAGTTGGCGGCGATATCGCCGGCACGGCGCTCGCGAATCACGTAGGGCAGCTCCTTGCCGCACGCCTTGGAGAAGGCAGCGACGACCTCGAGTACCGAGGTGCCGGTGCCGGTGCCCAGGTTAAAGATCTCGACGCCGGTCTTGCCGTTCATCCAGTTAAGGGCGGCAACGTGACCAGATGCCAGGTCGCACACGTGGATGTAGTCGCGAACACCGGTGCCGTCGGGGGTGGGGTAGTCGTTGCCAAAGACCTGAACGGCCTCGAGCTTACCGACGGCGACCTGGGCGACATAAGGCACCAGGTTGTTGGGGATACCCTTGGGATCCTCGCCGATCAGGCCCGACGGATGGGCGCCGATGGGATTGAAGTAACGGAGCAACACGACGTCCCACTCGGGGTCGGCGGTGTGGACGTCCATGAGGATCTGCTCAATCATCCACTTGGTCCAACCATAGGGGTTGGTCGCGGGCTTCTTGGGGTCCTCTTCGGTGACGGGCGGATTGTCCGGATCGCCGTAGACGGTCGAAGAACTCGAGAAGATGATGGACTTGCAACCGTGGTTGCGCATGACATCGATGAGCACCAGGGTGTTCTCGATATTGTTGTGATAGTACTCGACGGGCTTGCTCACCGACTCGCCAACGGCCTTAAAGCCGGCGAAGTGGATGACGCGGTCGATCTGGTGGGTATCGAAGATCTTGTTCATCGCATCGCGGTCGAGCACGTTGGCCTCGTAGAAGGTGAGGTTCTTGGCGGCCTCGTCGCCCACGATGGTCTTGACGCGGTCGATGGCAACGGCGCTGGAGTTGGAGAGGTCATCGACGACGACAACCTGGTAGCCACCCTCGAGCAGCTGAACGACGGTGTGCGAGCCGATAAAGCCGGCGCCGCCGGTAACGAGGACGCAGGTGTCTTTGGGGTCGAGTGCTTTGGACATGTAGTCTCCTATCGAATCAGGAACACTTCTTGAGGGGAGTATAGCGCAGCTGGGCGCGCCCAAAACACGCGGGTCAGGAAAACCAGAGGAATGATGTTAACGTACTCATAGGGTGTTATTTGCATAATTCTTACCTTTGGTGTGGGACGTATTTGCGAGCCGCTGACCGTGCTTTTCCAGCCGTTCGTGGAAATAGTTGGGACAAGCGCGATGTGCGTTAATATGTTTGAGTTGAGCGACATATAAATAAGCATGTAACGGAGTACATATGTCACCAAACAACGATTCCATTTTTACGCAGGAGCTTTCGCGCCGCACTGCCCTCAAGGCTCTTTTCGGCGCTGCTTCCGCGGCTGTTCTTTTTGGCCTGCCCACCCGCGCCCATGCGGCTGAGGCCAGCCAAGAAACCACCGACAAACTGAATGCCGCCCAGGCCCAGCTCGACGAGGTCCAGGCTCAGCTCGACAGCATTGCCAATGAGTACGCGGCGCTCGCCAACAAGAATGCCCAGACCCTCAGCGATATCGAAGGTGTGCAGGGTCAGATCGACGACACCCAGGAGCAGATCGACACCAAGAAGTCGGAGCTCAAGAAGAAGCGTAACGACCTTTCCGATCGCGTTGCCGCCAGCTACAAGTCGGGCGGTACCAATATTCTGTCGTTGCTGCTCGCCTCTGGCTCGTTTGAGGAGCTCGTCGCCAACGCGCATTACGTCGAGAAGATCAACAAGAGCGACCGCGACGCCATCGAGGACATCCAGACCATCCAGAAAGAGCTCGATACACAGAAGTCCGAGCTCGAGTCGCAAAAAGCCGACTTGGAGAAGCTCAAGGACCAGCAGACGGCTCAGATGCAGGACATGCAGGCCAAGCAGCAGGAGGTCCAGACGGTTCTGAACGGCCTCTCCGACGATGTCAAGGAGCTCATGGCCCAGCGCGATTCCGAGATTCTTGCTGCCGCTCAGGCCGAGGAGGCTGCCAAGAAGGCTGCCGCTGCCGCGGCTGCCGCAAACAAGAACAATTCCTACTCGGGGGGTTCAAGCTCGGGTGGCGGATCGTATGCGCCCGGAACTCCGCAGCAGAATGCCGGCTCGGGCAAGCAACAGGCCGTCGTCAACGCGTGCTACTCCACGCCTTCGCCGGGTCGGAATTGGTGCGCGGCGTGGGTTACCAACGTGTTCCGTAACGCCGGCGTGGGCTACTTTGGCGGCAATGCGTGCGACATGTTTAACGCCTGGTGCTACAGCTCCAATCGTTCGGCGCTGCAGGTGGGCATGATCGTGGCCGACTCGTCGCACAGCGGCACCGGTACGCCGGGTCTGCTGTACGGACACGTGGGCATCTATGTTGGCGGCGGCATCGTTATGAGCAACGAGGGCGCCATCACGTCGAGGTCGCTTGACTCGTTCATTGGGTTCTACGGCACTGGCTCTGGCGTGCGTTGGGGCTGGCTCGGCGGTATCGCGCTGTCGTAAAGCCGACTGGGCCGCGTGCCCGCCCGCAATATATTTGATTGCCTGCTCGGGCAGTCCTGCGCAAGACGAAGGCCACATTAAGTGGCCTTCTTTGCGTGCGGAACTCGCGATCAATCAAATATATTGCGGGCGGGCACGCGGCCCAGTCGGGTTCGGGGCGCTGCACACCGGACTGGTTTATCTGAATTAAAGAAAGTGAAGGCCCCTTTCGGGGCCTTCTTTTTAGAGGAATTCTCCGATTCGGTGGACTTCGGGTTGTAGGTCTACTCCGAATTGGTCTTTGACGGTTGCTTGGATGTGGCGGATGAGTTCGTCGACGTCGGCGGCGGTGGCGTGGTTGGCGTTGACGATGAAGCCGCAGTGTTTTTCGCTCACCTGCGCGCCGCCGACAGCATGGCCGCGCAGACCGGCATCCATGATGAGCTTGCCGGCAAAGTGGCCCTCGGGGCGCTTGAAAGTGGAACCGGCGCTCGGCATGTCGAGCGGCTGCTTGTCCTCGCGGCGTTGGCGGTAGTCGTCCATGTCGGCCTTGATCATCGCGGCGTTGCCCGGGGCGAGGTTAAAGGTGGCAGAGAGCACGATAAAGCCGTCGTCGGCGATGCGGCTCTTGCGATAGCCCAGGTTAAGCTCGTCGACATCGAACTCAATGATATTGCCGCTGCCGCGGATGCCGTCGTCGAGCGCGCGGGCGGGCTTATAGACGCGCACGGACTCCAAAACATCGGCCATGCAGGCGCCGTAGGCACCGGCGTTCATATAGCAGGCGCCGCCGACCGAGCCGGGGATGCCCGAGAGGGGCTCCATGCCGGTAAGATCAGCCTCGGCTGCTGCGGCCGCTACGTCCGAGAGCAGCGCGCCGGCTGCCGCCGTGACGTGCGTGCCGTCGACGGTGATGTCGGAGAGGCCCTCGCCCAGCGCTACGACGACGCCGCGGATGCCCTTGTCACCGACGAGTAAGTCGGAGCCGTTGCCCACGATGGTGAGTGGCAGATCGCAGCGATAGCAGGTATCGAGCGTGGCGACGAGGCCCTGCTCGGTGTCGGGCGTGACAAAGACATCGGCCGGGCCGCCGATCTTAAACGTGGTGTGCTCGCGCATGGGCTCGCTCATGAGCACGTTGTCCTCGCCGGCAACACCGGCGAGCGCGCAGAGCAGGTCCTCGTTAAAAAAGTCGTTCTCGTGCATACGAATATCCGCCTTATGGTGGTCGTTTTCATTAATCGAATGCAATATACCCCACCCGGATGGATTTGGTGCAAAGTAACCTGACCCCAATGCATCACATGGTGCAAAGGGGTCAGGTTACTTTGCACCAATCGCGGCGATAAAACAGCCGTCTACCGGATTGGTAAAGTGTTTATCATCAAGGTAGAGGGACGGTCGCTATACTTTCAAGAGATTGCGCGAATACTCGGAAGGAGCGAGATGGGCAACAAAGTTACTCTCAAGCAGATTGCCCAGGAGGTGGGGCTTTCCCCCTCGTCGGTCTCGCTTGTCCTTAACAACCGGCCTTGTCGCATCTCGGAAGAAAACCGCAAGCGCATCAAAGAGGTCGCGGCGCGCAATCATTATGTTCCTAACCAGATCGCGCGTAGCCTGGTCATGCGCGAGTCGCGCACGCTTGGCCTTATCGTCCCTAACATCGAGAGCCGCTTTTTTGCTTCGCTCGCCGGCAGCTTGGAAAAGCGCTGCCGCGAGGACGGCTATGCGCTCTTTATTACCAGCTCGGGCGGAAGTGCCGAGGACGATCTGGAGCTCCTGCGCCAGCTAGTGACGCGCGGCGTCGATGGTGTGTTCTTGGTCGTGGGTGACGAGTTCTCCGACGACCGCGCCCTGCGCGAAGAGGTCAGCCATCTACCCATCCCGGCGGTAATGGTCGACCGTGCCATTGAGGGGCTCGAGTGCGACAAGGTGATGTTCGACCACGAGATGGGTGGCTACATGGCTACCCGCTACTTGATCGAGCAGGGGCACCGTCGCATTGCCTGCTTGGTTAATGCGCGCCGTTCCAATACGGGTCGTAAGCGTCTTGCCGGCTACGAGCGTGCGCTGCGCGAGGTGGGGCTGCCTATTGACGCGCGTTTGGAGTTTGAGAGCGAGTACTACATTCCGAGCGCATACGAGGCCTCGGAGGCGGTGCTCGCAACTGACGCCACCGCCGTGTTCGCAAGCTCGGATAACATTGCCCTCGGTCTGCTCAAGCGCTTGCACGAGATGGGGAAGAGCATTCCAGGCGATATCTCGGTCGTAAGCTATGACAACTCGGCGGCCGACGTTCTCTTTGAGCCGGCGCTGACCGCGATCGAGCAGGATCCTGGTGTCCTTGCGGAGCATGCTTTTGGCTGCATGTCCAAGCGTCTTGCCGGTAGGGGCGGTAGGCGTGCCGAAGAGGTCGTTCTGGAGCCGGCGCTTATCGTTAAGGGCAGCGTTCTCGAGCTTACCGAATGTAGCTAAGCGTACTTGTTTGTTTGCATAGATTGCATGCGGAGTGTCCGCTATTTGCCGGCAGGCACCCCGGCCCTCGTCCGTGAACTCTTCCGCTGGGCGAGCCATAGACGCCGCGCACCGATGCGATAAAGCAGTGGCTTGAAATTGGTGCTATATTCAGCATGAGTTGTTTAATGCTAGTACGGGAGGCTGATATGGGGCTGTTCAAGAAGAAAAACCCGCAGGATGCCTTTGATCCCGATGTGTTTACCATCACGGATACGATTTTGGACCCGCCGCGGTTTACGTTTTTGCCGGCTATCTACCAGGATGCCACGCATCGCAAGTGGGCCGTACATCAGCGCGGCGGCGAGTCGAAGATTTTTGACTATGCGGACGTGTTGCAGTGCGAAGTGGCCGAGGCGGGCGATCCGGAGGCCGAAGAAGCGGTCTCTAAACAGGAATTTGCCCAGCGTATCCTGGCAAATCCTGCCAAGGCGACGAAAATAAACGCTGCCAAGCGTAATATGTGTCTTGGTATGGGCGTTGTTGTGGCGGTTCAGACGGGAAAAGACGAGGTTTCCAAATTAGAGATTCCCGTTATGACCGACGAAGTCAAACGCGATTCAAGTCTATATAAGTCGTATCGGAATGTCGCCGAGAAGATCAAGGCCGAATTTGATGCCATGGGAGGGCTGGCCTAATTTTGGCGGCATACGTTTCTGAATGAGGAGTCTGTGCAATGGCAGGCGAATCTTATGCAATTCCCCCCAAAGATCGTGCTGTTGAGGGAATTCTTTGGTATATCCAGCACCATCAGCTTGCCGGCGGTGATCGCCTGCCGGCCGAGCGCGTGCTGTGCGAAGAGATTGGCGTTTCGCGTACGGCGTTGCGTGCCGGTATCACGCGGCTCATCTCGTGTGGAACGCTCGAGAGCCGTCGCGGATCGGGTACGTATGTGTGTCCTCCCAAGCCGCTGAACATCTTCCAGGAAACGTATAACTTCTCCGATGCTGTGCGGACTGCCGGCCTGCACCCCTCTTCTCGTCTGGTTTCCACCGGGACCATCGAGGCGGATAAGACGCTTGCCGACAAGCTTAGGGTGGCTGTAGGCGCCCCTTTGCTCCGCATGCAGCGCGTTCGACTTATTGAGGGCGAGCCGGCGTCAATCGAGACGGCTCACGTTAACCTGTCCCTGTGCCCATCGCTTATCGAGCACGATTTTGAGTGCGAGAGCCTTTACGATGTCTTGCTCAAAGAAGGTGGCGTGCGTGTTGAGCATGGACGTGAGCATATCTCCATCTCGCGTTTGAACGCCGAAGAGGCCGAGCTGCTCCAGCAAGAAGAGGGAACGCCGGTGTTCTATGAGAGCTCGATCGAATTTGATAAGGACATGCGTTTTGTGGAGCATTGCAAATCGGTGATTTTGCCCACAAAGTTCCGCTTTGCCGATAACGGCGAAGAGAACGGCATGAGGAGCGTGGCAGGTGAACAATGGCTGAAACAGTAGATGCCACCCCGGTTTATATGCGCATTCGACGCCGCATCGAGGAACGTATCGAGCGCGGTATATATCCCGCGGGTTCCATGATTCCGTCCGAAAAAGACCTTGCCGAGGAATTTGGTACGACACGCTTGACCATCCGAAGCGCTGTCGATGAGCTGGTTCGGCGCGGGCAGATTCGCCGTGTTCGGGGAAAAGGTGCCTTTGTGGCGCAGAAAGTACCTGCTTTTTTTGAACGCACGGTCGGTTTCCGTGAATCGGTCCGTGCTTCGGGCGGCGAGCCGTCCGTCCGTATTCTCGCGCGTTCCAAGCGTTATGCGGGGCCATATTACGCCGACCTGTTTGGCATCGCCGAGGACGACCTGCTCTATTCCGTTCGACGCCTGAACTGCATAAACGGTAGCCCCGTATCGATTGAGACGGCGCTGATTCCCTGCCTGCTGTTCCCAACCATCGAAGATATTGACGTGTCGGTCTTCAGTTTGTACGAGACCTATGAGATGCTGGGCCGAAAGCCAGTCATGGCACAGGAAAAGCTCGATATCGAAGCGCTGGGCGCACGAGATGCCGGCCTCCTTGGACTGGAACAGGGCGATCTTGTTTTGCTTTTGGAATGCGTGAGCTATGACGCGAGCGGTCAGGCTATCGAGTATGTAAAGTCCTTCAATCGTGGCGATACGGGCGGCTACACCTATACGTACTAGCTGGTATTTTGTGAATAACGGCTGGGAAACTAACCAGTTTTGATCGTTGGGTCAACTGTATATACAACCTTACAGGGCTCAAAATCGACCGTTCGCCGATGGGGATATATTAATCGACAAAGAGGTATCAAAAAGCCGTAACCTGTAACTGTGATTGGTATCAAATACTAATGATTTGTTACGAGGTGAGACGATGAAGATGCTCGATTACGTTCAGCTTGCCCATGTGCGTATGGGGGAGAACCTCGAGCGTTCGTCTGAGCTGGTAGCGCAGCTCGTTGATATTTTCCAGTCCGGTTCTTTTGACGCGCTGCGCATCGTTGCTTCGGGTTCGTCGCGCCATGCCGCCGATTGCGCCCGCGATTACCTGCAAGATGCCCTGCAAATGCAGGTGTCCGTTGTGACGCCCGAGGCCTTCGTTGATTTTGAACACACCTATCCGCAGCATGCGCTCAACATTGCCGTTTCGCAGAGTGGCTATTCGACCAATACGATTGCGGCGCTCGATTACATGCGCGCACACGATATGGCTGCAGTTGCGCTCACGGCAAACGTCGAGGCACCCATCAAGGAACACGCTGACATCGTTCTTGACTACGGTGTGGGCGTCGAGTCGGTGGACTTTGTGACTCTGGGCGTCGAGGTGCTCGTTGAGTACCTGGTGCTCTTTGGTATTTACGGCGGTCAGGCGCGCGGAACGATTGACGCCAAGGGCGTTGCCCAGCGTCTTGACGACCTGCGCGAGGCCATCCAGGCCAATGCCGTGATGTGCAAGTCCGCCGAGGCATATGTCCAAGACCACATGCTCGAGCTTTCTGAGCACACGCCCGCCATGGTCGTCGGCAACGGCCCCAACTATGGCGTTGCCGAAGAGGCGGCCCTCAAGCTGAGCGAGACCATCAAGATTCCTGCCATGCATCACGAAGGCGAGGAGTTCGTCCACGGTCCCGAGATGCAGATCGTTCCGGGCTATCTGGTGTTTATCGTCGACGATCCGCAGGGGTCGGAGCGTCTTGCGAATATCGCTGATGCGCTATCGAACGTTACGACAAAAACGGTGCTGCTCACGGCCCATCCCAAGGGTAGGGCTCACGAGGTTGCGGTGCCTCAGGTGGCTCCGCTGCTCAGCGCAATTCCCAATTTGGTGTTCTTCCAGACGATTGCGGCAATGATCGCCGAGCGTCTGAAGTCATGGGACGTGCACCCGTATCTCGATGCCGTCTCCAAGCAAATGGAGGTCAAGGCAGAGGGCTACGAAGAATCAGTCAATGCGCTTAAGGCCAAAGCGGCCGAGTGTTACGGAATGTAAGCGGGTTTGATGCCCGTTGGCATGGGGGATGTGAAGACAACCCCAGAAAGGAGAGACAAATGAAGGAAACCGAGAAGATCGAGATCATGCATTTCGACCAGGAGGGCTATCTCGAGGACGGCAAGGCGCTCTACGAGACCGGCAAGAAGATGACCGCGCTCGCCGACAAGGTCGCCGACGAGGGCT
>NZ_JAWHPN010000025.1:0-36706 GCF_032584215.1 Collinsella aerofaciens | reverse complement strand
GCGCTCGAGCAGGACGCCGGCGGGCTCGTCTGCGGGGTCCTGCGGCACGAGCCCTCCCTGAACCGCCAGCTGCAGCACCGACTTGCGCAGGCGGCCGGGCAGCGCGGCGTCGAGCTCCTCGCGGGCGTCCTCGAGCTCGCCGTACTCCTCGACCAGGGGCATGAGCTCGTTCACCCGCTCGACGATGCGGCGCTGCTCGGCGAGAGGCGGGAGGGGGAGAAATAGCTCTTTTAGCACTGCTGCTTTGATTCCTTTTGCGGTCGTCCCCGTGGCATGATCCTTAACTTGAATTTGGAACAGTGGAGATAGAATTATTTGGCAGAACAGGGCATTGTCTGGACCAGCTGTGCCGTAATTCTGAAGGGTAATGACACGCTGTCCACAGCTGCAACGTTTCATTTCGCATATCGCGCAATACCCCATCGGGGCTTCGGTTGTAAACAGCAAATCGCCACGGTGGGTCTCCCCGCGAGACAAGCGTGTTGCATATTCGTCTTCTGAAATATACTCCTCGCGCGTGTAATCAATATAGCCTTGGCGAATGTTGCTCGCAGTCATTAGCCGAACACCTGAAGGTGATTTGTGAGGTGTTTTACCCCTGTAATCAATGAAGTTATATACGGTTTCCAGCCTTGCCCAAGCCCACCCCTCGGGCAGCTCCTCAAACGGCACTTCGTTCGCGATGCACTTATCGCTAGTCACGCGGCCCTTGGCATCCACCCTCTTCTCATAGGGGGAGCCATCGGAACCGATATAGATAATGCTCTCCCCGCCTTTGGAGAACTTGGCCTTACCCTCAGCGATAAGCTTATGCTTCTCTTCACGGATGCGTTCGAGAAGGACGCTGGCAGGCTCGTCGTTCGGATCCTGCGGCACAAGCTTGCCCTCGACCGCCATTTGCAGAATTGAGTTCTTCAGGTCTTTTGCCTTCATCTACGCCTCAATCCCAAGAATCTCGCAAATTCGAGCCAACTTCTGGTCAATCTCGGCGTCGAGCTTAGTGCGCTCTTCTTTGTAGCTCCTAATCAGCTCGTCGGGCGGCAAAATCTCTTCTTCCTCGTGTGGATAGCCACACAAATCAAGATTGAAGCCGCCGTCTCGCAACTCGTCGACTGTATAGAACTTTGCCTTGGGATTACCATCTTCCTCGATATCTCGACGGTTCTCCCACCATTCCTTTACATGTGCAAAATGTTCGAGCCTAATGGGCTTAGTCTTAGAAAAGTGCTTATATCCCTCGGGCATATCCATGCGATAGAACCAGACGCCCTCAGAAGCCCCGGAATTATCGAAGAACAGAACGTTGGTAGTGATGCTCGTGTAGGGAGCGAAAACGCTCTGCGGAAGGCGCAAAACAGTATGCAGGTTCATGTCCTCAAGCAGGCGACGCTTGATCTCCGTCTTCGCGCTATCCTGGCCAAAGAGAAAACCATCCGGAATGATGACAGCAGCGCGGCCGCCTCGCTTAAGACGATAAAGGATGAGTCCAAGGAATAGATCCGCAGTTTCGGAGCTACGGAGTGCAACAGGGAAGTTGTTTTGCACTGACGCGCTTTCAGATCCTCCATAGGGCGGATTCATGAGTACGACATCAAACTGGCCATCAGGCTTGTGCTTCCATTCGCGAACATCTTTTTCAAGCGAGTTATCGTGAAAGACCTTGGGGTTGTCGATGTCATGTAGCAGCATGTTGGTTATGCACAACAGATAGGGCAGCTGTTTCTTCTCGATGCCATAAACCGAGCTCGTGTAGACCACGCGATCAGCCGGAGTCTCTATCTGGTCGCGGAGGATGTTGAGGGCGCTCGTCAAAAAGCCGCCTGTGCCGCAAGCAAAGTCAGCCACGGTCTCACCGAGCTTGGGCGCAAGTGCTCGGGCCATAAAGTCGGTCACCGCTCGGGGCGTGTAAAACTCGCCGGCATTGCCCGCAGACTGCAAGTCTTTAAGGATGGTCTCGTAAATTTCGCCGAAAGCGTGGCGCTCTTTGTACTCGGTAAAGTCAACCGCCTCGTCAATCTCATTGACGACCTGACGAAGCAGGATGCCATCTTTCATATAGTTGTTAGCGTCAGTAAAGGCTGCCTTAACGACAACGTGACACAGGGGTGCCTCAGGTGCAAGTTCTAAGCTCTCGAGAGTCTTGAAGAGATCGTTGTTTACAAAATCGAGGAGCTCATCGCCGGTAAGCGCCTTACCGTCCTTCGCATCGTGCGCCCAGCTATGCCAGCGCAGGCGCTCGGGGATGATGGACTGATAGGAGCCATCGTGAAACTCCCACTCCTGCTCCTTGGCATCGTAAATCTTGAGGAAGAAAAGCCAGGTCATCTGCTCGATGCGCTGCGCATCGCCATTGATGCCAGCATCTTTGCGCATGATGTTCTGCAGGGTCTTTACAAGAGATCCCAGTGCCATTTGCTATCGTTACCTTTCTCTATGCGATGTAGAGCTCGTCCTCGAGCATCTGCGCTGCCTGAATGTACTGTTGTTTGCCGCCGAATGCGGCAACGATCTTCATTGGGCTGCCAAACCGACGGAACTCCTCGAGATCGAGGACATGGGTATCGTCCAAGTCTACGAGGTTCGACGTCGCATATTTGTCGAGAAGTGCTTCAAGGACCTCACGCGCGACGCCGGCATACTCATAGAGCACGCCCTTTTTCTTGACACTATTGGCTCTCTCGCTGCGCGTAAGAGGTCTCTGGTCGTAAGCAATGTGGCAAATGAGGTCAAAGTCGCTCATTTGCTCCTGTCCAGTCTCGAGCCGCAGCTCATCCAGGAATACGCCACGCGCGCGCAGCTCATCGATAATCGCTTGTTTCTTATGTTCAGAGTTCCACGCCGCTAGGAAGTGGTCAAGAGTGTCGTATTCGCCGAGAATGTTTTTTCGCGTATAGTCCTTAAGGCTCTCAGTTACAAGAAGGCCATCGGAGGAGTAATACTGCACCATCTCCGACACTACGTAGACGTCGGCCCCATGAACATGATATTTCACATGGGAGGACGGATCGTCCGGCGGCAATACGGGTGGGTCTACGATCGGAGACGGAGGCGGAACGGGACTGCCGCCATTGCCGCCGGGACCCGGATCCGCAATGGGGTCACCCGGATTAGGCTCAAACACAACAACAGGTTCGCCATCAAACTCGGGATCTGCAAACAAACGCGATGCGTCACGAAAATCGAGGATGGTGAAATAGAGTTTGTCGTAGTCCTCACAGATACGGGTTCCGCGGCCGATAATCTGCTTGAACTCCGTCATTCCGTGCTCACCGAACTTGTTGTCGAGCACGACTACCTTACACGTCTTGCAATTAACGCCAGTGGTGAGAAGCTTCGAAGTCGTAACGATGGTCGGGTATTTCTCGTCGGGATCGATGAAGTTATCTAACTGAGCCTTACCTTCCCTGTCGTCACCCGTAATCTTCATGATGTAGGTGGGGTGATCTCTTACGATATCGGCGTTCTCGTTTACAAGGGCACGTCGCATATTTTCGGCATGCTCGATGTCAACGCAAAAGACTATGGTCTTGGAGTAACGATCCGTCTCCTTTAGAAATTGAGTTATCCGCTTGGCAACTTCCTCGTAGCGCTCTTTGATGACAATCTCGCTGTCGAAGTCTTGCTTCTCGAAAACACGTTTGGGCAGAGCTTCGCCGCGATCATCTACGGTGCCTTCCTCAGTACGGTATCCGTAAATGTCGACGTTCAGCTTAGGACGAATAACTTTATACGGGGCAAGAAAGCCATCCTCGATTCCCTGTTTAAGGGAGTAGGTGTAGACAGGTTCGCCGAAGTAGGTAATGTTTGAAACCTCTTCAGTCTCCTTTGGCGTAGCCGTCATACCGATTTGAATTGCACAATTGAAATACTCAAGTACCTTACGCCATGCGGAGTCCGCCGCGGCGCTTCCGCGATGGCACTCGTCGACGATAATCAAATCGAAGAATTCCGAGTCGAACTCGCGGAATATTTCTTCACCGTTTTCTCCAACAAGCTGTTGGTAGAGCGAGAAATAGACCTCGTAAGCAGAATCGAGCTTTCGACCTACGACCTTGGTTGTAACCCTCTTGAGAGGCTTGAAATCGCCGTCTATGGTCTGATCGACGAGAATATTGCGGTCCGCCAGATAGAGAACCTTACGAACCTCGGTAGTCTGTCGCAAGCGATGAACGATTTGAAAAGCCGTAAAAGTCTTTCCCGTTCCCGTTGCCATAACGAGCAAGATGCGATTCTTACCTCGCGCAATAGCTTCAAGCGTACGATTGATGGCGATGCACTGATAGTAGCGAGGATGATTGCCGCCGTGCTCCTGGTAATACGGAGCGGTTACAATCTCCTGGCTATACGGATGCTCAAGCCCCTTAGCTTTTGAGTATCGTGTCCAGAGTTCCACCGGAGTGGGGAACTCGTCCATGGCGAGAGCGCGCTCTTTCCCGGTAAGAAAATCGTGCTCGACAAAACCCTTTCCGTTTGAACTGTACGCAAACGGAATATCGAGCAGTTGAGCATATCCCATCCCCTGTTGGAGACCGGCGTCAACGGTGTGCCCCGTATCCTTGGCTTCGACAATTGCGATAGGGATACCGGGAGCGTACATAAGAAGGTAGTCCGCCTTCTTCTTGTCTTTACGGATGACCATGCTTCCGCGCACGACGATCTCGCCACTGGTAAAGAAATACTCAGTGAAGACTTGGGTATTACGATCCCACGACTTCACAATCGCAGGATCGATGAGCTTAAGCCGTGTATCAGACTCGTTCATACGTCTCGGAACCCCTCATCGCGCAAAGCGACAGCTGCTGATGTTGAATTGATTAATTTTATCATCACCATGCAATCTAGCAGCTGCTTTATACGAAATGAGACGAAGTAAAGTCAGCTCCGTGAGAAAGCTCCAAAGAAAGCAAAATGAGCCCCGTTGACTTGAGTCAGAGGTCATTCCCGGAGTCCCCCCCCTACCTCCCCTCCGCCTTCAGCTTCAGCAGCAGGTCGCTCAGCTCGGGGCACTTGTTGGAGAGACGCGTCTGGGCTCGCTCGCCCATCCCCCAACGCTGGCGGACTTCCTGGGCGCGCGGGCTCACGCGGTAGCTCCCGTCCATCACCTGCTTGAGCAGCTTGGCGGTTACGCGCGCATCGGCCAGGGCGCTGTGGGCGTGCCCCGTCGACTCGTCGAACTCGATGCCAAACCACGTCGCCGCGTCACTCAAAGAGACGCACCCGTGGCTGCCCACGTCCATGATTGAGGTGTAAAACGCCTGCAGGTCGGCCCAGTCCGTAGGAAATGCGGAAAGGTCGATGTGCTTTGCCTGACACTCGGTCAAAAGCTGTCGCCGGTCCGCCCCGCTCCAACAGACCACCTGGGCGGAGTAGCGGCCGATCCAATCGCTGAGCCTTTTGATCACCACATAGAGCGGATCGGCCGTCGCGGTGTCCACGGCCGATATCCCTGTGAGCTCGCGGACGGGGAACGCAACGCCTTCGGTAAATTCTGTCTGCACAAACTGCGAGAACTCGCCCATAACGTTGCCGTGGTAATCGAGCTTAACGGCGCCGACCTCGATAATCTCATTGCGCAGTCCACGACGCTGGCGCTGCTTTGGCACCGGCGCAAACTCAAAGTCCAGCACGATCTGGCGCGCAAAGTTTGTCGTATCGATAGCCGAGATACCCGGCATCTTTTCAGCTGACACGGTTAGGGCCTTTCTCCGTCAACTGCTGCTTGTTACACAAGCGGCTACATTGCCGTAAGGATAGGCGCCCGTGCGGACACAAAAGCGGGGTGCAACGCCATGCGCCGGTCGCACGCCATGCAGACTGCCCCAAGAGAGTCGCCCGCTCTATTCAAATGCATGAAAAAGATTTAGGCCCGGTGACTTGAATCAGCGGTCATCCCGAGCCGATCAATATGCAGTGTACCTACAGAGGGCTGGTTAATCAAACGGGCTTTCGGTGACGAAGACCTGCGCGTCTATCCCCAATCGCCCAGCGTCGTCTTCTGCCGCCCTTACGAAAGGCTGCTATTCGAGGGAATCACGTTGCTGTTATTATCGAACATATATTCGTATTTATGACCGCGCTTTGATAGAATGGCAGTTGTTGACGGCAGTTCCATGTGCCGGGCAGCGCCCTCCATGCGACGGGAGGTGATGCCCATGACCGATCTGATTGATTTCGTGAAGCTCCTGACCGCTTTGGTCTCGCTCCTCACGGCGCTTATCGGACTTCCCGAGGCACTTAAGCAGCGTACGAAGCAAAAGAAGAGGGGTCGACGCCGTTAAGGCATTGACCCCTTGAACTAAGTAACGGCGCTGCCCAGCTATCACCCTTGGGCTGCCGTCGACTTTATTCTACCCACGGTTGCCAGGTTTAACAAATGAATTTTCAGTAATGGAGCCTCGGAGCCCGCTCGCTCAACCACCTGGCCATCGGATTAGCCGGATTCTGGGACACGCCTTCCGTCCCAGGCCTCTACCGGAAAATGCGTCCCACCCTGAGGCTCGATTCCGGGACACGGTTTCCGTTTGAAGCCCCGATGGGAAAGCGTGTCCCGTTCCGAGAGCTCATTCCGGGATGCAGTTTCCGCTAGAGATGCCACCGGGAAAGCGTATCCCGTTTTGGAGCCAAATTCCGGGTCGTAGTTTCCGCCTGAGGGCCGATCCGGAAACGGCATCCCATTCTGAAGCCGAAATCTGGAACGCACTTTCCGCCAAAGGTCGCAAAAGGAAAGCACATCCCATTCCCAGCATCAAATCAGGACGCGCTTCATTATCCCCGCTCACACATCTCGGCAAACGAGATCAGCTTGACGTCTCCCCTACTCTCCGCGGCATCCCGACATCCCTGCGTAAAGCCGCTTTTTGAGAAAAGCGCATAGCTTTTTTGCTGCCGTCTAAAGAGCTCGCTTCGGTGCACGAGCTTTTGCAGCACATCCTCGCCAACCGGTTCATTGCGCCATTTGCACTCCGCAAACAGCGCAGCGCCCTCGCCATCGTCAACAATCAAGTCGATTTCTTCCTGCGTATGCGTGCGATTATCGGTCCCCCACCAGCGCCCGACGCTCGCCGGAACCACATCGAGCTGGCCCGCGCGCGCGAGTTCGTACACGTATTGTCTGCATATAAGCTCAAAGACCGTACCCATGTAATCCGATACGTGCGGCTCAATGCGCTTATACGCCATCTCGGCCATATCGTTTTGAATCAGCCCGATGTTCTGCGGAACAAACTTGTACCAGAACCTAAACATCTGGTCGCTCAGCAGATACACGGCTCGCTTATTGCTCGTCTCGTTTAGAGGCAGCTCGCGCTCGACAATCCCAAGCGACGCCAGCTTATCCACATAGCTCTTTACGTTGCTCGCAGGGATTCCCGTAGAGCTCGCAATCTCTGAGATCTTCGAGCGTCCCTGGGCAATTGCCTGCACGATCGCATCATATTGCTCGGGATTGCGGCACTCTTGCAATAGCAGGTTACTCGGCTCCTCAAAGAGATAGCCCGTAGGAGTAAGAAAAAGACGTTTGATGTTGTCCTTGAGCGGCGCGGCAGGATCGACTTTCTCGATATATGCAGGAATGCCGCCCGTCATGCCATAGCAAACTGCAGCGTCTTCGCGACTCATGCTCTGCCACAGGCCGAGGGTCGTCATAAAATCGAGCGGCATGATCTTAAACTGGGCCGTACGCCTACCGTATAGTGGACTCTCGTAGCCCAACACCTGTTCTTCCATAAACGAAAGAGACGAGCCGCATAGGATCAGCATGAGTCTGGTCTCTTTGTATAAGTGGTCGATCTTGTCTTGCAGCAACGAGCTGATTTCGGGATTCGATTGGGCGAGATAGGGATACTCGTCAATCACGACAACCAAACGTTCCGTGCGAGCCATGGTGGCCAATGCATCGAACGCTTCGTCAAAGCTACGAAACGACACGCCTGCAGCACCAACCGAACCCGCAAGTATCGCCTGGCTAAAGCCGTGCAGGTTTGCCTCCGCATTGGTACGACGTGCTTGAAAGTAAATAGCATTCTTGCCTTGAATGAACTCTGTGATAAGGCGCGTTTTACCTACGCGACGGCGGCCGTAAATCACAGGCATTTCAAAGGAGCCCGTGCCATACAGTCGATTGAGCTCGGACATTTCCGCTGTTCTTCCGATAAACATAGGGCCATCCTTCCTTTACGTTATAGCTAGCTATATTATACCTTTCTATAATATAGCTAGCTATAACGTAATTCGAAAAACAGCGCACGCAGAAGGGGCGGTACACCACCGCTCATGGACCGTTCTGGAAAATGAATCCCGTTCTGGAGCCAAAAACTGGGCCGTAGTTTCCGCCAAGCATGTCATCCGGAAAGTGCGTCCCGCTCTGAGCGCTCATTCTGGGATGCAGTTTCCATTTGAGGCCCATCGGGAAAGCGCGTCCCACTCTGGGGCCGAAATCTGGGACGCAGTTTCCGGTTGAGGGGCGTTCCGGAAAGCGCGTCCCATTCCGAACGTCAATTCCGGGACACAGTTTCCGCCGACACAGACGACGACCTGCAGCCCTTATCACATGCCTTCAAATATGCGGTCCAGAAACACAAAACAGCAGATAGATTGCTCTTTTTCGGAAAAGTACACGTCCCGAAACTTACCAAGACTTCATATCCAGCTACCGTTCACGGTCGCCGATTACCGCCCACCGATTCAAACAAGAAATATGTCGCCAAAAGCAGGTCATCTACCTGCATGGTTAGATTTTGGTCAGCTTTTGGTCAGCTGAGCGGCAAGTTCCAGCTGATACGTTTTTGCCACCCAAAAGGAGGCGGTAGCTCATGACCCATTGCAATGACCAGCTCATCGACCAACTGCTCACTCAAGCCGAACAAAAGGGGCGCTGTCTGATTCCCCCGAGCACGGCGATCCGAAAAGCGCTCCTTCGGCGCACCGGCGGCACGGTTGTCTCGCCCATGCCGGGGTTGTTTGCGCGAAAAACGCGCTGGGATGAACTCAACCGAGCGCAACGCCATTGCGAGATTATCCGCGCCCTTGCGATCATCCACCCCGATTGGACGTTCTGCTCGTTTTCGGCAGCTTGCCTGCTGGGGCTCGAGGTCTCGTGGCGACACCTGAACGTCGTGCATGTCTGCAGCTCGACAAAGCCGTCGGCTCGTCCGGGCGCACATATTCAGCGACACCAGATTGAGCCGGCCGGAGCAATGCGCAGAGCCGGCATATCGGTAACGCCGCCCATCAAAACGGCCACAGATTGCCTGCTGCAAACTGGTTTTGCCGACGGCATGCCCATTGCCGATTCGGCGATCTCAAAGCTCGGCCTTGCGCCGGAACAGCTGATGGAGGCCGTTGAGCAACGAGCGACTGCCCGCAATGGTCGCGCGATTCGCACCGCCCTCACAACGCTTCGATATGCCGACGCCCGCGCCGAGAGCGGCGGGGAATCGGTCGCCCGAGCCGTCATGATCGAGACGGGCTTTGCGCCCGACTGGCTTCAATACGAGCTGACGGACCCCTTCGATTCGGCCAAGCCCATACGAACGGACTTTGCCTGGGAGCGCCAGGCGCGGGAACTCACGCTGGGCGAGCTCGACGGGCTCATCAAATATACCGACCAGACCATGCTGGCCGGACGCACCACCGCCGAGGCGCTCGTTGCCGAACGACAGCGCGAGGCGCACCTATCGCTCTACGGTCACCCCCTGCTGCGCTTTACCATGAACGAGGTCCGCTCGGCAGGAATGCTCGCCAAAAAGCTGCAGACGGCAGGCATCCGGCAAACCGCTCTACCGACATGGCTCAACGAGGTGGACCTGTAGGAGCTGTTAGGCCAAGCATCGCCGAATCGCACCCCCCCTATTTGGGCCGCGTTTTCCCAACGACCACGCCAGCGGAAAGCGCGTCCTAGCCTGGACGCTCAAAACGGGACGCACTTTCCGGATGGCGGGGCTAGCGGAAACTGTGTCCCGGAATCAGGTCTCGGAACGGGTCGTGCTTTCCGGTTGAGTCCTTCAGCGGAAACCGCATCCCGGAATAAACGCTCAAACTGGGATGCACTTTCCAAACGGCCGGCCAGCGGAAAACACATCCCATTCTGAGGCACGATTCCGGGACGCAGTTTCCGCATGCGGCCCCGTTGGGAAAGTTCATCCCGTTCCGAAGCTGGATTCCGGGACACAGTTTCCGCATGCGGAGGCGCTCCAAACAAAAGGCCTCGGCTCGCGATGGAGCCGGGGCCAAAGGCGCAGCATATGCAGTTGATATTGAGCGCGAACAGCCCATCAGCAATGGCTGTCCGCGCCCTACCCTACCCGCGGTTGCGAACGCGGCTGTAGGGCGTATCCACCATGGGCAGATCGGGACGCAGCTTGCCGTCAAATGCGCGATAGGCGTTCTGTACGGCGGGCGCCGTGGGGATCGTTGCGATCTCGCCGATGCCCTTGCCGCCGTATGCCACGGGCAGCAGCTCGTCCTTCTCCACGTAGATGGCGTGGATATCCGGAATCTCGGGCGCGCGGAACAGCCCGAGCGTACCGTACCTTGCCTGAGGTACGCAGTCCTTGAGCGGCCAGTCCTCGGTAAGTGCGTAACCCATACCCATGAGCACGCCGCCTTCGATCTGACCCTGGATGGAGATGGGGTTGACCACCTTGCCGGAATCGTGCGCGGCATAGATCTCGCTCACGCGGCCGTCATCATCCAAAATGACCACATGTGTGGCAAAGCCGTAGCAGATGTGGCTCTTGGGGTTGGGAACATCCGCACCCAGCTTGTCGGTCGGCTCTAGGTACACGTAGCCAAACTCGCATCCCTCGAGCGCCTTGATGGCGGCCGCGGGATCCTGAGGATGCATACCCTGGCCGGCGACGAGCTCCTGCGTGTGCAGCTGATAGGCGCGACCGTCGTCGTACTCGATCTTGACGCCGTCGCCATGCGCATTCACGGGAGCGGCGGGCGCAGACTTGCCGGCCTCGATATCAAGCATGGCATCGCGCAGCAGGAAGGCGGCACCGCGTACGGCCTCGCCGGTCACGACCGTCTGACGCGAACCAGACGTGGTGCCGGAGTCGGGAGCGTTCTCGGTGGAGCACTCGCCGTTGGCGATGCAGCGAAGCGGCAGACCGCAGGCCTCGGCAACGTCCTGCAAAAAGACCGTGTTGCAGCCCTGGCCGATGTCGGACGTAGCGGCATAGACCACGGCGCGGCCATCCTCGACGCGAATCTTGCAGCGACCGGCATCGGGCAGGCCCACGCCCACACCAGCGTTCTTCATGGCGCAAGCGATACCGGCGTGTCCGGGATGCGCGTAGTAGGCATCCTTGACCTCGAGCAGCGTCTCCTTAAGCGCCGTGGAGCAGTCGGCAATCTGGCCGTTGGGCAAAACCTCGCCCGGCTCGATGGCATTACGGTAGCGAATCTCCCACGGATCTAGGCCGACCTTCTCGGCCAGCAGGTCGATCAGGCTCTCGAGTGCAAACTCGGACTGGCAAACGCCAAAGCCTCGGTACGCACCGGCGGGCGGGTTGTTGGTGTAGTAACCAAAGCCGCGAATGTCGGTGTTCTGGTACTTGTAAGGGCCAACAGCATGCGTGCAGGCGCGCTCGAGCACCGGGCCGCACAGCGACGCATAGGCGCCGGTGTCAAAGTTGATCTCGCAGTCCAAACCGGTAAAGTTGCCCTCGGCGTCGCAGCCCAGCGTAAAGGTACCATCCATGGCGTGGCGCTTGGGATGGAACGCAAGTGACTCGGCGCGTGTGAGCTTGCACTTCACAGGACGCTGGAGCTTATAGGCTGCAAGCGCAGCCAGGTGCTGGACCGAAACGTCCTCCTTGCCGCCAAAGCCGCCGCCCACGAGCATGGTCTCGACGACCACGCGCTCGGGTTCGCTATCCCAGCCAAACATATGGGCACACTCTTTGCGCGTATCGTAGGCGCCCTGGTCAGTCGACTGCACCTTGACGCCGTTCTTATACGGGAAGGCAACGGCGCACTCGGGCTCCAAGAAGGCATGCTCGGTAAAGGGCGTGGTAAAGCGCTGCGTCACGGTGAACGCGCTTTCGGCCAGCGCCTTGGCGGCGTCGCCGCGCATCACGTGACGGCTCTGACACACGTTGTCCTTGAGCTCCACCGTGTTGCCAAAGGCAAAGAAGCTGTCGTGCAGGCGCGGGGCATCGGCGGCCCTGGCCTCGGCGATGTTGCGCACGGGCTCCAGAGGCTCGTAATCGATCTTGACGAGCTTCTTGGCCTTCTCGAGCGTCGCCTCGTCCTCGGCAACCACCAGCACGATGGCGTCACCCACGCAGCGGGTGATATCGCCCTGGGCGATCATGACGTCCCAGTCCTGGATAAGGTGGCCGACTTGGTTGACCGGCACGTCCTCGGCGCGCAGAATACCCACCACGCCGGGCAGGGCCTCGGCCTTGGAGGTATCGATGGAGAGCACACGGGCGCGCGGATACTTGGAGCGCACGGCGCTGGCATAGGTCAGGCCCGGCTGATCGAGCTCGTCGATGTCGTCGGGATACTTGCCCTCGCCGAGCACCTTCTTGCGCACGTCAATACGGAAGGCGCGCTTGCCCACGCCGTAGTCATCGCCGCGCTCCAGGTCCTCGTCGATCTGCTTTTCGCCGCGGAGCACCGCAGCGGCCAGCGAGATGCCCTCGATAATCTTTTTGTAGCCGGTGCAGCGACAGACGTTACCGCGAATGGCGTACTTGATCTGCTCCTCAGTGGGCTCGGGGTCCTCGGCGATGAGCGCCGCACCCGCCATGACCATGCCGGGAATGCAAAAACCGCACTGCACGGCGCCCACGGCGCCAAAGGCGTACACAAAGGCCTCGCGCACGTCCTCGGGCAGGCCCTCGACGGTCACGATGTTGCGGCCGGCGGCAAGAGCGGTGGTCAGCACGCACGCCTTGACGGCCGCACCGTCCACATGGATGGTGCAGGTGCCGCAGGCGCCCTCGGAGCAGCCGTCCTTGGCGGAGTGAATGTGCAGGTCGTCGCGCAGATAGCGCAGCAGTGGTTTATTCTCCGTCGTCGTGTGCTCGACACCGTTAACGGTAAAAGTGAATTCCTGTGCCATGGTGATTCCCTTCTACACGCCGGCGGCGATGCCGGTGCGGTCGTGGATGGCGCCATGCGGGCAGACGACGGCGCACATGCCGCACGACAGGCAGTCCACGCCGTCGATATGGGCGCAGTTGTCCTCGATGCGGATAGCGCCGGCAGGGCACTTTTTGGCGCACATGCCGCAACCGATGCAGCTCGTGTCGCAGACCTTGCGCGCAATGGCACCCTTATCGGTGTTGTTGCAGCGCACCAGAATGTTCTGGTAGCCGGGGACGAAGGCAATCACGCGCTGCGGGCACGCCATGCCGCACAGGCCACAGCCCGTGCACTTGGAGCGGTCCACGCGGGCGATGCCATCGACCAGCGCAATGGCGCCGTGGGGGCAGGCCGCGACGCAGGCGCCACAGCCAATGCAGCCTTCGCTGCAGCGGGCGTCGCCGCCTGCGGAGGCGCAACCACTTCCGCAGGCAACGTAGGCCACGTTATGTTGAATGGATTTGGCCATAAGAGACTCGCCTATTTCTTAAGAAGGTACGAATAGTTGTCGCGCACAGCCCTGATGGTCAGGCGGACGGCCTCGGGAAGGCCGGTGTTGACGGCATCGACCGAGACGGTGCGGACCGTGCCGGCGACGCGGACCTTAAAGTGGTCCTCGTCCACAGCCAGGAAGCCCTCGTTCTCGGAGTTCTCCATGTCCTGCTCGCTCCAGAACAGGGTGAGCTTGTCCTTGTAGGGACGGCCCTCCTGGTAGGGGCAGAACACAGCGCAGTTGCCGCACTCGTTGCACATGCCGTCGACGTGGACGACCTGATGCTTGGCGAGACCCGGCACCTTAATGGCAACGTTGGCGCGGTTGGGGCACACATCGCAGCAGACCTCGCACACCGAGCCGCAGCCCAGGCAGCGGGTCTTGGTGCAGTTGCGCTTGTCGCGGCACAGCGACCCCTTGCGCTCGTAGCAGGCGTCCTCGCGATCGGCCTGAGCATTCTGGTCGGCGTACTTGTTAAAGTCCACGCCGGCAATGGCACGGGCGACTTCGGCGGCATCGGCAATAGCCTCGACCACGGTGGCAGGACCGCGGCGGCAGTCGCCCGCAGCCCAGACGCCCTCGACGCCGGTGGAGGTGGCGGCAAGGCGGCCGCGACGGTCGTGCTCGACGCCCGCGGCATCGTACAGGCCGGCATCGATGCCCTCGCCCACGGCGCAGATCACCGTGGTGGCGGAAAGCTCGACGGTCTCGCCCGTGGCGACGGGGCTGCGACGGCCGCTTGCATCCGGCTCGCCAAGCTCCATAACGTCGCAGGTCAGCACGGCACCGTTGAGCGCCTTGGGCGCCAGCAGCTCGCAGAACTCAACGCCGTCGGCAAGAGCAAGATCAAGCTCTTCCTCGTCAGCGGGCATCTGCTTCTTGGTGCGGCGGTAGACCAGACGCACGTTCTTCACGCCGGCCAGGCGCTTGGCCACGCGGGCCGCGTCCATGGCGGTGTTGCCGGCGCCAATGACCACGACGTCCTCGCCCAGCTCGAGCTTCTCGCCCTTCTTGGCGGCCTCGAGGAACTCCAGCACGTCGAGCTCGGCACCCTCGCCCAAGCCCGCAGAGCCGGGCATCCAGGCACCGGTGGCCACGACCACGTCGGTAAAGCCCTGGGCCTTGAGTTCGTCGATGGAATCCACGCGGGCGTTGAGCTGCACCTTGGCGCCAAAGGCTAGGCAGAGCTCGGCATCGTGGGAGATATCGTCGCTCGCGATGCGGAACTCGGGAATCACGTGACGGACCACGCCACCGAGCGAATCGCGGGCCTCAAAGATGGTGACGGGCACGCCGGCACGCGTCAGGAAGAACGCCGTCGCCAGGCCGGCCGGGCCGCCGCCGATAACGGCAACGTTGCGCTCGCCGTCGTTTGCGATGGCCTGGGCACGCAGCTTGGGCAGCACGGCGGTCATGGCCTCGCGGGCGGCCTTGAGCTTACTGGCGCGAATCTGGGCGCCCTCGGGCTCGTAGAACGCACGCTCGCAGGCACGGCCGCAGGGATGCGGGCAGATGGTGCCGGTAATGAACGGCAGAGCGTTGCGCTCGATGATGATGTTGAGCGCGTCCTCGTAGCGGCCCTCGTCAACAGCCGCCAGATAGGCGGGAATATCCTGCTGGATGGGGCAGCTCGTGCGGCACGGCGTGGTAAAACAGTCGGAAAGCGGGCTCTTGCCGGCGACCTTGCGGTCGGGCAGCGGGCGCAACGGCTTCTTGTAGAGCGGGTTGGTGAGCGAGTCGGTCTGAATCGCGGTCACGGCCTCGAGCGAGACGCCCGCGAACGGCTTGCCGTCCAGATCGGTGAACTCGCCAGCCATCTGGCTAAAGCGCTCGTAGCCACCGGGCTTGAGCACGTCGGTCGCCAGGGTGACGGGCCAAATGCCGGCATCGTACAGGGCACGGATGTTGTAGACCGTGGCACCGCCGGAGTAGCTGATGCGCAGTTTGCCATCGAACTGCTCGGTAATGCGGCGGGCAGCCTCGATAGTCAGCGAGAACAGCGAACGGCCGGACATGTACATCTCGGTGGAGGGCAGCTCGTTTCTCGTCACGTCGACGGGGAACGTGTTGGTCAGCTTGACGCCAAACTCCAGGCCACGCTCGGCGCACAGGGCAATCAGGCGCTCGAACATGGGCACGGCATCGGCCCACTGCAGGTCCTCGCGGAAGTGCGTATCGTCGAAGACGATGTAGTCAAAGCCCAGCTCGTCGAGGCGCTGACGTGCAAACTCATAGCCCAACAGCGTGGGGTTGCACTTGATGTAGGTGTTGAGGCCCTTCTCGGTGATCAGATAGGTCGCGATGCGCTCGATCTCCGCCGGCGGGCAGCCATGCAGCGTGGACTCGGTAATGGAGTTGGAGACGCGCGCCGGGATGGACTCGACAAACGCGGCGTCGACATGCTCAAACTTGTCCAGGTTGGCGAGCGCCCACGTGCGGCACTCGTTCCAAACCTCGGAGCCGCTGGCGTCCTTCATGCCCTCAATGTACGCATCGACCTTGGGGCTCTTGATGCCCTCCAGGTCATAGCCCACGGACATGTTGAAGACAAAGCCGTCCGGGCTGCCCAGGCCGTACTCGCGAGCGATCAGGTGGCAGGCAAACCATGCCTTCACGTACTCGGCAAAGGCCTGCGGAACCTCGAGCTCGGTCGACCACTCGCAGTTGTAGCACTCGTCCTGCGCCACGATGCAGGGCTTGTTCACACACTTGGAGAGCTCCTCGCCGTCCATAACCTGAACAGTCTTGAGCTCAAAGAAGCGGGAACCGGCCACGTAGGATGCCACGATGTTTTGGGCAAGCTGCGTATTGGGGCCGGCGGCCGGGCCAAACGGAGTCTCGATGCGCTCGTCAAAAATGGGAAGCGCGCCCTCCTGGTTGGTCGTAACCATCTTGCGCACGCCAAAGACGGCGCCCTGAGTCTTGTGCTCCTCGATGATCCAGTTCATCAGCTGCGAAAACGGGATCGGCCTCATGATGTCGCTCATAATGAGTTCCTCTCTGTAACGCCCGGCGAGACCGCGCGGCGGGCGCAAATACGGTGTAGCGCTAGCACAGCGCCGGCGACCCCGCGGAGGCCGCCTATGCGCGCGTCGGATGCGGCGAAACATCCGACGCGCGCGAATCTACTTGTGAATTAGTAGGTGCGATCGTTGAGCGTGCTCCAGAGCTTCTTGGACTCGGCCATGGTCCACGCGTTGATCTTGTCCTCATCAATGCCAACGAACTCGCGATCCTTGTACAGGACGCGGCCGTTGATGATGGTGGTGCGGCAGTTTTTGCCCATCATGCCAAAGAGCATGTGGCCGTCGATATTCTCCTCGCTCAGCGGCGTAAAGGGCTTGTAGTCCATAACGATAACGTCGGCGGCAGCGCCGGCCTCGAGCACACCGAGCTTGCGATCGAAGTACTTGCTCGCCATCTTGGCGTTGTTCTCGAACAGCATGGTCATGGCCTCACACCAGCCCACGTTGGGCATGGCGGCGTTGTGGCGCTGAATGATCAGGAAGACCTTAAGGCTCTCGAGCATATCGTGGGTGTAAGCGTCGGTACCCATGCACACAGGGATGCCGCGGCGGAAGAATTCGAGCACGGGGGCGCAGCCCACAGCGTTGCCCATATTGGATTCGGGGTTGTTGACGAGCCAGGTGCCGGACTCCTTGACGATATCCATCTCGGCAGGCGTCACGTGGATGCAGTGGCCCAGCATGGTGTCGGGACCCAGCAGGTTGTGCTGCAGCAGGCGCTCGACCGGGCTGATGCCACCGCGGTTGAGGCGGGAATCCCACACGTCGTTCATGCCCTCGCACACATGGATGTGGAAGCCGGTCAGGCCGTTGTTGGCCTCGGCCATCTTGTCCATGGTCTCGTCCGACAGCGTAAAGGTGGCGTGACCGCCAAACATGGCGGCGATCATGTGGTTATCGTTATCGCGACGCTCCTTGGCGGCCCACTGGGCAAACTCGGCGTTCTCGGCAATGGCCTGGTCGCATTTTTCCTGGCCGCGGCGATCAGAGACCTCGTAGCACAGGCACGAACGCATGCCCAGCTCCTGAGCTGCGTCCTTAATGGTAAAGAGGCTTCCCGGGATTTCGCAGAAGCTCGCATGGTGATCGAAGATCGTGGTGACGCCGTCACGGATGGAGTCCAAAATCGTGGCATAGGCGCTGGCCTTGGTGCCGTCGAGCGTCAGGTTGTCGTCGATCTTCCACCACTGCTGCTCAAGATTCTCCAGGAAGTTGGTGGGGTTGCAGCCCTTAATGGCGAGGCCGCGGGCCAGACCCGAGTAGATGTGGGTGTGGCAGTTGATGAGTCCGGGCATGATGAGGTTGCCCCGGGCATCGACGTACTCGGCATCCGGGTACTTGGCCTTGAGCTCGCGCTCGGGGCCCACTTCGACGATCGTATCTCCGTCAATGGCGACCGCACCGTTTGGAATGAACGGGGTCTGAGCGTTGCGGGTAAAGACGGAACCGTTAGCGACCAGAAGCATGGATGCTCCCTTCAACATCAGAGGCGGGGTTTGACACCTCTGACATGGCGGAGTGCGAAGCGCCGGCCTACACCGGAAACGGGCCCTCTCCCGTCAACGCTTCACCAAAGGGACAAACCCTTTGAAGTGCGGCTTGGCGCCGCATGGCGTCGGCGGACGAGGCGATACGTCCGCCGACGAATAGCACCGAATTGGTTACTTCTTGCTCTCGGGCAAGACCAGATCCACGGCAGCGTCCTTGGCAGCATCGATGTGCTGAGCCACGACCGGCGTCTGCGGAAGGATCAGGTTAAGGACAATGGCCATGATGGCGGTGGGGGTTACGGCATTGGAGCCGATGACGGTGGACACCCAGGCGGGCATACCCTCGCCGGCAAGGCAACCGCTGGCCATCCAGATACCCAGGCCAAAGACGACGGAGGTGCCGACGATGGTGGTAGTGCGCTGCGTGAGGCCCTCGCGGGTGAACATGCGCACGCCGTTCATGGTGATGGTGCCAAAGACGCCGACGGTCGCGCCGCCGATGACGGGCTGCGGGATAGCGGAAAGAACGGCAGAGAGCTGCGGGAACAGACCGGCGATGGCAAAGACGGCCGCGATGATCACAAAGACCCACTTGTTGACGACTTTGTTGGAGCAGATGATGCCCACGTTCTGGCCAAGGGCGCTGGTGGGAAGACCGCCCAGCAGGCCGCCGACCATAGAGGTGAGGCCCTGTGACACGATAGCGCCGGAGAGCTCGCGCTCGGTGGGCATACGGTCGATGGAGCCCAGGCAGGCGGCGGAGACGTCGCCAATAACCTGGATGGCAACCATGGGGAACACGACGGCGAGGGTAATGCAGACCTCGGGATCAAACTCGAGCGCGTAGGGCATGAGCTTGGGAAGGGCGAAGACCTGAGCGGTGGCGACGCTGGAGAAGTCGATCATGCCAAAGGGGATGGAAACGATCATGCCAACGATCATGCCAAAGAACACGGATCCCAGCTTGAGCGTGCCCTTGCCAAAGTTGGCGAGCGCAAAGACCACGGCGAAGGTGATGAGAGCGACGCACCATGCCTGCGGGGTGCCCCACAACGGCGTACCCATACCGCCGGCCATATACTTGACGGCCGTGGGATACAGCGAAACGCCGATGGAGAAGATGACCGTACCGGTCACGACGGGCGGGAACAGCCACTTGATCTTGCTGTAGGCCAGACCAAAGAGGACCGCGACGGCGCCGCCGACGATTTCGCCGCCCAGCAGCGCACCAAAGCTAAAGCCCGAGGCACCCATGGCCTGCAGGGCCGGCAGGAACGCGAACGAAACGCCCATGACGATGGGCAGGCCGCCGCCGATGCGACGGAAGGGAGCGAAGGCCTGAAGGGCCGTGTCGATTGCCGAAAGAATAAGCGCGACCTGAATGATGTCGGTGCTCTGCTGGCTATTAAAGCCGTAGACGCCGGCCATGATGACCGCCGGGGTAATGATGCCGGCAAACGATGCCAGTACGTGCTGAAGGGCACACGGGATCATTTCCTTAACGGGAGGCATGCCTTCGCGAGTGAACAGGGCTTCAGTGCCGTTCGTAACCGTCTCCTGGGTCATTTGACCACCAATCCTCGAAGTAGTTGTTTTCGCATCTAACGCTCTATTGTGACGCAGTGCGGGGTTGAGGTTGTGCCTTCATTGCATATCGTATTAAAGATGATTCTCATTCTCAATAATAATTTTTTGTTATCAGACTATTCTTCAGCTGAAATAACGCATTTCCGCAGGTCAGGAAAGTGTCTGGTCAAAATAACATCTAACTTTTCTTTTGGTCAACCGTTTACCGCTAAATTCCTACCGTTCGTCTGCATTACGCAATGTACCTGCGGATATACGAGATGATGGGCAGCGTGTTACCATGAGAAAAAATTGTTATGAACATTTCCGATTTCACCCAAAGGAGTTGCCCGTGAACGAGACCGTACGTCGCTTTTTGCCGATGGTCGATTTTCTGGAGCAGATACTCGGCAAAAACAGCGAGATCGTGCTGCACGATTTCTCGGATCCCGACCACGCCATCGTCGATATTCGCAACGGAATCGTGAGCGGCCGCGAGGTCGGCGGCCCCGCCACCGATCTGGCACTCAAGATCATGCACGACCCCAAGTATCGCGACCTGCCGTTTATTACGGGCTACGAGGGGCGCGGTGCCGGCGGCAAGACGTTGGAGTCAGCGACATACTTTATCCGCGAGAATGACGAGATCGTCGGCATGCTCTGCGTCAACACCGACCTCTCGACCGTGCGCTCCATCAACGCCATGGCGCAGCAGCTCATGGCGTGCTTCGACGCGGCGCCGACGCGCACGGAGCCCGCCCCTATCGAGGTCGAAAGCCTTTCGGAGTCTACACAGGAGCTCATCGACCGCAGCATTGCCGAGTTGCTGAGCGCGCGCGGGCTGGATGTGGCGTCGCTTGGTCAGAGCGACCGCGTGGACGTCATTCGCCACCTCAACGGCAACGGGGTGTTCATGCTCAAAGGCGCCGTGGCCTGCGCCGCCACCGCGCTGGGCATCTCAGAGCCCAGCGTCTACCGCTACCTGCAAAAAGTTCGTAAGGAGGGCTAACGAGCAAAATGGAGCGCGGCTCCACAAGCGATCCGTCACTTGACAAAAGACCCTGCAGCTCGCACGCGCTGCAGGGTCTTTTTGCATGTCATGTTTAGTTGTGGCCAACGCCTTAGAGAGCGGCGATGACCTCGATCTCGACCAGACCGCCAGCCGGAAGGGCGGCAACCTGGAAGGCGCTGCGCGCGGGGAACGGGGCCTCGAACTTGGAGGCATAGATCTCGTTCACGGCGGCGAAGTCGGCGATGTCGGCCAGGTAGACCGTGGTCTTGACGACATCGGCAAAGGTGGCGCCGGCAGCGGTCAGCAGGGCCTCAACGTTGGCGAGGGACTGCTTGGCCTGGGCCTCGACGCCCTCGGGCATCTTGCCGGTCGCGGGATCGATGCCCAGCTGGCCGGACAGGAACACCATGTTGCCGGCCTGGATACCGGGGGAATACGGGCCGATGGCTGCGGGTGCGTTATCGGAAGACACGACGGTCTTGCTCATGTTTTTCTCCTTACGATCAATTGAGAGAGCGTGAGCGCGGTGTTCACACCGGGAGGCACAGTTCGGTCTGAACACCGCGCTTGATTGGGATAGTACTCAAGGTTTCCGCGCGATGCAAGATTATTATCACGTTGCGAGAATATTTTATCGCCCAACGGTTTCCCCGAACCGCTGAACGGTTCTCATGTGGAGCAGCCAGTCCAAGCTGCTGAAGACTTTGTCCTGCTTAGGCTGCGGGCGTCGCCCACCGCAGCGACGCCACTATACTTTTGAATATCTGAGCATTTTGAAAGGCAGGATATGACCGCAACCGCCAGCCGAACCACTAACCGCAGGCCTGAGCTTTTGGCCCCCGCCGGAGGCCCGGAGCCCTTTGCCGCCGCGCTCGCCGCGGGCGCCGATGCCATCTACTGCGGCATGGGCAGCTTCAACGCCCGCCGCAAGGCCACCAACTTTACCGACGAGGCCTTCGAGCAAGCCTGCCGCGCCGCACATCTAGCCGGGTCGCGCGTCTACGTCACGGTCAACATCGTCATCAAGCAGTCCGAGATGGGCGATGCACTGCAGCTCATCCATCGCTGCTCCACGCTGGGCGCCGACGCCTTTATCATCCAGGACTGGGGCCTGTTCTTTGAAGTCAAGCGCACCATGCCCGGCATCGAGACGCATATCTCAACCCAAGCAAACATCCACGACGACCGCGGAACTATCTGGTGCCGCGAGCAGGGCGCCGACCGCGTGACTCTCTCGCGCGAGCTCTCCATCGACGAGATCGCCGCCATTCACAACGCCGCGCCCGATGTGGACCTTGAGGTCTTTAGCCACGGTGCCATCTGCTTTTGTTACTCGGGTCTGTGCCTGCTGTCGAGCTTTGCCATGGCGGGCCGCTCGGCCAACCGCGGCATGTGCGCTCAGCCCTGTCGTCTGCCTTACGAGCTGATCGACGAGAACGGCCGCTCGCTCTCCCCTGCCGGTCGCGAGCGCGCGCTGTGCCCGCGCGACACCAACACGTCGCAGCTTGTTCGCCGTCTGTATGACGCCGGCGCCGCATCGCTCAAGCTCGAGGGCCGCATGAAGGCCCCCGATTACGTGTATTCCATCGTCGACGTGTATCGTCATCAGATTGATGACATGCTTGCCGATGTTTCGACCTCTAAGGATGAGGATGCCGCCCGCCAGCGCCAGCTCAAGCGCTGCTTCAACCGCGACTTTACGCACGCCTACCAGGATGGCACCTCGGGCGACGAGATGATGAGCTACGAGCGCTCCAACAACCGCGGCCAGATTGTGGGCACGGTGCTTGGCAGCCGTCTGGCCAACCGCGATGTACGCGGACTCAAGCCCGATGATCGCCGTCGCCGCGCCGCCATCGCCCGCATTGAGCTGTTTGAGCCCGTGGGCAAGGGCGACCTGCTGGAGCTTCGTCACGACGATGAGTTTGACCAGTTCCTAACCACCATCGCCGCCGATGATGCCGCCGCAGGCGACATCATCGAATGTCGCGTGCCCCGTAGCATGCCCGAGGGCTGCCGCGTACGCGTGATTCGAAGCCAGAGCGCCATTGACGCCGCCGGCGCCGCGCTCAAGCGCGATGTGCTGCGCCGCCGAGCTGTTGACGTGTCCGTCGTGGCGCGCCTGGGCGAGCCGTTTACTGTCACACTCACCTGCTGTGACAACCCCGCGCTCACCGCCACCGCCACGGGCTTCACCGTCGAGGCCGCCAAGACCCGCGCCGTCGAGGCATCCGATCTGGTTGAGCACGTCGGGCGCATGGGCTCCTCTCCCTTTGAGGCCGCGAGCTTTGATGTGGCGCTCGATGAGGGCTGCGGCATGGGCTTCTCCGCCGTGCACAAGGTGCGCGCCGCCGCTTGTAAGGCGCTGGAAGAGGCCATTCTGGCACCGTACGAGGAGCGCGCAAAAACGCTCGAGTTGCCGGTGCTCGACAAATGTACGCGCCCCATGCCCAAGCACTACCGCGACGAGCCGCAGATCTGCGCCACCGTCACCTCGCTCGAGGCCGCCGAGGCAGCCCGCGCGGAGGGTGCAACGCGCATCTATATGACCACCGACGCGCTCGAGGCTGTCGGACTCTCCCCTGCCGATGCATTTGAGCAGGGTATCGTGCCCGTACTCGACGAGGTCTGCCGCGCCGTCGACCACGAGCGCGTCGATCCTTGGATCAATGCCGGAGCCACCGTCGCCGTCGGCAATATCTCCGAGCTCGCCGTAGCCGCTCATGCCGGCGCCACGGCCGAGATTCGCTCTTGCCTGCCGGTGCATAACACGCCCTGCATGGAGGCGCTTGCCGAGCGCGGAGCCGGTGCGTTTTGGCTCTCGCCCGAGATCACGCTCGACGAGATCGTCTCGCTTGGCACCGCCGCGCCCGCAGCCCTGGGCATCACTGTGTTCGGCCGCCCGCGCGTTATGACGAGCGAGCACTGCATCCTGCAGGTGGCCAATGGCTGCATCCACGATTGCGCTAACTGCCGCCTGCGCGCCCGCAAGCTGTCGCTCAAGAATATCGACGGCAAGGTCATGCCCGTACGCACCGACATCCATGGCCGCTCTCGCCTGTACGACGCCTACCCCATCGACCTCACGCCGCAGGTTCCTCAGCTGCTCGATGCCGGCGTGCGTCGTCTCATGGTAGACGGAACGCTGCTCGAGACAGATGAGGTGGGCCGTGCCGTCGCCCGCGTCCGTCGTGCCGTCGAAGCAGCACAGGCCGGCCGCAAGCCCGCCGCCCGCCTGCGCGGCGCCACCTCGGGCTGCATGTTTGTGGGAATTAGCTAACCGAAAGGCTTACACGTGAACGAAGAACCTCAAGTCCTTTACTGCGACGCCTGGCTCATGGCCATCGACAAGCCCGCCGGCATGATCGTCCACGGCGACGGCACCGGCGAGCGCACGCTCACCGACTACGCCAGCGACCTGCTGCTGGCGATGGGTGACGGCTTTGCCGCGACCGACATGCAGCCGCTCAACCGCCTGGACCGCAACACCACCGGCGTGGTGTTGTTTTCGCTCGACAAACAGACGCAGCCCGCCTTTGACCAGATGGTGATCGACCACGCCTTCGAAAAGCACTATCTGGCGCTGGCCGAGGGCAAGATCGACTGGAACGAGAAGCTCATCGACAAGCCCATCGCCCGCGACCGCCACGATAGCCGCAAGATGCGTGTCGGCGCCAGCGGCAAGCCGTCTCAAACTCGCGTGAAGGTGCTCAAACGTCTTAAGAGCCGTCGTGGCCTGCCCGCGCGCTCGTATATCGATGTCGAGTTGCTCACCGGCCGCAAGCACCAAATCCGTGTGCACCTGGCAAGCGAGCATCATCCCCTGGTTGGCGACGACCTGTACGGAACGCCGCGCCCCTGCGGCCTGATGCTCCACGCCCACAGCGTGTCCTTCACGCATCCCGTAACCGGCGAGCACATCCACATCGAAGCCCCCTGCCCCTGGGAGCCCTAAACCACCACAATGGGGACAGGCACCTTTGTGGTGGTTTTGCCGCGATGGCTCAGCTGCGGTCCCAAAACGTCTCGATCTGTAACAGTTAGAACCCATTTTCCGGTCTATCTGTTACAGATCGAGACATTCGAATCCCCCTTAAGGGAAAATCTCAATCTGTAACAATAACTCGGCAAAATCGGTCCCAGATGTTACAGATTGAGACAAAGGGACGGCGCGGTTCGGAAGTATCTCAATCTGTAATATCTAACCCACTTTTAACGGTCCAGTTGTTACAGACGTAGACAAACCGGTAGACAACGAAAGCGGCAACGCCCGTGATGGACGTTGCCGCTTTTCTATTGAGAAAACTACTCGGTTTCCGTTGCTAACCACCACAATGGGGACAGGCCCCTTTGTGGTGGTTTTGGCCTTAGCCCGTCCCCTGCTGCTAGACCGTGATGACGTTGTCCATCGACTGGTACTTGGCGGGTACCTCGCCCGCAGTGATGATCGTTGCATCACGAAAGTCCGCGAACTTGACGGGCGCCACCATGCCAAATTTGCTGGCGTCCGAGATTACAAAGCGTTTGGCGGTATGGCGCATCGAGATACGCTTGACCTGCGCTTCCTCGATATCCGGTGTGGTGAGACCTTGCTCGGCGGCGATGCCATTGGAACCCCAAAAGCCGCAGTTGAAGTTATAGCGGTCCAGAGTTGCCAAGGCATCGGGACCGACGAGTGCCTCGGTCTCGGGCTTGAGCTCGCCGCCCAGCACAACGGTGTGCATGCCGCGCAGGGCGAGATGCTGAGCATGGAGCACGGAATCGGTCACATAGGTGACACCCTCAAGGCGCGGAAGATGCTCAATGAGCTTGAGCGTCGTTGAGCCCGAATCGATGTACACAAAGCTCTCGGGCTCCACCAGCGCCGCCGCGCGGGCGCAGATACGCTCCTTGTCATCGTTATGGAGATCACTGCGCTCGCTGATCGTCAGGTCGCGCGTCACGTGCGCACGCTCCAGACTCGTCGCGCCTCCGTGCACCTTGGCGATACGGTGTGCACGGTCGAGCGCCTGCAGGTCGCGCCGAATGGTAGACGCCGTCACGCCCAGGGCTTCAGCAAGCTCCGGCACGGTAACCGAGCCGGCCTGCTGCACCATCGACACGATCGCGTTGAGCCTATCTTCCGCAAGCATCGCTTACTCCTCCTCGGGGTACACGACTCCCCAGTCGGCGCGGAGCTTGGTCATCAGCTCCATAACATCAGAAGCATAGCCCAGAAGCTCGCGCTTCGAATCATCGCCGGCAACGGCCTTCTCCAGGTCGGCCATCTCGTAGCACAGAGCGTATGCCTCGGTGCCAGCGTGGACCTCCTCACGGCGACCGTCTGCAGTCCACACGATGATCGCGTAATCGGCACGCGGATAATCGTTGACCTCGATATAGCACTTGTCGAAGCTGATGACCGAGCGCTTGGGCTGCTTGGAGTGGAGCGTAAGGCTCACGACGCCCAGCTGCTGTTCGGCATTACGGCAGACGATGCCGCCCGCAACGTCAACACCGGTCTCACAGGTGTTGCCCAGCGAAACGACCTCAGCGGGCTGGCTTGCCATAAAGAGACGCATGACGGACAGGGCATACACGCCAATGTCGAGCATGGCACCGCCAGCAAGGTTGCGGTTGTAGAAGCGGTTGGTCAGGTCGCCGTACTCCTTATAGCTGCCAAAGTTGAGCTGGGCGAGGTTCATGCGTCCAAAGTCGCCGGCATCCATGCGGCGGCGCAGCTCCTGATACAAGGGCATGTGGAGCACCGTGGTGGCATCCATAAGGACCACGTTGTGCTCGTCGGCGATGGCACGGGCCTCGTCGAGCTCGGCAGAGTTGAGGGTAATGGCCTTCTCGCAGAGTACGTGCTTACCAGCTGCCAGAGCGGCTCGCAGGTAGGTGATATGCGTGTTGTGCGGCGTGGTGATATAGACTGCGTCAATGTTCGGATCGGCGTAGAGGTCCTCGACCGTTTCATAGACCTTCTCGATGCCATATTGCTCAGCAAAAGCCTGAGCCTTGTACAGCGTGCGGTTGGCGACGCCCGCAAGCTTGCGACCGGCAAGAGCGAGAGACTGGGCCATCTGGTTGGCGATAACGCCGCACCCGATCACAGCCCAACGAAGCTCGGGAGCCGTAAAGATATCATCGGGGAATGGCTTGTCCTGGACCGAAGTGAACGCTGCTTTTGCGGCTGCTTCGGCGTCGAGCGGAGCCTGTTTGGAATCTGCCATCATGTGCCTCCTGAGTCATCGGAAGTCCTTCATTTCTAACAGCTCTATATTCGCACAAATGCGCGTGCATTTGCTTGTATTTGCGTGTTTATTTACTTATCGGACAGTATTTAGCGATAGTTAGCTAATGTTTGCGCGGTTGTGCGCATTATCGCGCAAGGCTATGCGCGTAAATGCGCATGCGACAATCCTTGCAAAACATAAAGGGAGGAAACACCAAAGCCCTAAAGACAGAGCAGACTGTATTACTCAACCCCTCCTGGGGCATCGGACATCAAAGGACCGCCCCAAACTGCCGGCACATGGGGAACGTCCCCCAGCTGCCGACAGCACTCATTTAAGTCTGTCCCCAATGAGTGCAATCACTCATTTAAGTCTGTCCCCAATGAGTGGTCCCCAATGAGTGGGGATAGAAAAAGGCCCGGATGCCGTGGGGCATCCGGGCCTTTGCTAGCAACTTGATGTTGCGGGCAGCTTAGAACTTGTGGCCGCACTTCTTGCAGACGCGCAGCTTGTTCTTGCCGTCCTTCTCGTGACCGACGCGGGTAACCTTACCGCACTCGGGGCAAACGAGATTGACGTTGGAGGCGTCGATAGGAGCCTCCTGCGAAACGATGCCGCCCTGCTGGTTGGCAGCGTTGGGCTTGACGGCCTTCTTGACGACCGAAACGCCCTCGACAACGACCTTGTTCTCGGCGGGGAGAGCACGCAGGACAACGCCCTGCTTGCCGCGATCCTTACCAGAGAGAACCTGGACCTTATCGCCCTTCTTGATATACATATATCTCCCCTAACTACAGGGTCTCGGGAGCGAGCGAGACGATCTTCATGTACTTCTTGTCACGAAGCTCGCGAGCGACGGGCCCGAAGATACGGGTGCCGACGGGCGAACCATCGTTGTTGATGACAACGCAGGCGTTCTCATCAAAGCGAATGTAGGAGCCATCCTTGCGGCGGATCTCCTTAACGGTGCGAACGACGACGCAACGGACAACGTCCTTCTTCTTGACGTTGGCGCCAGGGGTAGCCTCCTGGACAGCACCGATGAACACATCGCCGATGGCTGCATAACGACGCTTGGAACCGCCAAGCACCTTGATGCAGCGAATCTTGCGAGCGCCGGAGTTGTCGGCGACGTTCAGCATGGTTTGCATCTGAATCATGGTAGATGTTCCTCCGAACTAAGAACCGAAGAGAGGTGCGCAGCCTTTATACGGCCCGTGGTATGCAAGCCAGGCATACGCACATCTTCGGAAACGTACAAGTCGTAAGAGCGACTGCTTATTTAGCGCGCTCGACGACCTCGATGAGGCGCCAACGCTTCATCTTGGACATAGGACGGGTCTCCATAACGCGGACGGTGTCGCCCACGCCAGCCGTGCACTCCTCGTCGTGAGCGTGCAACTTCTTGGAGCTGGTCATCATCTTGCCGTACTTGGGGTGACGCTTGCGCTCGGTGATGGTGACAACAATGGTCTTGGCACCGGAGACGGAGGTAACGACACCCGTACGGACCTTACGCGAGTTACGCGAATCAGTCATGTTCTCTCCTTAGGTCCTACTCGGCGACAGCGGACTTCTCCGCTGCGATCTCGCGGGCGCGCTGCTCCGTGAGGACGCGAGCGATGTCCTTCTTCACGGTGTTGACGCGAGCGGTGTTGTCCAGCTGGCTGGTGGCCATCTGGAAACGAAGGTTAAAGAGCTCGGCGCGCATTTCCTTCAGCTTCTCAACGAGCTGAGCGTCCGAGAGCTCACGAATCTCTGCGGGCTTCATTAGTTCTCCTCCTTGGCGGCGGCGGCGTCCTCAGCAGCCCACTTGGCCTCGAGAGCGGCCTCCTCAGCCATCTCCTTCTCGATGCGCTGCTCAGCGTTCTTAGCAGCAACAATCTTGGTCTTGATGGGAAGCTTGTGCTGTGCAAGACGCAGAGCCTCGCGAGCGACCTCCTCGGGCACGCCCTTGACCTCGAACATGATGCGGCCGGGCTTGACGACGGCCACCCACTCCTCGGGGTTACCCTTACCAGAACCCATGCGAGTCTCAGCAGGCTTCTTGGTGATGGGCTTATCAGGGAAGATCGTGATGTAGACACGACCGCCACGCTTCATGTAGCGGGTCATGGCAATACGAGCGGCCTCGATCTGACGGTTGGTGATCCAATGGGCCTCGAGAGCCTGGATACCAAACTCGCCGAAATGCAGCTCGGTATTACCCTTGGCCTGGCCCTTCATGGAGCCACGCTGCACCTTGCGGTGAAGAATACGCTTAGGGGCAAGCACTACTGACCCCTCCTCTCGGAGTTACGACGACGAGGACGGGAAGAGCCCTCGAGTGCAGGGTTGGGAACAGGCTGGCCCGGGAGCTTCTCGCCCAGGTAGATCCAGACCTTCACGCCGCAAGCGCCCATGGTGGTGCTGGCGACAGCCGTGCCGTAGTCGATCTTGGCACGGAGGGTGTGCAGAGGCACGCGACCCTCGCGGTACCACTCACGACGGCCCATCTCGGCACCGCCGAGACGACCGGAGCACTGGATACGGATGCCCTTAGCGCCGGCCTTGCGGGCGGACTGGACAGCCTTGCGCATAGCGCGACGGAAGGCAACGCGGCCCTCGAGCTGCTCGGCGATAGACTGAGCAACGAGGTTGGCGTCGAGCTCGGGGCGCTTGATCTCGACAACGTCGACGGAGAGCTGGCCCTTGGAGACGCCAGCGACCTTCTCGAGCTCGGTACGGAGGGTATCGATCTCGGCACCCTTCTTACCGATGACAACGCCGGGGCGAGCAGTGAGGATGATGACCTTCACCTTGTCGCCAGCGCGCTCGATCTCGACACGGGAGACAGCTGCGCGGGAAAGACGCTTCTCGAGGTACTTGCGGATCTCGAGATCGTTACCGAGGGTCTTAGCGTAATCCTTCTCTGCGAACCAGCGGGAGCGCCAGTTCTCGGTGATGCCAAGACGGAAGCCGGTGGGGTAGACTTTCTGACCCATACAGCTTTACGCCTCCTTTCGAGGAGCAACGACGACGGTGATGTGGGAAGTACGCTTCAGAATGCGAGAAGCGGAACCCTTGGCGCGGGGACGGATGCGCTTAAGCGTCGGACCCTCGTCAACATAGGCAGCGGCGACAACCAGGTTGTCGGCACGCAGACCGTTGTTGTTCTCGGCGTTCGCAACGGCGGAACGGAGAACCTTCTCGACATCCACGGCGACGGCGCGGTCGCAGAAGTGGAGGATGTCGAAGGCCTGAGCGACAGGCTTGCGGCGGATCAGATCGACCACCAGGCGGGCCTTGCTGGGGGAAACACGCACGTACTTAGCGACGGCGCGAACCTCGGTGGCCTCAGTTTCAATAGACTTAGTTGCCATTTACGGTTAACCCCCTATTTGGCCTTGTGGCCACGGAACGTACGAGTCGGCGCGAACTCGCCGAGCTTGTGACCAACCATGGACTCGGTAACATACACGGGCACATGCTTGCGGCCGTCGTGGACGGCGATGGTGTGACCAACCATCTCGGGGAAGATGGTGGACGCGCGGGACCAGGTCTTCACGACGTCCTTCTTGCCAGCCTCGTTCATCGCGGTGATACGCGAGAGAAGGCGAGTCTCCACGAACGGGCCCTTTTTGAGACTTCTGCTCATAAGTGCTTTCTCCTAAAACTCGGTATCCGAAATTACTTCTTACGGCGACGAATGATGTGCTGGTTCGAGACCTTCTTCTTCTTGCGCGTACGAAGGCCCTTCGTCGGCTTACCCCAGGGGGTAACGGAGGGACGACCAGAGGTGTGGTTCTTGCCCTCGCCACCGCCGTGCGGGTGGTCGACAGGGTTCATGACGGTACCGCGGACGGTCGGGCGCACGTTCATGTGACGCTTACGGCCGGCCTTGCCGATGACGATGTTGGAGTGATCGGCGTTGCCGACCTCACCGACGGTGGCGCGGCAGGTAACGAGGATGCGGCGCATCTCGGAGGAAGGCATACGAACGATAGCGTACTTGCCCTCCTTACCCATCAGCTGGCAGGAGTTACCGGCGGAACGGGCGATAGCGGCGCCCTTGCCCGGCTGGAACTCGACGGCGTGGATGAGCGTACCGACGGGGATGTCGGCGAGGGGCAGAGCGTTGCCCGGCTTGATGTCGGCGTCAGAACCGGACATGATGGTCTGACCGACCTCGAGGCCCTTGGGGGCCAGGATGTAGCGCTTCTCACCGTCAGCGTAGTGCAGCAGAGCGATGCGAGCGGAACGGTTCGGATCGTACTCGATCGTGGCAACCTTGGCGGGCACGCCGTCCTTGTTGCGCTTGAAGTCGATCACGCGGTAACGACGCTTCACGCCGCCGCCCTGGTGGCGGGTGGTGATGCGGCCGTTGTTGTTACGACCGGCCTTCTTGGGCAGGGGCTCGAGAAGAGACTTCTCGGGCTTGGTGCAGGTGATCTCGGAGAAATCGGAGATCGTCTGCCAACGCCTACCAGCGGAGGTCGGCTTAAGGTGCTTTACAGCCATTACAATCCCTTTCAATAGGAATCCGTTAGCCATCGCAGACAGGGATTCGAGGTTCTGCCTCGGGTGCGATGACACCGGACGTATACACGGTTCCGGGCGTGTCCATTTTATACGCCCAAAACCTTGAGCTCTCGCCTCCCCTATTTGGGAGGCATGAGCTCACTCAACAGCAGCGAGTCTTAGGCCTGGTTGCCAAAGACCTCGATGGTGTCGCCCTCGGCCAGCGTGACGATGGCCTTCTTCCAAGAACGGGTCTTGCCGGCGACATAGCGCACGCGCTTGGTCTTGGGCTTGACCGTCAGGGTGTTCACGCGAACGACCTTGACGCCGAAGATCTCCTCGACAGCGTCCTTGATCTGATACTTGTTAGCATCCTTGGCGACCTCGAACGTGTACTTGTTCAGCTCCATGCCGGAGAAGGAACGCTCGGACACGATCGGACGGATGATGATCTCGTGGGCGGTCATTTATGCAAGCACCTCCCCGAAGTGAGCGGCGATGTCGGCGGGCATCAGCACAGCGTTGTTGTTGACGAGATCGTAGGTGTTGGCCTCGTCGGCAGTGATGATGAACGTCTTGGGAATGTTGCGGAACGACAGGTAGGCGTTGACGTCCTCATCGCGAACGATGACGGTCAGACGCTTGCCCTCAAGGCCGAGAGCCTTGAGCATGGCGACAGCAGCCTTGGTGGAAGGCTTCTCGAAGCCATAGTCGTCGACGAGCACGAGCTCGCCATCGGCCAGCTTGGCGGACAGCGCGGAGCGCATAGCCAGCTTGACCTCCTTGTTGTTCATACGCTTGGCGTAGGAACGGGGCTTGGGGGCGAAGACAACGCCACCGTGACGCCACTGGGCAGCACGGATGGAACCCTGGCGGGCACGGCCGGTGCCCTTCTGACGCCAAGGCTTCTTGCCGCCACCGGAAACCTCAGAGCGGCCCTTAGCGGACTGGGTGCCCTGACGCCAAGAGGCCATCTGGCACTTGACGATGTGGTGCATAACGTGGATGTTCGGCTCGATGCCGTACACCTCAGCGGCGAGCTCGGCCTCGGCGACCTTCTTGCCCTCGCTGTTCTTTACTTCAAACTTTGCCATTTAAGTGTTCTCCTTGGTATGACGCTGGGCTAAATGGGCTGGGCCCTTAGGCCATACGGATGGCGACGAGACCATTCTTGGCACCCGGGACAGCGCCCTTGACCAAGATGAGGTTCTGCTCGGCATCGATGCGGACAACGGAAAGGTTCTTGACGGTAACGCGCTCGTTACCCATGTGACCGGCCATCTTGACGCCCTTGAGGACGCGCGCAGGATAGGCGCACTGACCGATAGAACCGGGGTGACGCTGGAAGTGAGAACCATGCGTCATAGGACCGCGGCGCTGACCCCAGCGCTTGATGCGACCCTGGAAGCCCTTACCCTTGGAGGTACCGATGACGTCGACCTTCTCGACATCAGCGAAATCAGCGACGGTGACAACCTCGCCGACCTTGTGCTCCTCGCCGTTCTCGACGCGGACCTCACGAAGGAAACGGACAGGCTCGACGCCAGCCTTGGCGAAGTGACCAGCCATGGGCTTGTTCACGTTCTTGGCCTTGATGTCGCCGAAACCGATCTGGACGGCGTCATAGCCGTCGGTTGCCTGAGTTTTAACCTGCGAGACAGCGCAGGGGCCAGCCTGGATGACCGTGACGGGAACGACGTTGTCGTCCTCGTCCCAAACCTGGGTCATGCCAATCTTGCGGCCGAGAATCATGCTGATCAAGATATGATCCCAACTCTCGCGTGGTCTTGGGACAATGCGTACACCACCGAGCGTACGCCCCTAGAGGACCACTACTTACACGACGTGCTCCCCAGTCTTGTATTGCGTCCGGACCACCTGACAACCCTATTAAGCAGGCATTTTGTCCAGCCAGAATACTCCCCTGGTTTCACACAGCTGTTTAGTATACACGGCTGCGGGCGTATCCATCGAGATTCATATTTCACTCACATTGTTTACGCAGGTAAAGTGCGTGGCACGTTCCCAGTGTGCGGCGGAGGGGGCGGGCCTGAGACATATTAAGGTTGCTGCTCTACAGTCCTGCTCACGACGGAGAGCACATTAAGTGCTCTCCTGTTCGTGCGGAACTCGCGACAACCTTAATATGTCTCAGGCCCGCCCCCTCCGCCGCACACTGGGAACGCCACGTTGATGTCTGCTAAACCTTGCTCGCTCAGGCTAATGACTTTGTTGGGGGTCCACTATTTGCTGGAGGGTGAACTTGCATTGGGGCCCGTCGCTCTCTCCTTGCAAATCTTCTTCGTCGAAATCGAAGATCATGATGGCGCAGTTGGGGAGTTTTGTTGGGAGCTCGAAGCCCTCTGGGGCTGCAGCCTTGATGAATTGGCGGCTGGCGCTGCCGTGGCTTGCTGCTAGGAGGGCTTCGATGCCCTCGGAGTCCATGAGATTAGTGAGAGTGCCTACCATGCGTTCTTGCAGTGCGCGGCTTCCTTCTCCTCCGAAGGGGACCAAATCCTCGCCCGGATCCCAGACGTCGGTGGGAAGGGCATCGTGGGGGCCTTCTTCGAAGGTGCCGTAGCAGCGCTCGATGATGCCTTCGCAGGACTCGACTGCTGCGTCCGGGCCAAGGAGTTCGGTTGCGACGAGCTGAGCTGTGTCCATGGCTCGGCCTAAGGGCGAAGAGACCACTTTGTCGGGGACGACGCCGTGGGCCTTGAGCCATGCGGCTGCCATTCCCGCTTGTTTGCGGCCCAGGTCGGTCAACGGTGAATCGCAGCGGCCCTGGACGAGCTTTTTGACGTTGAATTCCGTCTGGCCGTGGCGGAGTAGGTATAGGCGCTTCATGCTCTCCCCTTCTGTATAACTTGCTTTGCCGGCACAGCCTTACTCGTGGGTATGCCCTACGTAGTCTTCGTCGATCGTAATCTTGGCAATCGACTTGGGATATTCCGATTCGACCCGTTGTGCCAGCGCGTGCTTTACGTCTTCGGCACTCATCTGCAGATCCGAGGGACGCACGCAGTCAAAAATCACGTTGGTGTGCGTGGGGCCCGGAACACAGCGTAGGTCGTGGATCGAGAGGCGACCATCGATCTCCTGGGCCATTGCGTTGATGCGCAGACGCATGCTTGCCACCTTTGGATCGTCGGTCACGATGGGATCGTAATGGAGTGTGACGATCATGCCGTCTTCGACCCTAAACGACTGCTCGATGTTATCGAGCGTGTCGTGACTTTCCAGCGGGCTGGCCTCGGCCGCCATCTCGGCATGAGCGCTTGCGAACTTCCTGCCCGGGCCGTAGTCGTGAACCATCAAATCGTGAACGCCCAAAACGCCGGGATAGCTCATGATCTTGTCTCGAATGTGCTTGACCAGCTTAGGATCGGGCGACTGACCCAAAAGCGGGCTCACCGTATCCTGGATGAGTTCAAACCCGCTCCAGCCAATATAGGCGCCAACGGCAAGTCCAACCCAAGCATCAAGATTGATATGCGTCACCTGCGAAACAATTGCGCACGCCAGCACAGCACCCGTAGCAAGGACATCGTTCTTTGAGTCCTGAGCCGTCGCATGCAGCGTATCGGACTCAATACGGTCACCAAGCTTTTGGTTGAGGGTCGCCATCCACAGCTTAACAACCATCGAAAGCGCCAGAACTGCCACCAGGGCAAGCGAGAACTCGATAGGTTCGGGGTGAATGACGCGCTCAACCGAGGACTTCACCAGCTCAACGCCAATCAGCAGCACGAGTGCCGCCACGACCAGACCCGAGAGATACTCGTAGCGACCGTGGCCGTAAGGATGCTCGGGGTCGGCCGGCTTGCTCGCCAGCTTAAAGCCCAGCACGCTCACGATATTCGAGCTGGCATCGGACAGGTTGTTCATGGCATCCGCCACAATCGAAACCGATCCCGACAGCACACCAATTGCGCCCTTCGCAGCACAAAGCGCAACATTGGCGAGAATACACACCATGCCCGTCAACGTGCCCACGCGCGCACGGTCGCCCTGCGCACGACGAACGATCCACTCGACCATCTTCATCAGCCTCCACGGTACTGCCTATATATATCTATTGCTCAAACGGATTGTAGTGTAGCCACTTTGTCCTCCAGATACAAAAAGGCCGCGACCCACACGGGCCACGACCTTGGAATGTGACAAAGGAATCGTCCTTGTGTCGCACAGGTTTATGCGCTTACTTCAGCAGCGCTCGCCACTGTTTCGGGCGAATCGGCTCCGTCCTCCGTCGCCTGTTCCTTCGTCGGCACCACACCAAAGCAGTAGCTCAGCGCCGCAGACACCGCAAATGCCGTGCCGCCGGCAGCGCAGCACCACAGCAGGTTCGAGATGCCGCCCGTGGCAAAGCCAATGACCATGAGGACATTCGTCATGCCGATGGTATAGGCCGTAACGTGGCCCACGGCCGCAACAAGGCCTCCGACGGCGCCGCCAATGGCCATGCACGTCAGGCACCTGCCATATTTAAAGCCGCAACCGTACAGCGCCGGCTCGCTTACGCCACCAAGCACACCCGAGATCGAGTAGCCCAGCATGAGCGCCTTCTCGTCCTTATCCGCAACGCGGAGCGACGCGCCAAAGGGCATGCCCCAAACGGCGAACGTCGCCATCGTCGCGGCGATCAGGATGCACGAATCCGTTCCCACACTCATGAACTGCGCGTAGGCAAGCGATAGGACAACGTTGCTGACGCCGGCGATCTTTAGGAACTCCCAGCCCGCGGCAAGCCCCATGAGCGTGAGCAGCGACACGATGCCACCGGAATTGCCAAGCATAAACATAAGCTGGCCCAACAGCATGCCCAGATAGCTGCCCGCCGGCGCCGTAATACACAGCGAAACCGGAACCATGACAAGCATGGTCGCAAACGGAACGAACGAAAACGCCACGGCCTTAGGGATAACGCGCTGAAAGAAACACTCCACTCGCCATAGCACGGGCACCGAGATGAGAACCGGAATAACAGTCGTCGTGTAATCGTTGACCGGCGCGGGAAGCAGACCATACACGGAAGTCATCGATGCCCCCGTCGTCGATGCGGCATCGACGAGCTTAAGCAGATCGGGCGCAATCAATACGCCGCCCAGCATCATGCCTAGCTGCTCCGAGCAACCGAGCTGGCGGGCGGCCGCCCAACCAAGATAAATGGGCAAATCTAACAGTTTAGATAACGGGTGATGCCGCACCTATCCCAAGCTGCGGTAAGTCGCGTCGGCCATCAGGATATGGCGCACCACCCTTGCAGTCGGGTCCCACCTGTCGCGCGCCTGGTTGACCCT
>NZ_JAWHPN010000024.1:0-40112 GCF_032584215.1 Collinsella aerofaciens | reverse complement strand
TACCCGTGCCCGAGCTCGAAGAGCCCTATGGCCGCCTTCCTGGCCTCGATATCATGCTTCACCCTCAAATCAACGCGCATAAAGAAAGCCTCCCATTTCTCATGTCCAAGAAATGGGAGGCAGTTCACACGGAGGTCGGGCTTTTTGCAAACGCCGACGTATTGACGAATTTGGAACTGCTGGAAATACGAAGCTATGCCGGTTTACTACGATGAAATGAGAAATTCCAACTACGCCGGCTTTTCGCAAAAAAGTGCAAGGCATCTACCTGCGGTTTTAGTTCAACAAGTTTCGGAGTGATCGCGGTTGAGCGATTCATCGTAGTAAACCGCCACAGTTTTGGCGGAGGCAGTCAGATTTGTGGGTGTTAAACCAAAGATTGTCCCTTTTGACTAGTCGTTTAAGAACGTCCTCAATGACTAAGTTGCAGGTGGTTGCGGTTGTGTTACACTAACGCTGCGTATATGACGCAAATATCTCGATACAGATTAATGATGTCCATCGGTATTTGACGGAGCTAGACTGTTTAGCCGCCCTGAAGGTTTATGCAGGGAGCATGTGATCACAGGGCTTGAAAAGAAAGTTGAGCAAACACTGTGTCTGATCAACAGCAAGAAAACGAAATAACGACGACGCAAGCCGCTCCCGCTGCACCGGTTGCGTTGGACCAGGTCGCGGCGCCCGCGCAAGCCTCGGCTCCTGAGACGCCTAAGGCTGCTTCGACGCCTACGCCTTCAGCGGCTGAGAAGGCCGTGCCTGCAACTGGTGAGGAGGCTGCTCCGGCAAAGCCCAAGCGTACGCGCCGCACGGTCAAGCCTGCCACTGACGGCGAGGAGGTCACCAAGCCCAAGCGCCGTACCACGCGCACGACGCGCGCCAAGCGCACCGTTGCAGCTGACTCCTCGGCGCCGATTTCCGATGAGGTCGCGCAGGCGCGTGCGTTGGCGCAGATTAGCGAGGCTCAGGTGGTGCGCGCCCGCCGTCGTGCTGCCGAGCGCGAGGCCGCGGCTCTGACCGAGCTTGCAGCTCCGTCTGTGCCCGAGACGCCTGCCGCCACCGAGACCCCTGTCGCCGACCAGCCGACCGAAAAGCCGGTACCGCGCACACGCCGTCGCACGGCTGCTAAGGCCGAGCAGGTTGCCGATCAGGTAACCCCCGAGCTCACTGAGGCTTCGGTCCGTTCCGCGGCAGGGGAGGGCACATCGCCTGCTGAGCCCGCTGCGCCTGTCGAGGCCAGCGAAGTTCCCGTTGTCGATCCGGCTTTGCGCCCGCACCGTCGCGGTCGCAAGCCCAAGGCCTTCGTCGAGGCAGAGAAGGCCGCAGCCGCAGCCGCCGCCGCTCGGGATGCTGTGGCGACCGCCGAGCCTGCAACCACTGCCGATGCACCCGTCCAGGATGCTACGACTTCCGAGGCCGCTCCCGCCGATGTCGAGCCCGCCGACGTCCGTCCTGGTCGCAGCCATCGTACTGCTGCTAAGCGCACGTCCAAGGCCAAGTCTGCCAAGAAGGGTGCGTCCGAGGATTCCGCCGAGACGACCGCCGATGCATCGACTGATGCCGCCGAGCCCCAAGACGTCGAACAGTCTGCGTCCGAGAAGCCCAAGCGCGGTCGTAAGAAGTCCGCTAAGGCCAAGGCGTCCGAGCAGCAGGCTGATGTCGAAGCACAGGTCGATTCCGGCGCCGAGGCCAATGGCGCCGCTGCGGCTAACGCCGATGCCGCCGCAAACGATGGCGCCGCGCCCGCTGAGGGCGAAGACGACACTCGTCCCAACCGTCGCCAGCACAAGCGCAACGACGAGCGCAACGAGCGCAAGGACGACCGCAACAACGACCGTCGCAACCGCCAGCGCGATCGCAAACAGCGCAACAAGGAGCGCAACGCCACTCCCACCGAGCCCACGCTTTCGCGCGAGGAACTCGCGGCCATGAAAGTCGCCGAACTGCGCGAGAAGGCCAAGGAGTTCGAGATCGAGACGACCGGCAAGAAGAAAGCCGAGCTCGTCGAGGAGATCTACGTCACCGCCGCGAAGGCCGAGGGCTTCCGCGACATCAAGGGCATCCTGCAGATTCGTCCGGACAGCTCCGGTATCATCCATGCCCATGGCTACATGAAGTCCAACGACGACGCCTTCGTGCCCGCCTACCTCATCCGCTCCGCGCGTCTGCGCACGGGCGACGTCATCGAGGGCTCGCTTCGTCCTTCGCGCGGCGGCGACAAGCGCGCCGGCCTCGCCAAAATCACGACCGTCAACGGTCTAGACCCCGAGCAGATTCGCAACCGCCCCAAGTTCGGTGACCTCACCCCGGTCTATCCTAACGAGCCGCTGCGCATGGAGCATGGCAAGGACTCCATTACCGGTCGCGCCATCGACATCGTGTCGCCGATCGGCAAGGGTCAGCGTGGCCTGATCGTGTCCCCGCCCAAGGCCGGCAAGACCACGATCCTCAAGAAGATCTGCCAGTCTATCTCGATTAACAACCCCGAGGTGCACCTCATCTGCCTGCTCGTCGACGAGCGCCCCGAAGAGGTTACCGATATGCAGCGTTCCATCAAGGGCGAGGTTGTGGCGTCGACCTTCGATATGCCCGCCGACAACCACACTCGTGTGGCAGAGCTCGTCATCGAGCGCGCCAAGCGCATCGTGGAGCTGGGCGGCGATGTCGTGGTGGTGCTCGACTCTATCACTCGTCTTGCCCGCGCCTACAACTTGGCGGCGCCCGCCTCAGGCCGCATCCTTTCGGGCGGCGTCGATTCGGCGGCACTGTATCCGCCCAAGCGCTTCCTGGGCGCAGCCCGCAATATCGAGAACGGTGGCTCGCTCACCATCCTGGCCTCTGCCCTCATCGACACCGGTTCCAAGATGGACGAGGTCATCTTCGAGGAGTTCAAGGGCACCGGCAACATGGAGCTTAAGCTCGACCGCGACCTGGCCGATCGCCGTATCTTCCCGGCCATTGACCCCGTTGCCTCCGGTACGCGCAACGAGGATCTGCTGGTCGACGAGCAGATGCGCCCGTTTGTCTTTGGCCTGCGTCGCATTCTTGCCGGCATGAACAACACCGAGCGCGCAGCCGCATCGTTTATCAAGGGTCTTAAGGGCACCAACACCAACCAGGAGTTCCTGGTGCGTTCGGCCAAAAAGCACAGCGATTACGAGCAGACGTTCTAGGTTGTCATCCACACGCAGCGATAGCCATCAATGCGATAAAGGGTCGGGGCTTGCGCCTCGGCCCTTTTCCATATCGCCGCTCCGCACTTATTTTTGACCATAAGACTGGCAAGCAGCAGGTTTCCCGTTTCAATCCGACATCGTCGCTTGCAATCGACAGGGCGGTTTCGCATAATAGCTTTTAAGCTTCGCGACGGAAAACGCAGATGAAACGAACCATATACCGTTGCTTTGGGGCATAGCCCCGCTTCATCTTCTCTCGCGCAGCCAACTGAATGATGCGATTTGGGTGCTGGAAGATGGGGAGAGCTCATGGCTTCTTCTGATGCAACACAACGAGCAGTCCTTGCCGGACTTTCGTGCGGGATCGGCCTTGCCGCTCCCGTGGTTATGTATGCCGCGACGCTGCCGTTTTCGTCGGTGAACGAGACGGTCGTGGCGGGTGCGGTTCCCTTCGCCGTGGGCGCGGTGGCGGGCGTGGGTATCTATGCCGCCTCGCTGGGTATCTCCGAGTACCGTGCGCAGCGTGAAGAGCGTCTGTTCCAGCCCGATGCCATGGGCGGTGCCGCCAATCTCAATCAGCATCAAAGCGAGTTCAAGACCGCCTCGATTCCAGCTCAGCAGCAGGATGCGACTCCTTACGCTGCGACTTCTGCTTCTCAGGCTCAGGCGGAGCAGTCTACCTCGGCATTCCTTTCCGGCCTGACTGGTGCGTTCCAGCGCCGTCATGCCGATGATGGTGTCCCTACCATCGCTCGAGCCGCAGATGCCATGGACGAGGACGAGGCTTGGTCCATGATCGACAGTATGCTCGACGACGATTCGCCGGTGAGCTGCGACCCTGCACACTCGCGCGACGTCTATCAAGTCGCCATCGACGAGCTCACCAACGGCGGGCAGACCGGCTCCTTCAATCGCGACGACATCGCCGCCGCGGCACGCGCCGTGTCTGGTTCCCAGGCCGCCCCTGCGGGCAGCACGGCGGCTTTCGTGGCACTCGTTGCCAACGCGGCAGCCAATAACGCCTACAACGCTACCACGGCGGACGCGAACGCTTCTGCCGACAATTCGTACGTTGATGAAGCCATGACTGCGGACGAGGAGGCCGTTGCCGCCCGCCGTGCCGCCGAAAGCTCGCTTTGGGGCGCTCCTGTCCAGCAGCAGGCGGCTGAGGCTGCGCCGTACAATGCAAACCTCGCCAGCATGCCTATCATCTCCGGTGCCGTGGACATCGATCTCGATGACCTCGATGAGCCTGCAGCCATCACCGCATCGATTGATGCCCAAGATCGCATCGACACCGGCGACCTTCCGGACGCCTCGCTCGAGGTTGATGTTCCCATGGCCGATTACTCGGGCCACGAGGACATGTGGGCCGCCGCCACCGCGATTCTGGATGAGATTGACGAGCCTGCTCCTGTTGCAGCCCCCGCTCCCGTCGCTGCCCCTCAGCCTGCTGCCCCCGCCTATGTCGGCCGTCACAGTGCCGTGTTTCCCGAGGATACTGCCCGTATCTCGCGCGAGAGCATCGAGCGGGCCGAGGCTATTGCCGCCGGCATTATGGAAAACCGTCGTCACGAGCGCGTCAATCAGATCCTCGAGGAAGAGATCGAGCGCCTGCAGTCCTCTACCGCCAAGCGTACGGGCCGTGCCTATCTGAGCGTTATCGAGGGCGGTACCGCCAGCTTCGCGCCGCTCCGCGCGGAGGCATAACTTCTGCATGGTTAAGATCAATCGAAAATGGGCGGTTGTAACCTGCCTGATGGCGCTCTTGATCTGGGGCAATTCGCTGGTTCCCGGCTCGGGGTCGGGCTCGCTGAGCCTGACGGTCATGGAAGCTATCCGCGGTTTCCTGCACGGCGTGGGACTTCCATATGAATGGGTGACCAACTTTGTTGTTCGCAAGTGCGCGCATTTTACCGAGTATATGGTGCTCGGCATCTTGGCAACGCACGCCTTTGATTTTGAGGGCCGGCGCACCTTTGACGTGCTGCTGCCCACGGCGGTGTTCCTGCTGCTGATTCCTTCGATCGACGAGACGATTCAGCTCTTTGTGCCGGGACGCGCCGGCATGATCACCGATGTGATGATCGACTACTGTGGAGCGGCAACGGGCGTTGTGCTCCGATATCTACTACAATCGCTCATATGTGCCAAAAAGGCCGCCTAGGACGTATGTTTGGTCCTAGGCGGCCTTTTTTATTTGAGGACTTATATGAGGCGTGGTGGCGTCGTTCCGTAGGTCGGATTTGCCGGGCGCGCCACGCCCTGTGGGTGCGTCTGCTACTGAAGCGCCTGTGCGCCCAGGGCCAGGCAGCCCATAATGCCCTGTTTGCCCTCGAGGCTGTTGTTGACGATGTAGTTATCGATGTCGTTGACCTCGGGCGTGACGATATAGCCGTTGAGCATCTCGGCACACTTTTTGCGTGCGAGCGGCACGATGGGGGTGTGGTCGGCCACACCGCCGCCGATGATGATCTTTTGCGGCGCGTAGCACAGCGTGTAGGTCATGAGCGCCTGTGCCAGATAGCCTGCGAGCAGGTCCATGGCCTCTGGGTCATCGGCCATGTCTCCGGCGCTCTTGCCATCCCAGCGCTTTTTAACGCCGGGGCCGGCGATGAGGCCCTCGAGGCAGTTGTCATGGAAGGGGCAAGCGCTATGCTCGCCGATGGTGTCGCGCGGGTCGCGCGTGACCAGGATGTGGCCGGCCTCGGGATGCATCATGCCGTGTACGAGCTTACCGCCCGAGAGCACGCCGGCGCCCACACCGGTGCCGATGGTCAGGTAGACCACGTCCGTGAGGCCCTGGGCGCAACCAAAGGTGACCTCGCCCAAGCAGGCAACGTTGACGTCGGTGTCGTAGCCGCAGGGAATATTGAGCTCGTTTTGGATGGTGCCCAGCAGGTCGAAGTAGCGCCATGCCGTTTTGGGTGTCTCCAGGATCTTGCCGTATTGGGGCGAGGCGGGGTTGACTGCGGTGGGGCCAAATGCGCCGATGCCCAGCGCGGCGATGCCCTTGTTCGCAAACCATGCGTTGACGGCCTCAACGGTCTCCTGCGGGGTCGTGGTCGCGATCTGCTCGCGCTCCAGGACCGTACCGTCTGCATAGCCCGTGGCGCAGACCATCTTGGTGCCGCCGGCCTCGAGCGCTCCGATAAGCTGCTGTTCTGCCATAGTATTCCTCTCTCTGGGACGAGTTGCTCCGTGACTAAAGTATAGGGCTCTAAACCATTTAAGAAAGCGCTATAAAAAGAAGCCTCGCAACGTGGCGGGCGGTGCGAGGCTTCTTTGGTTGCTTTAGTTGCCGGGCCGTCCTTACCCGCGCGGTTTGATTTTATCACGCAGGGACTTGAGGTTCTCCAGCGCCGCGTTGAGCGTCTCGTCACGCTTGGCAAAGTGGAAACGAATCAGATGGTTGACGGGCTCGCGGAAGAAGCTCGAGCCGGGCACGGCGCCCACGCCCACCTTTGAGGCCAGGTCCTCGCAGAACTCGAGGTCGCTGTCGTAGCCAAACTCAGAGATGTCCAGCATGACGTAGTAGGCGCCCTGCGGCACGTTATGCTCAAGACCGATGCTGTCGAGTCCCTGGCAGAACAGGTCGCGTTTGGCGGTGTAGAGGTCGAGGACCTCATCGTAATAGCTGTCGTCGAATTTGAGGGCGGTGACGACGGCTTCCTGCAGGGGAGCGGCGGCGCCCACGGTGAGGAAGTCGTGGACCTTCTTGATGCGCTCGGTAATTTCGGCAGGGGCGATAGTGTAGCCCAGACGCCAGCCGGTGATGGAGTAGGTCTTGGACAGCGAGCTGCAGCCGATGGTGCGCTCAAACATGCCGGGCAGCGTGGCCATATAGACGTGCTCGTGGGGCGCGTAGACGATGTGCTCGTAGACCTCGTCGGTGATGCAGTAGGTGTCGTACTTTTTGCAGAGGTCGGCGATAAAAGTGAGCTCATCGCGTGTAAAGACCTTGCCGCAAGGGTTGGAAGGGTTGCACAGGACGATGGCCTTGGGGTCGTTGTCGCGGAAGGCCGCCTCGAGTGTCTCGCGGTCAAAGTCGAATGTGGGCGGGTTGAGCGGCACATAGATGGGCTCGGCACCCGAAAGGATCGTGTCGGCGCCGTAGTTCTCGTAGAACGGCGAGAAGATGACGACCTTGTCGCCGGGGTTGGTGACCGTCATCATGGCGGCCATCATGGCCTCGGTGGAGCCGCAGGTGACTACGATATTCTCGTTGGGGTTCACCGGCATGCCCATAAAGTGCTCCTGTTTGGCGGCGAGCGCCTCGCGCATGGCCTGGGAGCCCCAGGTGATGGAGTACTGGTGATAGAGCGGCTTGGGGTCGCTGGCGATGGCGCTGAGGCTATCGAGCAGCTGCGCTGGGGGATCGAAGTCAGGGAAGCCCTGCGAGAGATTGACAGCGCCATACTTATTGGAGATGCGTGTCATGCGGCGGATGACCGAATCGGTAAATCTTGCCGTGCGGTTGGAGAGTTCTTTCATGACGGTCCTTTCGAGGATTTGCAGTGGGGCAAGTTTACTCCCATGAAACCGGTGGGATTTGCTCGAAATGGTCTCGAAAAACTCTTTTCAAAATTCTTGAAAATTGGGGCTTGCATCGCGTGGCGTTCCTTGCAATAATAGTCGAGCGCGAAGCGCACAGGACACGGTGGGTGTAGCTCAGTTGGCTAGAGCGACGGGTTGTGGTCCCGTAGGTCGAGGGTTCGAGTCCCTTTACCCACCCCAGTTCTTGCTTCGTGTTGATATCGGGTCGTTAGCTCAGTTGGTAGAGCAGGGGACTCTTAATCCCAAGGTCCAGGGTTCGACCCCCTGACGGCCCACCACACGATATCTCCTCTAAAGTCCGCCACAACGGACTTTAGCTTTGGGTCGTTAGCTCAGTTGGTAGAGCAGGGGACTCTTAATCCCAAGGTCCAGGGTTCGACCCCCTGACGGCCCACCCAAAGCATGTTAAAGTGACTGGCTTAGGCTGGTCGCTTTTTTGTTAACCTCACATGGGGTCGAACCCGTCGGGGCGCGGAGCTGAGGAAATGCGTAAGCATTTGCCAGCGCAGCGCGCAAGGCGCGAAGCGCCGCAGCGACCGCCTGCGCAGCAGGCTGACCCCCTGACGGCCCACCCAAAGATTGTTAAAGCGACTGGCTCAGGCTGGTCGTTTTTTGTTGACCACGCATGGGGTCGAACCCGAAAGGGCGCGGAGCTGAGGAATCTGCACCGTGATTCCCTTAGGGAAAAACGACTAAAGCCCCATAGCGTGTTCTCCTTAGGGGAATCATGCTTACGGGGCTCGATACATGTTGAGAAATTGTGATCAAACTCAAGGTGAGAATCGATTTAGTCCGCTCGAAAGTGCGAACCTAGGCTTTCAGTTCGCTTGCGCATGGCTTTGACCATTTCCTGTGCTAGTCGAATCTGCGATTGCAGGCGGGCGAGGGCTGCGACTTCGCTGTCCTGGGCTTTCTGTGTGCTCAAGGTCGTTGCCTCCGTCTTTAAGCCCTCAAGCTCGTGTAGTGCCTCGGATAGGCCCGTCTCGGTGCGGTTGATCATGCAATAGGTGCTCATCGTGTGCCTAAGGCTTTGTGTCAGGCGATCGGCATCTGTTGCGGCTATGCCGTACTGGGGGAGGGCGATATCCGCCTTCAGGGCTGCCTCAGGCTCTTTCTGTGCTGCAAGGGCTGCTGATGCGCCTGCGATGCGTCCGAATACGATGCCGTTGGCGCTTGACAAGCCACCAATGCGGTCGGCGCCGTGCATGCCGCCTGTCGCCTCGCCGCAAGCGTAGAGGCCCTCAACGCCCGTGTGCGCGGTCTTATCGATCTTGATGCCGCCATTAGCGGCGTGGGCATACATCGCAACGCGCATCTCGTCAGTCGGAGCGATGCCGTGCTCGTCTTGCAGCCACGTAGCAAAGGTCTGCACAAACTCTGGGACATCCTCGCGGGGGAAGTCGTAGTGGAGTGCCAGGCCTTCGACACCTGCCTGATCGATGACGAGATCGATAGCGCGGGAGGCCAAGCGTGACGTGAAGGGACCATATCCAGAGCGCTGCTCGAGCAGGTCGTCCAGCTTGTCGTCGGCAATATCTACCGGCTGGTCTACGTGCACGTAGCGCCAGGTTTTCTCATTGAAGACCAAGTTACGCCTGGGCTCGATGAAGCCGGGCATCATCTGCATGAACTCTATATTAGTAAGTGTTGCGCCGTGCGCCAGCGCGATGGCCTGCGAGGAACTGAGCACATCAGCCGACGTAAGGCTGCGCTCGAACAGGCCGCCTGTGCCACCGGCTGCGATGATCGTGGCCTTGGCAGCAAAGGGCACGATTCGATTTTCGGTAAGGTCGTAGAGTACGGTTCCGGTTATTCTGCCGTTCGTGTCCTCAACAAGGTCGATAAGCTCATGGCGGGGGAGCAGGCGAATGCCGAGCGACTCGATCCGGGTCGTCAGAGCGTCCTCAAGGGGCTTGCGAGTGAGGCCGCGCCACATGCGCGTCTTGTGGTCAAAGCAGGGGATAAATTGCTTTTGCTGAGCACTCTCGGCGCTTTGTGGACGCTGGAGCTCAACGCCCAGGTCTTGCTCGAGCCATTCAATTGCTTGGGGAATGCCGTGGACAAACGTCTGGACAAGCTCGGGGTCGGCGACGCCGCCACCAACGGTCTGAATGGTGTCGATGAGGTCCTGTTCATCGTCTTCGTTAACGGGTCCGATAAGCCCCAGGCCCCAGGTTCCGGGGAAGAAGCTCGATCCACTCATAGCCTTGCCGACGCTTGCCACAGTGACGGTTGCACCCGTGCGTGCCGCTTCGATGGCGGCGCAAAGGCCCGCAATGCCAGCTCCAATTACCAGTACATCAGTCGATTCCATCGGATTCCTTTCTCGTCCGGCGCATTGTCGCACGGGTGATCGGCAATGGGGCCGCAAAGACCCGGCAAATCGGTAAAGGGCAAATATGGCAGGTGGGCGTCATGGACGCTCTGACGCTCCATCTCATCACATCTTGTATTTCGCCCCAGCTGATATATCGGCATTAGCTACCCTGCGCCAGTGCAAACAAAAAGAGCCGCTACCTCGAAAGGTAGCGGCTCCAAAGCTCAACTATATGAGCATCGCGCGGGCGCGATTAGGCCTTGAGGGCCTCCTCGACGGCGACAGCGCAGGCGACGGTGGCACCGACCATGGGGTTGTTGCCCATGCCGATGAGACCCATCATGTCGACGTGCGCAGGCACGGAGGAAGAACCGGCGAACTGGGCGTCGGAGTGCATACGGCCCATGGTGTCGGTCATGCCGTAAGAGGCAGGGCCGGCGCCCATGTTGTCCGGGTGCAGGGTACGGCCAGTGCCGCCACCAGAAGCGACGGAGAAGTACTTCTTGCCAGCCTCGAGGCGCTCCTTCTTGTAGGTGCCAGCGACGGGGTGCTGGAAGCGCGTGGGGTTGGTGGAGTTACCGGTAATCGAGATGTCGACGTTCTCGTGCCACATGATGGCAACGCCCTCGCGGACGTCGTCGGCACCGTAGCAGTTGACGGCGGCGCGGGGACCATCGGAGTAGGGGATGGTCTCGACGACCTTGAGCTCGCCCGTGAAGTAGTCGAACTGGGTCTTCACGTAGGTGAAGCCGTTGATGCGGGCGATGATCTGAGCAGCGTCCTTGCCCAGACCGTTGAGGATGACGCGCAGCGGCTTCTTACGAGCCTTGTTGGCGTTCAGAGCCAGGCCGATAGCGCCCTCAGCGGCAGCGAAGGACTCGTGGCCAGCCAGGAAGGCGAAGCACTCGGTGTCGTCGGAGAGCAGCATAGCGCCCAGGTTGCCGTGGCCCAGACCGACCTTGCGGTCCTCGGCGACGGAGCCGGGAACGGTGAAGGCCTGGATGCCCTCGCCGATGATGGCGGCAGCCTCAGAAGCGGACTTGGCGCCACGCTTGACAGCGAGAGCGCAACCGAGGGTGTAGGCCCACTCGGCGTTCTGGAAGGCGATGGACTGGGTGTTGTTGACGATCTCACGCGGGTTGAAGCCCTTGTCGGTGCAGATCTGCAGAGCTTCCTCGAGGGAGGCGATGCCGTTGTCGGCGAGGCACTTGTTGATCTTGTCAGCGCGGCGCTCGTAACCTTCGAACGTAACAGTCATAGTTATTTCCCTCCCTTTCTACTCGTGAACCGGGAACACGCTGGCGACGGAGTGAGTCTCCTCGTCGGTGCGCGGGTCGATGTACTTGGCAGCGTTCTCCCACTGACCATAGTGGCCCATAGCGCCAGCGATGGCCTCCTCGGGGGTCTTGCCGGCCTTGACGGCGTCGGTGAACTTGCCGAGGTTCAGGAACTCGAATGCGATGATCTCGTTCTTGTCGTTGAGAGCCATGCGGGTGACGTAGCCCTGAGCGAGCTCGAGGTAACGGGCGCCCTTGGCCTTGGTGCCGAACATGGTGCCGACCTGAGAGCGAAGGCCCTTGCCGAGGTCGTCGAGGGAGGCGCCCACGGGCAGGCCGCCCTCGGAGAACGCGGTCTGGCTGCGGCCGTAAACGATCTGCAGGAAGATCTCGCGCATAGCAACGTTGATGGCGTCGCAGACGAGGTCGGTGTTGAGGGCCTCGAGGATGGTCTTACCGGGAAGGATCTCGGAAGCCATGGCGGCAGAGTGGGTCATGCCCGAGCAGCCGATGGTCTCAACGAGGGCCTCCTCGATGATGCCGTCCTTGACGTTCAGCGTGAGCTTGCAGGCGCCCTGCTGAGGTGCGCACCAACCCACACCGTGCGTAAGACCGGAGATGTCGGAAATCTCCTTAGCCTGGACCCACTTGCCCTCCTCGGGGATGGGTGCGGGGCCGTGGTATGCACCCTTGGCAACGGGGCACATGTTCTCCACTTCCTGTGAGTACTGCATGCCTCTCCTCTCTATCGTGTTGGCGTCCCGTCTGGGGGTCGTGGCTGGCGATTGCCGGGCGACCCTTCGAAAGGGACATGACATGCAGCCCCTATAATACCGCGAAATGCACGGAATATTCGGCGAACGGCTCAGTTTTCGTAGCGAGAAGTCCGGAAGTTTTAATTGAAACGGTTTAACTCTATGTTCTGTGGTCGCGGACCGCCGTAGAGGGGGTCAGTCTTTGGCAAGCTTTTGGTCGGCTCTTGTAAGCGTTGCAGGGGTTGACCTGTTGCAACGGTGCCGTTCGCCGCCTGTTTACTGCCTTTGGCCGCGCGAGCGAATTGTTTTGCGTGAATGTTTTGATGGCACGCTTCAATCGTGCTGTATTGGATGGCAAGCAGATCCCGGCGAAGGGAGCGCCATGCAGCGCGTTTGGAGAACGGTTACCGGCTTTTACCATGTCTGTGCCCGCGGTACGGGCAAACAGCTCATCTTTGAGGGCGATGAAGACCGGTGGGAGTTTTTGGAGCTGATGCGCGAGTGCTGCTGCGAGGAGGGTGTGACGGTTATCGCCTGGTGCCTTATGGGCAATCACGTGCATTTGGTGCTTACAGATTACGAGGACAGGATGAGCGCGGCGATGCACCGGTTGCTTTTGACGTACGCGCGGCGGTTCAATAAACGCACGGGGCGCACAGGGCATCTGTTCCAGAACCGTTTTGACCGGCGCTCGCTCGATACCGACTGGCAGGTGATGGAGGCTATTCGCTCCGTACACGCCGATCCGCAGGAGGCGGGCGTTAGCCTAATAGAGCGTTATCCCTGGAGTAGCTTTGCGGAGCATTTGTGCGCTTACGACGGTGACGCGGCCGATGTCGCGAGGGGATTTTCTGATCCTTCTTGCGTGCTTGAGCTTTTTGGTTCTGCCGAGGGCTTTATTGCCTATTCGCTTTCGGCGCCCGACGGCAGTGAGCCAGCGCTGTGCGATATGAAAGAGACGGAATGGGAACGCCACGCCTTTGCCGACAAGATGGCGAAGAGCCTCGGGGTTCCGCTCCACGGGGTTAAAGCCGCGCCGTCGGCGCAGCGCAATATCGTCATTCTTGGATTGCACGATGCCGGTTTTACGGTGCGTCAGATTGAGCGATATACGGGGATTGGCAAAAGTACCGTTTCTCGTATCGTGCGTGCCTGTGCACGAACGGCGGTGCAGACTGGCCGAAACGTGGCGTAGGACTGCCTGTGCACCGCAGCTGGGGTCGCCCATATGCCACAACCATTGTTCTAAAAGCTTGGTACGGTAACTGCACTTCTTAATATGCATAGAAAAATCGCCATCTTGCATAAAATAACGGCTCGGTCCGGGTTTGCCCATGCCTACCCCCGTCTGCGCCGTGCAAAAAACGGAGTTTTCAGCATCGTGTTGCTGTCGGCACCGCCGCAATCTTGCAACATACGGGTCCCGAAGCTATTGATTCCCGCCGTTGCGCCCCCGAAGCACGTGCCTGCGTCCCGTCAGACCGCGATGCTTGTTCTAAAACACAATATATATGCGCCTAAAGACGTTGATTAACGCTTTCGATGCGTATACACACAGCTTGGCGTGCTGAATACTCGCAAAAATGCACGCCGCTCCCTATGGGACCCGTCTGCGGCAGGCGCGAAGCGAGTCGGAGCTTCGCAGAACGGGGCTTGGCGCATTGCTTGGCGGGCCCGGGGCCCTGCCGCAGGCCTTTGGTGCTGTGGAAAACGCCCGTGCTCGCGTCTGGCTGTGTGGCAAATGTCAGACGGGGCGCCGGACGCGCGGACTTTGTGCGTTCGCGCTCATTAGGTAAAAACAGAGCCGCCCGTATCGGGCGGCTCGGCAATCAAAAACCTTGGATTCGGGGCATAAACTACTGGTTTGTTTGCCCCTCGAGCATGCCGTCGAGGGTGCGCCAGGCGAGCTCGGCGCATTTGACGCGGGCGGGCATGTGCGAGATGTCCTGGAGCTGGGCGGCCTCGTCCAGATCTTCCAGGTCCTCCTCGGAGAGCTGTTCGCCGCGGATCATGGCGAGGAAGAGCCCTGCCAAGCGACGCGCTTCCTCGACGGTCTCGCCGGTGATGAGGTCGGCCATGATGTCGGCACTGGCCTGACTGATGGCGCAGCCGTGGCCGGTAAAGGAGGCCTCCTCGATCACGCCGTTCTCGACGCGCAGCTGCAAGGTGAGCTTGTCGCCGCAGCTGGGGTTGATGCCGTCGTGCTCGTGTGTGGGAGCATCCATCTCGTACTTATAGTCGGGGTGCGAGTTATGCTCCATAAATGTGGTAGAGGTGTACAGATTACCCATTGAACGTGCTCCAAACGTGATGCAGGCCGGCGATGAACTTGTCGATGTCGGCCTTGTCGTTGTAGAAGGCCACGCTGGCGCGGCAGCAGGCGAGGTTCTCGACGCCCAGCCAGGTAAGCAGCGGCTGCGCGCAGTGGTGGCCGGCGCGGATGCAGACGCCGTCCATGTCCATGATGCTCGCGACGTCGTGCGGGTGGATGCCCTTGACGTTAAAGCTCACGACGCCGTGGTGGTTATCCCAATAGATGGAGCCGATGATCTGGACAAAGTCGAGCTGCATGAGCTCGCCCATCAGGTAGTGGACGAGTGCCTGCTCGCGTGCCTGGATGTTCTCGTAACCCACCGTGTTGACCAGGTAGTCGAGTGCCGCACCCGTGGCGAAGATGCCGGCGGCGTCCTGCGTGCCGGCCTCGAATTTCTCGGGGACGGGCGCCCAGACGGCGTCCTGCTCGGTGACCGAATCGATCATCTCGCCGCCAGTGAGCATGGGCGGCATGGCGTTGAGCAGGTCCATCTTGCCCCACAGCACGCCGATGCCCATGGGGCCCATGGCCTTGTGCGCGCTAAAGGCAAAGAAGTCGGCGCCCAGGTCGGCCACGTTGACCGGCATGTGCGGCAGCGACTGCGCACCGTCGACGACCAGATAGCCGCCGTACTTGTGCACGAGTTTGCCGAGGTTCTTGACCGGGTTCTCGACGCCCAGCACGTTGGAGACCTGGCCCACGGCCAGGATCTTGGTCTTGGGACCAACCTTGGCAAGAACTTCCTCGGTGGTGAGCTGGCCGGTCTTGGTGGGGTAGAGGTAGACGAGCTTGGCGCCGGTCTCGCGGCAGACCTGCTGCCACGGAATCAGGTTGGAGTGGTGCTCCATGATGGTAATGACGACCTCGTCACCGGGCTCGAGCACCGTTGGCGCAAAGCTCTTGGCGACCAGGTTGAGCGACTCGCTCGTGTTGCGGGTGAAGACGACCTCGTTGGCCTGTGAGGCGCCGATGAGGTCGGCGATCTGCTGGCGGACCTTCGCGATGGCCTCGGTGGCCTCGACGGACAGCGAGTACAGGCCGCGCAGGGGGTTGGCGTTCATACGCTGGTAGAAGTCGCGCTCGGCGTCGAGCACGCAGGCAGGGCGCTGCGCGGTGGCGGCACTATCGAGGAAGGCGATCTCGGGGTGCTGCTGAAACAGCGGGAACTGCGCCTTGTAGGGGTTGGTCTCGATGTCCACAGTGGGCCAGCCGCGCGAAGCCTCGTCGCTGGCGTCGAGCTCCATGGGCTCGGGGGCAGTACAGGTGTCGCATTTAACGTGCTCGGTGTCGATCATGCGAGCTCCTCTTCAAAGTTGTCGATCAGGTTGTTGCCCAGGCGGACGACGGCTGCGTGGGTGCGCTCGTCGGTGGCGGAAAGCGCGGCGTCCTCCAGCTTGGCGCGGATGAACAGGTCCTCGGCGGCGTTTTGGTCAAGGCCGCGGCAGGCGAGGTAGAACAGCTGCTCGTCGCGGACGTGACCGATGGTGGCGCCGTGGTTGCCGGCGACGTCGTCCTCGTCGCAGAGAATGACGGGAACGGTCTTGTTGTCGACGCCCTTGTTGGCCAAAAGCACCGTCTCGCGCTCGGTGCCGGTTGCACCCTTGCAGCCGTGCACGAGGTCGATGGTGCCGCGGTAGACCTTCTTGGACGTGCCGGTCAGCACGCCGTTGGCGTCGATCTCGCACTCGGTCTTGCGACCGCGGTGGCGCAGCTCGTAGTTGAAGTCGCGCACCTGCTCGCGGGCGCCAAGGTAGTCAGTATCGATGGTGACCTTGGCGGTATCGCCTAGCAGGTCGCCGGCAAGGCCGGTGGCGCTGGCGCCAGCACCCAGGACGGTGTGCTGCACGTTGACGCGCGCGCCCTCGTCCAGGAACAGGCCGGTGTCGTCGAGCGCGATCCAGCTATCGTCGAGCGTCTGCGTGCAGGTCACGTTGACGGTGGCGTACTCGTGGGCGCACACGCGTAGCACGGAGCCCACGACACCCTCGCCGGTAACGGGGGAGTCCAGGGCAATAAGCAGATCGAGCGTTGACTGAGGACGGGCGACGACGTCGATGGCGGCGATGGCCGCGGCTGCATCGACACCGCTCACGCGCACGGTAACCGTGGCGTGCTTGTATGCGGGTACATCGATGACGATGCGCTTGGTAGCGTGCTCGGCCAAGTAGGCGTAGGCAGCCTCACCCATGCCGGTTTCGAAGGCCTCAGCAGGGGAGAGCTCTTCCTCGAGCTTAATGGCGCCGGCCTGGTAGACGGAGGTGGCGGGCACGTCGAGCTCGGTCTCGGGCGTGATGCGGGCGCGGTCGGCGGCATCACCCGGGGCGGAGGCGCGGCGCTCGGGGAAGCGTTCGGCCATGGCGTCCATAGCGGCGTCGAACGCGTCTGCCACGCCAGCAAATTGCTCGTCCAAGCCCTCGACCTCAATGGTCTCGGCGGGAGCGGCAGCAAGCTCGTCAGAGAGCTCGAGCTTGGTCTGATTCATCTTCAGCCAGCCCCATGTGGCAGCCGGCATCGCATTGACCTGCTCAAGGGTGGTAGCAGCGGTGTTCGTGGTCTGATTCATTATCCGATCGCTCCTTCCATCTCGAGCTTGATCAGGTTGTTCATCTCGACGGCGTACTCCAGCGGCAACTCTTTGGAGACCGGGTTGGCAAAGCCGTTGACGATCATGGTGCGAGCCTCTTCCTCCGGGATACCGCGGCTCATCAGGTAGAACACCTTGTCGTCGCCGATACGACCGATGGTGGCCTCGTGGCCGATGTCGACGTTCTTGGCGCGGATGTCCATGGCCGGAATAGTGTCGGAGCGGCTCTGGTCGTCGAGCATCAGCGACTGGCAGCTCACGGTTGCCTTGGAGCCCTCGGCCTTGGGCGTGGCAACGATGGAGCTGCGGAAGGTCTGGATACCGCCGCTCTTGGAGATACCCTTGGTCTCGACGGTTGCCGAGGTATCGGGCGCGTTGAGCACGACCTTGCAGCCGGTGTCGAGGTTCTGCCCGGCGCCGGCAAAGGTGATGCCGGTAAAGCTCGAACGGGCGCGGCGGCCGTTGAGCACGCTCATGGGATAGAGGTAGCCCACGTGGCTGCCGAAGGAGCCACTGATCCACTCGATGTCGCCGTCCTCGTCCACGCGCGCACGCTTGGTGTTGAGGTTGTACATGTTCTTGGACCAGTTCTCGATGGTCGAGTAGCGCAGGTGCGCGCGCTTGCCCACAAAAAGCTCGACAGCGCCGGCGTGGAGGTTGGCCACGTTGTACTTGGGCGCGGAGCAACCCTCGATAAAGTGCAGGTCGGCATCGTCCTCGACGATGATGAGCGTGTGCTCAAACTGGCCGGCGCCCTTGGCGTTAAGGCGGAAGTAGCTCTGCAGCGGGAAGTCCAACTTGGTGCCCTTGGGCACGTAGACAAACGAGCCGCCCGACCATACGGCGCCGTGCAGGGCCGCAAATTTGTGGTCGGTGGGTGGGATGAGCGTCATAAACTTCTCGTGGATGAGCGGTTCCCACTGCGGGTCGTGCAGGGCTTCCTCAATACCGGAGTAGACGATGCCCATCTTGGAGGCGGTGTCCTGCATGTTGTGGTAGACGAGCTCGGAGTCGTACTGCGCGCCGACGCCTGCCAGGTAGCTGCGTTCGGCCTCGGGGATGCCCAGGCGCTCAAAGGTGTTCTTGATGTCGTCGGGCACCGACTCCCAGTCGTGCTTTTGGTCGGTGTTGGGCTTGACATAGGTGACGATGTTGTCCATGTCCAAGCCCTCGATGGAGGGGCCCCACGTCGGATCCGGGAAGCGGTTGAAAATCTCGAGGGACTTTAAGCGCAGGTCGAGCATCCACTGCGGCTCGTCCTTTTTGGCGCTGATCTCGCGCACGATGTCGGGCGTGATGCCGGCGTCGAGGCGCTCGAATCCCTCCTCGCCATAGGTGAAGTCGTAGAGGCTGCGGTCGATGTCCGCGACCTCGGTGCGGTTCTTGGTCATTGCGTCGCCCCTTTACGCCTGCTGCTCGGCAGCAACGGACTCGGCCTGGGCGCGCTGCTCGGCGGCCTCGCGCTCGAAGGTCTCAAAGCCGTTCTTGTCGATCCAGGGGATGAGCGAGGCGTCGTCCTCGCGCACGATGTGACCCTTGACCATAACGTGGACGCGGTCGACATCCAAGTGCTCCAGGATGCGCGTGTTGTGCGTGATGATGAGCATGGAGCCGTCGCAGCTCTTGCGGTAGGCGTCCATGCCGTGGCTGACGGTGGAAAGCGCGTCGACGTCCAGACCAGAGTCGGTCTCGTCCAGGATGGCGAGCTTGGGCTGCAGCAGCAGAAGCTGGAGCATTTCGACCTTCTTCTTCTCGCCGCCCGAGAAGCCCACGCCCAGCTCGCGGTTGAGATAGGCGGTATCCATGTTGAGCTCGGCCGCGAGCTCCTTGACGCGACGGCGGAACTCCTTGCCCTTCATCTCCAGGCCGGGGCGGCCGGCGATGCTGGCGCGCAAAAAGCTCGACAGCGGCACGCCCGGAATCTCGACCGGGGCCTGGAAGCTCAGGAACAGGCCGGCGCGCGAACGCTTGTCGGTGGTGAGCTCGGTGATGTCCTGGCCGTCAAAGACGATGCGGCCGTCGTTGACCGTGTAGACGGGGTCGCCCATGACCAGGTGGCCGAGGGTGGACTTGCCGGCGCCGTTGGGGCCCATCAGCACGTGGGTCTCTCCGGCGGCGACGTTGAGGTTGACGTTGTGGAGGATGGTCTTCTCGTCCACGGAGGCGGTGAGACCTTCGATGGAAAGCAGCGGATTTGCGCTCATGCTGTCCCTCTCTGTATATGGTGTACTCATAGGTGTACTAAACCCTAGGAATCTTCTCGGAATAAAGTTACTATGGGTTCGGCGTTAGTCAAGGGAAAACCCGACTAATCCACTCGACATTTCTAGATGTGGGACAAAATAACAAGGTTTGTTTGTCCCACTTACTTAAGATTTGGGACAAACAGACCTGGTTATGTTGTCCCAGATGCGATGGGAGGGTAGGTATGCTCATTTCTTCCAAGGGCCGCTATGCCCTCCGGCTGATGATCTATATCGCGGCGCTCGGTGACGCCGAGGGCAAAATTGCCCTGCGCGAGGTTGCCGACCGCGAGCATATCTCGCAGAAGTATCTGGAACAGCTGGTTCGTCCGCTTATGAAGGCTGGCCTGCTTAAGAGCGTGCGTGGCAAAGGCGGTGGCTACATGATGGCCAAGGACCCCGCCGAGGTGCGTGCTGGCGACATCCTGCGTGCCGTCGAGGGCAGCACGGCTCCGGTGGCGTGCGACGGCATCGACAACAGCTGCACCCGCAGCGATTTGTGCTCGACCGTCAAGTTCTGGCGCGGTCTGGACGACGTGATCGAAAAATACGTCGACGGCGTGACGTTGGCCGACTTGGCCGCCGTCCCCGAGATCAACTTTGACATTAAGTTGTAGGGCTGCAAATGACATCTCTCGATAAGGTGTACAAGCAAATCGAAGTTTTTGCTCGGGAATGTGATACCGAGAAGGTTGTGCTGTTTGGTTCTCGCGCTCGAGGTGACGGTTTGCCTAAGAGCGATATTGACATCGCCGTAGCAGGTTGTCAGGATTTCGGCCGTTTCTCATATTTGATCGAGGAGCGTCTTGATACTCTTTTAGATGTAGATGTCGTCAATCTCGACGAGTCCTTATCGCAGCAATTGCTCGATGAAATTGCCAGGGATGGTGTGATTCTGTATGAAAAAATATGAGAACTTTGCCAGCGCCTTGGCGAATCTTGAGGATGCGCCCAATCAGGATCTCAACAATGATTTTGTTCAGAGTGGATTGATTAATAAGTTCAATCTTCAATTTGAACTGAGCTGGAAGCTCCTTAAGCGTTTGCTCGAGTATGAGGGCGCCACGCTTGCCGCGTCGGGGTCTCCTCGTGCCATCTTGAAGGAGTCCTACCGATTCTACGACTTTATTGATGAGGCAGCCTGGCTGGATATGCTCAGAGACCGCAATACGAACGTCCATATCTACGACAACAAGCTCGCTCAAGATTTGATTCAGCGCATCTTGAACGTCTATATTCCCGCTTTCTGCCAGTTGAGAGACGGGCTGACGAAACGTTACGGCGAGCTTCTGTTGGCGCCCGATGACCAGTTTGTCTAATTCCTTAAGATTTCGCGGAGGGTTGTTGCCGTTTACCGAGGGGTTGTTGTGCAACAACGGGCGAGCTGCAATACTTATTTTTATCTTTGCAAACTGAACTTTAACTACACCAATGCAGGGAGGATCTTATGCAGCCCAAGCATTCTGCGATTGTCGCGGGCCTGACGTTGGCGCTTTCGTTTGGCGCCGTTTCCGCGCCGGCACCCGCCGCTGCCGAGGAGCCCACGCCGGGCGTTGCCTCGGATGCCACCGATATCGATAAAGGTCTCTACACCCAGCAGTCCTTCTCGGGCGTGCTGAGGTCGGTCCAGGGCGTTTCGTTTGTCAACGTGACTCCCGAGATGAAGTACTTTACCAAGTACGAGAGCCATGGTAACTACAACCAGGGATTTTCGTTTGGTGACGGCTATAACGCACTGGGTTACTATCAGTTTGATCGCCGCTGGTCGCTCATTCCGTTTATGAAGCAGGTTTACAACTACGATTCTGCCAAGTACAGCATGCTCAAGGATGCGATTGATCGCGGCAGCGAGATTTCCAACACGAGCAATGCCATGTACGAGAACGGCCAGCTCACCGAGTTGGGCCGTATTGCGCAGGAGGCCTTCCAGGGTGCTTACAACACCGATCCTGTTGAGTTCTCAGCACTTCAAGATGCTTATGCGTACAACTCGTACTATGCGGTGACCGAGGCGTGGCTCAAGAGCGGCCTGGGTATTGATATTTCGGGCCGCGCTGACTGCGTCAAGGGCATGGTGTGGAGCATTACCAACATGTGCGGCACTGGTGGCTGCAGGGACTTTTTCCGCTGGGCGAATCTTTCCAACGATATGTCCGATCGCGAGTTTGTGACGGCGCTTTCCAACAGCGTGGTCAATAACGTGGCGACCAAGTATTCGAGCCAACCCCAGTATCATGAGGGCTGGAAGAACCGCTACCGCAACGAGCTAAAGGACTGCTTGGTTTATATCGCTGAGGACGAGGCTGCCGCCGCGACGCCCGTGCAGCCCGAGCCCACACCGGCGCCCTCGCCGACACCTGATTCGAATGACGACTCGAGTGACGATGCCAACGATGACAGGATGGATGCGCCCTCGACCGATGCTGACGGTAATGGCTCTGCTGGTGGCACTACCAACGACGGCTCTACCTCGAACGGCTCCGATTCGAACGGCTCTGCTGCGGGCGATTCGCCTTCAAGCTCTGCCGGCAATACGGACAGCGACGCTTCTGGTTCGACCGGCGCTGACACCTCTAACTCATCTACCGGCTCTAACAACGGCTCCGGCTCTGACGCAACCCCTGATTCCGATGCTTCCAAGGACGACTCGAATAAAGCGCCGGACGCTCCCGTTGCTTCGCCGGACAAGAAGCCCTCTTTCTCCGAGCAGCTTGGTTCTACGCTGGGTTCTTCGCTGATGGCTGGCGTCAATAACGGCTCGGCCCAGAACAAGGACAACTCTGATCAGGTTTCCACGGAAAAGACCGAGGCCTCAAAGGGCGACTCCAAGGACAAGGCTTCCGAGAAGACCGAATCCGATAAGGGTTCTAGCTCTGAGGAGAAGGGCGACAAGTCCGAACAGAAGAAGGACGAGAGCAAGACCGAGGGCGAAAAGAAACAGCCCGAAGACGACGACAAGAGCGGTGCTGACAACCAGGCCCAAGAGCAAAATGACTCCAAGACGGTGACCACTACAACCACGACGACTACAACGACCAAGTCATCTGGCGGTAACATGCCCAAGACGGGCGACCTTATCGTTATGGCGAGCCTTGCCAGTGCAAGCTTGGCCACACTGGGCGCTACGTCTATCGTAAGTGGTAAGCATAAGCTCGATCAGCAGAAGAAAGCTTCTGGGGAGGACGGCTCGGAGGAGTAGCCTCTCGGTTGCCAGATAACTAAAGAGTTGGGACGGGGTCCGGTGCGAATGCATCGGGCCCCGTTTTGTTGTGCAACGATTAGTTATGCCCCCTCATACCTCTTGTTGCTACCGTTGCCCGATATGTTCGCGCGGCGACATCGGTACATGCGATGCGGTCATTACAATTGGCATCGTGCTGCGATTTAGGGGGAACGTTTTGGTGTCTGAACAGGCAAATGTTGATTGTGCTGCTGGCTTTGGCGTGCGCTTGATCGGCTGTGCCGACAATGCTGTTTTGCCCATTGGCATACACGACTATGCGGAGGCCCTTGGTTGCTGCATGCTGGTTGACAAGACCATGTTTATTGCCGATGTGCTGGACTGCGACACGTCCGTTGTGGTGTGCTGTCGACCCGAGGGTTTTGGCAAGAGCATGAACTTGTCGATGCTCAGGGCTTTTCTGGAGCGTCCCGCGGTCGGTCGCGCCGGTCGGAGCTCGTTTGCCGATGCTCAGATTTGGGATGCGGACGGCGGGCGTTATCGGGATGAGTACGCTTGCTATCCGGTGATATCGCTGGATTTTTCTGGCGCTGCGAGGCGTGGCGCCGCTATTGCCGACGTCGTGCGCGATGCTCTTTCGGGCGAGTGCGCCCGCCTGCTGGCGCTTTTGGAGGCTCCGGATTTAGCTCGAGATAAGGTGCGTCACATCGAACGTGTTGCGCGTGGCGCGGCGGGCGAGGACGAGGTCGCCTCGGTGCTTGGCGTGCTCATTGAGCTGCTGGAGATGGCCTGCGATGAGCAGGTTGTATTGCTCGTTGATGGGTACGACGCGGCGTGGTTGGGCCGTGCGAGCGCGAGGGTCGCTTCCGGCGCCGATCCGGCAGGGCTATTCGATCGCGTGCTGTTCGACGCCATTGCCACTGCGCGCGATTCGTTGCGGCTGACGTGTCTGATGGGGGAGTGTCCCGGTCCTGCCGAAGCGGCGCTTTCTTCGCGCGGCTGCTCGTATTGTCTGTCGACGCCGCTTTCGACGTGGTGTGACCGTTGGTTCGGCTTTTCGGATGCCGAGGTCCTGGCTCTGTTGAATCATGCTGGGCGCGAGGAATACCTTGATGATGCGCGTGAATGGCTCGAGGGGTATCGGTTTGGCAGGGCCTATTGCTCGAGTCCAGCGCGCGTGATCGGTTTTCTGGACCGAGGCTGCACGGCGCCTGTGCGTGCCGATCTGTATGGATATGCCGATTGCCTGAGTAGGGTAGTCGCCGGGTGGAATCTCGACCGCCTTTCGGTCTTGTTTGATTTGCTCGAGGCCCATGGGTGCGCTGAGGTCCCGCTTTGTTTGGGCACTGCAGAGCCAGATGTCTCGCCTGATGATGGCCTGTGGACGGCGCTGTATCTGTCCGGTTTCCTGACGACGGATATGACTGAGGAGCCAGAGTATGGCGATCGCCTCCGTGCTTTGCGATTGCCCAATAACGAGCTTCGACAGGCCTTGCGTCTAGTGATTGTTGAGTGGTTTGAGTGCGCTGCCGAAGACATTCGAGACGTCGATGCGTTTCGCGACGGGCTGTGCCGTGGGGATGAGGATGCGGTGAGGCGGGCGCTAAGCCGCATCCTGGGTGATGCGGGAATCGGTGAGACCGACCTAGATACGCCGCTGCCATATCATCTGCTCTTGCAGGGGCTCTGCTTTGGCTTGCCGGGCTATGCCAATCCTGCCTCGAGACGAAAGTGTGGCGCGGGTCGCTGGGACATCCAGGTTTTCCCTACGGGTGCTGTGTTCGACGTAGCAGACACGATTGGCATGCTGGACGAGCGCCCGCTGATAACGATTAACTTGATGTATGACCCCGATGTGGATGCGCTGGGCCTGGAATTGCTGGCCGTGCAGTCGCTACTCGACATAGAGCGCGGCGGCATCGACGAAATCCGTGTACCGCGCCCCGGCGTGGGTCGCATGCGCTGGGGGTTCGGTTTTGATGGGCAGCATGTGGCTACGGTGTGCCAGCTGCTTTAAGCGCCGAGGTGTTTCCGGCTTCCGTTACTCCGCGTCCTTCAGGGGCGGCATGGGCTTCCAGTTGGGATCCTTGATGATCTTGCGGGCGTCCTTCATACCTCGGCGCAGCGCCGGAATGCCGGTCTTAAAGCACTTGTCGACCGCGGCCAGGCGAATGAATTCCTTGCAGAAGGTCGCGGCGTTGCCCAGACGGAACAGCATAGGGTGGTAGTCGCCGTAGATCTGCATGTAGCGTGCCAGATAACCGCGGTTGCGCATGATGTAGTAACGGTTGGTGTCGCTCGTGGAGTTGAGCTGGCGCTTGCCGGCGATATCCCAGTTAGAGACGGCGCGGGCGCGCTTGAGCACCACGTCGGCAACAACGGCGGCGGGGAAGTGCTGGCTGGCCACGTAGCCGTAGCAGGCATCGTCGCCGTAGATGAAGAATCGCGCATCCGGCAGGCCGATCTTGTCGACCACGCGGCGCGAGAACAGGCCGCCTTCAAAGCACAACTGGTTCATGGCGCGGTAGCCCTTGGGGCCCAGGTCCCACTTAGCGATGGGGTTGGGGATACCAAGCGAAAGGATGAGCTGGTACTGCCAAAAGAAGGCGCCGCCGTCAAAGTCCAGGCGCGAACCCTGGATGACATCGTAGCGGTCGGTCCACTTGGCAAGACGCTCGATGCCTTCGGGGATGACGAGCACGTCGTCGTCCATCACCCAGAACCACTGGGCGCCCAGGTCGTAGGCGCATTTGGTGCCGGCGGAGAAGCCGCCCGCACCGCCGCCGTTTTCGAGCTGCGGGGCGTAGATGACACGGTCGGTGCCGCCCTGCGCGTCGGGCTGCTCGGTGTCGATGCCCCACAGGTTGGCCAGGCGCTCGTTGAATGCGGCGCACATGGCCTCGGTCTCGCGCGAATTCTCGTTATCGACAATCACGATGCGCCAGGGCGCGGCCGTGAGCTCGGTCATGGAGTCGAACAAGTTGGCCAGGAGTTCCTGGCGCTTGTACGTAACGACGACGATGGCGAGCTTATCGATGGGAGCGGGAAGGGTTGAAGGCATGGGGCAATATATCCTTTCACGCGCGGCGGGCGAGTGCTGCGCGGAAGCTATCGAATACGTCCTTGGGACGGTCCTATTGTAAAGGCTCGGCGCACCTTAGCGGCAAGCTTTGAATAAAACGCAGGAACCTGCCATGGGCCCGCCGCATGACGTGGGGCTGCTTTGCCCGCAAGAGGCTCCATAGATTATATAAACGCCCGCTGGCGCGCTGACCCTTTGATACCATGAAACGACAGGTATTTCCTAAGGAGCACATTTGTCTACTAACGCCTCTGGCAGCCCTGTTCTGTCGCTGCTTATTCCCATTTACAATGTTCAGCGCTACCTGCGCGAGTGTCTCGATTCCGCCCTGGCGCAGACGCTCAAGGATATTGAGATCATCTGCATTAACGACGGGTCGACCGACAACTCGCCGGCGATTATCCGCGAGTATATGGAGCGCGATGGGCGCGTCAAGATGATCGACAAGGCCAACAGCGGCTACGGCGACTCGATGAACCACGGTCTGGAGATGGCGCGTGGCAAGTACGTTGGCATCTTGGAGTCCGATGACTTTATGGCGCCCGACGCACTCGAAAAGCTTGTCTCGGCCGCCGATAGCAATAATGCCGACTTTGCGAAGGCGAACTTTGATTTCTACTGGTCTAAGCCCGAGGAGCGTCGTTCGCTGCACGAGATGTTTAAGGCAAGGGATTGTGGCAAACCGGTGCATCCCAGCAATACGACGCAGTTCTTTAAGCAAAAACCGTCGATTTGGTCGGCCGTGTACCGTCGTGATTTTCTTGAGCGCAACGGTATCAAGTTCCTGCCGACTCCGGGGGCATCCTTTCAGGACACGTCATTTGCCTTTAAGGTGATCGCGTGTGCCGAAAAGGCTATTTACCTGCATGATGCCGTGTTGTCGTATCGCCAGGACAACGAGAATTCCTCGGTCAATTCTTCGGCTAAGGTCTTTTGCGTCAATACCGAGTATGCCGAGATTGAGCGTTGGATTCGAGAGGATTATGCCCGCGACCACGCAAGTGATGACGTCGCGCGCATGCTCAAGTTCAACCAACTCATTAAGTACGATTCGTATATGTGGAACTACGTGCGCTTGGCGCCTAAGTTCTATAAGGAGTTCCTGGTTCAGATGGCCAAGGAGTTCCAAGCGGCCTTGGACGCGGGGGAGTTTTCGCTTGACGACCTCAAGCCGTGGAAGCGCGCAAATCTCGCTGCCATCCTCAAAGATCCTGAGGGCTGGGTTGACGAGCATCCGAGTTTTGCGACGGATGGTGCCTTGGGGCGTGCTAAGTATTACGCCTCGGTTGGAGGCCCAGGCGTGGTTGCTGCCTTCCTCATCGAATCGCTGAGGGGGTAGGTCGACATGGGAGAGACTTTGACCCCCAAAGCGACCATTGTCGTCCCCGTTTACAACTCTGCGCGCTCCATTCAGCGATGCCTCGATTCGCTGTTGGCTCAGTCCGAACGCTCGATTCAGGTTGTCTGCGTCAACGACGGTTCGACTGATGATTCGTTGAACGTGTTGCGCCAGGTCGCGCAGGCCGACGATCGCGTACTGGTGATTGACCAGGAAAATGCGGGTGTCTCGTGTGCTCGAAATGCCGGTATCGATGCCGCCGAGGGCGAGACCGTCTTTTTTGTGGACGCCGACGATTATATCGATGCCCAGACGGTCGAGCGCGTACTGCATGCCATGGAGTCTGTAGATGCCGAGGCCGCCGTTTTTGGCGGCGTCTGTGAACCAGCCGATGCTGCCCCCAAACGCGTCCATCAACTCATGAGCCCCAAAGCCGGTACCTTCGACGCCCGTGATCCCCAACTTCTGTTCCATTCGAATGCGCAGCCCTATGCCTGCCGCGTGGCTTTTTCGCGCGAGCTGCTCAATCGCGAAGGCATTCGCTTCGCCCCCGGTTTGGCTTTGGGCGAGGACGTCGTCTTCCAATTTGCGGCTTATGCGCTTGCCCGCAAGACCGTCGTCATGCCGGACAAGTTCTACCACTACGTGATGGAGAGCGAATCGGCGACGCACGAGTTCAACAGTGCCGAGGCTCGCGCCAAAAAGCTTGACGCCCACATGAGAATGCTCGAGGAGGTCTTGGAGGGCTGGGCGGCCTACGGTCTTTTGGACCTGTGCCCCGGCGAGCTGATCACCTGGTTCCTGGACCTCATTGTGTTCGACCTGGCGCGCTTGGATGCCGATGACTTCCATCGCGTGGCGGCTCGCGTCAACATGGACCTCACGACGTTTTTGGGAACGGAGTGGGCGGATATGCCTGCTAAGGGCGCCGTTCGCCGTGTTGCCCACAAGCTCGTTGCGGCGACCTCGGGCGTTTCGATGGCAGATGCCGCGCTGTTCTATCTTTCGACTCGCGGTCTCAAAGCCTGCCTGGAGCGTTTTATTTAATTCCAAGCGCTGCCGCCCGCCGCAACTCGGCTGCTAAAATAACCCTGTTACACGCTATTCAACAGGAGGTTCTCTTGCAGAACTCTGATACCCCTAAAGTTTCGCTTCTTGTTCCCATCTGCAATGTTGAGCGCTACCTGCGTGAGTGCCTCGATTCCGCCGTGGCGCAGACGCTCAAGGACATCGAGATCATCTGCATCAACGACGGCTCCACCGATAGCTCGCCAGATATCATCCGCGAGTACATGGAGCGCGACCCCCGTGTAAAGATGATCGACAAGGCCAACAGCGGCTACGGCGACTCGATGAACCGCGGCCTGGAGATGGCGCGCGGCGAGTACGTGGGCATCCTTGAGTCCGACGACTTTATGTTTGAGGATTCACTCCAAAAGCTGGTCGCCAAGGCCGATGCCGAGCATGCCGATGTGGTAAAGGGCGACTTTTACCTGTATTGGTCCACGCCCAGCGAGCGGCGTGAGCTGTTTGGGATCATCGACGAGCATATGACGGGCGCCGCGTATCGCCCCGTCGATCGCCCGGGCATCTTCTACCGCAAACCTTCCATTTGGTCGGCTATCTACCGGCGCGAGTTCCTCAACGACAATCAGATTCGGTTTCTTCCCACGCCAGGTGCTTCGTATCAGGATGCGGGTTTTAACTTTAAGGTCTGGGCATGCGCCGAGCGTGCTGCGTTTATCGCGGACCCCATTTTGTGCTATCGCCAAGATAACGAGAAGAGCTCCGTTAATTCTCCTAACAAGGTGTTTTGCGTGTGCGACGAATATACCGAGATGCAGCGCTTTTTGGATGAACGCCCCGAGCTTAAGGCTCAGCTTCAGGGTATTTTAATGCGCATGAAGGTCGATACGTACCGTTGGAATGATGAGCGCCTGGTCGATGAATTGCGCGAGCAGTTTTGGGAGAAGGCATCTCCCGAGCTCAAGGCCGATTGGGATGCCGGTCGCTTTGACCTGTCTCTCTTCGACCCGCGTGGCGAGACCGACTTGCGACTGATGGTCAAGTCGCCCCGCGCCTATATCGATTCGCGCTTTGATTTTAAGAAGCCGGGCAAGCTCAATACGTTTAAACACTACTTTAAGATCGGCGGCCTGCCGCTGGTCTGGCGCGTGCTGACGTATCAGCGCGCCTACGGCGACAACCCGCACCCCGATGACGTTCCGGTCGCACAGTAGGAGCACTTGACTATGGCTACCCCCAAGATTTCCGTTGTCGTTCCTATCTATAACGTGGAGGAGTGCCTGGCCTGGTGCCTGGACTCCCTGCTTGCGCAGGACATGCCCGATTGGGAAGGCGTGCTGGTCAACGATGGCTCGCCGGACGGTTCGCGCGATATTGCGGCTGCGTATTGCGAAAAGGACGCGCGCTTTACGCTGGTCGATAAGCCAAACGGGGGCCTGTCGAGTGCGCGTAATGCCGGCATCGCTGCGTCCACGACGCCTATCGTCGCGTTTTTGGATTCCGACGACCGGTTTACGCCCGATGCATGCCGCGTGATCGTCGATGCCTTTGAACGCGAGGATTGCGACGTGTTGACCTTTGGCGCGAATCCGTATCCGCTGGAGGCGGGGTATCCGTGGCTTAACTATGTACTGAGCCCGCGCGATGTATCGTTTGAAGGCTATGGCTCCGACCTGCTGTTTAAGGAAGCGTCTCGCCCCTTTGCATGGCGCACCGCTTGCAAGCGTGAGTTTTTGCTGGGCAACGGGATCGTGTTCGACGAAACCGTTAAGTATGGCGAGGACCAGGTCTTCGATTTTGCCGTGTACGGTCGCTCGCGCAAGACCGCGCTTATTTCGAACAAGCTGTATGACTACCGCGTGGCGCGCAAGGGCTCGCTCATGGACACCATGCGCTATGACGACGAGACGCGTCTGCTGGAGCATGTGAAGATTTACTCCGCTGTGCTGGCTGACTGGCAGCGCGACGGTCTCGATGTCCAGTATGCCGATGACCTGGCGTACTTCCTATGCGATCTGGTGCTGTACGATGCGCTCAGGTTGCTGGGTTCGGACTGCGGCAAGGTGTTTGCTGCCGTTGCCACGGCGCTTGCCGGTTCTGCCGTGGGCAGCGATGCTGCGCTCGCACAATGCGCTCCTTCTGTTGCTGCTATGGTGCGTGCGGCGCTTACCAGCAGGGCCCCCAATGCCCGTGCATGTAAAAAGCTCATGTTCGATTACGACGTCTTGAGGTTTGGGCGCCTGGGTGCCTGCAAACGCATGGCAGCGAACGCCCTGGGAAAGCGAGAAGTGTAGATGAGTATCAAGCGTTTGGCGCTTTGCCGCAGTCAGGGCCGTCTGTTTGTGCTGCTTCGTTTTGCCGGTCAGGATGTCACCGCGCTTATTGAGCGGGAGGGTTCTCAAGCGTTTGCCCATGCGACGACGAGCGGCTCTTGTGTGCCGTCGCTGGTACTCCCGGTCGATCATGGCCGTGTGCTGACGCTTTGCCCTTCCGTTTCCGATTACGAACGCGAGCTCGCCGTCTTGGTACTTCCGTTTTTGGATGGCTCGTCGATGGATGCCGTTTTTGCATTCGGTGGCCAAAGGTTGGGCTCTATTCGCCTCGATAGCCGCGTGGCCAAGCTGGAATCCAAGATTAACTACAAAGCAAAGCCTGCGCTGTGTGCGCTTATCCGCGATGCGCAGCGTGGCGAATGCTGCGGTCGCTACGAGATCGATGCCATTCGCTATTTGCCGGCAGACGCCGGCGCGGTGTGGCGCTATGAGGTTACGTGGGTGGGAGACTCCAAGTGCACCCCTGAGCTCCAGATTTTCGATGCGCATATGAATGCCATCGATGTCACCGTGCATGTGTTTGAATCGCAGATCGATGTGCCGCAGCGCAACGGTTGCCGCGTCAATAAAACGTATTTGAGCGTTGAGATGCCCCAGGATATACGTGATTTTGTCGCGATTGCGGCTGATCCCACGGGCCTAATCCAGAGCGGTTTTTGCGCCATGGATGGTCGCCTGTACAACGGCATTGTCGACGACAGCTGGAACCGCATGAAGGACGCGCGTGCAGACGACGCAGCTTATCGACGTTGGTTTGAGCAACATCGCGCAAAGCCGGGCGATTTAGCGTGCCAGCGTGTCGCTTCGGTGGCTTTTGCCTATAGACCACTCGTGAGTATTGTGGTGCCGTGCTACAAGACTGATCGGGAATACCTGCGCGAGCTGCTGGACTCGGTGCTAGTCCAGAGTTATGACAACTGGGAACTGCTCCTTATGGATGCCTCGCCTGAATGGGATGCGGTGGCCGCCCTTGCGGCAGGTGCCAACGACGAGCGCATCCGTCGCATCGAGCTTCCCGGCAACGGCGGCATTGTGGTCAACACCAACGCAGGTATCGAGCAAGCGACGGGCGACTACATCGCGTTCTTGGACCATGACGACATCCTGGAACCGGACGCGTTGTTCCACTATGTTGCCGCGCTGAACAAGGCTGCCGAGGACGAGCGTCCCCAGGTCCTGTTCTGCGACGAGGACATGTTCCAGAAAACGGGGGAGTGGGGCCAGCCGGTCTTTAAGACCAAGCTCAACGTCGACCTGCTCTATAGCCATAACTGCGTGACGCATTTCCTGATGGTGCAGAAGGCGCTTATTGATCGCATTGGCATGTCGCCGGAAGACGTCGCGGGCGCCCAAGATTACGACCTGACGCTCCGCTGCCTTGCGGCGGGCGCGCGGTTTGAACATGTTGCGCACGTACTGTATCACTGGCGCGTGCATCCCGGTTCAACCGCCGACGGTTCTGCCGATAGCAAGCCGTATGCTATTGAAGCTGGGCGCCTTGCGCTTCAGCGCCACTTTAACGCGCTGGGCATTTGCGGAACGGTCGAGGAGGCCGAGACGCCGTTTGTCTATCACATGCGTTATGCGCTGCCGGAGTCTGCGCCGCTGGTGAGCATTGTGATTCCCACTAAGGATCACGTTGAGACGCTCGATGCCTGCGTGATGTCGATCGCTCAGAAGGCAACGTATACCAATTACGAGATCGTCTTGGTGGAGAACAACAGCGAAGCCCCGGAGACGTTTGCGTATTACGAAACCCTGCCAGAGCGCGTGGCTGCAGCATCCGAAGGCAAGGGCATCGCGCGTGTTGTGTGCTGGCCGGGCGAGTTCAATTACTCTCAGATCATCAATTTTGGTGTGAAGCACGCCAAGGGCGACTACCTGCTGCTGCTCAACAACGATACCGAGGTCATAAGCCCGGACTTTATCGAAGAGATGATGGGCTATCTGCAGCGTCCCGATGCGGGCGTGGTGGGCGCCAAACTCTACTTTGCCGATCATCTGGTGCAGCATGCCGGCATTTTGGTTGGCGTGCGTGGGGCACTTGCCCATGCCAACCAGGACTTCTCGGCAAAGCGCGAGGGCTATCTTGCCCGCGCTGTGCGCCCGGGCAACTTTAGCGCCGTAACGGGTGCCTGCCAGATGGTGCGACGCGACGTATTTGAGCGCGTCGGCGGCTACAACGAGGAATTCGCCGTTGGCTTTAACGACGCAGACTTTTGCCTGCGCGTATGGGAGGCGGGCTACCACACCATCTATACGCCTTATGCCGAGCTGTATCACTACGAGTTCACCTCGCGCGGCAGGGAAGAGGCCAACGAGGAAAAGCTGCGCCGCTGGAAGCGCGAGCAAGCGCTGTTTATGCAGCGCTGGCCGGAGTTTTTCTTGACGGGTGATCCGTGGTTGGGGCCTAACTTATCTGCCGAGAGTGAGTATTTCTCGCTTTAGACAATGGTTTAACTGCTGTCGAGAACCGCTAAGACCACTAAGGGCTATGCCTATCTGGTGCAAATGGTCGGTTACTCCATTTGGCAGCGCGCCAACTTGCATCGTGCCAAAAGTGCCATTGTGAGCGAACACGATGTCACCGAAGGCATTGCGCTGGCAGAGGCTCGTTTTCACGATGTTGTTCACGAGCCCGCGATTTCTGGACTGGGACTTAACGATATCAAATACCTTTTGGCGATGTGCGAGGATAAACAACAGTCCAAATCAGCCGAGATTGCTAAGCGCATGGGTAAAAAGACCAATGAGATCAGCTCTATTAGGGCCAAATTGCTACAAAGAGAGGTTATTCAGGCACCACAGAGGGGCTACGTGCAGTTTGCCGTGCCGGACCTAGATATCTATCTGCGAGAGAATGCTGCGGAGATTCTCGAGCGGTTCTAAATCGAGGCATGAATAGCCGCCGGTTAACTGCCTTTGTCGACTTGGCTCGCGTCCCCCCCCAATCTAGTAGACTTTAAACCGTTGCTAGATTAGGGGGATTTTCAATGAAACGCTCCATGAAACTGGTTTCTGCGAGGACCTCGTGCTGGTGGGGGACGTCAGCACCGGCAAGACGCACATGGCCTCGGCGCTGTGCATGCTGGCGTGCGAGCGGAGGATGGAGGCCCGCTTCTTCACCGCGTCATCGCTCGTCATGCGGCTGCGGCGCGCCCGCGACGAGGGGCGCCTTGACCGTGAGGCCGCGCTCATCGGCTGCGCTAGGCTGCTCGTCATCGACGAGCTCGGCTTCCTGCCGCTGGATCTCGACGGCGCGCGCGCTCTTCTAGGTGTTCGCCGACGCCTACGAGCGGCAGTCGGTGGTCATCACCACGAACCTGGAGTTCAGCCGGTGGGGCGCGGTGTTCGGCGACGACCAGATGGCGGCGGCCGTGCGCATCGCCAGGGCCACGGCCATGTGGGTCTTGCCCCTGCCGGTCTTGCCGAAGAACACGAGGTCCTCGCGGGGGCCGACGAAGCCCAGCGAAAGCATGTCGTCGCGGCCCCAGCCCTCGGAGAACCGCACGTGCGACCAGTCGAACCCCTCGGCCGACTTGTGCACGGGGAGCCTCGCCTGCCTGAGCAGCCGTGCCCTCTTGGTCGCGTCCCTGTGCGCGAGCTCGGCCTCGAGCATGGCCCTGCAGCCCGCCACCTGCGTCCTCTATCTTGTCCACGTCGATCATTCCCTCCTGCCTTTGCTCGTTGCCGATACGACGCACCGACAACGTTAAGGCATGCGGTCTGGTCGGCGTGGCCGTGCTCAAAACCGAAAAACTATCGTGCTCAATTCTGAAAATCGGATGTGATCAAACCCGCAATCACGACGTTAACAAACACAAATAGGCCGGCGCCAACGACAGGCTCGCCCCGTCGAGGCGGGCTGGGATATAATTTCCTAGAAGGAGGCCAAGGGAGGTTCGATGAAGAAGGGCATGAGCATCAATTCCCTCATGAAGCACATGAGGACGAATCACGGTATGGAGGATTTGCGGGGGAGCGACAGAAAGATACTGCTGAGAAACATGGGCTATTTCCATGGCTATAAAGGCTTCCGGTTTGTCCGAAAGCCCAAAAATGCGCTCCCCCTCCCTTCGTTCGATGCACTCATGGACATATACGGGTTCGATTCCGCCATCAAGGCTGCAATCTACCCGGAGATAATGTTCATCGAAACGGCGGTTAAAAACATAGTCTTGGCCAGAATACTTGAGAACATAGAGGACCCCGGGCTGGCGACCTTCTTAAAGCGCGGCCTCCGGACATGCAGGGATGTCAACGGAAGGGTCGTGAACGGGCAGATGGGGGAAAAGCTCAAGCTCAAGAGCCAGCTTCAGAACATCGTGAGACGGAGTTACAAAAACGATCTCGTGAAGCATTATGTCGATCGCGACGATGACGCGCCCGTTTGGAGCATTTTCGAGGTGATGACCCTCGGCGATCTCACAAGCGTATGCAGAAGCCTTCCCGATGAAATCCTCGCCGATATCGCAAGCGACCTAGGTCTCTTACATGCGAACCCCGGCATCGTCATCAACATCGTCGAGACGATTCGTCCCTTAAGGAACGCGGTCGCCCATAACGGGGCGGTATTTGATTCGAGGTTCAGCCAATCGGTTAAGTATCCCAAGACCGACAGAAACCTGGCCGCGGTTGGCGAGCTTCTCGATGAGGATCTTTCTATCGGGTACAGGTTGAATTTCAATTCCATAATCGACTACATCGTTCTCCTGGCCTACCTATTGACCTTGCTAACGCATCAGAAGAAGCGTTCCAGAGATTTTCTTCGGAAATGCCTGCGGGAGCTCGAGAAGCTCGAGAGCGCTGTCGGGGTTGATACGTACATGATGATCGTCGGAAGCGGTGACCGGCAGAAATACGGATTTATTGAGGGGTTCATCGATGGCTACGGGCGCAAGCGGTGACGTTCCTTCCGTGTGCTAATATGTGTAGAGAGAAACGGCGAAACGCCGTGGGAGGGGCCGATCAGTCGACTCCTCCCTTTTAATATGAGTTGAACATTGCCAAGAGGCAAAACCGGCCCGGCCGCCCGCGGAGCTACCGCGCACGGCCGGGCCTACCTATCTTCACCCCTGTATCACTACGAGTTCACCTCGCGCGGCAGGGAAGAGGCCAACGAGGAAAAGCTGCGCCGCTGGAAGCGTGAGCAAGCACTGTTCATGCAGCGCTGGCCGGAGTTCTTCCTCAGCGGCGATCCGTGGTTGGGGCCAAACCTATCTGCCGAGAGCGAGTATTTCTCGTATTAAGGCAATGGGTTTAGGAAGTCCTGAACTTTCTTTCGCTATGAGCTTGGAAGAAAGCAATGGTGGACTATTAACTAAGTCATATTACGAAAGCTCGATACTTCCGCGATAAGTTTATACAGCCTTATATAACTCGATATTATTCGATATAGTCTGCGATAATTATTTAACCGATGATTGGCTGTTAATCGATTCCCTAGAAAGGCAAACAAGTGAGCGCCACAGCATTCCATAATCCGTTTCGTCCCACTGCCGGCGCTGAGCCTCCGCGCATAATTGGTCGTGATGATATTGCCCTTGAGTTTACCGAGAGTTTGAATGCGGGAATTGGTGCACCTGCGAGGCTCATGCGTATTGCTGGACCGAGGGGCTCCGGAAAAACTGTTTTGCTCTGCGATCTTAGGGATCGTGCGCGAGAGCTTGGATGGAAGACCGCTATTGTTTCTGCTGGCCCTAACCTATTGCTGGACTTGAAGGATCAGGTTGCTGATTCTTCCCTTGCGGCCAATGCTTCGGTCGGTGTAAACGCCGGCTTTGTTTCTGCGAAAGTCGATGTTGCACCCAAAGAGTCGAGCCTTAGAAAGTTGCTAAGTTCGGCGGCGAAGTCATCCGAGGGTCTTTTTATTGCCATCGATGAAGTTCAGGACGCTCCGATTGACGATATGCGTGCCATTGCGTCTACGGTTCAGCTTTTGATAGGGGAAAAAGTAGATATCGCACTTGCCTTTGCCGGGTTACCCGCCGGTGTTATGGATCTTATTAACGGCAAGGCGCTTACGTTCTTGCGTCGTGCCCTCCCCGAAGATCTGGCGCCTATCAACCAGGTGGAGGTAGCGCTCTCTATGGGCGATAGCTTTGTCGCGACTGGCTTGACCATAGAGGACAATCTCCTGTCGAGAGCCGCTAAGGCCACTAAGGGCTATGCCTATCTGGTGCAACTGGTCGGTTATTCCATTTGGCAGCGCGCCAACTTGCATCGTGCCAAAAGTGCCATTGTGAGCGAGCGCGACGTCACTGAAGGCATTGCGCTGGCAGAGGCTCGTTTTCACGATGTTGTTCACGAGCCCGCGATTTCTGGACTGGGGCTCAACGATATCAAATACCTTTTGGCCATGTGCGAGGATAAACAACAGTCCAAATCATCCGAGATTGCTAAGCGCATGGGTAAAAAGACCAATGAGGTCAGCTCCATTAGGGCAAAATTGCTACAAAGAGAGGTTATTCAGGCACCACAGAGGGGCTACGTGCAGTTTGCCGTGCCGGACCTAGATATCTATCTGCGAGAGAACGCCGAGGAGATTCTCGAGCGGTTCTAGGTCGAGTGAGGGCGACGTCATGTTCTTTAAGACTGCTATCAGCGTCGATTGCCATATCGGGTTTTTCTGGGGCGGCAGTCCCCGTGATAATAGAGATGTGGCATTCATCGTCGCCCGCTAATCAGATTTCGTCTATCTATAACATTGCGTGTTTTAATTTGCAGGAACAAAGATATCATTCGCAAAGCGTGAGGGTTATCTTGCCCGTGCACAACTGTTTTCGTTGCTAGACACCAAAAGCAACCCTTTTAGTTGCATGAGACATAATGCAACTGTTTTCGTTGCTATATACCAAACGCAACCCTTTTAGTTGCAAGAGACAAAATGCAACGGTTTTCGTTGCCTGATGCCAAACGCAACTCTTATTATGTAGTTGTTAGCTTTCTCACATACATTCATTTACAACAGGCATCTACGAATTCAGCCGTCTCATATATTCCTTATAAGGCATGAGAAAATGAACCCGATACATGGTATTCAGCGCTAAAAGAGACGAAATGGACATACCGTCTCTATGCTGCCGATACGGCATCGCGAACAACCCCTTCGCGCGGTTGCCCTTGCCCTTGAGCGACTCAGGGAAGTAGATCTCGTCGAGCTCGCCGCCGCAGCCCCGCCCGGCCCTGAATGGGGGCAGTGGGCCGAGAGGCACTCGATCAGCCTATGGCGCATGGCGTAGGCGGTCTTGAGGCAGACGCGGCTGCGCTCGACCTCGTAGGCGGGGCCGGCCGTGTCGTCGAACGCCGCCGCGCGGATCACGTCCCTGACGGACTCAATCGCGCGGCGGCGCTCGGTCCCGCTCAGCTTCGCCATGTCCCGTTTGAAGGCGATTACCAGGTCCTCGGCGTTCATGCTGCCCCGCGGTCTACGAGGCTAACGATATGGCGCCGTGGGGACAGATGTGTGTCAATCCTGGTCTAACAGAGCTTTTTTAATTGACGCGCCCATATAAATCTTTTCTGCATACTCGACTGCTTCTGCAGCCTCTGCGGCGCTCCGTAATTGGTAAAGCGACCTGACAGAGAGTGGAATTCGATGTCATAGCTGGCGTCTTCATCGGAGGACAAGACTGCTTGATGACTATATGTTTTCATCTCTAGCCATCTCAGGCTATTATAAATATATCCGTTGGCAGCTTTTACGATTTCCGGTACGTTCCAATCGGAATCATTTTTTGGTAGTTGATAGACATGACTTCTGCTTCGTATGTGCATTCAGTATTTTTGCACTGGATAAAATCAACTGCATCTAATTTAGCTAGATCGGGAAGCGATATTGCATGGCGCTAAGCTTGACACAGAAAGAAACATATCGGGAGACGCTGGCTAATCTCGTTGCCAAGCAAAACGATGGCGCCTCCATTGTTTCCGCAAAGAAGGAGCTGGAAGCGCTATCGACTTCTCTCGTCCCGCGAATGCTTTACCGCTATCGACCTCCAAGTGAATACGCTTTTGCCGATCTAGAAAACGCGACTGTTACATTTTCTCATCCAAAGGTTTTCAGCGATCAGTGCGACTCGGTACCGATCTATAACTGGAATGGTATAGATGAAATCGAAAGTAATCTCAATGATGATGAACAAGCGTTAAAGATAATAAATCAAATTGATTTTAGACGACTTGCGTTTGTTTTAGGGGTTCTGGGGGCTCCTTTTAATCCAGCAAGAATAGATGAGTTCGAGATACTATCCGATGAGGGAAAAGTTAGTCTTTTTCGCTCGGCTGTTAAAAACTTGCGCTTATTTGTTGGAGGATTTGTTGCCCCAGTTCATCAGAATAGCTGCCGAAATTGTTGTCGCATTTTGTGCCTAACGGACAATCCTAGCGATTCGAATATGTGGAATGTATATTCCGAAAGCCAAGCGGGTTTCGTTCTTGCTTACGACAGAGAAGCTATTCGCAATTGCAACATAGCTAACGGAATGCGCACTGAATTATTACCAATTTTATATGATGACGAACCATTTAATTGCGACCCTCAAATTGCTTGGACTGCTGCTAGGATGCTTGGTCTTAATGTGAGCAGTGATGACATGCTTAATGATCTACGGGCAATTTACAGAAAGGGCAGTGTGTTTGAGCGGGAGAACGAATATCGTGCCCGTCTTGTACCAGAGCCAGATGAGCTTGAGATGAATTATGTACAACGCCCATGCAAGCCGTTGCGAATTATTCTTGGGAGCAGGATGACTCAAGAGGATAAAGAGCTTTGCATTTGCGCGGCGAATAAACTGGATATTCCTGTAGATGAACAGTGCTAGTTATCCTTTAATAGTGCCGTATAGTCAATTATTTGTCAGCTGAATCGGGCGTCAGTAGACTTCTGAGCTGGCGATTGCTATATCTACGGGGGCATTTCGAAAGATAATTTGGTGTAATTTACGTTAACGGGAGTTGCTTGTCTATGAGTTTATCTTTATCAAATTGGGATTACTACTTGGTTCTTGAAAGAGAGCTTGTTAATTCCTTTAATTATGTTGAGCTGAGCAACGATAATTTCTCAACTTATTCAGTTGAATTTGCAAAGATGCTTTTATCGATTTGTTCTGAATTTGATTCGGTTTTTAAAGATTATGTCGAACTTCGATCCGGAAATAGACCATCTAATATCAAGGAAGCATTCGAGTGCCTGTCTGCTTTGAATGATATTGCCTTTGTAAATGAGGTAGTTGACATTGCGATTAACCAGAGTATTTCACTCAAACCTTTTAATGCGTGGATAAATGGAATGTATGCAAAATTAACTTGGTGGGATAGCTATAACGCTGTGAAACATGATCGTGGTACGTATTTTAGAAAAGCTAATTTGGAGAACTGTTTGAATTCACTGGCAGCTTTATTATGTATCGAAATTGTCAGTTTGAAATGTTTTGGAGTTAAGCGTTTGACTCCAGTTAATCGATTGTTTCGTATACCTAACAAACAACTTTGCCGATCATTGCCGGGCCAAAATGGACAATGGGATTTGGTTATCGATTCTAAGGAGCTGAATGAAACATCAAATATGAGACCTGCAAATTTGATGATAGTGAAGAGCGTGAGCTAGCGATACTTTGGATCGCACAAAAAATAGATGGCGTAAGCGTGGGGGGTGTTCCTATAGTTTTGTCAACTGGGCAATGCTGTTTTCGAGATTGAATCGCGACATGCTAACGCCAGGCCTTTCGGCCGATGGGCTCCAATCTGTTCGGAGCGCTTCGACTAGGCGGCGTAGGGCACCCTGTCCCGCATGATCGCGTAGATTGTGTTTCGTCAAGAGGATTTGAGCAAAAAGAGCATCGGAAATTGAGCAGTCGCAGCATCGGAAGCGCGCACGCTTTTTGAGCGGCTAGCTCTCCTGCATGAGGGCATGGCGGACGCGGTAGGACTC